>CAJXOH010000006.1 GCA_913057895.1 uncultured Bacteroidota bacterium
ACCTGCCAGAAAACCTCCAAGCCCTTGCCAAGGCTTTGATTGACCTGTAGGCCAAAATGGGTCTGAAGCAGTCATTTTTCTAGAGACCTCTTCTACTTGAACCGTTGACTGATTTTGGACTGGTACCTCTTGGTTTTCTTCCGACAAGTATTCTTGTGAGTCACCTGAGGCGTCATCCACATTTGGAACTATACGTCGAAAGGTCATTGCAAATGGATCCATCTCCTGCGTGGAGAGTTCTTCTACCAATGGATCATCAGCAGATATCGTAAAGGTTTCCTCTACAGTTTCGGTAATCGTTCTTTCTTGCCAAGGCCAAAGCACAATTAAAGAGCCAATTAGAAACCCAATCAATGTCATCATGGTGGGATGGTGGGCCCGCTGAAGAAGCCAGCTCAGGAATCGAGCAAATAGCGCAAGTCCAAGTGCCGCTCCTAAACCAAAAGGAATTAACGCTGCCAGTGCATCCATGGTAAAGGGGCCACCTAGATCTCCGATCTTGGATAGGATAAACTCATATTTTTTGAGCACCAACAAGATATATGACCCAGAAATCCCTGGCAGGATCATCGCGCAAATAGCCACGGATCCACTCAAGAATAGGAACCACATCTCATCAGGTGTGTCTGCCGGAACAGCTGTCACAACAAAGCCCCCAAAAGCTGCACCCCCTACTACAAAAAAGGTATGCCACCACCTACGTTCATGGCGAGGAATCCCAAGTAAAATGATCGCAATGGAACCAACAATGAGTCCAAAAAAGACTCCGTAGACAAGTTCGGGGTGACTCATCATGTACCGTGGTAATGGGAATACCTTCGTAAAAAAAGCAATCGCCGAAAGGATTCCCGTACCTAGTAATCCAAGAAAGACCCAATCTACGCGACGAAAAGCATCCGCCCAGCGCAATTTGACAAGATCTTGAACAAGAGCAAGATTAAACGACTTTATGGCTGCAAGAAGTGGTACATAGATGCCCGTGATCAGGGCCATAGTACCACCACTTACACCCGGTACAATGTCCGCTGCCCCCATTAAAAACCCCTTGAGGGCAAGAACAATTCGTTTCACGCGTCGTTAATCCTCCAATCAGTCAGGATTAAGAATTAGGTCAATACGCTCTGATAAATCGTTAAGATGCGCACGTGTCATACGATCTCCCGTATTGGATGATGCACGATCTACCTGAGACTTCAATGTCGTTAACTGCTCACGAACCAAAGGACGGATATCAGATTGACTCACATCAATTGGTGTATACCCAAAGAAAGCTCGGAAAGCAGCTGGAATTGAGGGTACTTCTTCAGTCATTAGTTCTTCCATATGCTCAACAAATGCACGTTGTAGTGCTCTTCGATGCACATCGACTGCACGACCACGGCTGAGTTCACTAAAGACTCCACCACGTACCTCATCCATTAACTCCATAGCTGTGTAAGTTCCCTCAGAACGTCGCTCATAGTCTATTAAGCGGGCTAAACGCTGTGGATCCATGACTTGAGTGAGTACACTCGCCTGACGCGCACGAAACGCTTCTACCACAGAAGCTTGATTAAATAGTGCAAAGAGTTCTTCATTGAGTGCCCATGTTGGCGTGCTAAATGCATGTTCGTTTAGGAAATCAACTGCACGTTCCTGAATCTCTCTTTCCACTGGCTCATAGACGACACCCTCTTGGCCTTTGACTTTATCATTTTCGTACACACCTCCCACGTTGGCCAATACATGCCCCATGTAACGTCCCCATTGAGTAATGATTTGACCATAAAGCTCTTCAAGGTCCTCGTAGGTATCACGCTCATCGGTTGTCCAATCGTTGAGATTCTCAATGATGACCTCAAGGTTTTTGAGTCCTAATTCTGAGGCATACATAGCATCATTCCCCAAGTCCTCATTTTGAGAGCGTGGGTCAATTTTTGAGCCTGTTTGACGGCCATAGAAGAAACGTGGGTCATCCGCTCTTTCCTCAACCCATCCGTCGAGTATTTCCTTTTGCTCCTCAAGTGACATATCACCAAACCATGTGTAGCCCCATTTCACAGACCACTCATCATATTCACCAATTTGTGGATGGAATTGAGTCACACCGTCGCCCGGCTGTGCGATGTAGTTGAACCGTGCATAATCCATAAGCGTTGGCGCTGTTCCATGAGTGCTCGTAAAAGAAGGTGAGCGCAAGGAATCCACAGGATAAGCGTAACTAGAGCCGTAATTGTGAGGTAACCCAATTGTATGACCCACTTCATGAGCAGATACAAAACGAATTAACTCGCCCATGACAGCATCGTCAAACTCAGCGCCACGAGCCTCAGGGTTGGCGGCTGCAGTTTGTACAAAATACCAGTTGCGAAGAAGGTTCATCACATTATGGTACCATCCGATATCGCTTTCGAGAATTTGTCCCGAGCGCGGGTCATGTACATGGGGACCATACGCATTTTGTACAGGTGATGCGAAATAGCGAATCACACTATAGCGAACGTCTTCAGGGCTAAATTCTGGATCTTCCTCTGGTGATGGAGGATCCTTTGCCATAATTGCGTTCTTAAATCCAGCCGCTTCAAAGGCTTTTTGCCAATCATCCACCCCTTGCTTTAGGTAGGGACGCCATTTCTCAGGGGTCGCAGGGTCGATGTAGTAGACAATAGGCTCAACCGGTTCGACAAGCTCACCACGCATATACGCTTCTGGATCTTTTGGAACCAATTTCCATCGCGTGATATAACTTACTTCCTCAGCTTTTTGATTGTCGAGACCATAATCAGTCATTGACACAGAGAAATACCCAACACGTGCATCTGTTTTACGAGACTGATAGGGTTCCTCTGGAAGTAAAACCATACTGTGATTCACTTCTAACGTGATGCTTCCGATGTCACTATTTGACGGAGGATTTCCGGCATCATAGGTCATTACATGACGAGCTTCAACGTTTTCTGGGTAACTACGAATGCTCTCAATATAGCTACGATCACTGTCAAGGCGACGAACCTGATAGGCTCTACGACGACCTTCTTGCAGGCCAATCGCTGGAACATCTGTTGCAAATAATGGGGTCGCATTGATTACCACTCCAGAGCTGTCTCTACCGAGCGATTCAATATCAAAACTCAGAATAATAGGCTCTAGGTGAGAGTTTTGAACCGCCTTGAAAATCGGCTGATCTTCACTTGCTGTGTTCTCGTAGGACTTGCGTCTTAAAAACACTTTATCACCTTTCTTCTCCCAAACGACAACCTGAGTGTTATTCTTTTCTCCTCCATACCCTATACTCGATGCAGTTCGAGCGATTCGAGAAACAAGAAGCATGTCTCTTCCCAGCATCTCTTCTGGAATCTCATAATAATATTCATCATCCTTGGTGTGAACGTGGAATAGACCTTCATCGGTCTCCATGTCATCGGTAATCACTTTGTCGTACGCCTTCATCCCACCCTTATCGGCAGAACGTGAGGAAGGAGCAGTCATAGATGTATTTTCTGTTTTATCAACAGAGATGTTAAACATCGAACATCCTTGAGCTACAAAGAGTAGTGCCACTCCCCAAATAAGTGAGGAACGGGTCATATGTCGTTTCATAATGAGAGAGGTTAAGCTATTGTAAACTAGTTAGTGTGGAAATCTACGCAATGTGGTCACATTTCCAAACATTCTAAATGGGTAGAGTCATTTCCACAATGGTATCGGCATAGTATTATCGAGGTTATAGTACATGGACACATGACCATATACTAATGCCACATCGTTTAGTGTTACGATGATTCAGGCTTCCAGGTTTCCATCTTCTGTCGCAATGTAGCCGAAAGCTGATCGATAGACACTCGTGTTTGTTGCATCGAGTCACGATCACGTATGGTCACAGTCTGATCCTCAAGGCCATCAAAATCGACTGTCACGCAATATGGAGTCCCTATCTCATCCAATCTTCGATAGCGCTTACCAATGGATCCACTTACATCATTCAAGACGGAAAAATGCTCGCTAAGTTCTGTTTCTAATTTGGCTGCTACCTCTTGTAATTCTGGCTTCTTGACGAGCGGGAAAATACCTACTTGAATAGGAGCTAACGCAGGGTGCATTTTCAGTACAGTTCGAACCTCTCCCTCAACTTCTTCCTCACGGTATGCATCACACAAAACCATCAACATACAGCGATCCAGACCAATCGATGTTTCGATAACATAAGGGATAAACTTAGACTGTGTAGTTGGATCAAAAACTTCCATTTTCTTGCCAGAAAACTCCTGGTGACGAGTCATATCAAAATCGGTCCGATTATGAACTCCCTCAACCTCTTGCCAGCCAATTGGAAAATGATAATGGATATCGGCTGCTGCACGCGCGTAATGTGCCAATTTATCGTCAGGATGAGGGGCAATGCGTAAATGCTCTTGACGGATTCCAAGACCAATATGCCATGCCATACGCTTTTCAAGCCACTCGTTATATGCATCTTCATCCGTTCCAGGAGCCACAAAGTATTGCATTTCCATTTGCTCAAACTCTCGCATCCTAAAGACAAACTGCCTTGCCACAACTTCGTTACGAAATGCTTTTCCAATTTGGGCAATTCCGAAGGGGATGGAGACACGGCTGGTATCCATCACATTTTTCATATTGACAAAAATCCCTTGGGCGGTCTCAGGTCGTAGATAAATCCCATCATTATCTCCTGCAGCGGCTACTGCACCAAACTGGGTTTTAAACATCAAATTAAATTGACGTACAGGTGTCCAATCAAACGCCCCTGAATCGGGTGACTTTATCTCATATTCATGGATAATGGCTTCCAAGTCTTCACATAACCCTTCGCGAGAACCCGCTGTATCTAACGCCTCTTGGACTGTTGCTGCTTTGTCTGACTTGCCATCTTTTTCCAGTTTTGCAATCAACCCCTCAATCAGGTGGTCCGCCCGATACCGTTTTTTAGATTGTTTATCGTCAATCATGGGGTCATTAAATCCGTCGACGTGACCACTGGCTTCCCAAACTTTGGGGTGCATAAAAATGGATGCATCGAGTCCTACAATGTTAGGATGTTTCCGCGTCATGGATTTCCACCATTGGTCACGGATGTTTCGACGCAATTCAACGCCCATCGGTCCATAGTCATAGACGGCTCCAAGGCCACCATAAATCTCAGAGGAAGGGTAAATAAACCCTCTTGACTTGCTTAATGAAACGATTTTATCGAGTTGTTGAAGGTGTTCGATCGACATAAAAAAGCCTTATACTCAACTGATTATGATTAACACAGTAGAAGATAGGCAAAATGAAACCTTCTAAAGTAGGAGTCTTGGGAGCTACAGGCGCCGTTGGGCAAATGTTTTGTCGTATGCTTGAACATCACCCATGGTATGATGTAACCATTGTGGGAGCATCAGATGCATCTGCAGGGAAGCGTTATGAGGAGGCAGTGACCTGGAGAATGGACACACTCATGCCAGCCAGTATTGCTGAATTGACCGTTCAATCATGTGTTCCAGAGGCTTTTGAAGGGGTAGATCTTGTTTTTTCGGGATTGGATTCTTCTGTTGCAGCCGATACCGAGCGAGCCTTTGCCGAGGCTGGTTTTACCGTCGTTTCCAATGCAAGTGCGTTTCGTATGCATCCCGAGGTCCCTTTGATCGTGCCCGAGGTCAATGGTGGAGAGTTGTTAACCATCTCACAACCATGGGCTGGAAGGTTGGTGACCAATCCAAACTGTGTGGTGATTCCGCTTGTGATGGTCTTGAAACCTATTTTGGATGAGTTTGCACTATCATCCGTTCATGTGACTTCGATGCAAGCCCTATCTGGTGCTGGGTACCCTGGAGTATCGGCAATGGATAGTACAGGTAATATCCTTCCACACATCGAAGGAGAGGAGCCCAAAATTGAAGCAGAGCCAAGCAAAATCTTGGGACAGGATTTGGCCATCCGATCTACAGCTGTAAGGGTTCCTGTCCGCAATGGTCATTTGCTAAGTATAAGTCTAGGCTTTGATGGGGAAACACCTTCACCTGATGTGATATCTTCATTGTTAAGCTCCTTTGAACTCCCTTCTTGGATGGAAGGGTGCCCAAGTGCAAGTTCCCCAGTTCTGAAGGTGCACAATGATCCAATGCAGCCACAACCTCGATTGGTAGAAGATGAAGCAGAGGGAATGAGGGTGCATGTAGGAAAAATTCGTGGGGAAGGGCCCTTGGGAATTTCGCTCATGGCTTTGGGGCATAATACCATTCGGGGCGCTGCTGGTTGTGCGATACTCAATGCAGAAATTCTGACGCTGCATGCAAATAATTTGTAAGGAATGGGTGCGTCGTCGTTCTGTAATGAACGATGGTACACAACGATCAAAACATCCAGGTTCGTCGAACCTGGTACTTCCTTCATGCAGTAGTCTGGGTGGGTAGCCCAGGCTGCTGGTTTCTTTTTTGCCGACATCTATCGACAAGGCTTAGCATTGCGCTTTGGTGTGGATTATTGTCATGGAGTCTAGGCCTTGATTTCGCAATAGGGCAAACAACGACTCTTGACGAGAAGAATTGGTCCCACACATTTGACAATGGAGACTGGCCCAACGAGGATGTGTGGCTTGGTGATCTTACCCATTTTAACATTGTACAAGCAACCCTTCCCAGCGCTCGAGGCCCATCTGCCTTACAACTCAATGCTGATGAAGCAGGGCAGTCGGTTCTATTTCGTCGTCAAAAAAGTGCGTTTGGGACATGGAGTCTTCTTCTTGAGCAAACATTTGTAAGCTCCTCCGTAAATCGACACCATATTATGCTATTCGTGGATGATTCGGTCTCTAGAGATAGGCTTAATGGGTATGGAATTACCACCGGTGGTCCTGCAGCCGATCGGACATTCACGTTGTTTCGAATGGATGGCGGTGAAATCTTTCCCCTTTTAAGCCATCCTCTAGAGGTTCGAGAAGGAGTATATCGAGTGACTGTGACTCGAGATGAAACCTTTCAATGGTCACTTAAGATTGACGATTTATCCTCTGCACGCACACCTGGATTTGGCTCTGGAACCGTGGTAGAGGCGGTTGACTCTATCCATACCCAGGCTCGGTTTTTTGGGATACGATTTCGATATACATCGACCAGGAAAGATGCGACTACACTTGATGACATGACGTTTGTCCATGGCAAGGTGCCACCCTCGGTAGAAATAGACTCTGAGGCTCCATTTATTGAGGGGCTCTTTTATGGAGTTACCATGCCTGATACGCTTTTTATTGTCGTGTCAGAAGATTTGGATCAGCAAGTGATCCTTGTAAGAAGCCCTCAATCTAGCGCTTCGGCATCATACCTCAGCGACCAGCTGTGGTCAGTTCCCATCGCGAAGATGTCAAACTGGAACCCATTAAGTGACCCTTTGAGCGTTGAGCGGTTACAAGATTGGACAGGAAATCGAGCACTGGATGTCGAGGCACCACCACCTGCTAGATTTCCAACGTCAGCAGAGATTGTTATGACAGAAGCAATGCTCAGACCTATAGACGATGATTACGATGGAAGACCCAATCAATCACAGTATCTCGAAATATGGAATTCGACTGATGAATGGCTGTGGGTTCCCTCCCTCGAGTACCATTTAGGATGGAAGGAGGACGGGGGTGCCTCATGGAAAGAGACGTATTGCATTTCATGTCTCAGGGCCGACGACTTTACAGCCCACATCCTTCCACCCTATTCTTTTGGGATGGTGTTTCCTGAACCGAATGACTCTTTTTTAGACATGTCTTCGACACGTATTGTCAATTCACATCCTGAATTGCCTTTATCGATCCCATTTTGGCGAGTGGATGGGAAGACTATGGGCTTTCGCACTACAGAAAACCATGTTGTACTGGCTGTTCGTTATGGAGATCGACTGCCACAAGTGATGGATTCAGTTCGACTCTCAGACGTGAGTCACCACCCACTACTTCCCTCCACGAGAGGTATCGCATTAGAACGCCTGGCAACTAGGCCTGCATCAACACAAGAAAATCAACGCGCTATAATCTATCTGGATGGATGGAATCCTGGTCACTGGGTATCAAGTGGCCATCCTAGTGGTGGGACTCCTGGCCAGAGGAATCATACCACCATTCATCAAGAGGATCCCCTGAAAGATGAATGGGTCCAGCTATCACCTGACCCATTTACTCCAAATCAAGATGGTGTGGATGATATTTTACGCATTCAATATCAACTCAAAGCCCCAGATTATCTCATAGATACATCAATATTTACGATCCAAGGGGTTCCAATCAACTATCTTTCTAGAGGCCAACTAGCTGGTTCTCACGGTGTCCTCTACTGGAAAGGGTGGACGAACGATGGTGTCCTCGTACCTGCTGGATTATACCTTGTACACGTACGAGCTTATGGTAGCACTCGAGCTAAGCCCGTGTCAATTACGATACCTGTGGGTGTGAGTCGTTAGCAAATATCTTGCCTATAATATTTGCATGTTGAGGCTTTATGAATACGCTTCGCATAATTTCTACTTGGTCTGAGTCCACCACAAAATCTGGGTGTCTTCTGCCAAAATACTCTCCACTGACTTTGAGCATCGATACAAATAGAGGGTTCTCAGGATCGTCCATTTTGTTTTGGAACCATGCTCGATTCGCTGCACTACATGCTGACGTGGTCTTCTCCTCTGGCACAACCATCCATGTCACTATGTCTAAATCAGGGTCCATGTACAAACGATATCGATCTTCCTGAGCGGCAATCTCCTCACAAAAATCGAGTGCATATTGACGGCTACATTTGAGATAATCCCCAATCCCTTTTTCTCTTTGTAAGGGTAAAAGTTGAATAGTCGCCCAGAACGCAGCACTTACTTGACCTGGACGAGAACATTCCAGAGTAATCTCTCCAAGATGCAAGTCCGAAGGCATGAAATAGGTGTAAGGTGAGTCATGATCATAAACTCTTGAAACACTTGGATCCTTGAACAAGATGCTACCACAACCGTAGGGTTGGAGTCCATGTTTGTGAGGATCAATCACAATACTATCACTCTCAGCAACCGCTAACCATGGTTCTCGTCGAATTCCTAAATCTCCTGAAATAAGACCGAAAAAACCTCCATATGCTGCATCAACATGAATACGAACACCATACTCGCGAGCGATGGGGAGAATTTTGTCGAGCGGTTCAACCTTTCCGTGACCTGTCGATCCCATCGACACAACCAATGTTCCAATCTTATCCGCATGGGCACGAAATTCGTCAAGATCTAGATATCCATCTTCTGCTAATCCTAGCTCTATGAACTCAAGGCCCAAGAGTTTACTCATTCTAGGATGTGTGTAGTGTGAATTTTTACTAGCAGCGATGGCTTTTCCTGGGTGAAGCTCACGCCCGACCCAGAGCGCCTCCAAATTCGCTATGGTTCCGCCAGAAGTTAGATGCCCTAAATAGGTGGATCCGTAGCCAACCATGTTGGCCATGTCCTTCATGATTTCTCTCTCCATATTGGAGGTTGGCAAACCACATTCATCAGAGTGATTATTGGGGTTTACGGTCATTGCAAGAGCATAGGATGCCCATGCAATGGGATGTGGTGGTTTTATCATCTGCCCTATGTATCGTGAGTGATGCATAGGAAAATTCATCTTGAGACGCTCGACCAGCTGACCCATGACCTCATCCATGTGATCGATATCCACAGGAAGTGGAGTCGGATCTGGGCCAAATTTGCCTCTCCACCCATCTAATTCTTTAAGATGTTTTTCTAGAAGAGGTAAAAATTGGGAATACTCATATAGCTCCATGTCATCTCCTATTACCCTTTTGGGTTCTATAGTTCTAATGCGATCCCTGCAGAAAGCACCTGGCTCACTTGAATATCTGGGCTAAAATCTCTGTCGTACACAAGGTCAAATTGAAACGTTGTACGCAAGTACGAGTTTATACGCCCGATAAACTTATTGCTAAGGTTCACATCCGTTTGATTAAACGGTTCTACTAGCGAAGTAAATGTATCAAGGTTTCCGATGTATTGCACATTCTCCATAAGCTCTTCCTTATAGACAAGACCCAAAGTGACTCCTCCTTCATTGCGAACTTTATCTGTACCCGTTAACCCATAGCGAGAACCAATGGAGGCGCGACGTACATAGGTTTGTTTCAATCCCAATCCAACTTCCAGCGAATATTGCCCCGTAGTCATCGCAAGGCCAGCGTTCTCGGTGAAAACCAGTGGAGACAACCATGACGACACAAGTTCATCTGGGGTATTTGGGTCACTGGCATATTTGTACCCCTCATTAAACTGAGTTGACACCATCAAGTTTGCAAAAACATTAATTTTACGATTGTCTGGGCTCAAGCTGTAAAGAAATCGATGCCTAAACTCGATGAGATCCTCCGTTTTGCGACCTCCCGTATTTTCAAGTCGCGCATACCCATATTTCAAAATCAGTCTCGATCCATACTGAAAGCGCTCGTTACGGTATAGATACAGTGCATTGGATTCACCTGTTATTGCCACAGTATTGACACCCCCTTTGGACCAGTTACGATAACTTGCTTGTGTACCATTAACCCCACCTGCCCATGAAAATTCACCACCCTTAAGAGTGTCTGGGAAAACAATCGATTGTTGTGCTGACACTGGGGAAATCGATACCAGCATTAGGAGGGAAAAAAGAACACCCGCAAAGAAAACGCTTCCTTCTACATGTTTTTCCCTAAGTGGACGACAAGGCTCCATAATATTCTTTTACGAATGCAGAGTGCACATGTGGAACAACGTTTGTAAGCACCCATGATCATAGAAAGGTAACCATTGGTTGGACATCTTAGCAACGAGAAGCTATACACTCTTAGTTGATTTCCGAATCGGACGTCTTTATATTTAATGTTCTGTCAGAAATTCGGACTTTGCCCGGTCGTCTAATGGCAGGACAGCTGGTTTTGGTCCAGTATGTGGGGGTTCGAGTCCTCCCCGGGCAACTACATCTCATGCTTGGAGCTAGTGTCCCAAGCTCAATTGAAACTTACCTGATGCGTACGGGGTATTCTTGGAATCACCACTCGCCATCTTTGCGGGACGAAGCAATCAAGCTCTAGGGCGTGCTATTGCTGAGCACTATGGTGCATCACTCGGTGATGTAACCATCAAATCTTTTTCGGACGGTGAGCTCTACATCAAGTTTGAACAAAGTATTCGTGGTGAGGATATATACATCATACAATCTACCCCGCCACCAAGTGACAATATTTTTGAATTGTTACTTATGCTTGATGCTGCTAAAAGGGCGTCTGTAAGAAGAGTTACTGCTGTAATACCCTATTTTGGATATGCTCGTCAAGACAGAAAAGACCAACCAAGGGTATCCATTGCAGCCAAACTAATGGCTAACTTAATTGCAGAGGCAGGGGCTGATCGAGTATTAACCATGGATCTACATGCCGCTCAAATTCAGGGGTTTTTTGACATCCCTTTGGATCACTTATATGCCAGTCGAGTGTTTATCGATTATTTCACGGCCAATCCCATCGAGAACCTTGTGGTAGTCGCTCCAGATGTAGGCTCATTAAAAATGGCTCGCTCTTATTCGAAACGTTTGGGTGCAACATTAGCATTTATTGATAAGCGACGTCCTGCACAAAATGTTGCAGAAGTGATGAACATCATTGGGGACGTTGAAGGAAAAAACGTACTCATCGTGGACGATCTCATCGATACAGCTGGAACGATTACAAATGCTGCTGTTGCATTAAAGGAGCGTGGTGCTCTAAGCATACAAGCAGCCTGCACACACCCTATTCTTTCAGGTCCTGCGTTTCAAAGAATCGAGGACTCACCCATCGATATGATGCTGGTAACCGATACGGTTCCATTATCTCGCCCCTCAAGCAAGCTTAAAGTGCTGAGTGTGGCTGCCATATTCGCTGAAGCCATCCAACGGATTCACACGAATGACACCATCAGTGCATTGTTTAATGACTAAAATCCATCACGATTCACTGATTATCTACTAACAAAACAATTCAATCATGACGCCTCCGGAAGTAACAAAATTAGAAGGAATCAAGCGCGAGCTTGGACGTAAATCAGCGTCCGAACTACGTGCAACTAGACGAGTTCCTGCTGTTTTGTATGGCCCAAACGTCACAGATAATATCCACTTTTCGGTCGATGAGATCGCTTTGGAAAAAATTCTGTCCGTGCCTACAACAAAACTGCAAGACATTACCATTGACGGTCAGAATTACAGAACCCTATTGAAAAATGTGGAGTTTGATCCAATCACGGATAAGCCTTTGCATGCTGATTTCTATGTTCTCAGTGATTCTCATCCAGTAAGTTTACGTGTACCTATTCGTTTAATTGGGACTCCACGAGGAGTACTTGAAGGTGGTGGACGCATGTTCCAACCCCTCAAAATCATGCGCATCAAGGTGCTACCTGAGAAAATTCCCGCAGATTTTTCACTCGACGTAAGCCACCTACAAATTGGCGATACAATGAGGGTTTCTGATGTGGAAATGGATGGTATCATTCCATTGGATGCAACTACTCGTACTATTGTTGTTATTAAACCGCCAAAAGGAGCACTCGTTGATGCTGCTGCAGAGCTTGAAGAGGAAGAAGGTGAAGCAGCAGAAGGGGCAGCAGATGGCAATGAAGGTGGGAGCTCAGACTCTGCAGACTCAGGTAGCTCTGACGAAAGCAACGAGTCATAACACACTCATGAATGTCATTGAAAGGAAGGCCTCTTCCCATTTGATGACACTCTTCATGACATCTTGACAATGAAAATGATCACAGGACTCGGCAATCCAGGCAATGCATATTGGGACACCCGTCACAATGTTGGGTTCGATATTGCCGATGCCCTGATTGATCAATATGGTCAGGGTGAGATATCCAAAAGTGGGACCTATGAGATGGTGGAATGTCGTTTCAAAGGTCAATCATTTCTGGTCATGAAGCCGATGACGTTCATGAATCGAAGTGGTAGCGCTGTAACCAAAGCTCTTGCTCATTCTCAAAGCAGATTGGAGGAAATGATTGTCTGTTATGACGATTTAAATCTCCCTCTTGGCGACATCCGAATGAAACAAAATGGAAGCGCTGGTGGACACAATGGTGTTCAAGACATCATTGACCAAACAGGGTCAAGAGAATTCCCAAGACTACGCTTTGGGATTGGGAATGATTTTCCTCGTGGAATGCAGGTGGAATATGTGCTTTCGAGATTTTCTTCCGCCGAAAAAGAGGTTGTGGAACAAAGCATCGACCAAGCTGTGGACGCTTTAACAACCTACATACGTGCAGACCTAACCACGGCGATGAACCACTTTAACAAGAAGACTATACAACCAAAAACTCAAACATAAACTCATGTTAATCACACTCATCTCTCTGATACCTGCAGCAGGTATCCTAGCCTTGCTGTTCACGGCAATCAAAAGCCAGTGGGTAGCCAAGCAAGAGGTTGGAACAGACAAAATGGCTCGTATTGCAGAAAGCATTACACAAGGGGCCATGGCATTCCTCAAAGCGGAATATCGAATCTTGGCAATTTTCGTGGTGTTGGTAGCCGCGCTACTCGGATTCTCTGCCGACGCTGAAACCTCTTCACCTTTTGTCGCCCTTTCATTTATTGTGGGTGCTGTATGTTCAGGTCTCGCTGGATTCATTGGAATGCGAGTTGCGACTAAGGCAAACGTACGAACGACACACGCAGCCCGTACAAGTCTGGGCGCAGGCCTTAATGTTGCCTTTGCAGGTGGCTCTGTAATGGGACTTGGTGTTGTAGGTCTCGGTCTACTTGGTCTTGGAAGTCTATTTTTCCTCTATCAGAATATGTTTGGCCTCGAGGTAGATGGAGTTAATAAGGTGCTTACTGTTATCACTAGTTTCTCTTTTGGAGCATCTTCCATCGCCCTTTTTGCCCGTGTTGGTGGTGGTATTTATACCAAAGCTGCCGATGTAGGAGCTGACCTTGTGGGGAAAGTTGAAGCTGGTATTCCTGAAGATCACCCACTCAATCCAGCCACAATTGCCGATAATGTTGGTGATAATGTTGGTGACGTTGCCGGAATGGGCGCCGATCTTTTTGAGTCCTATGTAGGTTCGATCATCGGTGCCATGGTATTAGGAGCTGCCTTTATGGTTGTGCCTAGCTTCGCTGAAAGCGTTGACTTTGGAGGCTTGAATGCTGTTATCCTACCAATGATTCTAGCGGGAGTTGGAATTGTTACGTCCATCATTGGAACCTTCTTTGTACGTGTGAAAGAGGGTGGAAATCCACAAAAAGCACTAAACATTGGTGAGTTTTCCTCAGCAATCATCATGCTTGTTGCCTCGTTTTTCCTCATTACATGGCTACTACCCGCTGAATGGACATTTAATGGCAAGGAGTACAGTGCTCTAGGTGTCTTTTGGGCTACATTGTTTGGTCTAGGTGCAGGACTTTCGATTGGATTAATTACAGAGTATTACACAGGTACTGGGACTCGTCCTGTGCTTTCTATCGTACGTCAGTCCGTAACTGGATCTGCAACAAATATCATTGCCGGACTTGGTGTTGGGATGATCTCTACTGCAATCCCTATCATCATCATAGCAGCTGCAATTTTAGGTGCTTACCACTTTGCAGGGCTTTACGGGATTGCAATTGCGGCTGTTGGTATGCTATCAAATACTGGGGTGCAGTTGGCTGTTGATGCGTATGGTCCTATCTCAGATAATGCTGGTGGTATTGCTGAAATGGCTGAACTGCCAAAAGAAGTTCGACAGCGTACTGATAAATTGGATGCTGTTGGAAATACAACTGCTGCCATTGGAAAAGGGTTTGCCATTGGATCTGCTGCATTGACAGCTTTGGCGTTGTTCTCAGCTTTCATTACTTCCTACAACATCGCAAATCCAGACAATCCACTCGTATCTATTTCGATCACCAATCCTAGTGTGATGGCCTCTCTATTTGTAGGTGCAATGTTGCCATTCCTCTTCTCTGCACTTTCGATGCAGGCTGTAGGTCGTGCAGCAATGTCTATGATTGAAGAGGTTCGTCGTCAGTTTAATACGATTCCAGAACTTCGTGCAGCTTTAGATGTCATGAAGAAAAACGAAGGCAAAGAAATGGATGCGTGGAGTGCTGCAGATCGCAAGGTCTTTGATGCAGCTGATGGAAAAGCTGAGTATGCAAAATGCGTTGAGATTTCCACAACTGCTTCTATCCGTGAGATGGTCCTTCCTGGATTACTTGCTGTAGCTGTTCCTGTTGCTTTTGGGTTCCTAGGTGGAGCCGAAATGCTTGGTGGACTTCTTGCAGGTGTAACAGCTTCTGGTGTTTTGATGGCGCTATTCCAGTCTAATGCAGGTGGTGCATGGGATAATGCCAAGAAAATGGTCGAAGAAGGTGTCGAGATCAATGGCGAGATGTATTACAAGGGTTCTGAACCTCATAAAGCAGCTGTTGTTGGGGATACGGTTGGTGATCCATTCAAGGATACATCTGGACCTTCACTCAACATCTTGATCAAACTTATGTCTGTTGTGGCACTTGTCATTGCCAGCATGATTTAAGTCTATGTATATACTCAAGTGGATTTTTGACCATGACTTGAGACTTAATGATTTGATTCATCCCCCACTTTCACAAACGGGGGATGAACCATCTCATTCCACACACTCGGATCGCACCCTAGAAGACTTTTTAGCTCCCGATCCTACCTATTCAAGGTTTTATTTTAGCTCAACAAAGGTAGATGCAGAACACTTTGGGCTGAGCATCTATCCTTTTATCGAAACCTTTTTCCAAGGTCTTGAGGATTATTTTGGGGATGTCAGTCGGTGGACAACGAGAGGTTCACAATCATCCATGTTCAAGGCGTTTCAATCCCTTTACCACGGCCAGTGTTTGATACTTTCCCCTGTTGGCACAGAAGTAGATCCAGACATACTACGTTCCATGAGTATCACCAGCGGAGAAGAGCCAACGAAACATCGCACCCTACTTGGAGATCAGCTCCAAAAAGGTCATACGGTATTATTCAAAGAGCAGTCCCATCATGGCTATGATGTACAAATGTATACTCCGAGGAATATCTATGGTGACCTATTTGCCTTCATGAAAGAGCTCTCATTCTCCGATCCTGAACAAACACCCACTCGATTGTTTAGTATTAACGCCAAGCGAATGCGATCAGAACGTCAATTCTATTTTGAAATGTGGAGTCTTGATCAGCCACCTCATGGGTTTGAAGAGGTATTCCCCCAAACGGACGCACCATATTGATAGCTACTTGGTAGCTTATAGCGAATCACATGTGTCGATTCAGAATCCTCATCGACATAATGAAGGAAAACCCCCTCACTCCCGACCACAAACTCACTAAACACCTCGCCTGTTCGAATTGAGTGAACATAGTCACCCGTTTGATTGTCATATACATCTATTCTAGTCATCAACCCATCCGTTCGACCTGAAAATGAGACCCATAAATCATTTTGAACCGAATGAATATTACCGATGGACCGCCTAGCCTTTGGATTGATTGTAAAATAGCGACCTAAGTCATTTTCACCCTGCACAAGTAGCTTCTCATTTTTTTCAAATCCCATGAGAGTACGACTCCATCGAAGAGTACCATCAGGTGCATAGCTTCGTAAATAATCAAAGTAAAAAGCTCCAAATACTAGGTGATTTTGAGCACACACGATTGCTCCATCACGATGAAAAATTGACGACTCATGAAAGCGTGAGACTCGCTGAAAATGTGATCGTATGGTATGATTGGAGTCAACATAGGCTAACATGCCTTTGATATGATGATTCTCCAATAGCACATAAAACGATCCATCTTTACACGTTGCCAGTCTTGAGGGAGTCACATTCTCTAGGTCAATATTTTGTGTCCATTCCCCTTTTCGAGACCACTCACTTACTCTTTGATTTACAACATCTGTCAATAATACACCTTCTGGTGAGGGTTGAATGTCAAACAGATTGCCGACTTGGTGTGCTCCTTCTCCGAGTGGATATATCCATTCCTCAGCATATGCTTGATGCAATCCTGATGAAAAATCAAACGCAATAACGCTTTCCCTTCGAAAGTCTAAGAAGCCAATCGATTTTGGCCCAAGTAGCGTCATTCTATTGAGGAAGTAGTACCCTTTTTTCTGTAAATCTAGCGTATCAATGGGCTCGCCTAGATCAACCCATTGGTATTTATTGGTTGTTTGTGGTTCACTATTCGATAGTGATTGAGCTTGTATGTACGCTGGTAGTGACGCCAGAAGGGATAGTGTAAGAACCCATCGATAAGATCTGCAGAGTCGAACAAACGACCCTGCAGATGTGATTACCAAGCCATTCATCGAGACCACACTGTATTATTGCGAGATTTCTCGCCTGTACAATGTCTTGTCAACGTGAAACCAAAAATTTGAAAGATGACATAGGATTTACAGTACTGATCTCGGCCTGAACAGCCCATTCGTTGACAAGGTCCAGGGCCCCAAAAGGCATCTTCAGATGCAGCGAGATTCATAAGTTCTGCAACATATCCTCGTTGATCCATTCGGAAGGATGCGTCTGGACGAATCACGGTATTTGGTGAACACTCAAATACTGATCCACGCTCAGTTGTCAAGATAACTGGGGTGTCTGAATGAAGTGCAGGATCTAGGGGTATTGAGGCTAGCGTAGAAGAAGGCTGTACGAAAAGTCCAATCAAGAGCACAGACAATCCTACAGAGGAACGCCATAAGTATGTTTTCATGAGAGTGGTGATTGTAGAGTTGGGATTAAGAGACATGGGTGAATAGACAGGCTATTCAAAGCCAATGCCTTTGCGTCTCTTTCAGAACCCTTTACTCACCAATCCTTACATGAGTTGGAGCAATTTTACTGCTTGCGGCAAAAAAAGATCATGCGTGATGACATCTGTGGATCAAAGGGTTGTCCATCATAATGCCCTGCCATCACCTCTATAGAGAGTCCAACTTCCGAAAATTGTTTTTCAAACCACGCTTGAGGATGTAAACGAACTTCTTCTCGGGCATGATACTCAGTGGGTAAGTCTTCATGTATAGACAGTTGATCTTCATCCGAACTCCCCATCTCTTTTTTTACAAAATGCATCTCCTTTACGACTCGATCCACATGAAGCGATCGTTCGATATGAACATTATACCCAGGAATCGATTGCTCTTCACTCTTCTGGAGATTTGATACAACCCACGTTGGGTTCATCGTGTCCATCACAAACCATCCTTGTGGTTCCATCATAGTAGCAACAGCCTCAAGTACTCGTCGGTCATCTGCAGGGTTCACAAAGTACCCAAACGACGTAAATAGATTGAAAATGCCATCAAATGTTGTGGGTAATGGCTCTCGCATATCCCCTTTTAGAAACGTTATGGAGCCTGATACATCTGCTTGGTCAGCTTTTTCACGAGCATCTTTCAACGATTGCTCAGATAAATCTAGCCCTGTCACCGTGAACCCACGCTTTGCAAGTGCAATAGAATGTCTCCCACGACCACAACCTAGGTCTAATACTTGAGCGGGAGGGTTGATTTGGAGGTCTCGCTCTAGCCACTCGACAAGTTGTATGGCCTCTTGACCATCACGATGGGCATACAATAACTTATAGAACTGTGTGTCGAACCACGTAGCATACCAAGGTTTAGTTTCTTGTGAATTTGATGTAGATCCTTGGGGCATAAAACGGGGGTTATTCGTGGGTTTTCGTAACTTTGCGCATCATGAGATCGGAGAAATATACAGACAAACTAGCATCCTCGATTCGAGAAACCGAATCTGTCGCGTGCATCGGCTTAGATCCAGTTCCTGAACGACTCCCACCCTCAATTCTTGATAATGAAGACTCTCTAGATCAACAGATTCTCGAATTTTGTAAGGAGGTCGTGGAAGTTACCACCCCCTATGCCGCTGCTTTCAAGATAAATACAGCGTTTTTTGAACAACTTGGTTCTCGAGGATGGGAGATGATGGAGGAACTCGTTGAGTATACGCCAGAGGATAAAATCATCATATTAGACGCTAAACGTGGTGACATCGGAAATACCGCAAAAAGCTATGCACGCGCACTTTTCGATGCAGTGGGTGCTGATGCTGTAACCGTCAATCCACTCATGGGGCTGGAAACTCTAGAGCCCTTTGTCGAAGAAGAATGGCAAGGGATCTATGCACTTGCGTTAACGTCCAATCCAGGGGCTGATCAATTTTTTAAACGGTCCTTATCTGATGGGGGTACACTTTCAACGGCAATCGCTCATGCTCTTGTAGACTTTCAGCAGGATCCCCTTGTAGAAGGCTCCGTTGGATTAGTCGTGGGGGCTACACAAGCCGAAGACGCCAAGGCTGTTTTGGATATTGCTGGAAATGCCCCATTGTTGATCCCTGGATTAGGGGCTCAAGGAGGTGATGTAGAATCGTGGGTTCAACTGCTCAAGACATATCAAGGATATCCATTGTTTAATTCTAGCCGAGCCATTCTTTATGCTCACGAAGACGATGATACTGGGTTAAACTGGCAACAAGCGACTGAAATGGCTGCCTTAACCTTCAAAAACTCTTTGCAGGCGATCACCACGCATGTAATTGCATCGGCGACTTGATTGGTATATTCACATAAAGCAACCATGAAAACCATTATCCTGTATACAGATGGAGCCTGCTCTGGAAACCCTGGACCAGGTGGGTGGGCCGCTTTGCTCATTCATGGAGACCACGAAAAAATGCTCTCTGGAGCTGACCCAAACACAACCAATAATCGCATGGAAATGATGGCGGTGATTGAAGGGTTAAAAGCTTTGCAACAACCCTGTCATGTGAGGGTTCATAGTGATTCTGCCTATATCATTAATGCATTCACCCAAGGATGGATAGATAACTGGCAGCGACGCGGTTGGAAAAAAGCAGATAAAAAGCCTGTCGAAAACCAAGATTTATGGCATGAAATGATTCAGGCAATGGAAAGGCATCATGTAGAATGGGTGAAGGTCAAAGGGCACAGTGATGACGTCTTGAATCAACGAGTGGATGAACAAGCTGTCCTAGAATCCAAAAAGTTCCAGTAAAGAGATTTCTACGATTGGATCCCTCTCATCCACTGCCTAGCATAAGGCTCAAGTGGTTGTTCATGCTGGCCGTTCATAACTAGATGATAGGCTTGACGACAGATCATCCCACCATTATCTGTACAAAGATCAATAGGCGGGATATGTAGGGCAATGTCATGCTCGTCGCAAGAGGCTAGTAGTGAATTTCGTAAGAGCGTATTGGCAGAAACACCCCCAGCAACAACCAATGTACGAGCTCCTGTGTCCTCGCAAGCCTCTAGGGCTTTCTTTCGTAATACCTCGGTAATGGCAACATTTATACCTGCTGCCAGATCTGGTAAGTCATTCCCAAGTCGACGTTTAAGTTCGTCCTGCTCAAGATCCGACACGACTCCATACTCATTTTCAAGAAACCTACGCAGGTGTGTCTTCAGACCTGAAAAACTAAATTCATAGGGCTGATCCAGCATTGATTGAGGAAATGAAAAGCGAGTCGGATCACCCGTTAGGGCAAGTGTATCAACTACGGGCCCAGCTGGATACCCAAGGCCCATCATTTTTCCGATTTTATCGAAGGCCTCCCCAGCCGCATCATCTCGAGTTTCACCTAAAAGGCGAATATCATTTAAGGAATGTCCACTGATGTATTCCAGTCGAGTATGACCCCCACTCACAACAAGTGCTACGTAGGGATGCGGAATATCTTGTTCCTCTATATCTACCCAAGCGGCCATTTTATGAGCTTCTAAATGATCTACGCCTATCAAAGGACGCCCCGTTTGGGCTGCTAAGCCTTTAGCAAAAGAGAGGCCTACCAAAAGACTTCCCATGAGTCCAGGTCCAAGCGTTACTGCAATCGCATCCAGATCCTGTAGAGAAACATTAGCCTCATCAAGGGCCTGTTCTACGACAGAGGTAATGGCCTGATCGTGTGCTCGAGAGGCTAGTTCCGGGACAACTCCACCGAAGGCTTTATGGCCGAGCTGTGAAGAACGTACATTGGAAAGGAGTTGAACCCCTTCAGAGACTGCAGCCGCCGTATCATCACACGACGACTCAATCCCTAGAATTTTCACTTGTCCTCTTTTTTGTCGTCCTCATCAGCCTTATCAGCATCAGACGGCTCTTCATCTTCGATAACTTCAAACTCAGCATCGACGGCTTCGTCACCCGAATCAGCGTCCGTATCAGAATTAGCATCAGCGTCTGTGCCTGCTCCACCTTCCTCGGCTGCTGCTTGATAAATTTCTTGCGAAGCAGATGACCAGGCAGCATTTACAGCAGCGATGGCGGCTTCAATAGCGTCTAAATCTTCTCCTTCATTCGCTTTTTCCAACTCTTCAAGAGCAGACTCAATCTTCGTCTTGTTATCGTCCGAGATTTTATCCTTGTATTCATCGAGTTGTTTGCGTGTTGAGAAGACCAAGTTCTCAGCCTGATTTTTCACCTCAACTTGCTTGCGAAGTTTTTCATCTTCTTCGGCATGTTCCTCAGCTGCTTTCCGCATTTGTTCGATTTCCGAATCACTAAGTCCAGAGCTAGATTCGATTCGGATACTTTGCTCTTTTCCAGT
Organism: uncultured Bacteroidota bacterium; assembly: GCA_913057895.1. Taxonomy (GTDB): domain Bacteria; phylum Bacteroidota; class Rhodothermia; order Balneolales; family Balneolaceae; genus UBA8296. The sequence continues at coordinate 21,620 of CAJXOH010000006.1, forward strand.
TCCTTTGTCTTTTGCTGAGACATTTAGGACACCATTAGCATCCATATCAAAGGTCACCTCGACCTGAGGAACGCCACGTGGAGCCGGCGGAATGCCATCCAAATGGAAACGACCAAGCGTTCGATTGTCTTGAGCTCGTGCACGTTCACCCTGTAGGATGTGTATCTCTACACTGCTTTGATTATCTGCCGCTGTCGAAAAGACTTCTGTTTTAGATGTTGGGATGGTGCTGTTAGACTCAATCAACTTTGTCATTACACCCCCAAGGGTTTCAATACCAAGAGTAAGTGGTGTTACATCCAATAAAACGACATCTTCAACATCTCCTGCAAGAACACCCCCTTGAATCGAGGCTCCAACCGCTACAACTTCATCCGGGTTCACTCCCTTGCTCGGTTCCTTTCCAAAGAACTCATTGACCACTTCTTGAATCTTTGGAATACGAGTTGACCCCCCTACAAGAATAACTTGATCAATATCATTCTTTGTGATGCCTGCATCTTTAATCGCTTTTTCACATGGGCTAATGGTACGCTTAACGAGGTCATCCACAAGCTGTTCAAATTTTGAACGTGTGATATCTAGATTAATGTGCTTTGGACCAGCATCCGTTGCTGTGATGAACGGAAGGTTCACATTGGTCTTTTGAGAACTTGAAAGCTCAATTTTAGCTTTCTCAGCTGCATCTTTGAGTCTCTGCATCGCCATAGGATCGTTGCGAAGGTCTACGCCTTCTTCCTTCTTGAACTCATCAGCTAGGAAGTCAATCAATTTCTGATCGAAATCATCCCCACCAAGATGGGTGTCTCCACTTGTTGATTTTACTTCAAAGACACCGTCTCCAAGCTCGAGGACAGAAACATCAAATGTTCCACCACCCAAATCATACACAATAATGGTCTGATCGGTTTCTTTCTTGTCCAATCCATAGGCTAGGGCGGCTGCCGTAGGCTCGTTGATGATTCGTTTAACCTCAAGTCCGGCGATTTTACCTGCTTCCTGAGTTGCTTTACGCTGTGCATCATTGAAGTACGCAGGTACGGTTACAACGGCTTCCGTCACTTTTTCACCGAGATACTCTTCTGCGGTCTGCTTCATTTTTTGAAGTACCATTGCAGAGATTTCTTGAGGTGCATAAAGGCGATCATCAATTTTGATACGCGCGGTACCATCATCACCTTTCTCCACCGCATACGCGACTTGTCCTGACTCCCCTTTTACTTCGTCAAACATACGCCCCATGAAGCGTTTCACTGAGGCGACGGTTTTTTCAGGATTGGTAATCGCTTGGCGTTTGGCAGGGGCTCCTACCAATCGTTCACCATCTTTGGAAAATGCAACGACAGAAGGAGTGGTTCGACCCCCTTCAGCATTTTGAATAACCACTGGTTCACCGCCTTCCATGACGGCAACACATGAGTTTGTGGTTCCTAAGTCAATTCCTATGATTTTACCCATAATCTTTTTCTAGTTATTACTGTCTTACGAATAAAGAACGCTCTTTCTGAGTGCTTCAAAGGTTCCCAAGTAGATTCTTGGTGTTACCTTGCAAGACAATGTTCATCAATAATTCAGCAGGGTATATGGCAATGATAGTGCCAGAACGCGAGGGTTGACGGAAACCTGCTATTTTGTCAGAGTGTTATGCCAAATTCACAACGTTTGCAAGCTGCCTAAATCGTCAAAGAAGGTTGGGTATGATATAGATGCGCAGGATCCACCCTTAATGATTGATGGGGCTTCATTTGGCCTACAACAGGTTGCTAAAATTGCCGCGGCCATAGCAATTCTATGATCATGTAGAGCATCAACCACAAATGGTGATGGGTGAAAATTGGGCTGTCCATGGATGATCATTCCATCGGGTTTCTCCTGAAATGAAACCCCCGCTGCCTCAAGCACTGACGCCATTGCAGAGATTCGGTCTGTCTCTTTGATGCGTAATTCTGAGGCATCTCGAATTTCCGAATCACCGTCTGCAAACGCCATTGCAACCATCAAGGCAGGGATTTCATCAATCACTCCTGGTATTTGATCTCCTGCAAGTGTAATAGGTTGTAGGGACTGTCCTTTGCCTAATGAGCGAAGGGTAAGCGAACCTTTGGGTTCTATGACCGCTTTCACGTTCGCTTTCACGTTAGTTTTGGTATCAGTTGTATCTATACCCCATGCTATTTGGGCACCCATACGTTGAAGCACCTCAAATATTTGAGTTCTGGTTGGGTTGTTTCCTACACCAGGCGCTTGAATGTCTACATCAGGATGAATTGCACTTAGAACAGCCCAAAATGTAGCCGCTGATGGATCTTTGGGTATATCAAAGGATAAGGCTTGGCATGGTGTCAAGCTGGAAGTGCGTATCCAGCCATGATTGTCTTTCTGTAGATTAAGCAACCGCTCCGTATGATCTCTACTTTGTTCGGGTTCACGAACAGCCACACCTTCAGGATGAAACAGACCTGCTAGCAACAGTGCTGATTTCACTTGCGCAGAAGCTACCTCTAACTCAAACTCTATCGGCATTCCCTCCTGTTGTGACGAGCTCAAGCGTTTCCCTACTAGTTGAATGGGTGCCTTACCGCTCCCATTACCTGTTTCGGATATAACACCAAGTCGAGAAAGTGGCTTTAGTACTCTTCCCATTGGCCGACTCCGAAGAGAATCATCTCCGTCAACAATCACACTCACACCAGCTCCTCCAAGGAGGCCCAGTAAAAGGCGCATGGTCGTTCCAGAGTTACCGCAATCAAGCACAGCACCCTCATCGAAGGAACATTGTTGCCAGCGGTCACGACCAAAGCCATGAACATGAATGTTCTGAGTGCCTGGGTAGCGTGCGCTAGGCTCAACATCTATCTCAACACCAATATCCTGAAGACAGGATAGCGTAGATTGGGGATCCTCAGCCATAGAGTAGCCGTCAATAACGGAGTCCTCTTCCGAAAGCGATGCAAACATCGCTGCTCGATGAGCAATGGATTTATCTGGAGGTAGGTGAAGTTGCCCAGCCAATCGAGTTGCTCCTGAAACCTTAATATCTCTTAACGAAGACACTGTTATACGAACGCTGACATGGGTTAACGGGATGCTTCTAATAGTGTTTGCGCATCGCCAGCCGCTTGGGTATTCGGATAGGTTTGGATGACCCTGTCGAGCCAGAGACGAGCATCTGCAATACTACCTTCTAAAATATATAGCTCACCAAGCCTAAACATAGACCTCGAAGCCCACTCTTCAAATGCCTCATATAAAACCGTGACCTGCTCATATTCATTCTTGGCTCGAGTAGCATCTCCTTCTAGTTGATAACTACGGGCATGGAGGTAATTTGCTTCAGCGACTTGCTCACGCACCCCCACAGACCTAGCAGGCGCCAGCACCTCTCTTGCCTCGATTAGTTTTCCTTGATCCAAGTAAAGCCTAGCTAGACCTGTTCGTGCTTGTAACGAGCTTGGTTGTTCATTCAGTAGTGTCGTGTAAAACTCTAGAGATTGGACTTGGTCTGCCTCTGATCCAAGTCTACGATATGCTTCCGCCAAACCAAGTAGTGCCTCTACTCTGAAGCGTTCATCACTATCTTGAAGCTGCTCAAACCAGTCAATAGCACCGACTAAGTCACCTTCCTCTAAAGCCATTTGGCCAAGCGTTGTTAATCCAAAAAGTCGTTGATCTGAACCTGGAAATTGATTTACCAGCGTGCCATAGGCCTCTTTAGCCCCTTCTCGGTCACCAATCTGACGCTTGGCATCCCCAATTCCTGCATAAGCAGCAGGTAAGGATGCTTCTCGGTTGGTGATTCGAATGTATTGTTCAAATTCTCGAATAGCCGCTTCATAGTCTCCTGACTGGACCAAAGATTCAGCTTGTCGAAAGCGTAACCGATCGGCAGTTGTCGTGCTGGGATGACTCTCTAAAAAGGATTCCAGTAACTCCTCTGCATCCGATTCATCCCCCAAGAATAAGGTTGCATATTGAATCCCATCTATTGCATCGATGATGTAGCTACTCCGAGGATAGCTCTGTAAAATCTGTTGGTATGCCCCTACGGCTTCCTCATACTCCCCTGCATTATAATAGGCATCCCCTATAGCAAATTGTGCTCTAGCAGCCCAAGAAACACCTGGGCTCTGGTTTATGAGTCGTTCAAATTCCTCAACCGCTTGAGAGGTATTACCGAGGGTTAAAAACAAATACCCAATGTTATATTGTGCTTGTTCTCGCACTCGAGTAAAGGGGTAAATCCGAAGTAGTTTTCGAAACTCTTCAATAGCCTCCATCTCCAGTCCAGCGCGGTAATAACTGTTAGCAACTTGGAACATTGCATAATCGCCACCGGGTTCTGCTCCATAGGCACGTTGATAGGTTTCTATGGCTTGGTCGTAGGATCCTATGGCAAAATAAGCGTCACCTAAACGGAGCCTGGCATCTGTATCAAACGGGTAAAGTGCGATCGGAGGTGGATCATAATCGACAAGAAAGGCTTCCATGGGGGTAATTACCTCCTCATAGTCCCCATTCATAAAGTGAGCCCATGCCCATGCATAACGGGCAGCTCCTAAAAATTCATGACCTGGATAGCGGGAAACAAATGTCTCAAATGCTTCTGCAGCTGCTCCATATTGGCGCAGTTGAAATAATGCATCTGCTGACCAGAACAATGATTCGGATGTCAATCTTGCTACGGTTGCTTGGTCGTCTTGACTTACACCTTGGACCCGTTGTCCATCTTGATATACACCCTGAAAGAGAGGTTGTGCTTGTTCATAGGCTTGGTTGATATACAACACCCAAGCTTTTTGAAAACGTGCTTGAATTTTCGCTGCGGCGGCTACTGCTTGGTGAGTCTCTGCAAGTTCAAATGCTTGAAGCGCTCGAGTGTATTCTCCGTTCGCAAAGTAAACTTCACCCAGTAGCGTTAACACATCTCCAGGGCGCTTAAGTCCATCAATGTCTTGAGCCAATTGGCGCAGTAGGTCTATTGCCTCACCAAAACGTCCCCGTTCAAAAAGAACGACTGCATATTCATAGGTTGCCTCTTCAACAAACACACCTTGGGTAAAACGCTCTTGAAACTCCACAAATCTCTCTATAGAGAGGTCTAATCGATTCGCAAGTTTATGATTCACTGCTGTGTAATAAAGAGCCTTTTGAGCAAGCTCATCATCCCCGCTTGAGGCTTCACCAAAGGATCGTGCCGCCCAATGGTAAATCCCTTGGTAGTGATACACCCATCCCAATCCATAATGAGACATCCGTTCCTCAGGAGTCCCCTTCGTCAAATTGATAGCCTGTAGATAATATCGTACAGCTTCATCATAACGTTGCAAAGCTTTGTAGCTCTCTGCTGCGAGATACACAGCCTTGTGCTCAGCTTCTCCTTCTATATAAGGGAGGGCATCTAGAAATGCTTGCGCTGCTTGTTCAAATTGTCGCTCTTGATAATAGGACTCACCGAGGGCTGTCCCAATTCGACGAGTCATAGGATGGAAGGGATGAGCTTCTCGGAGTTGCTCAAATGTCTCAGCAGACTTATCGAAGGATTGATTTTCCAAATAAAGCCTTCCAGCAGAATAATATGCTTCCGGAGCTTGAGGTTGCTCGGGTGTTCGTTGAGTAAGTTCTAGGAACGAGGCCAATGAACGTTCCAAATCACCCGCTTCCAAAGCAGTCTCCGCTTCCCAATACAAAACCTGTGCAAGCTGAGCTTGATTTAATCGACTCTGTTTGGCTTTGGTAAAGTATTCACGTGCTTGAGATGGTTGATTAGCATCCCAATAAAAATGAGCAACTGTTTCATAGACCTGCCTTGCTAGTGCCCCATTGGGAAAAGCCTCACCATAGGCGACAATTAGTGGATCGACTAGTGTCGATTGCGTTTGAAGGGTGAGGCGAATTCGATACATCCATGCTGACTCTCGTAATGACGCATCCGCATCAGGATGCTCACTTAATTGCTCAAAACGGGTAAGTGCAGCCATCCAACGACCTTGTTGCATGGCCTCAATGGCTGTCTGGTAGAGTTCGACTGGCTCCGTCGGGTCCAACAATGAGTTAGTTGGCAATGAACTAGTCGGCAGGGAGCTAACCGTCGTTTGACTCCCTTCTATGCGCTCCGCACCAAACGTCACAGTTATACCCATAGTGAGTAACACTATCGAGCATGCAATTGTACGAATGAGGAAACGCGCTAGACGACTCACGAACCGAGGTAATGCAATAAATGATCCAAATGTAGCTCCAACTCATCTTCCGATGGATCTTTGGAACTGATAGGATAGTGACCCTTTTGTCGAAGAGCGTTAAAAAAAGGCTCCCAGGCATGTTCTGTGGATCCAACAACCACAAAACAACCATGTAATGAATCTGAAGAAGCGTTTGGAGGCTCAATAAAATAAACAACTCGTAATTGGACACGCTCAATACTCGCTAACAAGGCAAGGTCTGCATGACACTGAGCCCGATCCTGTGTTTCAACACAAAAAATTTGTGGGATTCCTTCTTTAAGTCCTGCGTGGGAAAACATCCAGCTAAATAAATCCTCTCTGCGTAAATGTCCTTGTGACTCACCCGTCTCATCATCTACCACATGCAACACGTTTGCACCTGATTCGATGCATAAGCGACACAATTCCCATACATCTTTGCTTGATGACACAATGGGACCTTGCTCCGTAGAGTCATGTCCCAAATGGTCTATAAGTAAAGATTTTGCTGAAAACATGAGTATAAGTCTTAGGGGTCAACTTCCTCTGCTGGTTGAAGTCGCCCTTCAGAATCAAAAACGTTTAGTTGGCCATTATATTTCTTAGAGAGGCCTTTCAAGATATCGGTCGACGTTCGACCCGAAACTTGAATGCTTGTTTCATCATAACATTCGTTTTCAATAACTGCAAGAGTTCGTAGTGAGGAAACCACAGAAAAATCAGTGATCGGCAGAGTTAACTCAAAGTTGAGAAAATCTTCTTCAAGTCGATTTTCTACTGTTTTTCTGAGTCTGTCTAATCCCATCGTTCGTGCAGCAGACACATAGACTGCTTGTGGGTATTGCTGTTTGCATTCCAAAAGCTGTTCTGGGGTTGCTTGATCAATCTTATTGAATACCCATTGCACGGGTGTCTTGGAAGCACCCAATTCGAGCAAGGTTGTTTGCACCGCCTCAATTTGTTCTTGCGTCATGGGAGAAGATGCATCGACAACATGCAACAATAAATCAGCGTCTTTCACTTCCTCTAAGGTCGACTTAAAGCTTTCAACAAGATGATGGGGTAATTTCCGGATAAAACCCACGGTATCAGATAATAACACGGTCCTGTTGGGTAAGTCCCATCTTCTTACCGTGGAGTCAAGTGTCGCAAAGAGACGATCCTCTGCGAGCACATCTGTATGAGTCAGGGCGTTTAACAACGTTGATTTACCTGCGTTTGTATACCCAACGATTGCGACTTGCATGGTTGAGGAACGGCGCTTCCGGCGTGTAGCTCGTTGCTTGTCAATTTTTTTGAGTGTCTCTTTGAGTGTGGCAATTCTTTGACCAATGATGCGACGATCGGTCTCGATTTGTGTTTCCCCAGGGCCTTTCGTGCCAATCCCACCGCTTTGACGCGACAAATGGGTCCAAAATCGGGTTAAACGTGGGAGTATGTAACGTAATTGAGCTAATTCAACCTGTGTTTTTGCAGCATTGGTCCGCGCTCGACTAGCAAAAATATCTAGGATCAATCCTGTCCGATCCAACACTTTGCGTTTTGTGATTTTTTCTATCGTCCGGAGTTGAGTCCCTGTGAGCTCATCATCAAAAATGATTACATCGACTTTTTTTGCTGCACTATCTTCTGCGATTTCATGCAATTTTCCTTTGCCAAGGTAACTTGAAGGCTCAGGGTGATCGCGATGTTGGGTATGACGCCCTACTTCGACAGCTCCAGCAGTATCAGCAAGCCTAGACAGTTCATTCAGATGCTCAGATGCTTCATGTGTTGTGACATCTTGCGTAATCAGTCCTACAAGAAGAGCTTTTTCTTTTTTGGTAGGATTTTTGCGAATGGATTCAGTGTGAGAAAAACTCAAACGCTACTCAACAATATTTACAGGATTCATTTCAGGGGTTTCAGCCCAAGATAATGAGGAAAGCTTCCGATTCACTAATGTTTGAAAAGGAGTCACTTTGTTGGTTGGAACAAACAGCTCAAGCCTCATCAATGGACCTGTAAGCAAACCGTTTTGATTCACAGATCGGTAGAAAAATGTGTAATGCAATCCATTAGAGCGTTCTTCCGTTGAGTAATCTACGATTTGTGTCCAGTGGATCGTTTGTGCTGGCTCGTTAACATTTTTAACAATGCCAGTATTTGTAATCATCCGACGTGAGGCCATTACGCTTACCACAAACCAATTCACACCAATCCATGACAACCCAATGACAGTTGAATACAGGTGTGTCTGTTCTTGCCAAACAGCAAGACTCGTCACTAGGGCCATCATTAACAGAAACACAGAGGAGAAAATAGGATACCCAACCATCCTCCCTCCATTCCACGAAAGACGTAACTGACGTAAACGCAGTACGTTTCCGACACTGTAGGCACTAATGATGGGTGTAGCTACAGCAAAAAACCCGAGAATCCAATGAAATAAGACAGTTGTAACGGTTTCGATCATCCAGTAACGTTAGTCATGAACCTAGAATGCACTAGGATTGGTACAAGTTGCGTTCTTTCATTGAACGAATCAAGAGACACAATAGTATATTTACGTGATGAAACCCTTCCGATCCTTGCCTTTGTTGGCTCTTCTCGTTTTTTCCCTGCAAGCGTGTGCACCTGTACAAGAAGCCCGTTACTCACTCTTCCCTGCGGCATGGGCACCTTGGACAGACGGGCTACCAATACAAAGTCTGGCACATATCACGCCCTCTGAGACCAGCGAGTTAACTGTTGGGCGTTCGTGGGACGATCCAAGCACATTCATTTGGGAAGGAATCCCTTCAGAGAGATGGGTCCAAGGTGATGGTCACCCTCTTAGTGAGATCTCAGAGCTTAATCTCCAGCCAGAGGGCATCTCGATCATTGCACTATCACCAGAGAATCACGTACCTGTTTGGTTCATTCAAGATCTTTCCATTGAAGATCTTACAACATCTTTATCAACACCTGTAGAACCTTTATATGAGTTTGGTTCCCTCACGATGCATGTCATTGCACCCGAAGAAACATTTGCTCGACTTACGGGAGATATTGCTCAAGATGCATTGTTTGTGGTCGAGTTTGGCCGTTGGACATTGATGTCGACTCACAGCCAAGCATTGGAGTGGGTTGTTGGGGCATTTACCAAAACACACCCTAGAGCACATAATGTGACTAAAAAACAGGGTCCAGGGATAGTGTACACTTTTGAAGCATGGGGGTCTTGGCTCGCTGGACTACTGGATTTCGTGCATCGCCCATTCATCACACTCGTTACGAGTCACTTAGGAAATTGGACCGTCGACGATCTTTCCACTCAGGAGTTCCGCATGAATGACGAGAGTACTCCTCAGATTCAACTGAAGGGGGACTACCAACCAAAGCAAGTAGATCCAGTTGACTATCAATCTACACCCTCTGAAGCATGGCTCGCGGAGATGATTCATAACCCAGGATTTTCTGTACGTCTTCATCAGTTTCTTCCAGAAGATGCAGCTGGATTTGCGATCGCTTATTCACCATTGATGGAAACTACCAGGTGGGCACCCTGGGTAGGTCGTGGTGGACCCAATGTGGAGACTCCTTTAGATTCAACCCTTATTTCATTCGCCCCCCTACTTGATGGAGCTCGTGAAGAACTCTCAGCTGAGACTGGGCTAATTCTATTTTCGGAATCTGGTCTGGACGCATCTAGTGAATGGGTGCATTTACGTGCCATAGAAAATCCAGATCGCATACAAGATCTTTTTGAGACACTTGTAGATGAGACGTTAGCTGATAGAGAGGGATCACTGTATGTATTTAATCGTGGTTGGCCTGTCTTATGGTTAGGTGCTCAACCTGCTTTGGAAGCCATGATTCAACAAGGGAGCACCCCATCTTCCATGTCTCAACGGTTATGGGTAAGGATTACAGACCAAGCAATACTAATGGCAAATAGACCTGGCTTGGTACAATCAATCCCAACTCGTGCTTCACGTAATTCAATGGGTGCCTGGGTTGAACAACGGCTAGGTGAAAATATGTCAGAAGTCACGTTTGTTGCAGGAGGGGTTTTCGAGGATTTAAATCAATTTCTTGGCCCTTGGCGCAGAGAGCTATCCAATTCACTTCCATCTTCATGGCTGCGTCAAGAACGGGTATTATTGATCGGTCAACCATCGAGTGACGCAAATCGTAGTGGGTCCAGCGATGACGAAATCTTGAGTCAAACGTGGGAGGCAACAATAGAATTATCTGAGGATCAGCAGAGAGGATGGGAGAATCGTTGGATCTATCCACTACCAAGGGTGTCTCTGACTCACTCTCCCAAATTACAAGACATTGGCGGGTCTAGTAGACTCGAGATTCTCTACAGTACCCGTGGCGGGGCTGTGGGAATGTTGGCTTCGGACGGTACCCAACTGTTGCAACTTTCAACAGGAGTCGATACTCCAATGGGTGAGCCAAAAATCTTTGACTGGTATGGGACACAACAGGAGATCATTTTTCAAGCTGCAGGGCGAAAAGTCTATGCTTGGGATCCAAATGGCCGTCTTTTACCAGGATTTCCGATTCAATTGGAAGAAGAGATAACCACGCCTTTGTCTCTTGGAGATGTTGATGGAAATGGACTTCCAGACATGTTATTAGGTACTGGAGATGGACAGGTCTGGGTATTAGATGGTCGCGGCAATCCACTCCCGGGCTGGCCTCAACAAGTGTTGAGTACACAACGTGAACCCATCCACTGGATTCCAGGAACTGGTGGACTCACTTCATCCGTGATGACAATCAATGAAAATGCTCTTTATGTTTGGAATCATGAGGGTGAATCGTTGCCCGAGTACCCTTCATTTATGGACGCTCCTTTTACAGGAGGAGCATCTGTAGATCTAGCAACGTCAAGGGTTGCGCTTGCTTCACGTGACGGGCAGGTGTTTGAGTATGATATTCAAGTGGATGGTCAATCCTCTCCCACGCTTAGGCTCGCCGACACCCTACAAATTGTAACCGAAGCAAGGCAAGGTACCCTTTTACCCTCACTCTCCTCTGTAGGATCATACACTGCATTCACATCCAATTTTGGATACGTATTTGTTCATGATGCTCAACGAGATACCCTTTATACAACGAAAATGCCTGGAGATGCCTCCACTGATGGAGCCGCAATTCTGCTCGAGTGGGACGACCAAGTCCTTGTAGTTGGAGCAACGCAATCAGGACAGGCATTGGCATGGTCTCTGCCAGGTTTACAACCGTTGGATATTTTGCCTCCAGGAAGGATTGAGAGTTTTACCTTTGGCGATGTGGAACAGGATGGAGACATAGAATGGGTCGTAAAAACACCGGCTGGTATACAAACGTGGACACTATTTCCACCTGTCATAGAGCCCGCTATGCCAGACACCCTTACGCAGTAGGACTGACCAGTACCTCAAAAGTAGCGTGCTACACCTATTGTGAAATATGTATCAGGCGTATCTAGTCTGAATGCAGCATCCAATCGTAAGATGGAGAATATGCCATTGATTGAACCCCCTATTTCAACATGGGGACCGTCTGTTTGACGAAGTACTGGGGTTAGAACTTCATACTCTTGCTGATACAATGGGTCTGACACCCAAGCATTGGCAGCTCCCCCAAATACGATAAGTCCAAGCCCCTTTTTTGATAGTCCCCATAATCCTAGTGCCTCGAAAGGGGTCGATTTAAAATCATGTTCAGCATAAACCCGCCAAAACCGATCCCCTTCGTATGGAAACGTAGACTGTGTTTTTAACAATCCAAACGGAGCAAACGACAGCGTTGATGGCTCAATAGTAAACAGATGTTGATAGGGTAGCCGTCCTTCTGACAAACCTGCTGATGCTATCAGAGAAAAAGTGTTTGGCAGAAATCTACGTTTATAAAACGTCTCAATAGAAAGCTCCCCTTCTATCCGAGCTCGAACAAAGTTATAATCACTTCCAATCGAAGCATCACTGTAATCTATGTCGATTTGAATGCGATTCACACCAGCGAATCCAATATTTGACACCTCACGTCCACCTGATTCAGATACAAGGAGCCCTACTTCGAGACGGTGTATAGCACCTTCATCAATGGCTGGATTAATCCTTCGTGGTTGGTCACGAGAGCCCGTAAGACTGTAGGTGAATAATTCAGTGGAGCGCAGTGAAGTCTCCTGCAAGGCATGAAAGCCCATACTCAACCCAACGTTCTTTCGGTCAATCTGGAGGCTGGACTGCCAACCCTCTTCCAGATAATGATCCAATGGATCTACTGAACCAAGTAGAAAAGAGAGGCTGTACGCTGAGCGAGGCATCCAACGAAGCTTTTGCCGAATCGTAGCTTTTTCGACGACTCGCACCTCTCCAGTGACTCTCGTGGACTTAGAGAATTGACGAGAAAGTCCGATTCCTAATTCTCGATCCCAACCTTTCCTATGGAAGGCATACCCACCCTCAAACACGATGTCTAATTGGGCTTTATCCTCTAACTCCCCAAATTTCTTTGACACTTCACCCCCAACATAGGCTCCATTCACACGATCAACCCGAATCACAGGGGTATAATACTCAGTAACCAAGTCTACAGCTTTACCAAGAGGCCCTTCACCTAAAAACGTTGTTGAATCCTGATCGTCATCAGAATCATCCAACATTCTGGCCAAGAATCCAGTAGGCTGAAATGCCTTATCAAGTGTCATCGTGCTATCAAGCTCTCGATACGCAGTATCCTCTTCACGTGTAAGTGGGACCCTTGTGCGCCCGGCCTCTCCGATTTTTGTGGAGGCAATAGATACGGAGTCCACGGTAACCATATCCTCTTCTTCCAAAATTACACGTGGAATAGCCGTATTTACATCATAGGTAGCGACTCTAGCAATTTGATTTACGTGAATTGCTGGGAACTGAAGTCCAGGTAGGCCAATTTTGATCGTACCCTCTACCCGAGAGTCTACTGGCAACCAGTATTCCTTTCCATAATTTGAATACTGTTGGCTATACGTAAATGAAACTTCTTGTGCAGGAGGGGGAAAGGTAATCACGTTTCCTGGTCGAAGATTCACCTCAAGTAATGCATAATCATCGGCCAGCACATAGATTGTTCCTTCAAATGTTGGTTGAAGTTGACGCCTGGGTTGTACCTCTATTTTGTAGATCAACTGGTCATCAATCCGCTCATAGTCAAGAAGTTTGAACTGGTAATAGTCGAGCGCATCTGGATGGGTAACCCCAACGACGTTATAACTCAAAATCTCAATGTTATCATCGTAAAAATTAGGTAAGTCATTTACACCTATTGGGATAATGGTATCATCAAGATTGGATGTTTTCTCATACGTCTTTAGTATTTCACGATATCCTTGATCACGGTCCCAGTACACATCATTAATGGACTCTGAAATCAATACAACCGAACTGTCATTAGATAGCGATAATCGAGTGTATGCTTCTGCTTTAAAGGAATAAAGCCCTTGTTTCCATACTTGCTTACGAGCTATAACACGCTCCATAATGGATAATGCGGGATCATCTTCCGTAATAACGAGCTCAGGTAGCTCCGCAATGGATGGGCGAAGGAAAATATCTACCAAAGAATCTCTTGGAGACTCGATTCGAATGGTTTGGGTTTGGTATCCAAGGAAACGTGCACTCAAAACTGCCGGGAGTGAGTCTATATAAATCTCGAAACGTCCTTCTGCATTGGATACTGTCCCTCTATACGTCCCTAGAATTTGTACCGTTGCCGTTGGCAAGGTCTCACGACTCTCGGAATCGTATAATGACCCCACGACTTTAACACCTACATGAAGAGAATCTGGTTGAGTGTGTGGAGTGCTCTGCATCAGTGTTACATACCCATCCTTATCTATGGTTGGGTAGTCAGAAGAGCCCTTTCGCTCTGCATATACAATACTCACATTTGCGAGAAAATATACTAGAAGTACGATGGAGTAACGGATTTGCATAAGGTATTTTACTTATCCCAGACTGGGTTTGTATACGAATGGTACTACAGATAGTTCGACTCTAGAGTAAGTCCCCTAGGGCTGTTCGTACGTCTGTATAGGTAAATTCAAACCCATGGTCTTGTAGTGCATAAGGCATGACCCTCATACTACTCAAGATGGGTTGAGCGGCCTCGCCAAAAAGCAGTCGTAAAAGTGCAGGTGGAACAGGAAACCAGGAAGGTCGTCTCAACGCCCATCCAATCCCTGAAGCAAACTCACGCATGGTGACAGGTTCAGGAGCACATACATTATACGCACCTCGAAGCTCTGTATGCTCCATGGCATAGAAAAGTGCCCTCACAACATCATCTATATGTATCCAAGGCAAATAGATGGAGGGATGCCCAACGGGACCACCCAAAAACCACCGGAATGGCGGTTCCATTTTCTGCAACACACCAGACCCTTTCCCTAATACAACCCCAATCCTGGGAATTGCCACTTCCACTCCCAAAGACTCTGCACGCATGGCCTCCTCTTCCCAGGCCTTACAAACATCCGCTAAAAAATCATCGCCATATGAGGCTTTTTCTGATACGATTTGATCTCCTTTATCTCCATAAATGCCCACTGCAGATGCTGAAATCATCAATCTAGGTTTGGATTCTACTTGACTCATAGCGTCTACCAATGCGCGCGTTGTGTTCACACGACTAGAATGAATCGCATCTTTCACCTTTGGACTCCATCGACGTCCAGCAACAGATTCCCCTGCCAGATGAATGACGACATCCACGTTTTCCATTGCAGCAGTGAGCTCGTCGGGATCCCATGAGATTTTCTTGCAGTTACGAGCAGAAGGATAGGGTAGGTTGTCAGGATTTCTGGAGACCAATACGAGGTAATGTCCTTCCTGGAGGCACGCTTGAACCAAATGGGATCCAATGAAACCGGACGCTCCCGTGATCAAAATCGTTTCTTCGGGGGATGTTACGTTTTGCAAGGTCATGGGGCTAAAGGGATATCGTCACATATAATTGCATGTAGAGCCATACAAATGGAATGGAAAGGGTTAGAGAGTCAAATCGATCCAAAAAACCACCATGTCCTGGAAATAATCGTGAGGAGTCTTTCACGCCCGCAAATCGTTTCAGTCGACTTGCAATTAAATCCCCTAATGGGCCAAAAAAAGCAATAATCGCGATTAATGGGCTCAACCATATGACGTCTTCCATCGCGATGATTGCCTGAATAGGCGGATAGGTTAGCATAAAGAGGATGCCCAGAACAAACCCAACGATGGTTCCAAAGAGTCCAAATGCAACTCCTTCCCAGGTTTTGCTTGGGCTAATGCTGGGGGCTAAAATTCGACGTCCATATCGACTCCCACCAAAATAGGCAAAGATGTCATTTCCCCAGATCATTAAATATGTCATCAAAAGGAGAAAAAAGCCCTCTTGTGTAGACACTGTTCCCATGAAGTCAGTCACTCGTAACTCCATTAATAATCGAAACGATACTGGCGCATAGACACCAATGAAGATCATTTGGATCGTATCATTCCATACCGGTACTCCCTCACGTGGCCATGGAGACAACACCAAAGTGGTCAAAAAGAGGGTCACTCCAATGAGTAATGTCCAGTTTGTTGGGAATAAAAGCGTTAGTAAAATCGCCGTGGCCAGTGAAAAGGAAACCCAGCGTGCAAGCTTCTTTCTAGAGGGGTGAATCGTAGACCATTGGAGCATCTCAAAGACCATGAACAGCGCGATTGCCCCCATCATCCACCGAAATGGCCATTGCCCAAACCATGTGATTGCCACAAAAAATGCGGCACCTGGAGCAGCAAACGCAACTCGCTGACGCAAATTACTCATGGTCAAGAAATGCTTTTGCTTCCTCAACTTTATCCGTAGGCACGTAAATATATACTAAGGACATCTCTCCTATGGTAAGTGAATACGCCGTATCTCGTTTGGAGAGAACCTCAACAGGGATATTGGCGTCGCGAATCGGGCCTGCAATCAATTCAGCCTCAAGCTCCGTCTGTGTTTGTGCAATACAACTCCAGCCGTCAATGGCATTTGGTTGTGAGTCTTTAAATAGTGGCATGTGATTTTGCCCGTTTGAAATGGTTCCAGAACATCCGACCTAGGATGAGTGTGCCGATAACACTACCTACAATATACAAAAGCGGAGGCGGGGTCTCCGTTCCCATTTGGACCATCGGCGAATCGGGTGCAAACCGAACCAAAAGTACTGCACCTGCATTATTGATAAAATGTGCCACCATAGCTGGAATAATAGATCCTGTAGCCACAGTAATGGCTCCTAATGCTACTCCTAATAATGCTAGTGGTAACATATTTGTCAGTTGCAGGTGATACAAACCAAACAACACACCTGATAACAATACAGCCATCCATGTAGATGTGGATCGTTCAAACGACCGGAGCAGGTACCCTCGAAAGAGTACTTCTTCACAGATGGCAGGGACGACTGCGATATGAAATAATGCAAGTCCTAATGCTCCTTCCTGGCTGATGTAGGATTGGATCATTTCAAGTTGCGAGTCTTGCAAGGCCTGAAGTGATTCAGGAACAGGAAGCAGTCCATTTATCCAGCCTGATGCCCAGACCAATGGTTGAATCACAATAAATGCTATTGCGGCAAGTACAGAGCCCTGAAAAATTCCCGTTGTTTGTTGGAGCCGCAGGTAGCGGGATCGTTGATCATTGGCTGCAAGATGCCATCGAGTAACTGCCCACGTTGCGATGCCCAAAAATGTAATCTGACCAATAGAGTTCCCAGCAAAGAGAAAGGATGCTTGATCTTGTAGAGCTGCCGTTGGATCGCCTTCGACCAAAGCTCCTGGGTCGCCAAAAATCATTAGAAGAGTGATTGCAGCCACCAATCCTGCAATCTGAAATAGAAAAAAGGCTCCCACCATCCAAAAAAGTGAAAGCCCTAGATCTGAAAAGCCATTTCTGTGAGCAAAAGATCGCTCGTCAGCTTGAAAGCTCATAGACGCAACATGGTTGGGTATAGCCTAAAACTCGTCTTTCTGTGCAAAAAGCTTCACCGCTAACAAAGAGGTCAAAACATTCACAATCATAAGTACAACTGCGCTAATGGCTGCTGTTTGAAGGACTCCTGTTAATGTAAATTGCTTTTGGAGGCTCTCTACAGTTGAGTCAATCGCTTCATCTGGGATATTTGGCATTTGTTCCATATTAGCAATGGTTGAGCGAATGATTCCATCCGCATATCCTGGGTCGATGAGGTACCAAACTTGTGAGAGAGCAACAGATGCAACAGTAATAACAAGGGCAATTTGAACACCTACCAAGGAGCCTTGTCCAAAGGACATGACTGGATTTCCCTCTTTTACTATGGCACGTACCGCTAAAAACCCTGCAAACGCCGTCAAAAAGCATGTAACCACGCCACCAATCGCCGTGGGGCCAAAAAAGCTGCCTGATGGCTCGGAATTGATTTGAACATAGCCCATTGCAATTTGAAGAACCGTGGAAACAATGCCGAAAATGAGGCCATATAGTAAAATGATACTGAAAGGAGACCCTGAAGATTGAGACAATTCTTGATCAGACATGTGGAAAAAGATTAGTTGGATGTAAAGTGGAACGCTTCTTGGATAGAGTATACCAAAAACAAGCCAAACCCAAAGCCTAAAATCGCTCGACTATCCAGCGTATTCACCCACAAACCACCCTGATTTCCCGCGACATCCACCACTTGAATTGCAAACCACACCAAGGCCATCCATGCAAGACGTTTGGGCCACGTCTCTTCTATCCATACCGCAAACCACGGAATCAGGGCATGCAGCCAAGCACCCCACATCACACCGCTAAAAATGCCAAAGCATCGGCTATTCACTGCCATTTGTATGCCATCAAATAGGTAGGTTCGATCTGCAAGGGCATGACAGACGGATGAAAAGGCGATATAATGCCAATGGGATAATATTGGAGCCTCCTCAAGATAGACGCCAGGGCCTAATGTGAATATCCAAAGGAGTGTGAAAAAACCTGCCGCAAGGAATGGGGCAACCCTTTGAACACCTAGAGACTGCTGTGTCATTTTTTGGTTGTCGTGAAAGCGCCCATCGCCGTGTATTTATCTACACGCTGCTGAATGAGCTTCTCTGTCGAAAGAGATCCAAGGCGATCCAGGCTTTCAATACATTGCTTTTTGACAGTCTCAATAGCAGCTTTCGGATCACGATGCGCTCCGCCAAGTGGCTCTTGAAGCATCCCATCAATGATTCCAAGCTCAATCATATCGGGTGCAGTTAGTTTTAACGCTTCCGCTGCCTGTTCTTTATAATCCCACGTTTTCCACAAAATAGAGGAGCAACTCTCAGGCGAGATGACGGAGTACCATGTATTCTCCAACATATACACCTCATTACCCATACCAATACCGAGTGCACCCCCGGATGCGCCTTCTCCAATCACAATTGTAATGATGGGCACCTTGAGTGTGGCCATCAGGCGTAGGTTTCGTGCGATCGCTTCCCCCTGCCCTCTCTCCTCGGCCTCAAGTCCAGGAAACGCTCCAGGTGTGTCTAAGAATGTAATCACAGGGATCCCAAATTTTTCGGCCAGCTCCATTAATCGATAGGCTTTGCGATACCCATCCGGGTTTGGCATGCCAAAGTTACGATACTGACGATCCTTGGTTGTGCGTCCTTTTTGTTGTCCAATCATCATCACTCGCCGACCCTCCAGCATAGCGAGACCACTTACAATTGCTGGGTCGTCCGCATAGGCACGATCTCCATGGAGCTCGACAAATTCGCTACACATGTGATCTATATAATCGAGTGTGTAGGGGCGATCCGGATGGCGAGCAAGCTGAACTTTCTGCCAGCGAGTTAGATTACTGTAAATGGAGGAACGCAATTCATCCACCTTTTTTTGAAGTTGCTTGACCTCTTTACTCAACATTTTATTGTCGATAGCCTGTAATTCCTCAATTTTATTCTCGAGGTCGACGATCGGTTTTTCAAAATCAAGCGTTTGCATAAGGCAATATGGTCAGATTCTATGGTTTTTCCTTGATATCCATGCGTTCGGCAAAATAATCACAAAAATCACGCATATCTCCAGTGATTCGCTCGTCCTTCGTGGCACGTTCAAGTGAATCAGCCATGGATGTGAGTGTCTGGTGAAAAAAGATTTTCATTTCATCGACCGTCATTTTATGCGTCCACAAATCAAGCTTGAAGGTGTCTTTTGTGCGAGAGTCCCATAATGAAAGGAACATCGCTCGACTTTCTGTCTCGTCAAGTGTCGCGGTATCATCAGCGGCCCACCGAATCTCTCTAGGAATATGATTCTCATCCACATCCACTTGAATACGGATTTCTTTGGTTGTCAACGAGGTGTCAGTCTTAGAGTCAGCCATAGGGCCAATGGATCGTGTTAAATTGCATAATGTGCATCGAGGAAAGATAAAACATCCTGAAACTCTTGTGGTAAGTCTGAGTCAAACTCCATCCAATCACCACTTGAAGGGTGTGTAAATCCTAGCGTTTTTGCATGAAGGGCTTGGGTCGGGCATGCGTCAAAACATCGTTGGAACAAATGTTTTGTTGCTCCGGTATTGATCCCATATCTCACTCGATCACCTCCATACACAGGATCATGAAAAACTGGATGGTTGTGATGAGCTGCATGTACACGGATTTGATGCGTCCGTCCAGTCTCTAAACGGTATTCTACGAGCGATACAGTCGGGTATGCCTTCACGACTCTATAATGAGTGATTGCAGGTTTCCCGTAGCCTGGGTCGTCATTTTCACCCACCACCGCCATGACTTTGCGATCATGTTTGGATCGACCGATCGCTCCAAGATAGGTCCCTTCATCAGGTTCTGGGGTGCCCCAAACGAGTGCCTGATAGGTTCTAGCAGCGGTTTTTTCCGCAAATTGTTTTGATAATTCACTTAATGCATGATCATGTTTGGCAACAACAAGTAACCCACTTGTATCTTTGTCCAATCGATGTACAATACCAGGACGTATTGTGTCATGATCTTGTTGAGGAAGCCCATCTTTCCCACCCGTATGGTATAAAAGTCCATTCACAAGTGTCCCCTCCCAGTTTCCAAATGCCGGATGAACGACCATACCAGCTGGTTTGAGCACAACAAGCAAGTCGTCATCTTCATACCTGATATCGAGATCCATTTGTTCAGGTTGTGCTTCTTTGGGTGGGGGTTTGGGTAAATCGATGTCAATGACATCACCTGCTTGGACGATATAGGAAGATTTTTCCCCTTTTTGATTGACCTTGACGTATCCATCCTTGATTGCTTGCTGAACCTTTGACCGGGTTGCATTTTGGACAAAGCCAGTGATATACACATCGAGTCGAACCTCTGTGTGTTGACCTTGGGGTACTTCAAAGGTCATTTGAGTGGTCTCAGAGGAATCTGGGTCAAGCTCATGAGATCCATGTTGGGTAGAGTGTAAGGAATCCATATTGGGTGTATCCATATAGAGTAATGTACAAAGGTTCGAAAACTCACTGCGGACAATTCTCATCCTTCGTACTTTCGGGGGACACAGCGAAGGCGCATAGTATGCTTACACAACTACACATTTCCAATTTTGCACTTATCGACGAACTCGAAATTGAGTTTGGTCCAGGGTTCACCGTATTAACCGGTCAAACTGGAGCTGGTAAAAGTATCATTATTGGGGCTCTACACATGATTCTTGGAGAAAGGGCGGATACGGAGATGATCCGTCACGGAGAGTCCAAAGCTGTGGTCGAAGCGTGGGTGGATATTTCGAAGCAAAGTGCTGTTCAAGGAGCCATTCAAGACGTTGTCCAAGTGGAGGATTCAGAGACACGCAAGCAAACACTGATTTTACGACGAGAAATTCGTAGCTCTGGAAGTAGAGCCTTTATCAATGATACACCCGTGACCGTTGCACAGATGCGTCAGATTGGCAATCAACTCGTAGATCTGCACGGTCAACATGATCACCAGATATTGCTGAATGAAGATGAGCAAAGAGGGTTGTTGGATCAACTTGGAAATGTGCCCCATGCTCGACGTGCGTATGAAGAAGCCTACAAAGAGACTCAACAAATTTACCAGGAGTATACCCAGGCTCTACGCCAAAAAGATACCGCTGATCAACGATTGCAACTGATACAATTTCAGCATAAGGAGCTCATGGACGCAGCTCTTTACCCGGAGGAGGAAGAAGAGCTTCGTGCTGAAATGAATCGACTCGATAAGTTTGAAGACCTTCAAAGCAAAGCAGGACACATTGTGAGTCTTGGCCAAGATGAGGGAAGCGGAGTCATAGAGCAGCTTCGAAAACTCAAAGGACTTCTTAGGGAGTTGCACGACTTGGAACCACAATTTGAAACCTATCTTGAAGAGTGTACATCCGCACAAGTAAGCTTACAAGATCTGTTTGATTTTACGGAGCAGTATCTCGATACCCTAGAGTTCAATCCCTCTAGATTGGAAGAGTGTCGACAACGGTATGCAAGCCTGCAGAGACTTGAGAAAAAATATACCCTCACATTGCAAGAGCTCATCGAGTATCGAGATACCATTGGAGAAGAAATTGCCTCTTTTTCATCCTCCGAAGAACGTATCGAACGCCTTGAAGACGCTTATCGAACAGCCAAAAAGACACTTGGTGAGAAAGCTATTGCACTCCATCGTGCTAGAGTCGAAGAAGGAGAAAAAACGGCTCGTGCGATCGAAAAAACATTGGACGCTATAGGGATTCCTGATGGAGAGCTAAAGGTTG
The DNA here is from genome assembly GCA_913057895.1 of uncultured Bacteroidota bacterium. Lineage (GTDB taxonomy): Bacteria > Bacteroidota > Rhodothermia > Balneolales > Balneolaceae > UBA8296. The sequence continues at coordinate 43,549 of CAJXOH010000006.1, forward strand.
AGTGTACGTGGTTGACACAGGATGGATTTGAGGTTCAAAAAGCAGATTTACACGATGAGCTAGACTCAAGTCCACAAAACGATGCGTCGATTCCCTCAACCATTCACTGTCTAGAGCATGGAGCAGAGTCCGTTCGACTGCTCATTCGTACAAATAAGGGTGAAGCGCTCAAACCGCTTGCAAAAATTGCATCGGGTGGGGAGATCAGTCGCATTATGCTTGCCATTAAATCGATTTTAGTCGAACAACAATCGTTACCTGTGATGATCTTTGACGAAATAGATACGGGAATTAGTGGCGGTATTTCAGAGAAAGTTGGTCGCAAGATGAGAGAAATGTCACGGCACTGCCAAATTCTTGCTATTACCCATCAAGCTCAAATAGCCTGCCAGGCAGATCATCATCATAGAGTTTGGAAGCAAGAAGTTGAGGGTCGTATGGTATCTACACTTGAACCGCTTACACAACAGGGGAGAATTGAGGAGTTAGCCACACTGTTAAGTGGTGAAGACCCCTCCAGTTATAGCGCAGAATTGGCCAAAGAGATGTTAGATGCCGCCCAAAAAGAAATCCAACCCCTTACGCAGCAGTCGTAGCTGCTAATTCAAAGTGCTCTTGTGCTTGAGATACAATCTCATCCGCGATTGCCAAGCATGCAGTTGCAGCTGGGCTTGGTGCGTTTAGTACGTGAATTTGACCTGGAATCCGTTCGTAATAAAAATCGTCAAGGATTTCACCACTCGGCAACAATGCCATGGCTCGAACGCCAGCAGGAGCGGTTTTTAGATCAGAAGCTTGGACGGCTGGTACCAATTCTTGCAACCCCTTGACGAACGCACCTTTGGATGCAGAACGAACCATTTCATCAAGTCCCATTTTCCAGTGTTTTGCTGCCATCTTCCAAAAACCGGGGAATAAGAGCGTTTCTACGGCTTCTGGAACATCTAAGTCGAGCTTGTGATACCCTTCACGTTTAAATGCAAATACCGCATTGGGACCACACTCAACTCCTCCTAAGACCATCTTTGTGAAATGAACACCCAAAAAGGGAAACTCAGGGTTCGGTAACGGGTAGATCAACGCATTTACAAGCCATTCAGAGGATTTCTTGAGCTCATAATACTCCCCTCTAAATGGGACGATTTGTAGATCGGTTTGTATGCCTGCTGCTCGGGCGACGACATCTGAATAGAGCCCTGCGCAATTAACAAGATATTTCGTTTTGTGCACGCGACTGCCAGCGTGGATATCTATCTCAGGAGAATCCGTCGATCCTTTTGAATGAATACGATCGACTTTTTCACCAAAACAAAACTCAATGCCTGCGTCCGTTAGCTGTTTCTGTAACTCTCTTGAAAATCCTACATAATCAACAATTCCTGCACATGGCACGTGAATCGCTCGAGTTCCTTCAACTTCAGGTTCAATCTCCTTCATTTCTTGGCGATCTATGACCTTGATCCCTTCAATCCCATTTTGCACCCCTCGATCAAAAATTGCCGGTAGTCGATCTGCACGGTCTTTCGCAGATTCAACAATAATTTTGCCACAAATATCATGCTTTACATCATACGTCTGACAAAATTCGACGAGCTGATGGCGGCCATCCACACAATTCTTGGCCTTGAAACTGCCTGGTTTGTAATACACACCAGAATGAATCACACCTGAATTATTACCGGTTTGATGCGTTGCCACACGGTTTTCTTTGTCCATTACCCGGATTGTAGAATCGGGAAAGGCTTGATGGAGTTTGTAGGCTGTAGACAATCCTACGATACCTGCCCCAACAACTGTAAAATCAACCACTTTTGACATGCTCAAAGATACCGAGACTATTACGTCATGCCAAGAGGCAGGATCGAATGATTCTTGTTATCTTTAAAGGATATGATAAAATCTATGACAACATTGAACAGACATTTCGTGAAAAGACGTCACTCCTTTTTTGGTAAACCCATTTCTTTTGCCTTTTTGAGCCTCATTTTGATACTTGGTTTGACCTCATGTCAAAACCAAGAACAAGGATTCCCTGGAATGAATGATCCTCAGGCTGTCATTGATGGGGCAACGTTTCAGACCTTAGAGGGAGAGCCTGTGCGTTTGTCAGATTTTGAAGGACAATTTGTGGTTGTTGACTTTTGGGAAACATGGTGCAGTCCTTGTATGGAAGTGTTTCCAGCCATGCAAGAACTCGAAGATGAGTATGGCGACAAGTTTACCATGCTAGCCGTAAATCTTGGCAAAGTTGACGATATAGAGACCGTTAAAGAGTTTAAAGAGAACAATCCTTACACATTTGCCTATTTGATTGATGCCGAAAAGGCATACGACCGATTTCAAGTTCCTGGGATTCCTTTCAAGGTAATGGTTGGGCCCAATGGGGAGGTACTCAAGGCTGAAATGGGTTCTTCAGGCCGCCAAATGGACTACAATAAAGTGAAAACATTGTACGAACAGACTATGAATTAGAGCTGTCACGAACCTGAGCAATAGAGTTGCTGGTTCGGTTTTCGTCATGCCCTGCATCAGAGTCTACCTATGTAACCCATATTTTTTTATACGATTAATAACCCACTAAACAACGATTCATGAGTTTATCACCCAAAGAGATTCCATACAAAGTCAAAGACATCTCACTCGCTGAGTTTGGACGAAAAGAAATTGCTATTGCAGAAGCAGAGATGCCAGGTCTAATGGCCCTTCGTGAGGAATATGGAGCCAGTAAACCACTTGCAGGAGCAAGAATTGCTGGTTGCTTACACATGACGATACAAACTGCTGTCTTGATTGAAACCCTTGTAGAGCTAGGCGCAGATGTGACGTGGTCATCATGTAATATTTATTCAACCCAAGATCACGCAGCTGCGGCCATTGCAGCCGCTGGAATTCCTGTTTACGCATGGAAAGGGATGACCGAAGAGGAGTATGAGTGGTGTATTGAGCAAACCCTCACATTTGGCGCAGAAGAATTGCCATTAAACATGATTCTAGATGACGGCGGTGATTTGACAAACATGGTATTGGATCAACGCCCTGAATTTGTAGAACATATTAAAGGGATTTCTGAAGAGACGACGACGGGCGTACATCGTCTCTATGAGCGCATGGAAAAAGGGACCCTCCCAATCCCTGCCATTAATGTGAACGATTCTGTCACCAAGTCTAAGTTTGACAACAAGTATGGCTGCCGTGAGTCATGTGTCGATGCCATCCGTCGCGCAACGGATGTAATGATGGCTGGAAAGGTAGCTGTTGTTGCTGGATACGGTGATGTTGGAAAAGGGTCCGTAGCGTCTCTTGCTGGAGCGGGCGCACGAGTTATTGTAACTGAGATTGACCCTATTTGCGCTCTTCAAGCAGCCATGGATGGATTCGAGGTGAAAAAAATGGCTGATGCGGTGAAAGAGGCAGACATCATTGTGACAGCGACTGGAAACAAAGATATCCTCACCTCGAAGCATTTCGAGGCTATGAAAGACAAAGCCATTGTGGGCAACATTGGTCACTTTGACAATGAAATTGATGTGAAATGGCTAAAAGAGAACACCGAAGAGATTAACATCAAGCCACAAGTCGATATGTATCGCTTCAAAGATGGTCGTGAAGTGATCCTATTATCACAGGGTCGTTTGATGAATTTAGGAAACGCAACCGGGCACCCTTCGTTTGTGATGAGTAACTCATTTACCAATCAGACGTTGGCTCAAATGGCTCTATGGCAGCGTCCGGATGAATTTGAGGTGGGTGTTCATGTCTTACCGAAAGATCTAGATGAGAAAGTTGCTCGACTTCACTTATCAAAAATTGGTGTGGAACTTGAGGAACTTAATGACGAGCAAGCTGGCTACATCGGCGTCCCTGTGAAAGGACCCTTTAAGCCTGAGTGGTATCGTTACTAATCCAGCGAAAGCAGGTCTCGCTTTTGGATCTATGAAACAACATAGTGCGCACCTCTGGGGGTATTGGGTCGTACTCTTGATTGCACTTTCGAGTACCCAATGCACGCAACGAAGTGAGAACGCTCAAACACAGGCCGTTGCTCAAGATGAGACTACGGATGGTGTCAAGGTGATGACATTCAACATCCGCTATGATAATCCATCTGATGGGGACAATCAGTGGTCCAATCGAACTACATTTGTAGCAGATGTGATTCATAACTCGGCGGCCAGTATCGTTGGGATACAGGAGGGGCTGCACCATCAAGTTGCCACATTAGATTCACTTCTTCCTTCGTATTCATATGTTGGGGTTGGTCGTGATGATGGGGCCACGGAGGGAGAGTACACAGCCATTTATGTGGATACGACACAGTTTGAGATTATAGAAGAAGCAACATTCTGGCTTTCAGAATCTCCTGACCGCCCCTCAGTTGGGTGGGATGCATCTATGGAGCGGATTGCCACTTATGCTATACTCTTTCCTCGGCCATCTTCATCTCTTCCATCAACTCCCTTTCTTGTGGTGAATGCTCATTTTGACCATCGAGGTGAACTCTCCAGAACACAATCTGCTTTTTTGATCCAGGCCAAAGTGGAGGAGTTACGACATTTTGGTGCAATGGAATCTATTCCTGCTTTGGTTATGGGTGACTTTAATGCCAGTCCATCCAGCGACGCAATAGAGGTCTTTCGCTCGTTTCTAAACGATAGTTACCATGCCACCATGTCTCCACCCATCGGACCTGTGGCTACATATAATGGATTTAAGGTTCAACCTGGCGGATATCAAGACCCAGACGGTAGAATTGATTATATATTCACCAGTGATGAGTTTTCAGTTCAAACATATGCTGCAATTGACGAGATTCGCGATGGTAGGTATGTGAGTGATCACTTTCCCATTCTTGTGGGTGTAAGGCTAGGGTTTTAATCCAAGCAACAGAGGTTTGGCGCCGATGGCTTCACATCTTGTTTGTTGAATCGAAAGGCGGTATTTTATTTGTCTTTCCTGATATGCGCCCGTAGCTCAACTGGATAGAGCGTCTGACTACGGATCAGAAGGTTGGGGGTTCGAATCCTCCCGGGCGTACAGTCGCGCATTCTGCGTGGGCTACTTTACCCCTTCGATTCCCCTAGATCCACCATTTTCCCAAATGCTGCATCGTAAATAATTGAGCCAAAACTCGTTGGATGGGTGTTCGGATCATGAGTTGAAGCATGCCATATTTACTCCAGTTGCGTTGAAATGATCGGCCCATTTTCATATTCCATTCTGCTCGCTTGCCTGCTTGCTTGGCTATAAAACGCTGTTTGTGTGAATATTTGCTGAGTGATTCCTCATACTTGGACGTTGTTCCGAACCTCTTTGCTAACTCATCTGCCAGCACATCACAATCAAGCCAACCTAGATTCATCCCCTGGCCACCTATAGGACTAATAACGTGGGCAGCATCCCCTGCCAAAATTACCCGCCCTTTTACAAACGTTTCCGCCAGAAAATGTTGCACGCCAAATGAGCTAAGCATTGTTGAAGAGACCTCTGGTAGGTCAATTCCCGTTCGTTGATGAATGAGTTGTTTGAGTTCTTCGTCGGACGGATCTGTGATATACGCCTCCGTTTTGACTACCCAACGTCTGCGCCCACTCTCCAATGGAAAACTCTCCACCAAGCCGTCTTGATGGAGTGTAATCATTGCATCATCCCCAAACGACGTAGTATCCTCAAAATCACCCATCAGATATGTATCAGGATAGCGCGAGCCATGAAAGGCAATACCAGCATTCTCACGAACCATACTTTGTTTTCCATCACACCCAACAAGGACTTCACACGTGATTTGTTGCTCTTCGCCTAGACTATTGGTCACATGTACGAGGACACCATCAGAATTTTGCTCATAAGATTGCAAGGATACACCCCGTCTCACTAAGGTCTTATCGACCTCCTTACATGCTTGCTCTAGGATAGATTCTGTTTTTGATTGGGGTATACTCAATACATATTGGTGGGGCGGAGGTAAACATGAGAATTGGATAGATCCCATGTAAGAACGATTGAGGTAAGCATGGCCTTGTCGAATCTTTATACCCTCTTCTAGAAAGCGCTCTGCAATACCCAGATGAGTGAATAGATCCAGGGATGGAGGATGAATCCCAATAGATCTTGAATGGACTGTAGGCGTCTCATTTTGCTCGATGACCATACACTCTACTCCTTTTTTTCGCAAGCACAGTGCCAAACAAAGTCCTGTGGGACCACCTCCTACAATCAAAACGGGTATCTGCATAGACGTTGTCATTTGGTACTCATCAATAACGTCAATGGTAATAACCACAATGGCCATTGACGCCCCATGTGAACTCTTCGCGCTCTATTGTTTTTCATGGTCACTAGCTTGATATGTCACGACTACTCTAAATGGCCATATTTTGTTCACACTCCAAGATGTTGGGAGAACGTCTCTCAATTCTTGAACGGTATAGCTTCGTTGAATCGATCGAAGCCCATCGCCCCTAATAAAGGTTCCTGAAAATCGTCCAAGCGTTGCAAGGCTAAATAAACCATAGGCAAGATCACTACGATGAATATCATTAAATAGCACAAGACCTCGATCATTGCATAGCAATTCGGCATGCTTACAGAGCTCAAGACATTCTTCATTGGACATATGGTGAAGAACGTGGTTGGTGATGATCAAATCAAACGTTAAACCCTCACCAATAAGCTCCTGTGTATGCCCTTGCCTATACGAAATGTGAGTGTCTAATGAATGGGGTTGAGTCCTTTCATGATTGGCCCAACCACGTTGAGATATATAGTCTAAAGCTCGTCGATCTATGTCAAGTGCGGTGGCTTTCACAACAAGTCCGTCCTGAGCGGCCCACCGACAAATGGCACGAGTGATATCTCCACCTCCACTTCCAATGTCTAGCAGTGTAAGTGCTTCATCAAGTTCTCGGGCCATTGGGCGTATGTAACGAATATACAGACCCCTCCATCCTGCGAGATTCCGATTCACCCTCTCAAAAGCATCGTATGTCCTAAACAACGCCTCTTGGTCGCACAACGGGTTGTCCATCTGTTCAAACAACTCAGGTCGGCGATTTCTCAAAAAAAGACGCATGGATTGACCAATGTCATGAGATCGATCGTTTGCGAAATACACCACTTTCTATGGAAAGACCTGGACCAAATGCCAAACCCAACACAGAATCTCCATCACTGGTAGTTTTCGACGCCAAAATCCGTTGCAGAACAAACAAAACAGTAGCGCTACTCATATTGCCATAATTGGCCAAGACATGACGGGACGCTTCTAATTGTTCCAAGCGCAGTTCAAGTGATGATTCCACTTTATCCACGATGGCTCGCCCGCCAGGGTGTAATCCCCACATGTTTATTTCAGAAATAGCAAGTCCTGCTTGATCTAGCAACGGTGACAAGGCTTCGTCCAAATTCGCTTCGATAATGTCTGGGACATACGACGATAAAATCATATCGAATCCTTGATCTCCAATCGTCCATGCCATGTCCTTTTTGCCCGTCTTGGTGATGGTATTGGCATAGGTTTGCGATTCCAACGCAGGGGCGTTTGCCAGTGGACGTCCACTTACCAACAATCCGGCACCACCATCAGCAAAAATTGCAGCTCCAATAAGATGGTCAAGCTCTTTGGTTGCTTGAAAGTGTAACGTGCACAACTCTACCGAAACAATAAGTACTCGAGCGTTTGGATTCCCTTCACAAAAACTATGAGCCATACGTAGTGCTGGAAATGCTGCATAACACCCCATAAAGCCAAGATGAAACCGTTGTGTACTCCCCTCAAGCCCAAGAGCCTCGACAATCTCAAAATCGGGTCCAGGAGCAAAAAATCCTGTGCATGAGACAGTGATGACATGTGTGATGTCCGATCGATCAACCCCACTATCAGCAACCACTTGATTGGCAAGATCTACAAACATTCGACCTGCTTCTCGCTGATAAATCGCATTGCGAGTCCCTGTAGACGGATGAAGTACACCATCCTCGGGGTGAAACAATAAAAACTCAGAAGGAGACTCCGAATAGTCTTGCACTACAGAATGTCGATACTCTATGCCAGACTCTTGATAAATTCGATGAAGTATCGCAGAGGTTCTTCGATCATCAGCCAAATGCTCCTTCATTTTATCCCGAATGAGAGATTGGGCGTATCGCGTTGATGGATTGGCTGTAACGATGTGTTGGAGATAGGAAGCCATAGAATTACGACATCGCTACCACTGCTAACTGCTTAATCTGCCGAACCATTGCTAGGATTCCATTCGACCGAGTCGGACTCAAGTGCGTATCCAAGCCAATTTTAGCTAAAAACGTAGGTTCTTGGCTCACAATATCTTCGGGAGCTTCGCCGGAATAGTACCCTGCAACCAATGCAGCTAACCCCTTTGTAATGGCACTATCACTATCGGTATGATATTGAATGGACTCAATCTTTCCCTCGTGGTCTTTTGTAGGCTCAGCAACCAACCAAACTTGAGACTGACATCCACGCACAAGTTTTTCAGGTGATTTGTCCTCTTCAGATAGAGTGCCTGCCTTTTCACCTAAAGACATTATGTACTTGTATTTCAACTCCCAGTCTGGTAGGCGATTGAATCGTGATTCTAGATCGGATTCTTTTTCAACAAATGAAGCCATAACTAGCCTCGAACTCTGGAAATCTCAATTTGTTCCTGAGATTTTTTTGGATAAACGACCCTTTACACTCAATACTTGACCTGAATCGTCTGCGACGGGCACGGCATAGTCAATCACATGTAGCGTCTCTGTTCCAATGACCAGTCGATATGTATGTGTTTTTGACGTCCCTTTTTGAACATCGCTCATGAATGATAAATACCCCTGACGATCATCCTCATGTACATGTGGGTATAAACCTACACTACGCATCGCACTCGCTTGATCACCAAACACTTTCTCAAGTGCATCTCCAGAAAAGGATGGGGCTGTGTTAATCTCTTCATCATTGCTAAGAGCGTCTAGGGGGTAACGATATTCTACATGTTCTGGTGTGCCGAAAAGTGAGCCCATCCATGCACTACGCTCACCCAACGTCTCCATGATTTTGGACTGAGCCGATTTGTTTTGAAGAAGCAAACGTATGACCTCTTGATCGGTGCCACCAACTTTGCGGCTTGACACAACCACGTCAATATCACGTTTTACTACATTCCCAAGGGTATACTCACCCGAGACCTCTACACCACTTCCCCCCGAAAACTCCTCTTGTAATGTTTTGGAATGCCCTGCTTCAAAAATATCCCACACCTTTATTTCTTTAAGCTGATCTGCATCTAAACCCGTCATGTCACGGAACATCTTGTTTGCAGATAGGACATTTCCTTGAATATCTACATCGATCGATACTCGCTTAGACTCTTCAAATAAATCATCGAATTCCAGATCAGCATCCATAAGCGTTAACTCACTTTGCTTACGTTGGGAGATATCATGCTGATAGGATACCCAGTACGCCAACTCTCCAGCATCATTAAAAATGGGGTGTATATCCCATTGATTGATAAACTCTGACCCATCCTTGCGATAGTTCACTGTATGACCAAAAAACGATTGGCCTTGATGTAATCTCTCCTTCAGCACGCGCAACACGTCTGGATCTGTTTTTTCACCCTGAAGCATTCTAGGGGTTTGCCCTATTGCTTCTTCACGTGAATACCCAGTCATGCGAGTAAACCCATCATTCACATAAACAATACGTGGTCCTGGTTCATCTAAGTCAACTTCTGTAATGACAATCGAATCGTAATCTGTAGAAATTGCCTTCTCCAACAACGCTAACCGATGAGATGCAGTGTCTGCTTTAGATTGTAATTCCTCTAATAGCTGAGTAGCCTCTTTTAAGGAATCATTATCTGATATGTGAGACGTTAGAAGTTCTTTGAGCTTGGCAGACATGAGTAATGCGTTTTCAAAAAAATCGATTTAATATAAGAAAGCTGGCACGCAAGGCCACCTTACTATGAATAAAAACATGGGTTTGCTACTAAAACATTCCAGAAGAATAGTATTGCTTCTGCCAATATTCATACTCACAAGTTGTACGGCCCTTCAAAACTCAAGGCCATTACAGCCACTACCCGTTGTATGGATTCAAGGCGGGTCATTTATAATGGGAGATACAATAAGTGAGGGCAATGAAGACTCTTTGCCACTTCATGAGGTCTTTGTGCCAGGTTTTTTTCTCATGGCTCACGAAGTAACCTTTGAGCAATTTGATCGGTTTTCATCTCAACACCCAGGCATAGCCCCACCTGATGATGAAGGGCTAGGACGAGGATCCCGTGCTGTTGTTGAAGTTACATGGGATGAAGCACTCGCATTTTGTCAAGCATATGGACTACGATTACCTACTGAAAGAGAATGGGAGTATGCAGCCAAAGAAGGCCAAAAACAAAGGTTATACAGTGGTGCAGATGATCTTGAAAGCCTGGTTGACTATGCAAGATTCAAGGAGAATTCCTCTCCTAATTCTGGACGAGTGATGTCTAAAAAGCCTAACGGTTTTGGGCTTTTTGATATGACTGGAAACGTTTTTGAATGGATTGGGGGATACTATCCATTCTACAAGGAAAACGCAGACTCAGTGGTTTGGTATCCCATTGGATCCATGGACATGAAGGTTATACGAGGTGGGAGTTATCGTGAACAGGTTGGCACACTCAGCAATCACTGGAGGGTTGCAGTTCTTGGTTTTACACGGGAAGACGACATCGGGTTTCGGTGTGCAGGTGACCGAACAGCGACTCAACACTCACAAGTACTTGTAGTAGAGCCGGGATTACGATAGGATCAGCTTCGCAATGGTTTGAAGCTGCATATTACTCGTGCCCTCATAAATCTTTCCAATCTTGGCGTCACGATAGAATTTCTCTACGGGGTACTCTTTCACAAATCCATTACCACCGAATAAATCGACGGCCATGGATGCAACTCGTTCTGCCACCTCTGAACCATAATACTTGGCCATCGCAGCTTCTTTTAAGAAAGGATCACCTGCTTCCTTAATGCGTGCAGCATTGTAAACCAATAATCGAGCCATCTCAATATCGGTAGCCATTTGTGCTAATTGGAATTGTACAGACTGGAAATCAGACACTTTCTTGCCGAATTGTTTCCGTTCCTGAACATAGTCTAGCGCTGCCTCATATGCACCTTGAGCCAACCCAACCATTTGTGCACCAATGCCAATACGTCCCTCATTCAAGGTCTCAATCGCTACTTTATACCCCTTTCCAAACTCTCCAAGTATATTCTCTTCCGGAACAAAAACATTCTCAAGACGCACTTCACACGTTGAACTTGCTCGAATCCCAAGCTTGTCTTCCTTCTTTGATACGCTAAACCCTTCCATATCGCGCTCTACAACGAAGGCTGTGATTCCTTTGTATCCATCCTCAGGATTTGCATTGGCAAAGACGATGAAAATGTCTGCTTCATTCGCATTGGTAATCCAAAGCTTTGCACCATTCAACCGGTACCCATTTCCCTCCTTGACTGCCGTGCTTTTCAATGCAAAGGCGTCACTACCAGAAGACGTTTCAGATAAGCAGTAGGCTCCCACCGCTTCAGATGCCAACTTTGGCAAGTATCTTTCTTGAAGTTCTTTAGACCCATATCGCAGAAAAGCATTATTGACGAGTGTGTTTTGTACATCCATAAAAACACCTACCGATGCGTCGACTTTTGAGATCTGTTCAATTGCAACGATACTCATGAAAAATGTACCTCCTGCTCCTCCCATCTCCTCAGGGATTTCGATGCCCATCAATCCCATCTCAAAAAAAGATTTCACAAGATCAGGATCGAGTGCAGCTTTTTCATCCATCTCAAGGATGCGAGGGGTTATTTCTTGCTGTGCAAACTCCGCAGTGGCATCACGTAACATTTGCTCATCTTCAGTCAATTGAGTCAATGGTTGCACAGCTCCTGAAAGAATTGTCTCGGTCGTGGACATAGCTCCAATAATGTATTATTCTTGATTAAATCGAGTAGGATGTTTGATGTGAAACGATAGCGAGATGAATCGTGCTAGCTATCTTTTCTTGTATAGCATTTACAAAGAATATCTTTCACAGCCATTTCCTACCTCCATGAAATATAGTCGTTTTTAGACCATGCCCGATACCCCATTGCATCAAAAATGGCAACAGACTGTTCGTACAGTACTAGATCTTGCACCCGAAGACCCGTTTCAGTCTAAGGTGTATCCGTCTGGATTACGGGTAAAGCCATTCTATACCCGTCATGAGCAGGCTTCCAGAGCATGGGTGTCTGCGCAATGGTATGACCTCGTCAGATGTCAAGACCTTCAACCGATAGACGTAGTAGGGGTAGGAGGCGTTGGATCAAAACCAATTGAAAACGAAGACGCCGTTCGTTGGATGCCTGAATGTGTCGGGCAAGATCTTTCAACGATGGGTACTGAAGAGTTATTTGATCACCTACAGGGAAGCAATCAAGAAGATGAATCCGTTGTGTGGAATGAAGATGACATACGAAAAGCAGGGGTTTCAAAAGATAGCTGGACCTCGATCTCATCTCGATTAGATGTACCCTTTTCTCCCAATGGATGGGCGATTCATGAACAAGGAGGGGATGAATGTGAAGAGTTGAAAGGCTTGCTTTCGCGCTTAAAAGAATGGGCTCAAAAGCATGTATCAATTCCATCGGATGAATGGCATCAAGCGCTTCATGGTACTCGATTGCGCATTGCTATGGATCCAAGATACTTTGTAAGTATTGCAAAGGTCAGGGCAGCACGTCTGTTGTGGGCGGAGTGGATTCTCTCGCTTGGGCTTGATCCCTCTGAAACCCATTGTCATATTGATGTAATCACCTCCCGTGCAGCCCATGATTTGGACGAGCCAAGACTCAACCTAGTGAAACAAACACCTCAGGTACTTGCTTCTATAGTGGGGGGTGCCTCTAGTTGTACGATTTTACCTCTTCAACTCGGAAATGCCTCTGCTCCAGACAATACTCAACATCGACGATGGGCGGCCAATCTGATTCATTTAGCCAAAGCAGAGGCTGGATTAGACGCTGTTTCTTATCATGCCTTAGGCTCGCCCCTATTGGATGATCTTACGGCCCAGATGCTTGAGTCATGTTTCAGCGACCTTTCTCTACCCCAAAGATCTGTAAAGCATCCTTGGGCATTAGATGGCTCAAGAGACAACTCTTTAGATCAATCCGCGGGTGAACCTCCATATACACGTGGACCCTACGCGTCGATGTACCTCTCCAAGCCATGGACACTCCGACAATACGCAGGGTTTTCAACAGCAGAAGCATCCAATGCGTTTTATCGCAAAAACCTTGCTGAAGGCCAAAAAGGTCTCTCCGTTGCATTTGACCTTGCCACCCACAGAGGGTATGATTCCACGCATCCTCGTGTAAAAGGTGACGTTGGGAAGGCAGGGGTTGCGATTGATTCCGTGGAGGATATGAAGCGTCTTTTTGATGGGATACCTCTAGATGAAATGTCCGTTTCTATGACGATGAATGGCGCCGTCATTCCCATAATGGCCTTTTACATTGTAGCTGCTGAAGAACAAGGAGTGACAACAGAGCAATTAACAGGCACGATCCAAAACGATATTCTAAAAGAGTTTATGGTTCGTAACACCTACATCTACCCACCTGCGCCATCCATGGCCATGATTGGGGATATTTTTTCATACACATCCAAACAGATGCCCCGTTTTAATAGCATTTCTATCAGCGGGTATCACATGCATGAGGCAGGTGCACCAGCGGAGATAGAGTTAGCATACACCTTAGCGGATGGTCTTGAATACATTCGTACAGGAGTAGCTGCTGGATTGAACGTGGATGATTTTGCACCTCGTATGTCTTTCTTCTGGGCTATTGGAATGGATCACTTTACCGAAATAGCCAAATTACGTGCTGGACGTCAACTTTGGTATGAATTGGTTTCCACGTTCGATCCAAAAAACCCTAAATCGGCGATGCTTCGAACCCATTGTCAAACCTCAGGATTCAGTTTAACTGAGCAAGACCCTATGAACAATTTAGGGAGAACAGCCATGGAGGCGATGGCTGCGGTTATGGGACACACACAATCTCTGCATACAAACTCGCTGGACGAAGCAATTGCTCTTCCTACAGAAGACTCGGCAAGACTTGCTAGGGAAACGCAACTCATCATGCTCAAGGAGATGGATCTCACTCAGACCATCGACCCGTGGGCAGGATCCGAATGGATGGAATGGAAAACTGCGGAGTTAGTCGACAAAGCTCGAGCATATATCCAAGAGATTGAGGATGCAGGAGGGATGACGAAGGCACTAGAGCAAGGGATTCCAACCCGAGAAATCGAGCGGGCAGCAGCCCAAAAACAAGCTCGACTAGATGCAAAGAAAGAATTCCGAGTAGGGGTAAACCTATTTGAACAGTCTTCTGATTTTGAGATGGATACCCTTTCAGTGAATCAAGAAGAGGTGCTAAAAGGGCAACAACTGTCACTAGAACAACTCAAAAACGCACGCGATTCAAAGGCTGTGGAGCAGGCGTTACATGAATTAGAAGAAGTTGCCCAGTCGGTCAAAGAACAAATTGACATACACGGTCATGCACAGTCTAATGGAGTCCTCTTGCAAAAAGCGATCGACGCTGCGAGAGTTCGAGCAACTTTAGGAGAAATTTCCGATGCTATGGAACGTGCCTTTGGTCGATACCAGGGGAAAATGTCTCCCGTACGTGGAGTCTATGCCAAGGAGGTGGATATGGATGAATCATTTCAAGAAGCGGTGCAGTTGGTTCGAGCGTTTGCTGATCAAGAGGGACGTCAACCACGAATTCTAGTCGCTAAAATGGGACAAGATGGGCACGATCGTGGGGCGAAAGTCATTGCGACCGGTTTTGCCGATGTTGGATTTGATGTGGACATTGGCACATTGTTCTCAACGCCGGAAGAGGTCGTGAATCAAGCGATTGAGAATGATGTCCATATCATTGGGATTTCAAGCTTAGCAGCTGGACACAATAGTCTAGTACCTGAGGTAATGGAGCACTTAAAAGCTGTAGAACGCACAGATATCATGGTGATTTGTGGGGGTGTCATTCCTCGTAAAGATTATCAAGCCTTATTTGATGTGGGTGTGGCAGCCATATTTGGACCTGGTACTGTAATTTCAACCGCAGTCAAAGAAGTGATTGAACTTTTGAGTTCCTAATCATGTCTAGCATTAATCCCTCTTTTAAAAAATCTGGGAAATCTGTTTCTGAAGCGCCCACAGATCCAGTACGTATCGCGTCTCAAATTCTAAAGGGAGATAAGGCTTCACTCTCTCGAGCCATTACATTTGCGGAGAGCCGAAAAAAGGAACACCAAGAGATTGCAAATAAAATTCTGGAGGCTTGTGTTGCTGAGCGTAAAACTGAAAAAAGCCACCCACTTCCAAGCCGACGTATCGGAATTACAGGGTATCCAGGTGCAGGAAAAAGTACCCTTCTAGAAGCACTTGGCTTACTCTTGGTACACAAAGGTACATCTGTTGCAGTCCTTACCGTAGATCCAACAGGTTTGCGTACGGATGGCTCCATACTTGGAGATAAAACGAGAATGAATGAGCTCTCCAAGCACCCTTCTGCATTTATACGCCCTTCGCCATCATCCAAATCGTTAGGAGGAGTCACAACGAGTACCTACACATCGATTCAGTTATGTGAAGCCGCTGGGTATGAGTGGGTCTTTGTGGAAACGGTTGGCGTGGGTCAGTCAGAAGCCATGGTTTCGCTAATGAGTGATATTGTTTGCTTGCTCTTAATTCCTGGCGCTGGTGACGACCTACAAGGGATGAAGCGTGGTTTGATGGACATGGTCAATGTATTGGTGATCAATAAATCAGACGGCCCAAATATTGAACAAGCCAAGCAAACTGCACAGCACTACCAACAAGCACTAGGATGGGAGGCATTGAACAAATCGAGTGCTACTCACCCACATTCTGTCATTCACAGAGTCTCAGCGACTTCTGGTGAAGGACTGTCGGATCTTCTCGATTGGTTATCTCAGTGGTGGGAAAGTGGGCTTCAATCTGGGGCGATCCACCGGAAAAGAGACGTTACAATTGATCGACTCATGACCATTGAAGCAAGTCTATTACTAAAGCAGTGGATGGATTCCGTGATTGATGTCAATTCACCGGATTGGAAGCAAGCGAAACGTCATCTTTTAGAGGGTAATCAAGTTCTACCTACCGCACTAAAGCCTGTTGTGGAGTCTTTATTATCGAAGTCGAAAAACTCGTAACCAAATACGTCTAGGTTGCTGGAGCTGGATCTGCCTTTTTGGTTTTTGGAAGAAGTGAAAAATCTGTGTCTTGTTCCGTAGTGCCAGGGCCGAGAAGCAACTCTTCTAAGCGCGTTCGAAGCATTTGTGGAGCACTCAGCCCTTCAAGATTCCCATCAACTGCCAGCCCAATTTTTCCTCGTTCTTCTGAAATCACCACCGCATACGCACGATTTCTCTCCGTAATACCAATGGCCGCACGGTGCCGTGTACCATATTCTTCAGATAGCGTGACATTCGAGGAGGTGGGAAGTAAGGCGCTTGCTGTCACGATTCGATTTCCTCGGATAATTACCGCACCGTCATGAAGAGTCGATTCTTTTTGAAAAATTGATTTCAGCAGCCCAGAGGAAACTTCAGCGTCAAGTCGAACTCCCTCACTTATCAGGTCCTGTAGTCGATTACCCAGAGAAAAAACAATAATGGCTCCTGTTTTTTGTTGGGCCATCTCTCTGGCTGCTTTCACCACTTCATCAATCACCTTTTCGGTCGTACTAGTGCTTAAAAATCGATCAAATGCTCTGTTTTGACCGAGATTATAAAGAAGCTGACGAAGCTCAGGCTGAAATAAGATAATCACGGCCAGAAGTCCAACATCTAGGATACCTCGCAGGATAAAACTCAAAGTTGTAAAGCCTAGGAGGCTCACAAATGCATTCACGAGGATGATAACAACTACGCCAGCAGCCGCTTGAATCGCGAATGTCCCTCGGATCCATCGATAGAGATAGAACAAAATCCCAGCGATTAGCAGGATTTCTAAAACATCTCGTAGTCCAAATTCCAAAAAGGGTAAGGGATTCAAAACAGTAATCGATGAAATGTCAGTGGTTCCGGCTTCATGGTGTAGACCTACCTTTGTGAAGTGCTGAAACAATTCGAGTCGTCTCAACCGCTTCTCTCACGTCATGTACTCTCAAGATATGCACTCCTGCAAGACATGCAACGGTGTGCAGTACAGTCGTACCATTGAGTCGATCATCTGCAGATTGCCCATCCAAGATGGATGCAATCATTGACTTGCGCGACACGCCTACCAATACTGGATGGCCTAACGTTACAAATTCCTCGAGATGATTCATTAAATGGAGATTGTCTTCTAAGCGTTTACCAAAGCCAAAGCCTGGATCAATAATGATAGATCCAAGTGATGGTGCTGTATTTAGGGCATGATGAATAAACCCTTCTATAAATTGTTTTACATCCTCGACCACATCTCCATAACTAGGATTATCCTGCATCGTCTTAGGGGCTCCCTGGGCATGCATGCAGACATATGCAGTGCTATAGTGATTCGCAACCTCCAGAAATGCCGGATCAAGCTGCCCTGAAACACTATTCACCAGATGACACCCTGCACGGGCAGCCTCCTTAGCCACCTCTGCTTTTGTGGTATCTATGCTGTAGAGTGGCTCACTCGGAAGTCGTCCCTCTGAAAGGAGTGAAAAAAACGGTGAGAGTCGCTTTAATTCTTCTTCTAGACTTACAGGATCAGAACCAGGTCGAGTAGATTCAGCACCCACATCTATAAACGCTGCCCCTTCAGATACCATCTGCATGATTTGTTGAAGAAGTTGGTCTGTAGTGGAGACTACACCTCCATCGTAAAAAGAGTCAGGGGTTAGATTGACAATCCCCATGACCTGAGGGCCATCAAATGAGTACTCTTCTCCTCGGGTACGTAACGTCCATACCGAGTTGCTCATCTCACCATTCTTCGACAAGTTCACTTAGTTTGTCTGTTCGAGATGCTGCATTATCGGCATCTGGGAGGGCATCTTTGGTCTCATTGATAATGTGATCCGTGCCCCAAGCCTCACTCAAGCGCTCATTTAGGTCGATATAGTGCTCCCACTCAGTAGGCACTTCATCGTCAGGATAAATGGCTTCTACTGGACACTCTGATACACATGCGTCACAGTCAATACATTCATTTGGGTCAATAGCCAAAAAATTAGGCCCCTCTCGAAATGCATCGACAGGGCAGACAGCTGCGCAATTTGTGTATTTACAATTTATACAAGGTTCTGTAACAACGTATGCCATAGTATTCGTGGCTAAAAGTTCTGAAATAGAGTGGAGGTGAATCTACGTTATGTAACTACTGTCTAACACGTGATTATCCAATCATATCAAAGATATAAAAAAAGCAGCCCCCATAATTGAGAGCTGCCTTTAAAAAGCTTAAAGCTTTGGTTTCGTTCCTTCTCGCTTAGAAGTTTACGCGTAGACCAAAGTTGTAGCGGCGTGGCATCCCGAAGAATACTTCCGCATCATCAGCATCATGATCCATATCATAACCGTTGAATCGGCTATTGTCCGTAGCATCCTGGATGTAAAGTTCGTCCGTTAGGTTCAACATATTGAAGAACACCTGAGTACCATCAAGAATGCTTGACAAGGTGTAGCTCATGTGTAGATTGAAGAACGTTGCATTTGGAACTTTCCATGCTTGAGCACGATCACTAGCATCGGTTCTACCCAATGGACTGAAATCAGAGTAATGATTTGCGTAGGTGAATCCACGTAGTGTAGCAGAAAATGCTGTAAATGGTGACCAAGTTGCAGCGTATGAGAACTGAGTCTGAGGTGCGTTAGCAACTTTTAGATCTTTCACATAAAGGTTGATATCACTCACGCTGTTTGGATCTCCAAGATCTTCCTGATACGTTGCAGAAACGTCATTAAGATATGTCCATTCAGCAAATGAGGTCATGAAGTCTAAGCGAAGATTATCTGTAGCTTGGAAAGAAGACTCAATCTCAAGTCCGACGTGACGCTGATCAAGACCAGTAATGTTTACGATACCATCCGTACCATCTTGAAGTGTAACACCTCTGGTAAATGAACGGTCTTTACGATCAGTGAAGTAGAAGTTTACATTCATTCCAAATCTACCAGACGCGTCAAATATACGAGTACCAACTTCAAAGAATGTATACTTCTCATTTTCTGGGTCTGGGTTTACTGCACCATTATAATCACTGATTGCTCCGTCAAGGATTGGTACTTTTGAGATGTAACCTAAGTTCGCATATACATCGAATGTTTCGGATGCACCTAAACGAATACCCGCTTTTGTTTGAAAGCCAGGAATGTTGTCTGTCTCTGCTTCAATACGTCCACCATTGGCATCTTTGCGGAAGAAGTTGATAGTAGAATACTTAACGGTAGAGTATCCAAACATACCATATGCAGTTAATGCATCAGTATCATATTCTGCTTGTGCATATCCACCAAACCAATCAAC
>CAJXOH010000007.1 GCA_913057895.1 uncultured Bacteroidota bacterium
GCTTCTGCGATTTGGGGATCACGACCATTAGCCTCTGCAGTAGAACGCATGAGGCCACGGAAATAGCTTTGCATTTTTTCTGACGCTTTCTCGCCCGACTGCCCTTCAACGACTGTTGCAGCGCCAATAGAGGCGCCTTCAGCCATCACGATTTCATCACACGCGTAAGAGATCAATGCTCCTGCTGAAGCTGCATTTTTGTTAATGAATGCAATAGTGCGAATATCTGCATCAAGTATCGATTGGCGAATTTTATCGGCTGCATCGACTAGGCCACCAAATGTATCTAATTCAAATACAATAACATCATCCCCCCTATCCTCTGCTTGTGCAATGGCTCGATCAATGTAGTGAACCAAACCATTATCTATCATTCCTTCCACCAAGACCCACGTTGCTTGAGAAGGAATGGTTTCAAGGATCTCATCAGCAGAAGCTGTCGAGTCATCAAGTGTTGTTTCATCCACAACAGTCCCCTGTTCATCTGCACTTTGTGCATAAACGGATGACATTGAGAATGCTAAAAAACCAACAAAAAGGGCAATGATTTTGCTCATTTCTATGTTATGAAGTCGAGTTACGATGGTCAAGAGCAGTATTGGAGCAGGCATTCATCATCAACAAAGTTTTCTAAATGATCACCCTGGTGCTCACCAATCACTCCTCCAACCGCATCTAAGCACATACATTTTACGTATAAACCTACACAAAAAGTTTCATTCAGTTCACGAACATCTATATGAATCCCTTAGGTCCTTGGCCATACGACTCAAAACATTTATTTGGACGAGTTATAAAATTATTCAGCCTCATCCTATTCCTCTTCATCGGTGGATGGGCCAATTCGTTAGCCCAGCAAACGACTGTTCAGGGGTATGTGCGTGATGCTGAGACTGGAGAAACGCTATTACTTGCTACTGTTTCAATAAAGGGAACGACAAAAGGTGTTACGACCAATGGATCAGGCTACTATTCATTGACAACCGAACTATCGGGAATACAAGTTCTACAAGCACGGTTTATTGGGTACAACACCGTTGAGCAGGAAGTCAATCTTAGTCAGGATACACCCATTCGACTCGACTTTGAGCTCCCGCCTGACAACCTTACCCTGGATGAGATTGTCGTTGAATCAGAGCGTGATAAAGAAGCACTCAAGAATATTGGGGTTGCCCAATTAAAGACTGAACAAATCAAGAAACTTCCCGCTGTCTTTGAACCTGACGTGTTTCGTAGTGTTCAATTGCTTCCAGGGGTTAAGGCAGCTTCTGATTATTCAAGTGGTCTGTATATCCGAGGTGGAGGACCTGATCAGACGCTTATCCTACTTGATGAAACAACCGTGTACAATCCTTCCCACTTTTTTGGGTTCTTTTCTACGTTTAATCCGGATGCAGTCAAAGATATCCGTCTTTTCAAAGGTGGCTATCCTGCTGAATATGGAGGAAGGTTAGGCTCTGTATTGAGCGTCTACAACAAGGATGGAAATCGTAATGAACGTGCAGGTGGCTTGAGTATTGGCCTACTAGCCTCAAGAGCCTATATCGAGGGACCTGTTGGTGATGGCTCGTACATGTTTGCCCTTCGACGATCCACGCTTGAGCCTCTTCTGGCTGCACTACGACAGAGTGTAGATGCGATACCCTCAACCTTCTATTTTTATGACATTAATGGGAAGGTTACTCAAAGCATCACTGAAAACGACCAACTCTCCATTGCTTTTTATTCCGGCACTGATGTTGTAGCCCTCCCCTTTGCAGATGATGCTGATATACGACTCAATTACGGGAACCGCACAGTGAGTTCCTCTTGGAAGCGAATTCTTCCAAAGAACTGGTTTACGACCCTCACATTTACTGGGTCTACATATCAAAATAAGCCTACGTTTACGATTGCAGGAACTCCTTTTAGTCAACGAAATGAAATCTCTGATGTGTCCATAAAATTTGATGCAGAACATCAGCCAAGCCCTACACATGATCTCAAAATGGGGATCTGGGCGGGTAATATGATTCTTACTTTGCGGAATCGTTTTGACGGCGAGGAGACCTTTAGGAACAGGATTCAGGCCAATTATGCCTCTATATACTTTCAGGACGAATGGCGCCCAAATGATCGATGGGTTGCACGCGTAGGACTTCGAGTGAATGCGTTTTCAGAAGGTGAGTACATTGAGCCAGAGCCACGAGTAAGTCTGGAATTTCGCCCAACCCCGTCTATTCGATTACAAGCTGCCTATGGGCGCTATTCACAATTCTTAACACTCATTTCGAATGAAGCTTTTTCAGGCTTTGACACCTGGCTTACTGTGGATGAAGGTGTTCCTCCAGCTTTTGGTGATCAATGGATTCTAGGGGTAAAAACAGAGCCTTTTGAGGGGTATGGATTTGATGTAGAGCTTTATGCTCGAACCATGAACAATCTTTTTGAGCTCGATCCTTTTTTACCAGATGCAGCGGGATTAGACTATGAAGAGTTATTTCGATTTGGAGAAGGATTCGCATACGGCGTTGAGGTCTTTTTTGAGCGACAAGTAGGCCGACTTACCGGATTTGTTGGCTACACATATGGCGTAACAAGACGCAAGTTCCCTGGGTTCAATGCAGCAATTGGGTCTAGTACTCCACGATATTACCCTCCCAAATATGATCGTACGCATGACGCCAATATCGTCCTCACGACTAGGATTTCATCGGCGTGGACAGCTAATGCGGTATTTAGCTATGGCACGGGTCAAGCATACACGGAACCTCTTGGGCGTACGCAATTCCCAAACCAACCTTGGAGTAATGAAGACAATGATGTCTTACTAGTTGGAAAAGTGAATGCCTCAAGGCTTCCAGCAAACCATCGATTGGATGTCTCTTTCTCAAGGCAAGGGCGTTTCTTTGATTTGGCTGATTCTGAGTTTCAGATACAGATCATTAATGCCTATTCACGTCGCAACGTATGGTTCTACCAATACGACTTTGATGAAAATCCGGTCAAACAGACAACTGTGCCATTATTGCCAATCCTTCCTGCGTTTTCTTACACTTTGACGTTCTAGTATGAATCCATTCACAAAATCTTATCTATCTACTCTTAGTGGTTTACTCATACTCTCACTGAGTGTGCTTTGGAGTTGTAGCCCTTATGAGCAAGATACCTACGAGCAAGAGTATATTGTCGAAGCCTACCTGGTGGAAGGTGAATCCTTTCCGAATGTAACATTGACCACATCAGGAAAACTATTTGATTCATATTCATTGCGTGATCAACGAGTAGATGGAGCAACGGTGTTCATTGAATCTATCGATGCAGGGCAAATCATGGCCTACCAGCAAATTGATACGAGTGGTATTTATGCACCTACGGATACGACTCTTAAGATTCAGGCCACAGCAACGTATACACTGACAATTACGATACCTGGTGAGAATGACCCAATCCGAGCCTCTACCACGGTTCCTGAACCCTTAACGGTACTGGGGGGAATCACGGATCGGGTCGTCTATCAATCCTCAGAACAGCTTGAAATTCTTGTCTCCGGATCTCCTGCTGGACAGCAGCGGTTTTTCATCTTTAATACGATTGCTCAAGATCCGAAGGAAGAAGACTTGACTCCATTTTATCAATCGACACTTGAAGACAGCGATGGTGATGTACTCCTAGAAGATTTTTACAAGGTTAGCTCAGGGATTTTAAACGAGGCAAATTTCTTTGACGGGGATGGCAATACGGTTCTTCGTCTTCCTTGGCTTGCCGTCTCGTTTTATGGTCGTAATGCCATTGTAGCCAATGTACTGGATAAGAACTCCTACGACTTTGTACGCTCCCAAAGTGTACAATTAGGGGGTAGTACCTTATCCCCTGGTGAGATACAAAATGTCATAAACCATGTGGACGGTGCGGTGGGGATTTTTGGGAGTATTTCTAGTGATACAATCTACACAACGATTGAGCGTAATCCATTGATTGGCATGTACCCACTTTAGGTAAGAAGGTCGCATCCTTGGTGAGGAATCTCTCCACGGAAAACCCTATTATACATGGATGAAAATTCCTTTAGCAAGTGACCATGCAGGCTACCCTGCCAAAGAGTATGTAAAAACAATTTTACAGGATCTTGGTCATGATCCAGTCGATTATGGCACCCATTCGGAAGACTCCGTGGACTATCCTGATTATGGTGCGAAAGTCGCTCATGCCGTAAGTCAACACGAGTACGCGCTGGGAATACTTCTATGTGGAAGTGGACAAGGGATGTGCATGACAGCAAACAAATTCACGGGGGTAAGGGCTGCATTGGCTTATAACACATCGGTTGCCCAGCTATCACGTCAACACAACAATGCGAATATTCTATGTCTTCCAGGGCGATCGCTCTCTGAGGATGAACTCCGTGAGATTGTTACGGAATGGCTCTCCTCTGAATTCGAAGGAGGTCGTCATGAGCGTAGAGTAGAAAAGATTGAATCTTCTAGAACAACACAATGAGCAACAGTTATTTATCAGAATCAGATCCAGCATTATTCAAGCTAATACAGGAAGAAACACATCGTCAAGACACCCATTTTGAGCTTATTGCATCTGAGAATTACGCATCCCCTGCAGTCATACAAGCAGGTGGCTCATCGTTGACAAATAAGTATGCAGAAGGGTATCCAGGCAAACGCTATTATGGCGGGTGTGAGGTTGTTGATAAAGTTGAGGATCTTGCAAGAGACCGTGCAAAAGAATTATTTGGCGCGGATTGGGTAAACGTCCAACCCCATTCTGGCGCATCTGCCAATATTGCTGTATACCTCACGTTTATGAAACCTGGGGACACCATTCTTGGTTTAGACCTTGCTCATGGTGGGCATCTCACACATGGCTCGCCAGCAAATTTTTCTGGAATATGGTTTAATGCTGAGTTTTATGGCGTGGAACAGGATACGGGGCGAATTGATATGGATCGCGTCCGCACCAAAGCAAAGCAAGTACAACCAAGATTGATCTCTATTGGCGCCTCAGCATATAGTAGGGATTTCGATTTTGAGGCGTTTCGATCCATTGCAGATGAAGTGGGTGCTTTTTTGTGGATGGATATGGCACATACTGCTGGATTGATTGCAGCCGGTGTACTAAATAACCCCCTTCCCCACGTCGATGTCGTCACAACCACAACTCATAAGACACTCCGTGGGCCAAGAAGCGGAATGATCTTGATTGGAAAAGACAAGGAAAATACACTTGGTGTCGTAGCTCCAAAATCTGGTCGAACAAAAATGTGGAGTGAGGTACTTGATAATGCAGTGTTTCCAGGCTCACAAGGGGGGCCATTGATGCATATCATTGCTGCAAAAGCTGTTGCGTTTGGAGAGGCACTTCAACCAGAATTCAAAACCTATCAGCAACAAGTTGTAGCAAACGCGAAAGCTATGGGTGAGGTCTTTGCAGAAAAGGGATATTCCATTATCTCAGGTGGAACAGACAATCACTTGATTCTTGTGGACCTACGTAACAAAGGAATCACGGGTAAAACCGCAGAAGAGACGTTGGATAGAGCCTCAATTACGCTGAATAAGAATATGATTCCATTTGACCCAGAGAGTCCCTTTGTTACCTCTGGTATCCGAATTGGCGCCCCAGCAATGACAACCAGAGGGTTTAAGGAGCCTGAGTTTAGGCAGGTAGCAGAATTGATCGATCGCGTCCTCTCATCTCCTGAAGATGAGTCTGTCTTGAGTGCCGTTAAAAAGGATGTTCATGCGCTCTGTGAGGCATACCCACTTTCTACACATAGGCTTTAACGATGGCTGAGCAACGCGACATTATGTCTGCGGTGCCGCCAAAAGCGAAACCGCCCAAGCGGGACCCTTCTGCGTCCATGTCGTTTTTAGATCACCTTGAAGAGCTTCGTTGGAGACTATTCCGAGGGCTCATTGGAATGATTGTAGGGATCGTAGCTGCCTTCATTTTTCAAGATTTCATCATTAATGAGCTCATTCTTGGTCCAACAAAAAAGGATTTTTTCATGTATCAACTCATTGGAATTGATGCCGTTGAACTATCCTTGATAAGTAGAAAGCTTCCTGGGCAATTCTTCACCTATTGGGGGACACTGATTGTGGTAGGATTTATCATAGGGTCTCCAATATTCTTTTATCAATTATGGGCCTTTATTGCTCCTGCATTGAATATGAAGGAGAAACTACGCACGTTTGGCCACACGATTTTTATCTCTTTTTTCTTTCTTCTCGGGGTGGCTTTTGGCTATTTAATTCTGGTCCCATTTGCCGTACAGTTCTTCACTCAGTTTGTCATTGCAGATGTGATTGCCAATGAATTCGATATCAATGAATATTTCACAAGTGTTTCCATGTGGACCCTTTCTTGTGGAATCTTGTTTCAAATACCTGTAGCTAGCTTCTTTTTAACAAAATTGGAGCTAATAACCCCATCCTGGTTGCGTAATTATTGGAGACAAGCTCTTGTAGCTATCATGATTATGGCGGCAGTATTGACTCCACCAGATCCGGTTAGCCAAGTACTGATTGCTGCACCTCTTGCGTTACTCTATCAAGTGGCAATACTAACCAGTAAGCTTGCATTACGTGGTGTAGAAAAATCAAAAGCGTCCTAGTGCAAACTCATTGTGTTGATAGGCACGAAAAAATCTTATTTTACTACGATGTTCAAAAGGTTTAATACTCCACAAAACATGCGTTCCTACCTTCTTTTAGCACTACTGCCATGGTTACTCATCGGATGTTTAGAATCTAGCTCAAGTGTTGTTGCTCCCACAGAGCCGACAGAGCCTGATTACAGCACGGTTCCTGCACCCTATGATACAACTGGAAAACCTGTCATTACCCTAGAAGGAGGCACCATTGCGTATCTTGTTTACCAAACCGATCATCCATTTATTGCACAACCTAGAGATCAAGTAGCCATTTTTCTAACACTACGCACTCTAGACGGAGAGATCGTCTCTAGTACCTATTCAGATAGTGTAACGACAGCAAGTCTTGTGGATGTACAAGGGATTTCCGTCTCTGGATTGAAAAATGGAGTTATTGGCATGCGTATCAATGAAAAAAGAACCCTTTTTGTCCCACCAAGTGAGGGGTTTGCAGATGTGGATTCGAATAATGTGAACTACGATCTACGCAATGATACAATCCGATACGACGTCCTTTTAGATCGTATCTACGACAACTAATTTCGTCGGGCTGCGATTCTCGCTTCTCTGTGTTTTATGCCTATTCGTTAGCAGTAGCGTCTCGTAGATGGAACACTTCACGTGGAATCTGTTCGGACCAACGAGTAAATAATTCATAGGGAATTGTGTCGGTTAACCGAGCCATCTCCCACCCACTCATTCCATACCCACCTAGAATATGAGCCTTGGTGAATGCAGGTACTCTATTTGGTGAAAAGACAAGGATATAGTCCATTGTCACTCGTCCAGCCAAAGGACATTGGCTCCACCCCTCTCCCGTTTCAACTGCAATCCACGCTTCCCCTGGTGGAAGATTTCGAGGAATCCCTTGTGCATAGCCAACTGGAATGGTAAGAATCA
The DNA here is from genome assembly GCA_913057895.1 of uncultured Bacteroidota bacterium. GTDB lineage: Bacteria > Bacteroidota > Rhodothermia > Balneolales > Balneolaceae > UBA8296. The sequence continues at coordinate 7,550 of CAJXOH010000007.1, forward strand.
CGCCATCCTCCGGAGCCGACCACATCCATCCATAGCTAGCCTTTTCTCCTCGCGCAATTGAGCGTTGTTGAACAACCTCACTAACCCATGTTGTGACTGGCTGAAGCTGTTGTGTGACTGATTGTACCTTGGCGCTTTGTTTTGTTGGCTGAATGGGTGAGTATCCCCATAATGGAAGCCCTGTTCTCACCATTGACCCTATAGGTGCTTGACCAGATAAAGAGGCGGCTCCATTTGAAATATATTTTAAGGGGACTTCATCAAAGAAGTGCATCGCCTCTTCAAAGAGTTGATGTTGATCTGGGACACCAGGATGATCCGATTCGTCCGCCATTGCATAATGAGTATAAACTCCACCACATCGTAATCGACCATTTAGGATAGCTTGTTCTCTTGCAGATGCCCATTGAGTTTGTGGAATTCCAAGTCGATGCATCCCGGTATCTAGATTTATATGATAGCGGGTTCCATCCATGAGAATAGAAAAATGGGACAAATCACTAATGGTCGCAGTTAAATCATACGTGACGTAGGAAACAGCGGTTTCAGCGGTTGGAACACCCATGACAAGAATGGGAGATGTTACTCGAGCAGATCGCAGCTCAATTGCCTCATCCAGTGTTGCGACGGCCATCATATCTACAAGCGGATCCAGCACGCGACCCATAACTTTTGCACCATGACCGTATGCATTGGCTTTAACAACAGCCATTAATCTTGTTTGATCCCCAATCCATTGGCGAATGACCGTAATGTTAGCCCTAACCTTATCGGCATCAATCTCTAGTACTGATGTGGGGTATTGAATATTCATGATGAATCAACGCATTCGTTGTGTTTACCGTCCACCAAATAAGGAAGGCTTCAGATCTTTTAGAATAACATTTGCAGCATTCCGTCCAGCTGCACCAAACACCCCTCCACCAGGATGGCAAGATGCACTGGCTAAGTATAGGTCTTGTATAGGCGTCTTATATTGGCTCATTTCAGGCAAAGGACGGAACATAAACATCTGATCAAAATTCATTTCCACATGCATCACATTCCCACGAAGTAATCCATGCTTTCTTTCAATATCAAGAGGTGATTGAATCACCCAATCAATGAGCTTACCCTTCATATTTGGTGCATAGCGCTCCACAACTCCATAAATCTTTTCAGCCTCACGTTCACGGATGTCATCCCAATGCACTCCATTCGCTAATTCGTAAGGGTGCCACTGTGCCCATGCAAAAAGAGTATGAGCACCATCTTTAGCGACATCAGGATCAATTTTGGAGAATGTCATGGCCAAAACGGCAGGGTCATCGGGTGGATTGCCTTTCATGTAATCACCAACCGCTCGATGCATATACTCTACAGATGGTGCCAATAGCTGCATTCCATTATGAATATCTGGATCGTTAGGGGCAGCTGTGTATTCAGGAAGCTCTTCAACTGCACATCGAATAACCATCCCGAACCCATTTCCTACTTGAATGTTTTCAACTCTTTGAAGAAGATGATCATCCAAGTGTTCTTTGCCCACCATTCCAAGCATGGTCGTCTGCACGTGAGCATTGGATACAACGAGATCCGCACGATATTCTTCACCCTTCTTGGTCACTGCTCCAATGGCTCTTTCTTTCTCAATGAGAATATGATCCACTTCCGCATCACAGATCACCTCACCTCCGTGTGCTTCAAGAAAACGAGCCATCGCTTGCGTTAACATACCACTTCCACCTCGAGGATGTTTAGCTCCGCTTTGATGCAGCATGGATTGCCACCCAACAAAATCACCCGTCGCAGGTGCATCTGGCACAGGACCCGATTGAGCAGCAAACCATACAAGGGCAGCTTTCAAATAAGGACTGTCAAATGCATCATCGACCACTTTACCGTAACTCCCTAAGATTTTTTGTAAACCAGGTAATGACTCCCCTTTTTTAAACATTGCGCCATCACGCATTTGCCCTTTGGCCATCTCTGCCACGATTCCGCCAGCAGTTGGTGGGATTTGAAAGGTTTTTAGTACGCCTTTGTTAATCTTTTCCCAAAACGTGATGAACTCTCGATAATTCGAAACATCCGAAGGACTGATTTTAGCAATCGACTCAAGCGTCTTTTCAAGATCCTTGTAGAAATGAATCACCCCTTTACCATCTGGAATTGGGTAGCTCATCATAGGATCCATATCAATGTATTCTAGTCCATATTCTTCTAATTGAAGCTCTTCAATGATTCCCGTTTGGTGAATCATGATATGCACCGATGAGCCTATATCCATCCTGAAGCCATGCGGATGTAATGGAGATTCAAAATGGGTCTCCGTACAAACAGCACCACCAAGTGATTCTCGGCGTTCTAGCACCGTAACCTTATGCCCAGCTTTGGCTAGATAACAAGCGGCTACAAGACCATTATGTCCTGAACCGATGACTAGAATACGTTTGGATGACGTTAACGGCATACTATACAACTACAAGCTAGGATTTTGAACCCAAAGGGCGTTTCTTACGTATAAGATAACGTTCTTCTAATCGAAACCGTTTTATACCATCATAAACATGCGCTTTTTATCCTCTTTTTTTGCTTCCTTACTCGCTTTTTTCGTGGCATTTGGGCTCATCTTAATCTTGACCATAGCCATTGTTGCTAGTAGCTCATCTGAACCAGAACCCTACATTCAAGAAAACAGTGTTCTTAAAATTGATCTTAGTGGAACCTTATCCATGCGAGCAGATCAAGATCCATTCGAGGCACTATTCAATGAAGGAGACATCCCATTATCGATCGAATCATTACGTGATGTGCTTGAAAAAGCTGCCGTTGATGATCGAATTAATGGTGTATGGCTTGAAACAGAATTTATTGGTGGAAGCTGGGTTGCGCTCGCAGAGGCACACCGACTCATTACTGAGTTCAAGGAGGAATCTGGAAAGTTTGTTTTAGCCAGTACCACTGATTTAGGGTTTGATGAAATGGGGTACTACTTAGCCTCCACTGCTGAAACCATTTACGCTCCCTCCCAGGCCTATTTTGAATTCAATGGCTTTGTCATGCAGCTCAGCTATTATCAAGAGTTACTCGACAAAATCGGGGTTGAACCGGAAATATTTCGTGTGGGTAAATACAAATCAGCTGTTGAGCAGTGGATAACAGATGAAATCTCTCCTGCAGATCGAGAGCAACGCGAGGCTTTACTCGCACAGGTTAAGCAAGAATTCCTATCCAAGGTATCTATCAAAACGGGTCTCTCAAGTGCTGAATTGGATGACCTAATGGATGACCTGTACACGGGCAGTATGATCGATGGTCATGCTGCTGGGCTTATTGATGAACTAGCATTCCCCAATGAAATCCGTGAAGCCGTGGCACAGGCAGCAGGCGTTGAGGATGTCGATGATTTAGAATTGGTTGAGTTTGGGAGATACGCTAAAGTTAGCCGGAAGGAAGCTGGTCTCACTGAAACCACTTCAGACAACGAACTTGCTGTTGTTTATGCATCAGGTGCTATCATGCCAAGCATTCCTAGTGATTTTCCATTTGAGACCGAAAACTCTATCACATTTAATGCATTAAATAAAACACTCAATGATCTAGAGGAAGATGAGGATGTCAAAGGTGTCATTTTGTTTATTGAAAGCCCAGGAGGATCAGCATCTACCTCCGAGCTGATTTGGAATCGACTCAAGACATTTTCCGAAAGTAAGCCCATCTACACATATATGGGTTCAGTAGCGGCTTCTGGAGGGTATTACATCGCTGCGGGGACGCAAAAAATCTATGCATCACCTAATACTATTACAGGGTCTATCGGAATCTTCCGAACCATGTTTAATGCTGAGGAATTAATGAATGATCGTCTTGGGATTACGCTTAGCGAAGTTCAAACAGATCCACATGCAGATGTCTTGACAATGACACGTCCTCTTAGCAATGCTGAGCGCAGAGCGATGCAAAATGCTACAAATCAGGGGTATGAAAGATTCTTAGAGGTTGTTGCTGAATCTCGTGACATGACACGAGATGATGTTCATACTCTAGCTCAAGGACGTGTATGGCCAGGCTCACTAGCCCTTGAGGTAGGTCTCGTAGATGAATTAGGAACCTTAGATGATGCACTTGCAGCACTCGCTGAAGAAGCAGGGATTGATAGCTATGAGATTGAACGCTATCCAGCACCCAAAGACCCTATTGAGGAGTTATTTGGGTCAAGCAGTCAGATGGTCACTCAATGGACAATTCAATGGCTACCACAGCCCTTGCAAGAGTTTCTTTCACAGCCTGTGGTACATAATCCTGAAACAATGTCGCGTCAGACTTGGGCACTATCCCCAGTCAAGATCGACATACGATAAGAGTTGGAGATGTGAGGGGTTACTTATTCATGGAGAGTAAGAACTCCTCATTATCTTTTGTCCCTTTAATCTTGTCGTGTAAAAAGTCCATAGCCTCATAGGCATTGTGGTTGGTGAGATATCTTCGTAGCAACACCACTTTTTCACGCTCACCATCAGGAACAAACAGTTCTTCACGTCTTGTTCCACTTTTGAATACATCAATCGCAGGGTAGATACGACGATCGGATAGTTTCCGGTCAAGAACCACTTCCATATTTCCGGTTCCTTTGAACTCTTCGAAAATCACATCATCCATTCTAGAGCCTGTTTCAACCAATGCAGTAGCCACAATCGTTAAGCTTCCTCCACCCTCTATATTCCTTGCAGAACTAAATAGTTGGCGAGGCACCTTAAGTGCTTCTGTATCAACACCTCCACTCATGGTTCTTCCACTGTTATTTGCACAAACATTATAAGCCCTTGAAAGGCGTGTGATGGAATCCATCAAGATGAGTACATCGTGTTTACATTCGACAAGGCGTTTAGCCTTCTCAAACATGATTTCAGCCAGCCCAATATGATTTTCTGGTTTCTCATCGAATGTGGATGCAACGACTTCGGCATTGCGAACCGTACGACGCATCTCTGTCACTTCTTCAGGTCGTTCATCGATCAGAAGTATAATGGTTTTGGTCTCAGGGTGGTTCTCAGCCACCGCATTGGCGATATTTCGTAGGATCGTTGTTTTCCCTGTTTTGGGCTGTGCAACAATCAACGAACGCTGTCCCTTGCCTAAAGGAGCAAATAAATCGATTAATCTTGTGGACGTTTCAGAGGGTTCATACTCCAAGACATACCGTTGATTTGGATAGACTGGCATCAACTCTTCAAAATCTTTGCGTTCATCAAGTGATTCTGGGAAGCGTCCATTCACTGCCTCTACCCTCAGCAAGGCAAAATATCTTTCTCCAATTTTAGGAGGACGGATAATCCCTACAACACTATCACCTTGTTTGAGCCTGAATCGTTTAACCTGAGATTGGCTAACATAAATATCATCAGGACTCGGTTTGAAATTGTAATTGACGCTGCGTAAAAACCCATAGCCATCAGGTAAGATCTCAAGTGTCCCTTCGTTGACAATATACTTGCCAAGTTGGGGGGTAATTTCTGCCAGGCGCTCCTCTAGAGTTTCCGCATTGGATGTTGGAAGATTCTCATCCTCAGATGGACGAGATGATCCAGATTGAGCGTCTCTAGATGGGGTCGATTTTGATCCTGGTTTCCCTTTATTTCGACTGGATTCGGACGATGATGCATCGGATTGATCACCTTCTATTGTCGGTTTTTCATATCTCGATGTATGTGATCCACCATAAAGAGTGGAACCATTTGTAGATGACTCAGATTTAACTGTATTGGATGGAACCGATTCCAACGACTGTGATTCTGGTGCTGCAGACTCAAGCTTGGTTGGTTTAAGCTCTCCATCTGAGGTTAAATCGAAACGTTGAACAGGGCGCACACCTGACATAGCAACATCTGGATTTTGTTGCGCATCTAGTATGGCAGCAATTAAATCATCCTTTCGAAGTCCTGAGACTCGACGAATATGGTAGGATTTAGCTGTCGCACGTAATTGTGTTAGCGACTGACGCTTTAGTTCTTCAGCGGTGTACTCTGACATAGTAAAGTTCATGACGGTCGATGGCGGAATAAACGAATCGACCCAAAATTCCCTATCAAAAAATCAATTCACTGGTATTGAAAGAAGAGATGACTTCGAAAACCCAGTGCGTAAGGTTGTATAAAAGTAAAAAGAGCCTGTGAAAATTACTAATGAGTCTTTTTTTGGACCTAAAACCTCAGCCATGTCTTCAACATCAATGCTTGTAAAGGGGGCGATTGAATCTTTAGAAGAACGTAATGGATCAATATTTTCTACGTCTTTTATCGTGGCAGCTCTAGGGTGATTCATTGAGACAAAGTACCGCTCCTGAAACCCATCAAACTGCGTCAGTATAGGTCTTTGAAGTTTATCCTTCATGGAGGTATAAACGAGTGTCCATTGTGATAGAGGCGCAAGTTTTCGACATCTAGATAGACACTCTTTAATTGCTTCTACATTATGTGCTCCATCATAATACCAGGTTTTATTAGAATTAATGGATACAAATGGTGCCCCCATCCATCCTCGATCTTGATACCGCATCCAAGCACGTTCTAATCGTTCATTGTAGCTAATGGATTTCTGTTGAGAGGCGTGCACAAATACACCTGCCCGTGCACATGCAAGTCCAGCCAAATGAAGATTATGGCGATCCCATGACGAAGCAGAATCAAGCTCAATTAAAGGTGCGTACTGACCATCAAGAATCTCAGCATGCTTTTCTTTGGCAATCCCAATGATTCTTTCTTTTGCTAATTCAGGCAGTTTGCCAAGGACAACAGGTGTATTTGATTTGATAATCCCTGCCTTCTCAACCGCTATATCCTCTACTGTTTCTCCGAGTACATCTGTATGATCCAATGAAATCGAGGTAATCACACTACATCTTGGGTTTATCACATTCGTTGCATCTAGTCTCCCACCCAATCCAGTTTCAACGATTGCCAGGTCAACGTCCCAAGCTTCAAATGCTAGAAATGCAATTAATGTAGTAATCTCAAAATACGTGGGTTGCATGGCTACAATGGCTGGGTGTGCTTTACGAGCAAGACTCAAAAGTTCTTCATCCCGTATTGGCACTCCATTACACGTCCATCTCTCATGCATACGTACTATATGAGGAGAGGTGAATAATCCAACCTTGTATCCTTCCTCTATGGCTAATTCCGCTGCAAGACGGCAGACTGTACCTTTTCCATTTGTTCCTGCTACATGAATCATTGGGAGTCCCTCTTCAGGATGGCCAAGCAACTCCAACATTGAATTCATCTTCTCAAGACCGAATTCTACAGCCTCCACGCCTATCTTCGCCATCATGGGTTGGCGGTCCATCCATTCAGTGAATTCTTCAATAGTCTCCCACAAGGGAATCTCTTCAAATTTCATTGATTCAGATGTCATAGATTCAAATCCAATAGAGCCTTTCTATCTGTTTGTGCCTTCATATAGGTGTAAAGTGTGTGGCTTTGTCAAAGCTTTCCATCCACTGATCAAACGCATCTGGTTTCTTTTTCATGCTTCCTTCAAGAGTATCGACCCATGTAATCCGTTGTAGGCTATTACTCAATAAGATTGTGTCTGCTTGGAGAAGTTCCTCAAATGTTGCAGATACTTCGAAGAGTTGACGTCCATTTTGTGATTGTACCCAGTGAATAAAAGCATGTCTCATAACGCCATGAAGAGGAAGACATGTCAACGATGGCGTATAAAAACAGCCGTCTTTTATCCAAAATAGATTAGCTCGAGAACTTTCTGAGACATATCCATCTTTTGTGCATAACAGAGGATGATCCCAGCCATTTGACACCGCTAATCTCTCTGCTTGCCGGTAATGGCTCATCATATTGAGTTTCAGTGCGGCAGGTTTATCCTCGTCAGGTAATGGGGTCACAGGGACTCGGCCCAATGTTAAAGGATGAGTCCACTGTTTTCCCACACTCCATTGGACCCACCACCGAAATTCTCCATCGTTTGTGATGACACCTTGAGGGCGGGCCACCATCCAAGGGCTTGCACATCCAGATTCCTTCGCTAAAGCTCTTATGGCCGTAATCCAATCCTCCACTCGAAGGTGTGAGTTGACATCTACACCTACATAGGCCAGCCCTTTTTGCCAGCGTGACCAATGAGCATCGCACCATTCAATTCCTCGATGTTCATCAACACGAATCGTTTCAAACGCCCCCTCTCCAAACTGCAGTGCTTGAAGCAATTCGTTTGGGACTTCTGGGCAAACACCCATACGATCAACATACACGCTCATTCTAACCGTAATGGTTCTTCTAACTCAAAGGATACTGCCTCACGCTTTGTCCCTACGATAAATGACCCTTGAGTTGGGGTATCAAGATAAATCACGGTTGGAACCCCTGGTAACTCCCATGATTGATAGTAAGGGGTGCCATCAAAGGTTTGAACACCCTTCATTCCACCCTGCTCCAGACTTTCACTAACCTCATTCACTATCACACGAATATTCTCATCCGAATCCTTTACAGGTAGAGATATTAATCTACGAGTTGATGGATTTTCGATCTCATTGCGAAGTATTTGAATAGATTCTTCGCTCCATGGTGCCCAAAAAACGAGCGTTGCAGGAAATGGATCGACCGGCTCATCTAATTCATGTATAGGCATAGATATCTCCATGGATATCTCTGACATGGACTCTATCGACAACTCCTGAAGTTTTTCAGGTAACGATTGCTCAAAAGAAGCAAGGCGTCGATTTTGATACGATATCGTACTCCATGCAATGGCAGCGAACGAGATCACTGCCACTGTGATCATAAACCGAGGAAAATACTTAGGATCAATCCTCAAAGATTCGACTCCTTACCTCTAGTCCAAATTACGAACGGGTATAAATCGCCCAACCATGTGCAGGCAAACTCATGGTAGACTCCCCTTCTACAACCTCTTGCGTAGCAATATTTACAAAGGTGCCATCAAATGTATGAGAGAGATTGCTGAGATCTTCATCTCCAAAATTTAGGAAAACAACCACTTCATCTTGCTCATTCGCTCGGCGATACGCATAAAATCCTGACTCATCATCATGGCTGATATACTCATAAGGACCACCAACTTCACCATTCCATAGAGCGGTGTTCTCTTGATTGAGCGTCAAAAGCATTGTGAAAAAATCTTGCAATGGATAATCCTTCCAATCGATTGGATCACGTTCAAAAAACTCAAGTCGCTTCTCGTAGAGTGATTCTTGACCCGAGTATACAAGAGGCATCCCATAAATTGTCGATGCTAAAACTGAAAATACCTCAACATTATCACCATAAAGCTCAATATCGGATCCTTTCCAAGAGTTTTCATCGTGATTTGTTGTGAAAAACATTCGATAGGCATCACGTGGGAAGGTAGCCATTTCCCTTTCCATCGCTCGGTGTATGGAAGAGACTGCGGAATCACCCTGTCCAACATGATAGATGACAGAGTTGAAGTTCCACGCATAGGACATATCAAATGCTGAATTATGATGTTCTACCACTTCAGCTTCAGCCAACATGAAGACCGGTTTAATTTGGTCCAAACGCTCACGGACCTCCTCATGAAAATCAGTTGGTACAGAATGAGCAACATCAACACGGTATCCGTCTACATCAAACTCTGATACCCAATATTCCATTGCCTGGATCATCTCTTCTCGCATGTCTGCGTTGTCAAAATTTAGATCTATGACATCGGACCAATCAGGCACTGGCGGCATGAACTCACCCTCGTCGGTGAGAGTATAGTATTCTGGGTTTGACTCTGTCCATGGATGATCCCATGCAGTATGGTTGGGCACCCAATCTAGAATTACTTTCATATCGTTTGCATGAATCACATCGACCAACTCTTTAAAGTCTTCTTTAGTCCCAAACTCGGAATTAACATCCGTGTAATCTTTGACTGAATAATAGCTACCCAAAGACCCTTTTCTATTTAACTCACCAATCGGATGGATCGGCATAAACCACAATATCTCTACCCCCATATCAGCAAGCTTTGGAACATGCTCAGCAAATGCATCAAATGTACCCTCTTGAGTGTACTGACGAACATTTACTTCATATATCGTTGCATTTTCATGCCATGATGTGGATGCTTCATTACGTCCAGATTCGGGTGTACACGCACTTATCCATAAAATGAGTGATAGAAGCGCAATTGCATAGTATTTTTTCATTTGACCAGCGATTATTAAACGTTTACTGTAGAAACTACTTCTTTTGGTAGGTATTTTCGACATACTCTTCCAATATTTTTTGGAATTCTTGAGTAATCCCTTCCCCCTTCAAGGTGAGGGCATGTTCTCCATCGATATATACAGGGGCTTTTGGTTCCTCAAATGTCCCTGGCAAAGATATTCCAATATTTGCATGTCGTGATTCACCAGGGCCATTCACAATACACCCCATCACGGCAACATCCATGTCCTCAACTCCTGGGTATTGCTCTCGCCAAATGGGCATTTTGATCTTGATATAGTCCTGTATATCCTCAGCTAACTCTTGGAAATAGGTGCTCTTTGTGCGTCCACATCCTGGACATGAGGTCACCTGTGGAATAAAACTACGTATACCGAGCGACTGCAATATCTGCTGACTAATCCGTACCTCTTCTGCTCGATCAGCACCAGGTGTTGGCGTGAGTGATACTCGAATGGTATCGCCTATCCCTTGTTGCAAAAGCACAGCCAGCGCAACAGAACTTGCAACTGTACCTTTCATTCCCATTCCTGCTTCAGTAAGCCCTAAATGCAAAGCATAGGGTAGTTCATCTGCAATGCGACTGTAAATTGTAATTAAGTCTTGTACAACGGACATCTTACAACTCACAACGATACGATCAGAGGCTAATCCAACATCCTCCGCAAGAGCCGCACTACGCTTTGCACTCTCGGCCATAGCATCAAACATTACCTCTTTGGAGGATTTAGGTTGAGAAAGTGCGCTATTTTCATCCATTTTTTGGGCTAATAGTTGTTGATCTAAGGATCCCCAATTCACCCCTATACGTATTGGTTTGTCGTACTGAATAGCCTGCTCAACAATGGTGCAAAAATTCTTATCTCTTGTTTTAGTTCCTGTATTTCCAGGGTTAATTCGAAATTTGGATAACGCTTTTGCCGCTTCTGGATATTTGGTCAATAGCACATGGCCATTGTAGTGGAAATCTCCAATGATGGGTACGAGTACACCCCGATTGAGCAGTTTCTCTTTGATATATGGCACTGCTTTTGCTGCTGCATCATTATTGACTGTAATACGAACAAGTTCGGATCCAGCAGCATGAAGTTGGTCGATTTGCTCTACAGTCTCGTCAATATCAGCCGTATCCGTGTTGGTCATTGACTGCACAACAATGGGAGCTCCTCCACCAACTTTAACCCCATCAATATTCACTTGATGTGAGTGACGACGTCCAATCGATTGTTTCATGGGTAGACTCTTTTACTTAGCTCTGAACGAATTATGGCATTTACATTTGTAATCAAGACACAACATACGAACAATCGACCCATTACTTTCGTTGACTTGCCTCAAATAAACGACGTTTTTCTTCCTTAGATAATCCGTCATACCCATTCTTGGCAACTTTATCGAGTAATTCATCGATTTCTTTGCGAATGTCTACATCATCTCTTTCCTCAATAATCGTCGCATCACTCATAGACGCACGCTTCTTCCCTTTTTTCCGTGATGGGGGTTCAGACCACAATCTTTCCACGGTTCGAACCCATCCAGACAAATCAGTTCCTTGGAGTTGAAGCTTGTATAAGCCAAATCCAGTCAATGCACCCCCAAGATGGGCAAGACGCGCGACGCCGTCTGCACTTCCAAGCAGTAACAAGTCGATACCAATAATCCCAGCAACTAAGTATCTAGCCTCAATCGGAGGCAGAAAAAGCATCATCATCGGTGTACGAGGATACATCATAGCAAAGACAACCATGATTCCATAGACAGCTCCAGATGCGCCAATCATCACAGTAAATGGTGCCAAAAAACCTAGAATGACACTCAATACAGCGCCTCCAATTCCTGCTCCTAGAAACAGTACGAGAAAGGTGCGAGGCCCCAGTGATTCCTCTACAGCACGACCCAAGAAAAAGAGCCATAGCATATTAAACAACAAGTGAAAAGGAGAGCCATGTAGGAATATATAGGTTATGAATCTCCAAGGTTGAATCGCATACGTTGGCCATAGTGCTTCAAAACCTAGGACACCAACAAGCCATTGAGCAAGTGTTTGTCCCCCTACAGGAATCCAAGATCCAAACGCCTGAACAATGTATATGCCTACTGAAAGGGTTAATACCCACCTTAGAGCATCTGGCAGGCTACGATATCCTTGCTGAAACCCCTGTTGAAAACCATCAAACCCTTGTTGTCGCATCACTGAGTCTATTAAAAGAGTCTATTGGAAGGAATGCGTCGCCAGTACATAATGAGTGCGAATCCAACAAGCATTCCGCCAAGATGAGCAAAGTGGGCAATACCTGAACCAGGTCTTGTTAACCCTGAAAAAAGTTCAAGCGCGCCATAAATCATCACAAAATATTTCGCTTGAATAGGAATTGGTGGAAACAACAGCATAATGACCTGGTTGGGAAATGTCATTCCAAACGCAAGTAATAATCCATATACAGCACCAGAAGCACCTACTGTTGGTCCGCCTGGGCTTACAAATAACTGAATGAGTCCTGCACCCAATCCGCAGATTAGATAATAGACTAAAAATCGTTGCGTTCCCCAAAAACGCTCCATAGGCTGACCAAAGATCCAAAGAGCAAACAGGTTAAAAAAGATATGCCCTAAGCCACCATGTAGAAACATGTATGAGCCTAACTGCCAAAATTCAAACCTACCTGATCCCAAGGGCCAGAGAGCAGCATATTGATAAAGAAACTGTCCAACGACCGGCGTCACCGTCGCTACAAACATCACAATATTTGTGAGCAGGAGGTGTTTTACCGCAGGCGGGAATACGGAAAATTGGCTATTTGGAGTGTAGGAAGATGAATACAAATGCGTGGGGTTAACTCCTATTTAAACGCAAAAGATAACCCTTTGATTCCACTCTACCGCGATATTTCACGAACAATTAGGCTAAGGTTGGATTGGCAACTTTCTCGTCACTTTCCACTTTACCATCACGTAAACGAACGATTCGACGTGCATGATTCGCAATATCATTCTCATGAGTCACGAGAATAATCGTATTTCCAGATTTATAGAGCTCTTCAAATAACTGCATAATCTCTTCCCCTGTTTTTGTATCAAGGTTACCCGTAGGCTCATCTGCTAAGAGAATGGATGGGTCATTGACCAATGCCCGAGCAATAGCTACACGTTGGCGCTGCCCCCCAGATAACTCATTAGGTTTATGGTCCAAACGATCACCCAACCCAACCTTTGTGAGGACTTCAGTAGCTCGTGTTTTTCGTTCTGACCCGGCCATACCCGCATAAATAAGCGGTAATTCAACATTCGCCAAACAATCCGTTCGTGCGAGGAGATTAAATGTTTGAAAGACAAACCCAATTTCTCGGTTTCGGACATCTGCTAATTCTCGGTCATCCATTTCAGAGACTCGATGGCCATTCAGTATATATTCACCTTCAGATGGGGTATCCAAGCACCCAATAAGGTTCATCATCGTTGATTTCCCAGAACCCGAAGGCCCCATGATCGCGATATACTCATTACGGTGGATATCAAAAGTTACACCATCAAGGGCACGCACCTCTGTATCCCCCATCTGGTAGACTCTTTTGAGGTCTTTAATTTGTATAACAGCTTGCTCAGCCATAGGGACTACCTTTATTTAGACTCTTCGGGTTTCTTGGATTCTTGACTCTGAACTGCGTCTCCTTCTTCTAATTCCCTAGATAAGATACGATAGGGTCCAATGACAATTTGCTCATTTTCTGCGATTCCACTGAGAATTTGAATATGTGTGTTGTCTGATATCCCAGTTTCTACCTCCACTCTTTTTACAGTATCAGCATCAAGTACAAAAACAACACGTCGGAAGTCTTCTTTTGGTGCTTGACCATCCATAGCGCCCCCTGCTCGACCCTCAAAGCCCGTGGAAGCAGCAAAATTACGGACGGTCACTGCTTGAATTGGAACAGATACAACATCAATGGCTGTCTTTGTTCGTATATCTACGGTTGCAGACATACCTGGTTTGAAAGACGGTGTTTCTGCCAGTTCACTTACCTCTTGAGCCGAGGCTTGAATAATTTGGGCCACGGTTCCTTCTTCCGTAGCATCTAAGTTGTGTGGGGTAGTCACACGAATTTTCACCTTGTAATTGGTTACCTGCTCTGCGGATCCTGCTCCCTGAACATCGGCTGAGTTAGCAATTTCAGTAACGACTCCATCAAATAGACGATCAGGATACGAGTCAACTTCAAGGGCAGCACTGTCACCCACTGTCACGTTAACGATGTCATTCTCATTTACATCAACCATGATCTCCATTTGATCCATGCGAGCAATGCGCATCATCTCCGTTCCAGCCATTTGTGAGTTACCCAGAACTCTTTCACCCTGCTCAATGGATAACCGAGTTATCGTACCATCTTTGGGTGCGCGAATGACCGTTTGAGCTAGCTCCTCTTGAGCTCGACGCAATGATGCTTCTGCACTTTCAATCTGATACTCTGCAGCGCGTACATTTGCTTGCTGTCCTTCATAGTTATTTTTGATTTGAAGAAACTGGAGTTCAGAGAGTAAGTCCTGATCGTAGAGCTCTTTATTCTTTAGGTATTCTGCTTCAGCTTGCAAAAGGCCAGATCGAGCTTGTTCGTAACGACTTTTGGCGATAAGTAACGAAGCGTTCAATTCGTCAATACGAGCTTGATAAATATCTTGTTTAATTCGTACCAGAACTTCATTTTCACGAACAAAATCCCCTTCTCGAACATTGAGTTCTATGATTTCTCCAGACACATCTGGGCGGATAATCACCTCCTCTTCTGGTTGAATACGCCCTGAAGCGGATACCTCTTGTACGATTGTACGACGGTCACTTTTTCCTAGATCAACCGCTTTTGCGTCTCCGCCTCTATTGATCCAGCCTTGATTTACGGCAAGTGCACCACCCGCTAGAAGTACAGCAAGTATGCCTAGAGTCCAAAATGTGAGTTTTTTTGTCGATAAAGCCATGAGTAGTCCTTATGGATAGGTTAGTTGAGTGACAAGGTTTCGTTTAGATTCCCGATGTAGTAATCCAAAAGCTTTTCTTGAAACGTGTATGAGTATACTGCTTGAAGTCTATTAGATTGTGCTTGAACATAGAGTGCTTGCGCTTGACTTAACTCCACAAGTGTACTTATGCCAATGTCATAGCGCTCCAATTCTGTCTCATATGCTCGTTCTGACGCAGCAAGTGCTTTCTCAGTAGACTCCAGTTCTGCTACACGTGCTTGATAATCGTTATACGCTTGAGTCACTTCGGAAATGATGGAAAGTCGCGATCGATCCACACTGAGTTTTACATTCTCGTAGTTAAGCTTTTGAGACACAATTGCAGTGCGTGTATTCAAGCGATTAAAGAATGGGATATTTAACGAAAGACTGAATCCACGAGAAATATTCTGGTCTGTAAATTGATCAGAGTACGAAAATGGGTTTCTGTCATTTAGAGACGAGCGTATGCTAGCACTTGCAGAAAGTGATGGCATGATACGCCCTTGTGTTGCTTTATAGGAATAGTAAGCAGCTTGAATCGAGGCTTGTTGGCTTTGATAATCGGCTCTATTCTGAAGCGCTACCTCCACAAGTTGATCCAAATCATACGACTGCATGACCAGATTGAGTTCGTCAATTTCGGGCTGTACAAACGTGATCGCAGCTTGAGGATCAAGTTCCATCTCTCGTAGTAACGCCAAACGGTTCTGTACGACAGCATTTTGTCGATTGATCAATTGGAACTCATTGCTTGCAACCGTTGACTCTTGATTTAGAAGATCAACCTGAGGACGGGCACCAACCTCCACTTGCGCACGTATACGAGTTAATTGTTGCTTAGAGACTTCCAACGTTTGTTGAGCCAAATCACGCAATTCAATACTCAAAAGATATTGTAGGTAGGCACTAGCCGTAGAAAAAATAACTTGCTCTTTTACACGCTGTCGAGTGAATTCTCGAGACTCAAGCGCTGCATCTGACGAACGAAGTTGATTGATATTTGCAAAGCCTGTGAACAGCGACATATTGCTATTCAAGCTGGCACCAAAACTGTTAATGGTAAAATCACCGAAATCACCCGTGGTGTTATCAAATTGACGTCCAATATTTCTAGACTGTGATAGCCCTCCATTAATGGATGGCAAAAACGCTGCCGCTGCATTGGATCTTTGTGCTTTGGCTAGACTTACATTGTTGTCAATTTCTTGAAGTCGAGAACTATTTTGAAGTGCTACTTCAATGGCCCCTTCTAGCGAGTATTGCGTTACAGACTCAGAAGTTTGAGCAAACGTTAGAGCTGAACTGAACAATAATAAGATCAGCGTAAGCCAAAGGGATTTCATAATGTGAGCGTTGAGTTCAAATAACAACTTGTACGTATGGATTCTCAAGATGTTTCGGCTAACAACAGAGTTTTTTCAGGAAGAGAGAATTAAAGCGGTCAAGATGATCGCTTCTTGTTTGCCAAGTCCTTCATATACGATATAGCCTCTTTAGCCGCCCATCTCTTGAGTTCAATTCCGACGAGACCCATTAGAGTCGCATCTTTGGCTCTGGCAGTAGAATTTGATTTTTTTGACCCACTTTTGAGAGCCTGAGTCACAACAACACCCATCAATATCCCACCCAGTAACCAAGGAGCTGGATTCGCTTTGACATTCTTATAAACAGGATTCATCCACTGGGTTTTTTTCTGAACTGATTTAACAGATTCTTTGGCTGAGGTTTCTAGTGTCTTGATTTCAGCATCAAGACGTTGAATCTCTTTTTTTAATTCTTTTGTGGACATAGATGACATGGTTGCTCTTGTAGTGACTTATGAATCATGTAGATGTTTATTCAAAATGGCAATCCATGCTTTTTGAAATAAAGGAGGACGCGCAACCACTAGATATACGCCCAATAGGAATAAAGGAACCCCAGCAATGGAGAACCCGATGATCGTGGAGTCTAGCCACTGGGATAAAGCCATAGCTCCCAAAACCCAAAGCGTCAGACATGCTACAAACAACAACAAAATCCCCAGTAATACGGACAATGCGGACCCAATCAGCTGACTAACAGCAAGTATGAACTTTAATTTGAATCGTTTGAGCTGGGCAGTGGTGTATTGTTGACCCTTATGTTGGGCATCAGATATCCACTCCCATAAACCGTCCGTTATCATTATGGCTCCTATCTGTTGAAAAGGGGTTTACTTTTTATCATCCCCATGCAGGAACCATCCAACGACGATTCCCAGACCCACACCCATAGCAAATCCTGCTGTTGGGTGCTTTCGTATCCATTGTTCACTTTCAAAACGGACATCATCTACGACATTCCATAGGTGATGATCTTGTATCGTTGACGATAGTGAGGGTTCTTCAAGGTTCCCATCTAGTTCGTCATTTAGGTCTTTTAGTATGTTTTCGTCCATAAACTTCTCTCCTTTTTCAACGTTAATCCAATTCCAAGGATATGTGCACTTTCAAGTCTTTACTCATATCGAAGGGCATCAATAGGGTCAAGGGAGGCAGCTTTAAATGCAGGATACACGCCAAAAATCAATCCAACAAAGGTCATTGCTACAACTCCTAATAAGGCAGCTCCCCATGGAAATACAGCTGCTGTGTCAAGCTGTAAAGATAATACATTACCCACGAGCACACCTGCAATCAACCCTACGAGGCCTCCAATTTGACATATAACGATCGCTTCCATCAGGAATTGTGAGGTGATCGCACTTTTTGGGGCCCCTACTGCTTTACGAACCCCTATCTCTCGCGTTCGTTCCGTAACTGAAACCAACATTATATTCATCACTCCGATTCCAGCTCCAAGTAATGCGATACCTCCAACAACAAAGCCGATAATATATAGTACTCCTGTGAACTGGTCGAAGGCACCACCTAGAGTATCGTTGGTAGAGATTTCAAAGTCATTTGGATCGCCAGGAGCTACTTTCCGAATCAAACGTAATATACCCGTCAACTCATCGATGGCATCTTCAATCCCAGCAACAGATGCCGCGGTCACTTGAATTGCAATATTACGTTGTCTGCCGCCATAATTATTGAGCATCGACGTGTAAGGGGCGACTACAAAGCGATCCTGTGAGTTTCCAAAGAGTGCTCCCTTGGCTGTAGTTACTCCAATCACTGTGTAGGGTCGTCCATCAATACGAATCGTTTTTAGGAGTGGATCAACCGATTCGAATAAGGTTTCACGTATCTCTGCACCTATAATGACGACATCACGTGCATTGTTGATATCAAGATCCGTGAAGTTTCTGCCCGATTCTAATTCAAACGAGTTGTTCGTGAGATAGTGCATATTCCCACCTCTAATCCGAACATTAGGTTCCGTCTCCTTGTCATCGAAACTAACACTGGTAAAACTAAAATCTTCGACAGGTCCAACATCCGATACGTTACGAACTCGATCGATAATGTCATCCATTTGACCGAATGTTATGTCCTTTCGATTCCGATACTTTCCCCAATCATTTCCAGTGCGAATCACAGGGTCTTTGGAGATAGTAATCACGTTACCCCCCATCACATTCAACGTATTGTTGAAATAGGTATCTAGGACTAACACAGCGGTATTCGCACTAATGACTGCAAAGACACCCACAGCAATCGCTAACAGTGTTAGTGAGGACTTTAATTTATTGGCCTTAATGGAGTCAATCGATTGGCGAGCAACAGAGAATAGATTCATAATTATTCGTAGCGTAATGATTCAATGGGATCTGCTTTGGCCGCCTTGTAGGATGGGATAAATCCAAAAATGATACCGACCGCACTACACAGCAAAACAGCATTCAAAACGGTTGTCCAGCTCATGTAAGCAACAAAGAATTGATTGATCAACTGGGTAGCCCCAACAGATAATACAATACCGATGACTCCCCCAATCAAACATAGAACAATGGCCTCGATTAAAAATTGAGATAAGATTTCCCAAGACTTCGCGCCCACTGCTTTTCGAATACCGATTTCCTTGGTCCGCTCTTTGACAGACACAAACATAATATTCATCACCCCAATCCCCCCTACAAAAAGAGCAAGACCCGTCAAAAATATCCCAACCAGGTATATGGTTGATGTCATGTTTTGAAACTGTGCTTCAAAAAGCTCTGGTTTATTGATGGCAAAATCGTTTTCCTCCAGAGGATCGAGTTGACGGATTTGACGCATGATCCCTTCAATCTCATATTGCCCCTCTTGCAGGGTAGCTTCATCAGGGAATCGCACGGATAGCTGTAATCCCCAGCGTAAGCCAAATATATTTTCATAAGCTCCAATAGGCATAGCTGCCATATTGTCGACATTATTAAGTCCTAGAAAATCGCCCCGTTTCTCAAACGTACCAATCACGACAAATTTTTGTCCTTGGATTCTTACCTCTTTACCAAGTGGAGAAACACCATCAAATAATGAATTCACAACCTCTGCTCCCAACACAACTACTTTAGCACCTCGAACATCTTCGTCTTGTGTAAAGAAGCGACCATCCCCTAGCTCAAGAGCCGTTGATTGAAGGTAATTTGGCGTAGCACCAACCACCTCAGCTGATTCCACAAAATTGTCCTCAAAACGCACTGGGCGATTCCTGGACGCTCCTGCAGCCACATGATCAGCATATTGACTTCTCGATTGAAGTTCTTCTACATAATCGAGCTTCATCTCTGGTCGATTTCTGTATTCCCACCACTTATACTCTCCACCACCCATACCCCAAGGCCACTTTTCGATGTAAACAACATTTCGGCCAAGTGCGCTCATGCTATCTTCGAAACTGCGGTCAATACCGTCAGTAATTGTATTCATGGACGTAACAGATACGATTCCTATCGTAATACAGAGGGTTGTCAGAATAGCCCGTATCTTGTTTGTAGAGATCGATTGGAATGCGATTCTTGTTCCTTCGGTTAGGCTCAGATAAATGCGTCTCATGGATTATTCAAAGATCTAAGATGTGGTGCGTGAGTTTGCATGGGAGTTTGCACAGGAATTTGCATGGATCAGACGTATTATACGAACACAAAGTCGAAACGTTTCATTCTTATGACATCAAATCAAACAAAGGTCGATATCGTTGCATTTGGAGCTCATCCAGATGACATTGAATTGAGTGCTGGGGGGACTATTGCTAAAGCCGTGGCTGAAGGAAAGTCAGTGGTTCTCGTTGACTTAACGCAGGGAGAAATGGGCTCGAGAGGAACCCCTGAGATACGATTAAAAGAAGCTCATGAAGCAGGAAAGATCCTGGGTGCAACAGAACGACTAAACCTAGGACTCCCCGACACGCAAGTTTCAAACACCAGAGAAAACCAACTGAAAGTAATCCAAATTTTGCGAGCTTATAGACCTCAGGTAGTATATGCGAATGCACCTATGGATCGCAATCCTGATCATGGCAATGGTAGTGATTTAATCAGAGATTCATTTTTCTTGAGTGGATTGACCAAAATCCAAACCTCAGGAGCAGATAAAAACGATCAAGAGCCTTGGAGACCATCTCATCTTTTGTTTTACATGCAAGACACGCCGTTTGAACCCGATCTAATTATTGATATTACTGATCACCTTGAGACCAAAGAAGCATCGATTGTTGCCCATGCAAGTCAAGTAAATGTTTCCTCCCCTGGAGATGAACCTGAAACCTACATTTCATCACCTACCTTTTTCGAGTCTATTCGCGCTCGTACACGAACGTATGGACATCGAGCAGGTTGTACGCACGGGGAGCCTTTTAAGCTTGGCCGGGCTCCATTTATGCTGTCTACGTTAGATGCGCTGTTTGATCGGAAAATTGCTCGATAAGTGTGGGTATGCGCTCACATTGTGGGATGCGCTGACATGTCGAAGCTCAGCTAGGATGAACCATCCATGGTTGGACTGAAAAGAACCTCTTCGGGGATATAGGTTTCTAAAATCTTTCGGATTTCTTCGTGAATGATGGGGTTTCCAGCCACGACCTTATTGGAAAATAACCACTGCTCACCCCCCGCCCAGTTTGTAACAATACCCCCTGCTTCCTGAACGATAAGTCCTGCGGCACCTACATCCCACGCTTGTAGACCAAATTCATAGAAGCCATCAAAACGACCCGCAGCAACAGCACACAAGTCATACGTTGCTGCACCAGGCCTTCGAACAGATCGCGCATGTTCTAGAAAATGCTTGAAAACACTTAAATAAGGCTCAGAACTCCTAAATTCATGATATGGAAAGCCTGTGGCAATAAGAGATTGACTAAGATCCGTGGTCTTTGATACTTGAATTTTGATACCGTTGCATGTGGCACCCTTCCCTTTTTCTGCCACAAAGCACTCATCAGACATCACATCATACACAACCCCAAGTTGTGGAACCCCATCGATCCAAAATCCTATCGACACGCAAAAAATTGGGAAGCCATGCGCAAAATTGGTCGTCCCATCGATTGGGTCAATAATCCACCATCTTCCTTCGGCTACACTCGATGCATGATGCCCTTCTTCGGCAAGGATTTGATCTGTCGGAAATGACTCCTTGATGATTGAGATAATGGTCTTCTCCGAAGCAACATCTGCATTGGTGACCAAATCTCTTGGACCCTTAAAATTTGTTTGAAGTGAAGCCCGTTGATGATGAAAAGATAGAATTACATCTGCTGCTTCCTTTGCTGCATTCACAGCACAATCACGTTCAGTCATGGATCACGAACTTGTCTTTGGTCTTGCTTTTGGTGTGTACGAAAAACCTTCTTTACGCTTTTGCTCAGGATCATATCCCTCTGGATTTTCAAAACAATGTTCTGCTGCAGTAGATTGCAATGTGTTGAGTTGTTTCTGAGCCTCTTTCATCATGCTTACAAGCTCTTCACGCCGTTCAGATGGAGTAGCTTCATTCGATAATTCTGTTGTTATCGATGTCTTTAATCGCTGGAGATAGTGTGTAACCAGAACTTTCATGGTAGATTTTGCCTCCATCACTTCATCCACTTGATCAAATGGGTTCTCTTTCATTCTCTGCGTCATTCGAGCACCAGGAGTATGTTTTTCCATGAAAATCGTGGCAAGTAACTCAGGTGTTGGAGAAGGAAATGATTGGAAGGTTTGAACATCAATGGGATCATTATTGGATACCCGCGTGATCAATAGATCATAAAATTCACGGTATTGAGCATCTTCCAAAAACGAGGGATACACATACTGATGAATATATTTGACCATCCAAGCACCATATTCTAGGCATAGTTTCACCAATCTTCGCTCATACTCAGGACGACGCGATGTTAACGTAGGTGCCTCCGTGGATTGTGTATTTGGGTAACCAGACAGTTCAACCTCTTCAGGAATTGGAGGTGTATCATCTCTTGTCGTTGTAGGCTGCGGAGGGCGTTCTGTGGATTCTGGACGTGTTCGACGAAGTTTCTCACGCTGTTTTCGCTTCGCAACGGACGCATCCACCGCTGCATGCAGTTCTCGGTCTGAACCACCTCTGAATGTATGGGTGAGCTGATGTAACTGTTGTGTAGCAACTTGGCGAGCCATCGAATCTGGGATTACAGAAATCAACTCCACCAATTCCTCCATCACATGAACACGTTCGTGCATCGATGACAAACGATTTGACTCTTCCGCCAAGCGAAGTAGATACGTGAGATAATCTTCTGTATGCTGTCTTTTGTATGCAACAAATCCCTCCTGACCCTGTTGCTTCACAAATGAATCTGGATCTTCACCCTCAGGGAGTTGAAGGGTTTCAGGCTCTAAACCCATTTCTAAGGCAAGTTCGATTCCCCTCACCATTGCTTTTTGCCCAGCTGCATCTGCATCATAGATCATCAATAGTCGAGTAGCATATCGCTTGAGACTTTCAAGTTGATCTCTCGTTAAGGCAGTTCCACTATTAGCAACGACATTTTTGATTCCATGCTGGGCAAGCGACATCACATCAGTATACCCTTCAACCAATAATGTCTGTTTTTCTTGACGAATCACAGGCTTTGCTAGATGAATTCCATAGAGTACTTTGGATTTATTGTATACATCCGTTTGGGCGCTATTCACATACTTGGGACCTTTTTTTTCATCAAAGGTTCTTCCAGCAAATCCAATAATCCTAGCTGACGTATTTAGGATTGGAAACATCAAACGATCCCTAAATGAATCATAGAAGCCCTCACCCTTTGTACGTGGTTTGACTAAATCGACATCTAGCAAAATAGATTCGTCCATTCCCTCTTGTAATGCAGCTTCAAGCAACGATTGACCACTTGGAGGAGCATAGCCAAGTCCGAATGCACGAATCGTTTCAACAGTGAACCCTCGATCTTGTAAATAAAGGCGTGCCTTTTCAGCTTCGTCATGATGTTTGAGTTGGTGATAATACCAATTGCCAGCAAACCTCAATGCCTCATACAGCTTTTCAAATCGAGTGGCACGTTCAGCTTGCTCAGGGGTTTCTTCTTCTTGGGGTAAATCAATATTGTACCTTTCTGCCAACGAACGCACTGCTTCCATGAAGCTCACATGCTCGGTCTTCATGACAAAGCTAAATGCATCACCACCCTCTCCACAACCGAAGCATTTGAAGATGTTTAGGGAAGGATTTACATGAAACGAGGGGCTTTTTTCATTATGAAAAGGACAGAGCCCTGTAAATCCTTGGCCTGATTTTTTCAGCGAAACTACATCGCTAACAACATCCACTATATCTGCAGCTTGCCGTATTTCATCAAGTTTGTGGTCAGGGATTCTCATGAATGGAAGGTACAAGATATTCTCATTCTGGCGTAGAGTGTTTGATGGTTGAGCCATGCCGTCGTATCTTCATCAAACTTTTTATTCTAATCTACTTTTTTTCACATGAGCGTACTTGTTGATCGTCACACTCGTCTTGTTGTCCAAGGTTTTACTGGTAGCGAGGGTTCTTTCCATGCTTCACAAATGATTGAGTATGGCACAAATGTTATTGGTGGGGTCACACCGGGCAAAGGTGGACAAACACATCTAGACCGACCTGTGTTTAATACGGTTGCAGAGGCAGTCGCTCAAGAGGAAGCCAACACAAGTATCATTTTTGTCCCCCCTGCGTTTGCAGGTGATGCGATCATTGAAGCGGCACAGGCTGGCATTCAATTAATCATCTGTATTACAGAAGGGATTCCGGTGAAGGATATGGTTATCGCCAAGTCTGTTGTGGATCGCCATGGAGCAAGACTGATTGGCCCTAATTGCCCTGGCGTGATCACTCCGGGACAAGCAAAAGTTGGTATTATGCCAGGAATGATCTTTACAGAGGGATCTGTAGGGCTCATCTCAAGAAGTGGAACGTTGACGTACGAGGCTGTTGACCAACTCACGAAAGCTGGACTTGGGCAATCTACGGCAATTGGAATTGGTGGAGATCCAGTGATTGGCACGACTCATACCGATGCAGCAAAGTTATTAATGGAAGACCCAGACACTAGTGCTATTGTCTTGATTGGTGAAATTGGAGGAAGCGCAGAAGAGGAAGCCGCCGCTTACATCAAGGAGCATGGGACTAAACCAGTCGTTGCATTCATTGCGGGATCAACCGCTCCTCCAGGTCGACGTATGGGTCATGCGGGAGCGATTATTTCTGGAGGACAGGGTACAGCACAAGACAAAAAACGTGCACTTGCAGACGCTGGAATTACTGTGGTTGAGAGTCCTGCTGATATTGGTGCTACAGTAGCCTCTTTACTCTCTTAAGGCTCGTTTAGTTACCGAAGAATACGTTGAGGGCAACAACCTAGTCTCACCCGATGGTTGTTCCGTCCTCAATCGACTGCCCTTTGACAACAATCACGATACCATCCACGACGTGGTAAGACCCATAGTCACCATCTTTGAGTGAATGACTGCCCTTTATTGAGACATGGTGCCCTATTCGTGCATTCTTATCTATAATAGCATTCGAAATCACGCAGTGTTCTCCAATTCCAAGGGCTGGTCGGTCAGGATGATCATGACTAAGCTCCTCAATGGTGTTAAAGGCATCACTTCCCATGATGATTGTATTCTCAACGATGGTCCCTTTCCCGATTCTTGTTCGTATCCCAACAACGGATCTTTTAATCGATTCTGCCTCAATAATACACCCTTCTGAGACGACACTTTGATCAATAGAAGTGCCAGAAACCTTTGATGCGGGCAAAAGTCTCGCACGTGTGTATATCGGGTTTCGGTTATCGTATAAATTGAATTTTGGTACAGCGTCACTTAATTCAAGATTGGCTTCATAGAACGATCGTATCGTCCCGATATCTGTCCAATATCCAGTGAATTCATACGAATAAACACCGTAATTACCTTCTAATGCCTTAGGAATGATTTCTTTCCCAAAATCGGTCGCACTGGCGTAGGCATTCATCAACTCCATAAGCCTGTCTCGGTTAAAGACATAAATCCCCATGGATGCAAGGTATTCTTTTCCTTCGCGTGCAAGAGTGTCATCTACAGGACTCTTCCACGACTCCAGTTGATCTAAAGATGGTTTTTCAATAAAAGAATCAATTCGACGTTGATTGTCTTTTTTCATGATGCCAAATCCTGTGGCATCCTCTTTGGAAACTGGAATGGTCGCAATGGTCACATCTGCCCCTGTCTCTTTGTGCTGATTGAGAAGGTGTCTAAAATCCATCTGATATAATTGATCCCCTGACAAGATGAGGACCTGCTCATAGTCATGATTTTCTAAATGATGGATCGATTGGCGCACCGCATCTGCCGTCCCTTGAAACCAGTCTGTACTGCCAATGGTTTGCTCAGCTGCGAGAATATCGACAAATCCACTACTGAATGAATCAAAGTTGTACGTATTCTTAATGTGACGATTCAGTGAAGCAGAGTTAAACTGAGTCAAAACAAAAATCTTGCGTATATCGGAATTGATACAATTGGAGATTGGAATGTCAACCAAGCGATATTTGCCTGCAATTGGAACCGCTGGTTTTGACCGATGCCCTGTAAGTGGGTGAAGTCGGGTACCTCTTCCCCCACCTAAAATGACCGCTAGTGTTGGATGTTTCATCGTTTCAGGAGCCTATTCGTTTCTCTTGTATACGTTCATAGACCTTTTGCGTGGTTGCAGCAGATCGGGCCCATGAAAAGTCAACTTGATGATTTGCCTTCATCCATGCCAAACGACGCTCTTCTTGAGTCCAAAAGTCTGAAGCACGATGAATTGTCTTTATGACATTTTGTACAGAATAATCATCAATTACAAATCCAAACCCATGTGGATTTTGATATGATTCTACAGATGAATGTGATGTTTTTGCTTGTTTTACGGGCAAACCGTCTGGAATTGGAAGCACGGTGTCTTTTAAGCCTCCAACGTGTGAAACCATAGGAATAGACCCATATGCCATTGCATACATCTGATTAAGCCCACATGGCTCAACCCTGGAGGGCATTAATAAAAAGTCTGAGCCTGCATACATGAGATGTGCAAGACCTTCATTGTATTCCAAACGTGTATCTATGAATGTTGGGTTTGTCTCCGTGTTCAGCGCGGTGAGTTGATGCTGTATTTCAGGGCTTCCGGTACCTAAAAGGATAAAATTGACTGGAACACCTTCACCCCTAAGTGTATGGATTACAGATGGAAGAATATCAGCTCCCTTCTCCCAGACTAAGCGACCAATAAAAGCGAAAATCGGAAGAGATGGATCTATGGTAAAGTATTGGCTTAAGGCTTCGCGATTCAACGCCTTTGAGCGCTTCAATGAATCTTTCCTCCCAAATTTGAGGGGTGCTTGAAGATGTGGGTCAGCCGTTGGATCCCACACTTTTCGGTCAATACCGTTAAGTATTCCTGTGATTTTGTCCTGTTCCATCATCATCAAGCCTTCTAAACCATTCGAAGACTGCTTCAATTCATCCACATACGACGGGGATACTGTCGTTACATGCCATGCACACTTGATGCCACAAGCTAGTGGGTTAAGAGAATTGTCCCATTCGAGAAGTCCTTGTTTGGATGGATCAAATGCAGGTAATAAAGAAACCTTTGACAAATCTGTCGATCCATGATATTGACCATTATGTAATGTTAAAACCGTGGGAATCCCTTTAAAGTGATCGAAATCGCCACAGTGCTCAATCATGAAAGGAATGAGAGCTGTATGGTGATCATGGCAATGGATTATTTGGGTATCACTAGATAGGTCTTCTCTCTCATTGTAAGAGTGGATTGCATGTAATGCAGCAAGTTGAAACACAAGAGTGCGCTGAAACTCATCCCAGTACCCATGACCACTTTCAGGATCAATGTAGATTCCTTTCCTATCTGTCCATGTCGAAACTTTGATCGCAAAGAATGAGGCTCCTCCTTTCTTGGGTTGATCTAGAGTAAATATTTCAGCAGAAAGAGTCCCAAAAGCAGATGGGAAAGAAAAGCCCCATGCTTGAGTTAAATGAGCTTCATTGAGTGAGGGAATATCATAGAACGGAATCCAGACGGTTGATGGACTCCCAATTTCAGCCAATGCATTTGGCAGGGAGCCAACTACATCCCCTAAACCGCCGGCTTTTGCAAATGGATACGCTTCTGCTGCAATATGATGGATCATCATGGAACTTTGGGTTTCTGAGTTCGTATAATGCTCAATGTGCGAATGTCAATCCGTACAATAAACTTGAATCAAAATACCCAATTATGATCGATGTATCCCACTTGTGGAAATCATTCGGAGACAAAACTGCGGTACATGACGCATCATTCAAAGCAGAACCTGGGCGTATTTTTGGGCTTTTAGGGCCGAATGGTGCAGGCAAAACGACAACGATTCGGATGATTAATGACATATTGACGCCTGATGAAGGTGAGGTTCGAATTAAGAATGTGATCGCAGGACCACAGACACAAAAGTGGATTGGATACATGCCAGAAGAACGTGGTTTGTATAAAAAAATGAAGGTTGGCGAGCAGCTCCTTTATTTTGCCAAGCTCAAAGGATTGTCTACCTCAGAGGGCAAAAAAGTGATCTTGCATTGGCTTGAACGATTTGAAGCAAGTGATTGGATTAAGCAGGAAGTTGGTGAGTTATCCAAAGGGATGTCTCAGAAGATTCAGTTCATTGCAACGATATTGCACGACCCAGACATCGCTATTTTTGATGAGCCGTTTAGCGGACTAGATCCGATCAATAGTGAACTTTTGAAAACCGTCATCTTAGAGTTGAAAGCTCAAGGCAAAACCATCTTATTCTCTACACACCGAATGGAACAAGTAGAGCAAATGTGTGATGATATTGCACTGTTTAATGAAGGACAGGTGGTTCTTACAGGGAATCTAGCAGAGATAAAATCTTCCTTTGGAGAGAATACTGTTCTATTGGAATTCGAAGGAGATGGAGGTTTCATCGATTCATTAGAGAACGTGCGAATCAACAACCGTTCTAATCGCTTTGCGGAAATACGACTCTTGGAAGGGCAAACGGCTTCGGATATACTGAAAAAAGCAATTGAGCACGTTGAAGTAAAAAAGTTTGAGCAAGTGGAGCCATCATTAACTGAAATCTTCATTTCAACCGTACAGTCAACCAAAGGAATGGGGAGTGCCGCATGAATTTTCAAAAAGTACTTATCGTTTTAGAGAGGGAGTTCTTCTTTCGTGTTAAAACCAAAATGTTTTGGATTTCGACCCTCCTGGTCCCTTTTGGATTTGCGCTACTGATTGGAGGATCAATCGCCATCCAGTTGTGGCCTCAAGGAAATGAAGAAGTGTTAGCAATCATTGACGAAACAGGCGTCTTAAGTGAGCCACTACTAGCCGAAGATGAAGCTCGATATGTCGATTACCAAGGTAAAACTATAGAAGAGGGTAAACAGGACGTTCAATCGGGTGTCATTGACGGACTTCTAATCCTTCCAGGCTCCATTCTAGAAGGTGAAGGAGAAGCTGAGCTGATCTATAAGGGATCTGGTGGAATTAGTCTCTTAGAGAGTGTTCGAGGGGATGTTCGAAGTATTGTGAGAGAACAACGATTAGCAAATGCGGCAGTAACAGATGAGGTTCGGGAGTTGTTTGATTCTAGGGTGGGCTTTACTTCAACGAAACTCAACGAAGAGGGGTTAACTGAAGAGGATAACACTCTCTTTTACTCTGCAATCGGCTTTATTCTTGGCCTCATCATATTTGTTGCATTAACAAGTTATGGGACGATTATTCTCAAAGGTGTTGTAGAGGAAAAGACCAATCGAATTATTGAAATCATCGCCTCTTCAATCAAACCTATTGAGCTACTTGTTGGAAAAATTCTGGGTATATCGGCTGTTGCTATTGTTCAATTTGCACTTTGGGCCGTTTTATTTACAGGTATTAGTGCTGCTACCACACCCATTGTTGCATTTGTCATGGCTCAACAAAATGACGGGTCGGAGCAAATCACTTCACGAGTAGATCTTGCTCAAAGCGCAGCGAATGGTGAATCTATAGAGATGAGTCAAGCCATGGAAGCAGCAACCAATCCAACGGCATCGACTGAGCTCCCCTTTCAAATTCCAGAAATACCCTTGAGTTTAGTTTTGTATTTCTTTCTGTTTTTCATTCTTGGATATCTACTGTATTCATCACTGTTTGCTGCAATAGGATCAACCACTGATGCCACATCTGATTCGCAACAATTAATGATGCCTGTATTTATTCCAATCTTTATGGCGTACATGTTCAATGTTCAGATTATGCAAAACCCAAGTACAACGTTTGCTACAATCGTGTCCATGATACCCTTGTTCACCCCTATCAACATGATTACCCGAGTTGCCATCAGTGAGGTTCCATTTTGGCAAATTGGAGTCTCCGTCGTGTTGTTACTTGGGTCGATCTATGGAGTTCTTCTTATAAGTGCTCGGATCTATCGTATTGGGATCCTTCAGTCAGGAGGCAAGGTTGGATTCAAGGATTTAGCCAAGTGGCTTCGACAATCCAATTAAGGTTGAAGGATTTCGTATTTGCTCGTGTTGGAAGGATCTACTTGTTGCAATAGAATGAGTGCTTCTGTACGAACCTGAGCCTCTGCATCACGGAATATTGAGATGTATTCTTGAGCTTTGGCAGTAAACCAAACATCAAAAAGGTAGGTACTACTCGCAAGTCGTTTTGCATCTAGAAGCGATTCTAGCGTAGCCAATGCATTCGTGCGGGCTGCCTCAGGATCCATTGTGAAAATATCGAGAATCTGTCGGTGATGTTCATAATTGACTTGTCGAAGTGGATCATAGGTTGGGTTCAGAATATCAGAAACCAACCCATATCGGTTGCGTTGCGAACCAATTTCTCTCCCCCAACCAATCGCCCCTTCTTGTTCTCCTAACTCGCGTATCTGTGCTGCTTTGTTAAAGTAGTCTGTTCCTCCCATCGGGCTGAATGAATCAAAATCAAACCCAAGAATCATGTAAATGTAGAAGTCAAGGATGGAGGTAAATGTGTCAAATTGAAGGTCATCACGAATCAGTGTTTTTCCTCGAGGAAACTCAAATTGCCACCTCTCATCATTTAAGACAACCATTTGTGTCTCCTGCATCGTGTTGTAAATAGGACGGCGTGATATCACAACGATTTGGCCTCCAAACACAAAGTCATCTGTAGCAGAGGTTAACACGATCTGTATCGTACAGCCAACACGCTCATGCTCCTGGAGTCGATACTCCGTCCACGAGGTTTCGTTGATATACTGCTCTAACTGGGGAGCAATCTCAGCCATATAATCAAACGCGTTTTCAGTGACTTGCTCTCGATTAATGGTCACATCACAAGCCATTTCTTGCGCAAAAGCGGTGTAAGGAAGTGCGGCTAAAAGTATCAGATAAATATGTCGCATGAAGAACAAACGAATTGGTGGGGTAGATATGATACAAATGACTTGGATTAAGATACGGTTTCTATGGAGTCATCTGACTATCCCCATTGGTGTAGGTCTGTTGGTACTGTGCAATAATGTTGTCGCTCAGCGCTCATTCACGTACGGATTAACACAGAAGGTTCAATCTGGAGCACTTTTTGGAGGATGCATTATACAACCACTAGATAATTGGATACAGGGTGGCCCAAATGAGCATGACAGGCGTGCTTGTGTACATGTTCAATCTACGCAGCTCTATAACGTACCTGGATTGTATTATCATCAACTCCATGCTGGAATTAGGCTTTCAAATGAATGGCTTCTTAGTTCACACCTGGAGTCATTCGGTGTGGATGGTTTGTCACAAGTGAGTGGACAAATAGGGCTCCTTAGGACGGATAATACTGTGGATCTGTGGACTGGCCCATGGATTGAACACAACCCCTATTCACTACATCAAAAAGAGTCGGTGGGTAGTGACTTGTGGACTCGAATTCAGCTTTCTGAACTCTTTTATGCTCACTTGTACCTCTCTTCACAAGTATGGCCCACGATATCATCAGGGTTTGACATTTGGATTGAATTTCGTCCCTTTTTGAATTCTACTCTGAGTGTGGGTCACAGTTGGATGACACTTTGGGGGACTAAAAACTCTGTGAGTTGGACTACCCAACTCCAAAACATAATGCGCATTCATGTTGGGGTTACGGCATTTTCACCAAACGTGATAGATGACTTGTTTTGGACACAATCCGCAGGGATTCTGATTCAACATCGGAGTATTGGGTTAGGGTTTCAGGCTGAACGTCATCCCATCCTTGGCTGGTCACTAGGAGCGATCATTCAATGGCTACCTCGTGATTAAGCACCATTCATTCATACAAAGTATCCTATGTGTGTGGATTTTGTACTCAGTTCACATACCACCGCTAATGGCTCAATCGCAAGCCATTGACTCCATGACTCAGCTTTGGTTGCAATACACTGAGCATTTTGGTGGCCTAGATGAAAATCAATTGGATGAGTTTGCTGACATACTCTCCTATCGGATACAAAATAGCAACACGATATGCTCTGATAATGCCACTGCACTCTTTGATCTTTTTTATGAGCACTCGCAACTACTTCTGGGGGTTCAGCGTGACGTTTGTAACAGCAATTCCTTCTCTGAATTGCGAGATTCCATCTTTATAAATCGCATTGAAGGGCTTCCGTTTGTGACGGAATTTCTCACGTTATACGTGGACTCAAAGCAACCATCACAGTCTGAAGGGTCACCTGCCAAAGATGCCCAAAAAACGTCCAACTCAGCAAACATCTATCGTGCACTTAGTTCAACATGGAGAGCTTCTAGGCCCCTTCCCGTTCGCGCAACTAGCCAAAATCCTTCAACGAAATGGGTGGGTGATCCGACCCATCAAAAGCATCGTGTTTACCTACAAAGTGAGTCATTAACTCTCATCTTACGTTCCCAAAAGAGATCAGGAGAATCTTTTGTGGAGAATCCCTGGCAGTCTTTGGTCTCGGGTGGAATTAAACTCATACCTAGTAAATCCCAATGGGCACTCACAATAGGTACTTATGCCCACCAATCACCTGCAAAGTTACTCTCTAGTGGATCGTCTTCACCCCTTCAAGGAACGTCAACTCTCACCACATTACGCCCCTTATCAGTAAGTACTTCGCGAGAGCCCTATAATGCGATGAAAGGGTTCTCTGTCATCCACAGCCCTGAAAAATATTCTCGCGTAAGACTTTCAGTCTCTCATCGTGCACTTGATGCACGTACCTGGCAACAAGACACACTTCATGCACCCACAAAATCGGTTAATTGGTCAACCCAACAAGGCATTGCTGCTCAACGCAGCCTTACCCAAACATCCTTATTTCTCGATGGATCAAAAGAAAAAGGAGCCCATCTTTTTACGTTTGCATGGGTGATGCATTCACACTCTGAATGGGTGAACCAACGTGATGGATTTGTTTGGTCAAAAGACCCCTATTACGGTATTGAAGCAGGATGGCAATTCAGACTTCCAAATACATGGTCTAAGACTCACCGTCAAGTAGTCTACACAGCGGGAGCTTGGCAACGAGCTCCTAGAACGTATGGGCGAAACCATGACGGAATCTTCACTGCTGGGTATAGGATATCAGGTGAATCGGTTCGCTTTCATGCTAAAGCTGGATGGGCCTCGCGTAGTTGGTACGCACCCATAGGTGGTACGTTGCCAGATCTCCCAGACGCTGCACCTCGTTTTTTGAGTCGGTTTGAGTTGCATGGTTTGATCAACAAAATACGCGTAAGTGTCTCCTACTCATGGTCACATCACACAAACGTACGTACTGACACAAAAAAAGGTCAGCTCAACATTCATGCACGATGGACACATCCAAAGCATACAACCCTATTTGTGTCATGGAGTCAGCAATCAAATCAGCACGTTCGATGGGCATCCACATGGCCAAATCAACGAATCAATGAACTACGCAACAAACAGAGAATTTCACTGACGTCACAATCAACATTTGGACGCCATATTATTCGGATGGGTGGACGGTGGAATGCGGAACCATTTGGCATAGATCGCGCTTCGACTGGTTGGTTTTTTCGCATTCATTCAACGTTTAAGCATGGTACAAGTAGTCTGCAGTGGAGCTCTTGGAACCCAAAAGGCACTCAAAAGTCTCTTGCGATTGGACAACCCCCTTTAACAGGTGCCAGTGGATTACTCTACCATACTGGGCAAAGCTCTGCACTCATTGGAACCATACAAGTAGCACCTAGATTCACTCCATGGCGCATAACTGCAAGATCAGTGACCTTTGCCGTGAGAGGTGGAGTTCAGAGTCTTCATGATCAGGGACTAAAGGGCACAGGCCTTGATTCCCGATTGGGAACTAGACACATGTGGCTCGATGTCCATGTCGGAATTGAGTTCTGATTACGATATCAACGCTGTAACGCCAGGCAAGGCCTTTCCTTCAAGTAGTTCGAGGCTCGCTCCTCCTCCCGTTGAGACGTGAGAAACCTTTGACTCTAGTCCCAATTGAGTGATGGCTGCCGCTGAGTCTCCACCACCAATGATGGTCGTTGCACCTGACTCTGTGGCTTCAACTAGTGCCTGTGCAACTGCAAGTGTCCCCTTGGCAAAGGGTTCCATTTCAAAAACCCCCATAGGACCATTCCAAAGAACAGTTTTGGCTCTTCTCACCTTTTCAGCAAACAAAGCCTGTGAGACTGGACCTATATCTAAACCCATCCAATCATTAGGAATAGAGTCACGTAGTACAGTTTTTATATCGGCATCCACAGAAAATGCCGATGCAATGACATTGTCCTGAGGAAGTAACAATTCAACTCCTTTTGAACGCGCCTTATCTAGCAATGAGGATGCAAGCTCAATTTTATCCTCTTCTACAATAGACGTTCCGATCTCTAGCCCCATGGCGCGATAGAATGTATATGCCATTCCTCCACCTACAATAAGTGAATCAACTTTATCTAAAAGCGCTTCAATCACCCCGATTTTATCAGATACTTTCGCACCTCCTAGTATTGCTACAAATGGAGTTTGTGGAGATTCAATGGTGTTGCCGAGAAATTCCAGTTCCTTCTCAAGAAGGTGCCCTGCAGCTTTTTCAGGGACAAATTCAGCGATACCAGCTACCGAGGCATGGGCTCGGTGTGAACTTCCAAAGGCATCATTGACAAACACATCTACACCCTCTGCTAAAGCCTTTGCAAAGCTAGGATCATTTGCCTCCTCTTCGGGATGAAAGCGAACATTTTCAAGTAATAAAATGTGGCCTGGAGATAACTCTTGTTTGGCTTTTAAGACTTCCTCACCGATACAATCGGTTGCCATTTCCAATGGGGCATCAAGAACACTGGAGAGATATGTTGCAACTGGCTTTAAGGAGTCTTTAGGCACTACCTGCCCTTTAGGTCGCCCCAGATGGCTCGCTAAAACCAGGGAAGCTCCTTGGCCTAGTACAGTCTGAATTGATGGAAGTGCAGCGTCAACTCGTGTTGTATCGGTAATCTTCTCCCCATCAAGAGGTACGTTAAAATCAACTCGCATGAAGACTGTTTTACCTTTGAGATTGAGATCCTGTAACGATAAGGGCTTTGTGGACATAGTGTTGAAGGTTGTGCAATACTATTGCATTGAAAGCATTCAATAGACAATACATCTGACGATGTATGTGCCAAAGATCGTCACCAAAAGTACAAAAATGTTTTAGGGGAATCCTTAAGTTTAGGTATGGAGCCGATATACCTAGATCATGCAGCAACGACACCCCTAGACCCAGAGGTCTTAGAGGCAATGATCCCCTATTTTACAGACGCCTCAGCCAATGCAAATTCGGCTCATCAATTAGGCAGGCGTGCAAAAGTAGCCGTTGAAGATTCTCGCGAAACAATAGCATCTATTCTTGGAGCAGAGCCTTCAGAAATTGTATTCACTTCAGGAGGCACCGAGAGTGATAATGCAGCCATACGAGGCGTATTCGAGGTAGCCCATCGTAAAGGACGGTCCGAGATTGTCACCTCAGAGATTGAGCACCATGCCGTTATTCATCCTGCGGAGTGTCTGAAACTCTCAGGTGCGAAACCAACCTATGTACCCGTGAGTCCATCAGGAGGCGTAACTGCAGATGCATTATCGAGTGTTTGTGGAGATAAAACGGCGATCGTGTCTCTTATGCATGTGAATAATGAAGTTGGAACCATCAATCCAATCGCTGATTTAGCAGACATCGCTCATCAACATGGCGCATATTTTCATACCGATGCTGTACAAAGTGTGGGGAAATTACCTGTCAATGTGAATGAGCTAAATGTCGATTTTTTAAGTCTCTCGGGTCATAAACTTAACGGTCCAAAAGGAATTGGTGTCTTATTTGTAAAAAACGGGTCACCTTGGATTCCGTTAATTCACGGAGGCTCCCAAGAAAAACGTCGCCGTGGCGGTACGCTTAACGTACCTGCTATCGTAGGGCTTGCTTCAGCAATGGCTAAGGCTGACGCACAACGTCAAACACGTTGGGCTCATTATCAAAAATGTCGAACCCTGTTTCTCAACACACTCAAAGAACACGCTGATGGGTATTTTGAGATTAATGGAGGCCTCGATTCTGAGGTTGAACGAGTGCCACATATTCTGAATCTCTGCTTTCACTCTCCCGAGGGGAAAACCCTTGATGGGGAGATGCTTTTATTAAATCTTGATATCGAGAACGTATGTGTTTCGAATGGAAGTGCTTGCACCTCTGGTGCTGTTGAACCATCACATGTTTTGCTAGGAATGGGAATTTCCACGCAACAAGCCATGTCAAGTATCCGACTCTCCATTGGTCATTCTAATACACCAGAAGAGTTAACTCATGCCGCAAAAACAATTGCTAACGTTGTCAAGCGAATGCTCTCTAAACCCTAACAATCTAAGGTACTCGTAATCCTCTATCCTATGACTAAATCCATCCTTTCCGTTTCAATCGTGCTTGTAGCTCTAGGCCTTGTGAGTTACATAATCTCTGACTTTGCAAGTATCACAGCGCTTATCCCCTCTTTTTTTGGAATCGTTTTACTGATTTTGTCTCTAGTCGCATATTCAGCAGAGAAAAAAGGACAGACAGGCATTAAAAAGCATACTATTCATGGGGCACTGGGGGTCGTTCTATTGGGGCTACTTGGATCTTTCCGAGGAATCCCAGCCTTCATCGGGTCATTTGGTGGCGAGGAACTTGCACGACCGATGGCTACCTACGCGCAGGTTGTGATGTTCGTTTTGTGTGCATACCTATTATTTGCTGGGATCCAATCATTTATAAAGGCACGTAAAGAACGTACATCAGCGTAGATAGACAGCTTATCAAAACATAGATCTACGAGCAGCTCAATGAACGGCTAGTCCTTAGGAAAGAGAGCAGAGATTTGATCCGCATATTTTTGTTCAATCACTCTACGCTTGAGCTTCATCGTAGGCGTCATTTCTCCAGACTCAATGCCAAATTCCTCAGGAAGAAGCACGAAATCACGGATTTTTTCATGAGAGGCCAACTCCTTGGAAAACTCACGAACGACCTTGCTAAACTCATTGCGCAAGCTTGGATGCTCAAGGAGTTCTTCTCGAGACAATCCAGATAAGTCATTCTGTGCTGCGAAAGCATCTACAGCATCAAAGTCGGGGACAATCAACG
The DNA here is from genome assembly GCA_913057895.1 of uncultured Bacteroidota bacterium. Classification (GTDB taxonomy): domain Bacteria; phylum Bacteroidota; class Rhodothermia; order Balneolales; family Balneolaceae; genus UBA8296. The sequence continues at coordinate 44,806 of CAJXOH010000007.1, forward strand.
CTGCCATGAACTGTTGTGCCTCACCAACAACCATAATTTGTTCAATCCACGTACTCGTTTTGAATAAATCTTCGATAGGCCCTGGATAGATATTTTTTCCACCAGCATTGACAATCATGTGCTTGATGCGATCGGTAATTTGCAGCAATCCGTCTGTAAAACGACCCACATCTCCTGTATGAAGCCACCCATCTTGATCAATCATCTCTTTGGTAGCTTCTTCATTATTCCAGTATCCCTTCATGACATTGGGGCCTTTACAAAGGATTTCTCCCGCCTCAGACGTTAAGTTCGTGGGGTAATCCTCTCCACTCACCGTGGCTATAATCTCATTATCCGACAGTCTCATAATCCCAACGGTTACCCCACTGATCACTTTCCCAACGGTCCCAATGCGAGGTCCATCGAAATGATTCACGGCCATGACGGGAGATGTTTCCGTGAGTCCATATCCCTCCATAATGGGTAATCCAGCACTCATAAAGAATGAGCCAATATCTGGAGGTAATGCAGCACCCCCAGAGACAAAGAACTTAATTCGACCTCCTGTTTTTTCCTTTAGCTTACTAAAGACAAGTTTATCCGCAAGCTTCTTTTGTGTAGAGACCAATCCTCGTTTGCCTTGTGAATATTTCTCTCCCACCCCAATCGCCCAGTGAAAGATCGCTTTCTTAATCGCTGAGCCTTCTTGAACACCTTTGTGAATGGTGTTAAAGATGCGCTCAAACAGTCTAGGAACACTGATCAAGATAGTTGGGCGCGCTTCAGTGAGATTCTTGGCTACCGTATCGACGCTTTCCGCGAAATAAATCTCCGTACCGCTGGCAATCATGGTATAATAACCAGCCGTCCGCTCAAAGGAGTGACAAAGGGGTAGAAAAGAGAGTACTCGATCGTCTGGGCCAACCCCAACAACTTCATGTGCTGCTTTCACATTACTGACAATATTTCTATGAGTCAGCATGGCACCTTTTGGATTACCCGTTGTACCAGAGGTATAAATCAAGGTGCTCACATCTTCAGGAACCACCGCTTGTGCAGCCTCATGAATATCCTTCGCATGGGTTGGTTCTAACTTTAGACCTTCAGCTAGCACACTATCAAGTAGTTTGACATACTCATGGTCTAGAAGCCCTGCTGTTTTGGGTGTATCAAATGCAATCACTTCCTTCAACTCTGGGCATGCATCAAATACCTCCACAGCTTTTTTGAGTTGAATATTCGTCGAAACAAAAAACAGTGATGCCTGGCAATCATTCAGAATAAATTCCACTTGCGAGGGTGGTAGTGTCGCATATAGAGACACATTTATGGCGCCTAAAAGTTGAAGTGCAAGGTCAACGACCACCCACTCCATCCGATTTTCACTAAGGATTGCGACTGTGTCACCCTTTTTTACACCTTTAGAAACCAAATAGGCTGCAAGATTTTGAACATCCACCGTGATTTCATCCCACACAATGGGCTCATAATCAGCACCAGGTGAAGGTTTTCGTGCATACGCAACTTTCGAAGAGTCTTTGTACTTGCTCGCAAGATTTAGATATAGCTCCGTAAGTGTCTCAAAGGGTACTTGTATAGGCATAAATGATCACATAATTAGGTAGACGCATCAAAATAACATTTTCATTATAATGCTAACATACATCCCATTGCTGTTCATTCATATTCATCCTAATACACTATCTCATCGACACAAATTATGTCTTCAGAGTCTTCCTCGGAATTGTACCATGATTCTCTCCCTTTAGTGAAGGAGATTTTTAAATCCTATTTACGGGAGAAAAATCAACGACAAACCCCGGAGCGATTCTTAATCTTGGATGAGATTTATCGATCCGATAGTGGACATTTTGATGCGGATGATCTCTATTTCAGAATCAAGGAATCTGGTACAAGATTATCCAGAGCGACGGTCTATAACACCTTAGATCTACTTATGGACTGTGGATTGGTGCAAAAGCATCAATTTGGGCAAAACCAGGCGCACTATGAACGAGCATATGCGTATCAGCAACATGACCACCTCATATGCAAGGAGTGTGGATTGGTCATTGAGTTTTGCGATCCGCGAATCTTTGAGATTCAACGAATGCTTGAATCACTCCACAATTTTGATATTCGCGAACACAGCCTTCACCTAAAAGGGCAATGCAAGGATAAAAAGGCGTGTAAGAAGCGACAAGAACAGGGTGCCTCTTTAAAACTCAGGCGAGACGAATAAACCGATGGGAAGCAATGGTACTTCCCAATAGTCCAATAAGCGTTCCAAGAACAAACATAGACAAAGCAAGATAATACCAAGCACCCAGAGGCCATGGCACGATTCCCATTTGAGGGATTGCAAGAGGAACTGCCCACCGAAAGAGTGCATCAAGCACACCAAAAGCGAGCAAACTTCCAATCCATCCTTGTAATACCCCTTCTATCACAAATGGGCGACGTATAAAGGCATTGGTTGCCCCAACAAGTTTCATGGCTTTTATAGTATCACGTTTTGCATATATAGTGAGCCGTATGGTGTTAAATACCAACCAAATTGAGGCTATCAGAATGACAGATGCAACTGAAATACCCACCCATATCGATTGATCAACACGTGAGCGAAGTTGCTGATATAATGCGGCATTAAACGCTATGTCATCCACTTCTTGGAACTCCTCTAACCGTTCAACCTGCTGCTGAATTTCTTCAATAGGAGTTTCGGGCGTCATTGTTACGGTATATGACGCAGGTAGAAAATCGAGCTCTGCTAATGCCTCAGAGCCAAACCCATCACCGAACTCTGCTCTAAATCGCTCAGAAGCAGTCTCTTTGGAAGTGAACATGATGGATTCAACCCATGGTTGTTCTTCGATATAGTCACCAAATTCTTGGATACGATCATCAGAAATAGGAGCAAAAAATATCTCCATTTGTACCTCATCTGTAAGATCCACAGCAAGAGAATACAATGCATACCCACCACGAGTTAAAAAACCAGCTAGAAGAACAGCGATAAATAATGAAAATGTGGAGGTAGCACTCGCTAGTTTTGTACGCCCAAACCCTGCAAAGCCTTCTTTTATGGAGTACCCAAGACTCATAGAATCACCGTAGGTTAATTTTTAAAAAGTACTCGAATACCAAAGATAAACCTTCTACCAGACTTCGGAACACCATAAGAATCCATCGTGCCTCGCTGCCATAGTTGGTCAGATGCTTGGTCCATACGCATGTAGATCATCATCCAACGAAGGCGTGCTGATAGGTATGCATCTACGGTTGCCGTGGAGGGTAATTCAAGCTGATGATCTGCTCGAATCCATTGTTGGAGCCATGGTGACCATATCCAGCCTGCTTGCTGCAGTGGTGCGGCTCGCAAGGTTACACCCATTTTAACATAGGTTGCTTGATCAAAGAAGGGACGCTCAAGTTCCAATTGACCCCAGCCAGCTAATCGAAGGTCTCTAGTTGAAGGAATTGATATACAGTCAACGCACTCCGATCCATTCAGAGATTTTTGCTTGACTGCCATATCCATCGCATGCCCCCCTAGGCGCATTGTTACATCCTTAACCTTTACGGAGGCAGTGAGCGAGCCTTGAATGGATGAATAACTAGGACCATTTTCCCAAGAGCCATCTGATTTGCGAAGCCACTCATCGTCTGTCAGAAGAAATGCCATCGATCCAAATACCTTCCATGATTGGTACTTCAATGAGGGTCGAAACTCAAAAAAAGAGATCGTTTTTGGATCCAAAGATGTGTTTGAAGCCATTTGGGCATGGGACCATTGTGGTGCTCCCACTACAGGTGCAAGAACGCCATTTGACTGAAGAAGAGACGGATAATGAGCCTTGTGACCAAGTCCAACCGTTAGTTCAAGCAACGATGATTGCCATGAGTGATCCATCCGGACTTCACCAATAGAGGACGACTGGTTGGTAGAGTTCATGAGGTTACTTCGAAACGTAGAACGAAACTGGGACGTCCATGCGATGTTGCCATTCAATTCCAATCCAGTGAACCATGATGAATTCTTTGTGAATGACATCGTTTTTGAATCAATGGATGTGTGTTCAAGCCAAAATGACCCAGAGTAAGACGAACGAGGAGTCTTGAGCTCTAGTGTGGAAAACAATTGTGTGCGCTGGCTAAACCAATCCAATGATGTAGATCCCTCAAGCGTGGAGATGTTTGTGAGATCTGTCTCTTGGACATCTCTTGAGAGGCCAAGTGTAGAGGTAACAGTTTGGTTCAATAATTTAACCCATGAACTCTGCAAGCGTTTTGTAAAAGGCTCCACACGTACAAAGGGATAAATTGGAGACTCAATCAATGGATTAAACGAAAATCCATTTGGGCTATATCCTTGTATTCCTTGGGATTCTGTCTGTTTACTCGAATATGTTGAGTATTTAAAATGGAGTGTTTGAGTCGAATCAGGTTCCCATCGCAAGCCAGTACGCAAGGTGGAATATTCCCCCTGAAATCCATCGTAGTCACCTTGCTCATTGATGGTTGAATAGGCAATCTCAACATGGATCGATTCTGATAGATTTTGTCCATACAGAAGGTTAATGGTTCGGTCCTCTTGACCTCGTTCAAAAAAATCCAATTCAATCACAGGTTTTGGTGATTGTCGTTTAACGGATGAGAACGTAGTGCGTTGCCCATAGGAAGACAAAACCCCGACATCACGCATAGGAATAAGATGTACAGGAACCGTACCCGTCCATGGGTCACGCCATAAGGCTCCGTCAGTTTGCAAATACTCGGTTCCTAGCTTATGATTTGGTCTTTCAAGGGCAATTGGAGCATTATTCAGCATTGCGCCATGCACAACACCCATTTCAGGGGAATGCTGCATCCACTCCTGAAGCGAAAACACAGGCTTCCAATTAGCTGTGGAATCAGTTAAGACTACTTCCTGCCCTTTTGCCACCCCAAAACACAGAAATGGCAGCAATAAAGCCGTCAACCCAAGTCCCCAAAAAAGAGCACGTTTGTCCGTCATACCTGTTTGGCAACCCCTCTTGGGAGTCTTTCTATCCCCACAAGAGTGCGTCTCAACGCCTCCAAAGACAACAAAACAGATCTTGTGCGATTTAATTCGCGAGTATGACCCACTTGAGTCGTCCACGCAAAGGTTTCCTCTGGTGTGGAAAGTCCAAACCAAATGGTTCCCACTGGTTTTTCAACGGACCCTCCTCCAGGTCCCGCGACTCCTGATATAGAACAACCAATTTCAACACCTAATGCATCACGAACCCCCTTGGCCATTTCGATCACAGTTTCTTTACTAACGGCCCCATAGTTACTGATTGTCTCCTCTTTGACACCCAACTGTTTCATTTTTGCTTGATTGGAATATGTGACTAAAGAGCCTATAAACACATCAGATGAACCTGCAGGGTCTGTAAGGGAGGCGCCAATCATCCCACCTGTACAACTTTCAGCGACCCCCAACCTCCATCCTTTCTCTCTACATAATGATAGCACAACCTCTGATAATGACATAGTAGGTTCCGATCCATACACGCAGAACGAAACCTTGTCATGGATAAACGATTCAAACTCGTCTAAGATTGAACCAGGATCATAGTCTACGGCTTCATCCTGATGATCCTGAGATCGATTTACCGACTCAATGCCTAGTCGAAGCTTAACGTTCGCAGGTCCAGGCAAGAAAGCAAGGGTACAACCCTTGGCCTCAAAACGAGACCAATCGCCAATCCATAGCTCGGCCAACTCTTTCTCTCGTTCACCTGCTGTCAATAGGTATCTGGGCTGTAAGCCATGCTTATTACCAACCTGATCGAGGATTTTGGGCAACACTATGGCTCGAAACATCCCTTCAGCTTCATAAGGAACACCAGGTAACGCCATCAACCATGTAGATTCGTCTTGAATGAATACCCCTTCCTCAACTCCAAATGTATTCTCATAGGATTCCAAGGGTAGGCTGCGCTCATGGCCAAACCTCTTCAAGACTTCAACGGTTCGATCATCATGTGTAGGGCCTAATCCTCCCGTAGTAATCACAATATCGTACTCACCCCATGCATTACTGAGAGATTGATAGATTTCATGGGGGTCATCACCAATCATTTGTTCCTGGGTTAGTCGTAGTCCATGCTCTACTAACTGCTGTCCAAAAGATGCTGCATTGGTATTTATGGTATCACCCAAAAGCAGTTCGTCACCAATGGACAGGACAAGGATTCGCATTCATGGTTGAGACTTGTTAAAAGATGATGCAATTTACTTCCAATTCTGTACGATCGCCAACAATCAGATCTCTAGTGACCCAATTACCTAATATTTTGACCATCCTCCGAGGGTTTGCAGGTCCATGGATTGCCTGGCTTTTTTACACTGGTGACAGTACTTCGTTTTCGATTGCACTCATCGCCTTTTTATGCCTTCTGATTGCGTCAGTCACCGACTTTTTGGATGGTTTTATTGCAAGGGCATTTCATGCAGAATCCAAACTTGGTCAAATGTTGGATCCTTGGACAGATAAGATCTTGGTTCTGTGTGTATTTGCCACCCTTCCTATCCTTGATGCAGAGTTGTACCCATGGTGGATTTTTGGGGTCATTGCATCCCGAGAAGTCCTAGTAGAAGCAGTAAGAGCATGGCGCCGACTTCAAGATAAAGCCACGAAACAGTCCCAAGCAACGTCACTGGCATTTCCAGTTCGATTCAGCGGAAAAGTAAAAACAACGATACAAATGGTGTTTATTCACCTTGCACTTGGGTTGCACTTGCTAGATGTATCACCTCACCCCTATTATATCCTATCGGGGCCAATTTTGAGTAGCTGGGCCATGTATTGGCTCTATCTAGTCACGGCCGCGGTCACCATTTGGAGTGGAATTGATACGCTTCGATCCTATGCAAAACCGCCTAAACCTCAAACATTGGGTCTAGACTCATGACACGAAAAGAGTCTTTAGCAACCATGATGGGCATCGGGCATATGCCTTATGCACAAGGAACAATCGCATCTTTCACTGTCTTCCTTGAGAGCTTTATTGTCTATAGTCTTTTAAGCTGGCTATCCATTCCTAATCTGGAGTTATGGATGGGGATCTTGTATGCCTTTTCTTGCATGATCTGGTCTTGGATTACAACGTGGTCTGCTGATGAACTAATCCAACTCTATGGACCCGATCCCTCTTGCGTCGTGAGTGACGAAGCAGCGGGTATGTCGCTTGTGATAGCATCGATGTTTTTGCTAGGAGAATTTTATGGGGATGCTTTACAAATGAAGGGGTGGATTACCATAGGCTTGGCTGTCTGCTTTTTCCGTGTGTATGACATTACCAAACCGTTAGGGATTAGGCAATTTGAACGACTCTCAGGTGGAAATGGTATATTAATGGATGATTTAGCAGCGGGTTTTGCTGCCATTGTAACGACTGTTGGTCTCATGATCGCATCGTTGATGATTTAGACTTTATTCATGACAGATTCACCTATTCAAATTCACGATCCTTCCCTAGCACGAACTCTTGCCTCTCATTTGCTTGATATTCATGCAGTGGTCCTGAAACCTACTGACCCTTTAACATGGTCTTCAGGGTGGAATTCTCCCATTTATTGTGATAATCGACTCACACTTCGTTATCCAGAGATTCGTACGCTTATCAGAGATGGTTTCCTTGAAATTCTTGAAGAACTCCCAGCCAAACCTCATGTCATTACAGGAACTGCAACGGCTGGGATCCCACATGCGGCCTGGGTTGCCGAAGCTGCTACCCTACCGATGGCATATGTTCGTGGAAAAGCCAAGGCTCATGGACTTGGGAACCAAATTGAAGGGGGTATTGACAAAGGTGAACAGACGGTAGTGATTGAAGACCTCATCTCAACTGGTGGTTCTGCGTTAGGAGTCATTGATGCGCTTGAGTTTGTCGGCGTCGAGGTAACAGCACTTTTAAGCATCTTTACCTATGGTTTTCATCAAGCTAATGAAGCATTCGGTGCGAAAGGCATACCTGTGTACAGCCTAACCGATTACCCAACACTAATTGATGTCGCCGTCGAGAAAAAGGTCGTTTCACGTTCGGATCTGCAGACACTTGAAGAGTGGAGACAGTCACCAGAGACCTGGCCTGCATCGTAACGCTTAGCGCCAGGTTACGAATTCAATAGTGGACGCACCTCTTGGCCTAAGAGGTGGATACTTTGTAGGTATTGCTCTTGGCTCAATTCAGCAACATTCATATGTAGGCGCATCTCCTCTATCCCTCCGAGGGCTTCACTATGACGTGATATTTTTTCAGCAACCTCTTGAGGATCGCCGACAATCAGAGCACCTTTATCATGAGTTACTGCGTCAAATTGAGCTCGTGTTACACCTCCACCCCATCCACGCTCCTGACCAATTCGAGTAAACGTCTTTGCATATCCAGGGAAGAATTCATCTCGGGCTTGATCACCGTTAGGAGCCACATAGCCAAGTGAATGGACAGAAACCGTCAGTTGCTCTTCTGTGTATCCATGTTTAAGACCTGTTTCTTTGTACAAATCCACCAAAGGTCGAAAGCGATTAGTCTCACCTCCAATGATGGCTAACATTAAAGGCAATCCTAGCTTTCCCGCTCTCACAACAGACTGCGGTGTTCCCCCTACGCCTACATAAATTGGGATCGGGGATTGATAAGGACGTGGGTACACGGGTTGAGCGTTCAGTGGAGAACGGAACCGTCCTTCCCATGTGATGGTTTCATTGTCGCGAAGTGCTAAAAGGAGCTCTAATTTTTCTTCATACAGTGCATCATAATCCTGAAAATTGAGTCCAAATAAAGGAAAAGCTTCAGAAAATGAACCCCGTCCAGCCACAAGTCCTGCTCGGCCCTTGGACAACAAGTCCAAGGTGGCCAGCTGCTGATAGACTCGCACAGGATCAGCGGCACTCAGCACGGTCACGGCACTTAGCAATCGAATTTTCGAGGTTCTGGCAGCAGCAGCGGCCAGAATCGTCAGCGGTGACGCATCGAGATACTCCTTACGATGGTGCTCCCCAAGGCCAAACGTATCCAGGCCTGCTTGTTCCATCGCGACGATTCTGTCGAGCAGGTCTTCCAGGGCGTTTGCTCGATCCTGAGGCGTACTTGTCGCTGCCGTATCGTATGGGACTGCAGCAAAGCTATCGATTCCTACTTTCATGATGGACTCGGTTTGGTTTATGGCAACGTGCAAACAATTGCACTGTTTCTGGCAACGTACTCGACCCTACTGCTGCGATTTAAACACCTGGGGCTACCCCTTCATTCCTGACACAATGTCATATTTTTATTCAAAAAAACAAGCTTTCTGGCCAATTATTCGTAATTTTCATATTCGGACGTTGCTTTCATCATTCTTTAATGACATGAGCGAGTCAAAAACAAAACGTAGTGTCCAGTCACTCTTCGACTGATTGCCGCATACCAAAGCGAATCCAACTGAACTATGGAATTTACCATTGGCAACATTGAGAATAATAAGCGCTTCTACATCGAGACGTATGGATGTCAGATGAACTTTGCGGATACTGAAGTGGTAAATGCCATTCTGCTCGAGGCAGGTCTACGCCCTGTTCAGCGTGCAGAAGATGCAGATGTCGTGTTACTCAACACTTGTGCAATTCGTGAGAACGCTGAATCAAAAATTTGGAATCGTCTTAAAGAACTACGTGGCGTTAAGAAGCAAAATCGATCCATGACTGTTGGTGTGCTTGGTTGTATGGCCGAACGTATCAAGGAAAAAGTCATTGAACGTGAGCACCTTGTTGATCTTGTGGTAGGCCCTGATGCATACCGGGATATTCCAAACCTTATCGCTGAAATTGAAGATGGACGTAAAGCGGTCAATGTTCTGTTGTCGCTAGAAGAAACATACGCCGATATAACCCCTGTCAGAACCTCCGGAAACGGTGTTACAGCGTTTGTGTCGATTATGCGAGGCTGTGATAATATGTGCGCGTTTTGCGTGGTTCCGTTTACAAGAGGCAGAGAGAGAAGTAGACCCGTTGAGAGCATTCTCCATGAGATTCAACAACTCAGTGACGAAGGGTATAAAGAGATTACACTGCTTGGTCAAAATGTAAACTCCTACAAATTTGAGGACACCGATTTTACAACATTGATGGATTTGGCAAGTCAGGTGAATCCAGAGGTACGATTCCGTTTTACCTCTCCACACCCAAAAGACTTCCCAGAACCCCTTCTTCACTTGATTGCCGAACGTCCCAACTTGTGCAATTTCATTCACATTCCTGCACAATCAGGGAGCACGAGTATGCTCGAGCGGATGAAACGCCCCTACACTCGAGAGCAATACATCGATCTTATTGCAAAAATGAAGGCCATTATCCCTGGATTAACGCTTTCCACGGATATGATTGCTGGATTTTGTGGTGAAACGCAGCAGGAACATGAAGATACCATGTCACTTATGCGTGAAGTGAAATATGAACTTGCCTACATGTTTGCATACTCCGAGCGAGAGCGCACCTTTGCGCATCGAAAGATGGAGGATGATGTTCCGGAGGAGGTGAAAAAACAACGGTTAACAGAGATTATAACTCAACAAATGGCCATTCAGGCAGAGATTAACCAAGCCGAGGTTGGCCAAAGACACCTTGTGTTAGTGGAACAAGAATCAAAACGTTCTTCAGATCAATGGTCTGGTCGCACCGACACCAATAAAATGGTTGTGTTCGATAAAATAGAGGGTGTTGCCCCTGGTGATTATGTCGAAGTTGAGATCACAACATCAACATCTGCAACACTGATGGGAAGACCTATTCAGAAATCTTCGATTCAAGAATTCTTTGGTCAACAAGAAGCTACAAAGGCCGATGGGCAAGCTACCCATGCCTTAGCAACATCGTAATCCTAGAATCATGAAACCAGCATCCAAATCACATATTGGGATTTTGGGTGAATCACCCGCAATTCAGACGGTGATTCGACAGATTGAACAAGTTGCCCCAACAGATATCTCTGTATTACTTCAAGGAGAGAGCGGGGTTGGTAAGGATGTCACTGCTAAAGCTATCCATTCTTTAAGTCTTCGAAAAGATGGCCCATTGGTCATCGTAAACTGTGGAGCTATCCCAGAAGGTATTATTGAGAGTGAACTTTTTGGGCATGAAAAGGGAGCTTTCACAGGTGCTCATGAAGCACGAATGGGGTATTTCGAAAAAGCCAATGGCGGCACCATTTTCTTAGATGAAATTGGTGATACCCCTAAAAATGTACAAGTAAAGCTCTTACGTGTACTCGAGACAGGAGATTTTTTCCGAGTGGGATCAAGCAAAGCCAGCCAAAGTGATGTTCGTGTCATTGCAGCAAGTCACCGTGATTTATGGTCGATGGTAAAGGAAGGATCCTTTCGAGAGGATTTGTATTACCGTCTAGATACCGTCAAAATCAAGCTACCTGCACTCCGAGAGCGTGCCGAAGATATTTTACCTCTATTTCGGACATTTGCTAGTGAGTTTGCTGCCAAATACGATTCTAGCTTTCGTGGGTTTACACAAGATGCCGAAGAACTGCTGCTCTCCTACCGCTGGCCTGGGAACATCCGAGAGCTCAAAAATGTGGCTGAACAACTCATTGTTTTGGAAAAATCTCAAACGGTAGACAAAGAGAGACTCCAAAAATACCTTAAAGGTCGTCAACATCTAGGTTCTACAGATCACCTCCCCTCCGTTCATTCTTATGATAGCGGACAAGATGCGTATGGCCAACAATCTCAAACAGGGCGTGGTGAGCATAGCAGTGAGTTTCAATTTCTGTTGAAGGCTATGTTGGATGTGCGTACCGAGATTGCTGATCTCAAGAGAATGATGGGTAATTGGTTTATGGGAACCTGGAATCAATCACAGCCCAGCTATACACCTGCATTGCCACCACCTCAGTCGCATCCTATTGATCCAAACGACCTTACGTCACATTTGCGAACTCCTGAAACCCCCTATCCATCTACTGATCAAGATAGCATAGATCCCGAGTCTGTGAGTAGTGATAACTCTAATGGATCTTTCGAAGAGTCGAAACCGATATCCAATCCAATGGAGTTGCTTCGTTCAGCTGACTGGAAAGAAGGTGAGTTCCCAAGTTTGGAATCACTAGAACGAACAGTCATTGAGCAAGCGCTTGAGACATTTGAAGGAAATCGTCGCAAGGCATCTACGGCTTTAGGTATAAGCGAACGGACATTGTACCGAAAAATTGATCAATACGGGCTAGATTCATGAATCTATTGCGCCTATTTCCCCGCCTATTGCTAACTGAAGAGCCTTCTGACTCCCGTCTACGCCTGGGGGTATTCGCAATCATGCTTCTGATTATCGGAATGACAGGATGTGTGAAGTACTCATTTACAGGTGCATCCATTCCAAGTGAAGTTGAAACACTTTTTATTCCTTTTTTTGACGACCGATCAGGGAGTAGTGTAGGCTCCTTGAATCAGTGGCTTTATGACGAATGTTTTAATGAATTCATCAACCGATCCCGACTACGACTTGCAAACAGTCCTGAAGAAGCCGATGCGACGCTAGAGGGAGTGATTTTAAGCTATACCAATCTACCTTTTAGTGTTTCGGGTGAGGAGACCGCAGAACGAAATGAGGTCACGATCCGAGTGCAAGCAACGATGAGGTTTGAAGGGGAAGATGACCCTATTTTTAGCTCGACATTGACTGGGACCGCTACGTTTGATATCGTAAATAACCCCATTGATGGCGAACGTGAAGCTGCACAAGATGCATTAAATCAGATCGCGGAAGCCATGTTCACCCAAAGTGTCAGCCAATGGTAAACTCGGTGCCACACGATCCTTACAGGCGAAAAGAGCTGTTGACAAAGATACAGCGCACAAAAGAACACCCAGTCTCTACATTTCGAGACATTCAAGCCTCCATGAAGGAGAATCAGATTACAGGAAATCTATTTCTGGATCTAACGCTGCTATTTGAACTACAAGGTAAACGTGACTTAGCCCTTGATGCAGCACAAAAAGCAAAACGAATTGCAGGCGAGGATGACTCACTTAAAGCACTACCCTACTTTCTACTTCACCCCAAGGGATTGGAATGGGCTGTAGAGCATGCCTGGGTACCCCCAACATGGGATGGAACACACGCCGATTCCGAAAAAGGATCGCACAGTGTTGATGAGCTTATTGATGCTCTAAAAACAATGGAACTGCAAAGCAGACTTCGTAGTGGCCATGCTAAAGATGAGGAGATCAAGCCACTTAAGCCTCAACAAAAGATTCGATCTGTAAATCGGAAAATCGCAACCCCTACGTTAGCCAAGATCCTTGAATCCCAGGAAAAATGGGCTGAAGCAAAATCAATGTGGCAAAAGCTCGCAAAGAAACAAGATCAAGATCCAACGATTTTGGCTGCGATCGAACGATGTGATAAAAAACTTGCGCAGGCTGCGGGTTAGTGGCCTCGCACAAAGGGATTTGATGCCTTCTCTGCACCTATAGATGTAGACTCTCCATGTCCTGGGTATACCACGTAATCATCTGGCAACGTATAAAGCTGAGTCTCAATACTCTCTTTGAGTAGATGGCCATCTCCAAATGGGATATCCGTGCGGCCTACACTCGATTTGAATAGAACATCACCAGCAAATACTACCCCTTCTGAATGGGATACAAACACTACGTGATCAGGTGAGTGGCCAGGTGTGTAACGAATCTCAAATGTCCACTCATCCAATGCGATTGTAGAGCCATGAGACAAACGAATGGGTTCCAGAGATATCTCTTCCACTGGAAAGTCAACCCCAAACATCGCGGGTTGCTCCGGGATTGCCTGCCACATCTCTGGGAACCGATCACTCATGTAAAGCTCTATATTTGGATAATCAGCAACCACCTTGGGAATGCCAAGTACATGGTCTAAATGTGCATGTGTGAGAAGAATCCCAGCAAGTGATGCGCCTTTTGCATTGAGTCTATCTTTGCAGTGTACCCATTCTTGCTCACTAGAAAATCCAGGATCAACCAAAACCGCCTGGCCCGTTGTATGGATAGCGAGATACGTATTCTCAAAAAGAGGCCCACATGTAAATCCAGTCACATCCATGGGCAGACGAGACTTTCTTTACTTCTTGTAGCGCTTGTTGAAGCGATCAATACGGTCCGCTTTCTTCGTGAGATTTTGATTCTTGGTATAGAAAGGGTGGTTTTTTGAATCGATTTCACTCTTGTAAACACCATCTTTTACGTCCATGGTGCTGCGTGTGAGAATCTCTGAGCCATCACTTAAGACAACTTTAACCTCTTTATACTCTGGATGAATACCTTTTTTCATAATATGCAGCGGAATACTGACACGTTGGGTGAGGATATTTGTGATGACTCACATTTTACCTTTCACCCACCGTCATTTCTGTTATAGCTTCTAAAAATAAGGGAATCTTACACAAATAAGAAGAGCGAATTCAATAGTTCACTGCGATATCTAGTCTAAACATCCTCTTCATACTCATCTTCGGCATCCTCATCACCACCAAGGCCACCGAGGACGCTTCCCACCAAATCGGTATACACCATTTTTTCATGTAAATGATCTTTCCCTAGCACTGAATTTTGGTGCAATCCTTCCAACACAAGATCTAACCATGATGATTTCCATTTTGACTCTAACGCTTCTTCAGAAATCATTTCGTGATCAGCCTTTGCAATCTTCTTTAAACCTGAAAGAATCTCATCTACCGCATCTTGTAGACCCTCAACTCGTTGGGCCTCTTTTATATACGATGTATCGTCTAGGGCTTCCGTGAGATTTAATTCCTCACCTTGTGCAAACCATGCAAGGATGGACCCATATAACGCTCTTGCCGATTTGGATGACTTATTTTGAGGGTCTGGAAAGTAGGTTTTGAATACTTGATTAACAGCCTTTCCAATCAGATGCTTGGCAACCTGGACAGCTCCCTCTTGTTCTCCCTCATATACTAGCTCCATTTTACCAGTTAATGCAGGAACCATTTGATATAGATCCATCATACGAACTTGAGTCTCATTGTAGCCATTCTGAACGGCTCGACGCTCTGCAGAAGAAATCACTTGCTCCATTGCAGTGAGACTGAGACGAGTAGACACCCCACTTTTTTGGTCGATATAATCACTCTCTCTCGCTTCAAATGTCACCTGCTCAATAATGTCATGCATCAATGGTGATAAATGGACCACAGGAGAAGACGTTTCCGACCCTCGGTTTATCCAAGCTTGTTGTAGAGTGATGTCTTTAGCAATAGACCGTTTTTTGGGATAATGCGTGATAATTTGAGCGTCAATACGATCTTTTAGCGGTGTAATAATATTTCCGCGATTCGTGTAATCCTCTGGATTTGCGGAAAAAGCGATCGATAGGTCCAATGGGATTCGAAGATTAAATCCCCGAATTTGGATATCGCGTTCCTGCATAATATTGAGCAATGCTACCTGAATCCTAGGTTGTAAATCTGGCAATTCGTTAATCACAAATATTCCACGATTTGAGCGTGGGATAAGCCCAAAGTGAATCACTTGCTCGTCTGCAAGGGATAATTTATTGGCAGCTGCTTTAATTGGGTCCAAATCTCCAATTAAATCTGCTACGGTTGTGTCTGGTGTGGCCAGTTTTTCACCATAGCGATGTGCTCTAGGTAGCCAATCAATCGGTGTTTCATCCCCATGTTGAGCAACGAGCGATCGACCATACACAGACAATGGCTCGTAAGGGTTGTCATAGATTTCGGAACCCTCAATGTATGGGATCACCTCATCCAATAATTGAGGTAAAAGCCTTAAGAGTTTCGTTTTGGCTTGCCCGCGTAGACCTAGCAATAAGATATCGTGCTTTGCCAGGATTGCCTGCATCACTTGAGGAATCACAGAGGACTCATACCCAACAATTCCCTCAAATGGTTGACGGCCCTCTGCAATAGCTTTTAACAGATTATCCCTCATCTCTTCCTTTACAGAACGAGACACCCATCCAGAAGCCTTTAATGCGCCTAATGTTTTGGGAAGAGACGGGTCGTGGCTGGGTTTTGGAGAAGACCCATTGGTATTCGACAAACCATTCGTAGATGATTGAATGGATGCGCTAGATTTCGTCTTGGTGACAGATTTGGTGGCCATGCCCTTGTATTTGGCTTGTAGAGTGAGGAAAACGTTTCGATAACGTATCCATCATCTCCTTACAATCCTTCAACAAGTTGAGCTTTCACTTTCGTTTCGTCCCATTCCGATTCAGCATTTGAATCGCTGGTGATGGCCCC
>CAJXOH010000008.1 GCA_913057895.1 uncultured Bacteroidota bacterium
AGGGGTTGGGTATGCGATTGGTGTCAATACGGTGAATCGTTACCTCAAAGAGATGCATCCATTAGAGGTTACTACCTGTAGTTTAGCGTTTGCAATGGGGCCTGCATTGATCGTTTTATTTGCAACCGATACGGTGGGTGTAATGATGGCATCGCCAGTAGGATGGCAATCTTTAGGGTACATCGCCATCTTAGGAATTGCAGGAACATCTTTGGCAAATTATGCATTCAATCACCTCATTCGCACCACAGGGTCCCTGTTCTCTTCAAGCGTGACCTACGCAATCCCAGTGGTTGCTCTTTTTTGGGGATTCTTGGATGGGGAGCTAATTGGTTGGGTGGAAATCTCAGGGATGTTGATGATCCTGACGGGTGTGTGGTTGGTCAATACACGCAAACGAGCGGTTATGAGTTCCAAAGAGTTGCAGAAGACTCCATCCCCACTCAAAGAAACTGCAGAAGTAAATATCAAATCGTAAGTCTATTACTATGAGTTCAGTTCAAGACACTCAAGGGACACAAAGCATACAGGGCTTGCAAGAGGCACAAGGCACGCAAGGCTCATCAAAAACATCGCCCAAACTACTCGTCAATATTGACCACATTGCCACGCTACGCAATGCACGTGGTGAGGGATTCCCTGATCCTGCTCGAGCAGCTGGAATATGTGAGGCCGCTGGAGCGGATGGGATTGTCTTTCATTTGCGTGGGGATCGTCGCCACATCCGAGACGAAGATCTACCCAAGCTTAAATCTATGGTGAAAGGTACCCTCGATTTTGAAATGGCGGCTACACAAGAAATGGTGGGGCTTTGCCTAGATCTAGAGCCTACATTATGCACGCTGGTTCCCGAAGGACGTGAAGAGTTGACCACAGAAGGAGGATTGGATGTACCAGCGGTTGTCGATGAGATTTCAAAAACAGCCATTTCCCCTCTTCAGAAAAAAGGAATTCAAGTTTCATTATTTGTGGATCCAGTACTTTCACATATCGATCTCTCTGCTGAGATTGGGGTGGAAGCGATTGAACTGCACACCGGAACCTTTGCAAACGCATGGATGAGTGGCGACTCTGAGAATGTAAAACGTGAGATTGACCGATTAGCAGAAGCAGCCGAATATGCAGATGGTAAAGGGCTCTTAGTCAATGCAGGGCATGGATTAAATTTGGATAATCTCCATGCCTTTTTGTCCGCAGTTCCCCATCTCCATGAAATCAGCATTGGACATGCGTTGATAAGTGATGCTCTCTTTTTGGGGCTATCAACAACAGTAAAAGCCTATTTGGCGCTACTTCAAGGTGAAACTGGGAGTTAGTCCAAGATCGCTTGTAGGCACTCAAGCTTCTATCGCAGATAATTCTCTTTTTCAATACCCAAATCGTCGCACCCACGTATCACTATCTCTCCACTTCTCTCGAACCTTCACACGAAGGTCCAAATATGCTTGTTTTCCAATGAGTGCTTCAATGGACGCTCTGGAAGCCATACCTAGTTTTTTAATCGCAGCCCCCTTTTTGCCGATAATCATCCCTTTTTGGCTATCTCGGTTGACAATGATTTCTGCGTAGATGTCATCCCGGGAGTCACCTTCCTTGTACTCGATCACCTGAACAGCACATGAATAAGGGATTTCCTGTTCAAATTGAAGAAACAACTGCTCCCTAATAAGCTCTGCCACAAAAAACCGTGTCGGATGCTCACTCAGTTGATCTGGAGGGTACAAAGGAGGACCCAGAGGAATCATCGATTTGAGGGTGTTCAAAAAATCATCCACTTTCTCCCCTTCTTTGGCTGAGACCCAAAACTGGTGAGCAAAATTCACCCCGTCAAACCTCTCCTTAACTTGTTCTGCAAGCTCCTCAAGACGATTAGGGTACAAATCCACCTTATTCACCAGAAGGATCATAGGGATAGACCAGCGCTTCAAAAAAGCAATGGCATCGTCACTAGGGAATGTGTCCAACGGGTCAAAGATAAAGAGCGCGACGTCTGCTTGCTCTACAGCCACCTCGACACTTTTCATCATCGTACGCTGCAAGGCATATGTTGGGGTAATCAATCCAGGGGTGTCATAAAATACAATCTGAGCATCCTCATCATGATAGATCCCAGTAATCTGATGCCGCGTGGTTTGTGCCTTGGGTGTGGCTATCGACAGGTGAGTACCTAACAAGCGATTCAGTAAAGTCGACTTACCAGCATTGGGCTTGCCCAATATCACAGCATAGCCTGAGCGAAAGGACGTACTGTTCGCGACACCTTGAGTATCATCTTTTGGAGTAGGCAAATCGTCTATGTTTATGATGGTCAATGGACTGAGTGAATACCTTCTTTCTAATTAATGAAATCTAGACACAACAAAGAATAGCATTTTATTTTCAAAAGGGGTAGATTGTGGAGCAAAGTGGGGAGAAGTGGTACACTTTTACTACATTACAGCAATCACAGCAATCGTTCGATACTCAACGCAATCTTGGCAAGTTTCAAGGGTACATATGAGCATAGCTTAGACGATAAGGGGCGTGTAGCATTTCCTTCTAAGCTTCGAAAATCGCTTCATCCAGAGGCGAACGAGCGATTTACGCTCTTGAGAGGGTTAGAACCGTGTCTTTACCTTTATCCTCAAGACGAGTGGGAACGAGTAGAAGAAAAGCTCAATCGAGTCAATAGTTTTAGCCGAGAAGGGCGAACCGTAAAACGTAATTTTTTACGATTTGCCGAGGATATTGTCCTAGACAAACAGCATCGCCTACCCCTACCTCCTGCTCTCATGGATTGGGCTTCTATAAAAGGTCGTGCTGTATTTATCGGATCTGGTGAACGAATTGAGATCTGGGCGCCTGATCAGCTAAAAGCGTTTGACGATGAGTTAAGTCAAAACGATTTTGATGCTCTTTTTGAGCGTGTAATGGGCGGTAATGAGGGCCAAGGCTTTTCCAGCGGGTCACAAAATGAATCCACGCCATGAGTGAGGTTGCCGTGGACACAAACCGTTTTTTTGAGCATTTCCCTGTAATGCTACAGGAATCCGTAGAGACACTGGTACATAAATCAGATGGAGTCTATATCGATGCTACACTAGGGGGCGCAGGTCACACTATTGAGATTATCAAGAGATTAAGTGCTGACGGTGTCCTCTTTGGCATCGACCAAGATAGAGAGGCGATTCAAGCTGCAAAGGAGGCTGTAGGAATTGAGCCACGATTCCATGCGATCCAAGGAAATTTCGGCTATATCGATCAACTTTTGCCACTAGACTATCATGGCAAGGTAGATGGCATCCTTTTTGACCTAGGTGTTTCAACGCATCAGATTAAAGAGCCGGAAAGAGGGTTTTCTTTCCAGGAAGAGGGTCCATTAGATATGCGGATGAGTGCAGATCTAACCATTACAGCTAAATCCATACTAAATGAGTGGCGCGAAGAAGACCTAAAGCAGTTGTTCTTTAGCTATGGTGAAGAAAAGCTTAGTAAAATCATTGCCCGTGAAGTTGTCGCACAACGCCCTCTTGAAACGACTCAAGAGTTACGCAATGTCATTCAGGACGTTGTCAAAGGCCCTCAGACCGTTAAATCTATTGCTAGGATTTTCCAAGCATTACGTATTGAAGTAAATCAAGAGTTAGAGCGTCTTAAAATGGGGTTATCTGCAGGCGCAAATGTACTTGCACCAAAGGGTCGATTGGTAGCTATATCATATCACTCCCTTGAAGACCGGATTGTGAAGCAATTTTTTAAGTCTGGGAATCACGAAGGAGTTATTGAAAAGGATTTTTATGGCAATGCGTTAAAGCCATTTGAGGAAGTGATCAGAGGGGTACAACTCCCATCGGAAGATGAAATCTCCCGAAACAGTCCGTCAAGAAGTGCCAAACTGCGTGCTGTTTCATACCAACCTTTGGAGGGATAGAGTCATGGAGTTAGCGCCCCCACCTTTTATAAAACCCAAACGAAAAAAAGCCTCTCAAGGAGTCTTTGTAGGTAAGGAAGGGATTGGAAAAGAACAGTTCCGTCGTTCACCACGAGCTCGTCGGGAAAAGGAGCAAACCCGAAAGACCCTTTCACTAAATGTAATAGGTCTTGGTGGGTTGATTGCCTTGTTTGGGCTGCTCTACATCCAGCATGGCTATCAAATGGAAGCTCGCTTAGAGCAAATCCAAGAGTTAGAAAGGCAGCAACGTATTCTTTTACGTGCTGTCGAGGAACAACGTCTTATTTATGATCGCCTCACTGGGCCAAAGGAAGTGTACCAACGGGCACAAACAGCCGGCTTTATCCCCAGTAACCCCGCAGACGAGCGACAGTTAATGGATCCAAGACCATGAGTTCAAGCAATCCACTTCGCGGAAAGTTGATGATTCTGTTGGGTTTCATTCTCTTTCTTCCAGTGTCGATTGCTATTCAAGTATTACGGATTCAAGTGGTTGACGGGAGAGATTTTCGCTCGTTATGGAGTGAGCAGACCGTGGATGAGTTGCCAATTAAGGCAGAAAGAGGGCAGATTTTAGATCGAAATGGACGGCTCCTTGCAACCAATTTTGTAGAAACAAAAGTAGCGCTTGACCCCAAGGCTCCAGGCATGACGCCTGATCTAGTCGATAGTGTTGCTGTAACTCTGGCACAATATACAGACGCAACTGCAAGCGAGTACCTCCAAAAAATTCGATCTACTACAGCCAGTCCAAGGTATGTTGTGCTCGAACGATCGGCTCCAGTCATGGCCGTTGATCATCTTCGCTCGATGAATCTTCGTGGTATTATTCTGGAAGAAAGCTATAAACGTCGTTATCCATTCCAAGAGCTTTCTGCTCATATCCTTGGCTTTGTCAATCATGACGGATATGGAATGACTGGCCTCGAAAAAACTTATGATCCCATGCTTCGTGGGGAAGATGGAGCACAACAAGTGCGGCGTGATCGAACAGGACAGATTACAGCCTACGTTGGTGCACCTAAACGCCTTCCGAATCATGGCATCACATTAGAAACCACGATTGATGGGAATATTCAAGCGATTGTTGAAGAGGAAATCCGTCGAGGCATGGAGCGTTGGAGTGCCAAAGGTGTAACCGCCATACTGGTGAGACCCTCTACGGGAGAGATCCTTGCCATGGCCAATGTGCCAACGTTCAACCCAAACGCACCTGCATCCTCTCCGACAGAGTCTAGGAGAAATCGTGCCATTGCAGATATGATTGAGCCTGGATCTACCTTTAAGCTTGTTACGGCCATGGCTGCTGTTGAGCAACATAAAGTTCGGTTTGACGAGATTTTTGAAACACCCGAAGATGGACGTCAAGTTGTCTATGGGCAAGTGTTAAGAGACCATGATCCATTAGGCACTCTCTCTTTTACGGAGGTTTTTTCTAAGTCCTCTAACATTGCAACGGCGGAAATAGCGATGAGGGTCGAGCCTAGAGATTTCTATCAATATGCTAGGGCTCTTGGGTACGGAAGTCCCACGCACATTGATTTGCCCAATGAAATGCCTGGACGTCTTCAAAAACCGTATGAATGGAGTAAGGTTACTCTTCCATGGATGAGTATTGGTTATGAAGTCCAGGCCACACCCTTGCAGGTACTTCAAAGTTATGCAGCGTTTGCCAATGGGGGTGAAATGATGAAACCCTATGTGGTTAAGCGAACATTGGATTGGCATGGCAATGTGGTAAGCGAAACACATCCTACTCGAATCAGACAGGTGGCTCAGCCAGAGACCATTCAAAAGCTTCTTCCCGTTTTTGAGGACGTACTAGCAGACTCTGGAACCGCGGAGCAAGCAGCTATAGAGGGTTTACAAATTGCTGGTAAGACTGGGACCGCACAAAAATATGTCAATGGCGGGTATGGCACATCTAATTATTACGCCAGCTTTGCAGGATTTTTCCCAAGCCGTGATCCAATGTATGCAATGATGATATTGGTGGATGAACCACGTGGTGTGATCTACGGTGGTTGGACGGCAGGAACCATTTTCCGACACATTGCTGAGCGTATTCGTGGAGTCGATAGATCCTTGGATCAAATACCATCACTTCCTCAACAAGACACTCTACGTACAGTGGAGTTTGAGCAGAATCTTGCTGTTGCCCCAGATTTTGTGGGTCAAACAAAGGACGAAGCGGAGCGTTTCTTGAAAGACATGGGCCTCTCCTATCAACTCGGTGGAAAAGGGGATCGAGTGTTAAAACAAGAACCGCTTGCAGGTGACGTAATGGACGTCGGTCAATCCATAAAACTATGGGTCGGCTCAATCACTCCATCAGAGGTCGCACTTGAGGTACCTGAACTACGTGGTCAAAGCATGAAGCAAGCCACAAATACCTTACTTGCTTCTGGATTTACAGTCCAAAAAGTCGGTTCAGGGACCATTTATGCTCAATTTCCTTTACCTGGAGAACGATTACGAACAGGATATGCGGTCACCATCCGAGGTAAGACTCGTGACTTAGGGCAGTCGATCCAAAGCGAGAGGACGTCTACAACGTCACAAATCCTTGGAGGGCTTCCATGAGTAACAGTGTTGCGCCATTGGGTCGATTGTGGGGGTTGGATGACTGGCTCGAGCAGCTTGATAGCGCCACTATCCAGGTAGAAGGAAATCTACCCATCAATGGTGACTTGCATCTTGATTCAAGGGTGATCCAAGAAGGAGATGCGTTTCTAGCAATGAAAGGACATCACCAAGATGGACATGCGTATATCGGTCACGCGATACATCAAGGGTGTAAAATGATCGTAGCAGAAACCGCGTTGGAGGATTCGCTAGCTCAAAAAGCACATGACGCACAGCTCACTGTACTCATAGATCCAAATTTACGTACACACCACGGTGCATTGGCTCAAGCTTTTTATGGCGACCCGGCACAAAATTGCACCTTGATCGGAATTACTGGTACAAATGGCAAAACGACGGTTGCAACGCTACTATGTGACTGGTATCAATCGCTTGAGATTCCTGCCTCCATGATCGGGACCACCGGTACGCGAATTTGGCCACAAAAAACCGCCTCTCCAACAGGACTTACCACTTCGGACGCAATCACATTAGCCAAAACCATGCGCTCCATGGTGGATCAGGGGTCAACCCATATCGTGATGGAAGTTTCATCCCATGCTCTTGATCAGGCAAGGGTGGGTGGTCTTCAGTTTGATGGAGCCATTTTTACAAATTTATCGCAGGATCACCTCGATTATCATCCCACCATGGAAGCGTATGCTCAAGCCAAAGCAAAACTTTTTAAAGGCTTGGCTGCAGAGGCAATTGCTGTACTCAATCAAGGGGATAAAGTAGCCCCGATCATGAAGGAAGGGTGTGACGCGACGATCATTGATCTAGAAATGGACGTCTCGGTTTTTGTAGATGAGGTCGCACAAAATCACATGGGAATTCGTGTGGAAGCACTTGGGCAATCTTGGCATTTGCAAACACCCCTATTGGGAGAATACAACGCCATGAATGTTGCTCAGGCGTTTGTCCTGGCTCAGGCATTGGCACAGCAAGCTCCTGAACCCAAGGTATTGGCAGCAGATTGGGCTGAAGTCATGGCCTCTTCACATGGAGCCCCAGGACGATTAGAGCGGATTCTGCCAATACACCAGGAGTCCATGGAAATGAGCATGTATCCAAGTGTCTTTGTTGATTATGCGCATACCCCAGAAGCCTTGAGAACGGTGCTTCGGACATTAGACCAATGGAATCGTCAGAAATCAACGGAGCCAGGTAATCTATGGGTCGTATTTGGTGCGGGTGGAGATCGAGACACAGCCAAAAGGCCTCAGATGGGAGCCATCGCAGAGGAGTGGGCCACTCATATACTTTTGACAAACGACAACCCTCGTAGTGAATCTCCAAAAGCGATTGCCCATGGTATTCTTTCTGGATTTAAAGCTCCAGATGACTCCGATGTCCGTGTCATATTAAATCGACGCGAAGCCATCCAGACGGCCATAATGGAAGCACATCCAAACGATGTAGTGTTGATTGCAGGAAAGGGGCATGAATCAACCATGGAGATTGAAGGAGTACGTCATCCGTTTCATGATGTGGATGAAGTTCACCAGGCCTTTCAAAAACGGCAATCGGAGGTGACTCATGCTGACTGAGTGGATTGAATGGCTGGAACTTCTGTACCAACCCCCAGGCTTTGGCGCGGTGTCATTCATTACGACTCGTGTGTTTTTAGCGGCTACGTTTGCCCTACTCATCTCCATCTTTATGGGGCAACGCATTATCCAATGGCTACAAAACATGCAGTTGGGCGAGACGATTCGCGAAGATGTAGGCCTCGACCATCATCTCTCCAAACGGGGCACCCCAACCATGGGTGGGATCATCATTATCCTCGCCACCGTCGTTCCTACCCTACTGTGGATGCGTATGGACACCATGTACACATGGCTTATCGTCTTTGTCATGGTCTTCCTTGGAGCGATTGGATTTGCAGATGATTACATCAAAGTGATCAAAAAGGATAAATCAGGACTCAAAAGTCGAGTCAAATTATTTGGGCAGATTTTTACAGGGCTCGTTGTTGGAACTACGCTTTACTTTTGGCCTGAGTTTGCAGAAGTAGGTACACAATCAACCGTCCCATTCTTCAAAAACACCAACATCGATTATGCTCTTTTTGGAGAAGATTTGGCATGGTTGATCTACATCCCTGTCGTCATTTTTATCATAACAGCTGTCAGCAACGCTGTAAATCTCACCGACGGTTTAGACGGCCTTGCTACAGGCACTTCAGCGATTTCTGGGACGATTCTTGGCATTTTTGCCTATCTATCTGGACGTGTCGACACTTCAAGTTATTTGGACATTCTTTACCTGCCAGGGGCTGGCGAACTCACCATCTTTGCTGCAGCTCTTGTAGGAGCAAGCATTGGGTTTTTGTGGTTTAATACCCATCCAGCATCTGTCTTTATGGGGGATACCGGATCCCTAGCGATTGGTGGAGTCTTAGGTGCACTTGCCATCATGGTCCATAAAGAATTGTTGTTACCGATTTTGTGCGGTGTGTTTTTCATGGAAACCATCAGCGTCATCATCCAAACAACCTATTTCAAATGGACCAAGCGAAAAACTGGAGAAGGAAAACGGGTGTTTTTGATGGCACCGATTCATCACCACTTCGAGAAACTTGGTTGGTCTGAACCCAAAATTGTCGTGCGCTTTTGGATTCTTGCCATTTTAATGGGCTTGTTGAGCCTCCTCACGCTAAAACTACGGTGACGGATGGTGACTGACTTGCTACAACACTCAAAACGTTTAACGGCACCCCTCACGTCGGGGACGGTAGCCGTGGCTGGTGGGGCACGCAGTGGGGTTGCTGTAGCTTGTTTGCTCAAACGTCTTGGATTTGATGTGATGTTGAGCGATGTCGCGGTGTTATCTGACGCATCTATTAAGCGATTAGAGGCGAATGGGGTACAATGGGAACAAGGTGGTCACTCCTCACAAGCAATGGAGTGTGATTGGCTAGTCGTGAGCCCAGGAGTTCCTACCCATTCACCCATTACTCAAGCATACTTATTGGCCGATAAGCCTGTGGTGTCCGAATTAGATGTTGCTTATTGGCAACTACGTGATCATCTCCATGGTGGAAAGGTTATTGCAATTACTGGTACAAATGGTAAAACCACAGTAACCCAATGGGTCAGTCATATTTGGTCACAAGCAGACTTGGCTCACCGAACCGGAGGAAATCTTGGGACACCATTGTCAGAGATTCTTCTTGATCTAATGGATAACCCCGTGGATGGCGTGATGGATGTCTTGCTTGAGGTAAGCAGCTTTCAACTCGATCATATTCACTTATTCCATCCAGACATATCGATTCTACTCAATATTAGCGAAGATCATTTGGATCGATATGGGGATAGTATGGACGCCTATACAGCAGCGAAAGCACGGCTTGTTGAGCACCATACCTCAGGTGACATCCTCATTTATAATATTGACGATCCTCGGTGTGCGGCTATTGCTGCTGCATTACACACTCGTAGCCCAGAATCAGAAATCTATTCCTTCACGTTGGGTAGCAATGATGAGACCACTAACAAATCGGATCATGGTGCTCACCTAGACAAGTCCACTGACACTTTACACATTCATATCCCTCACACAGACCCCTTCCATATGAATACGAATGACCTTGCTCTTCCTGGAGCTCACAATCAAGCCAACGGGATGGCCGCTGCACTAGCAGCAAAATCTCGACATGTCAAAAATGAAGCTTTGAAGGATGCCTTAGGTCATTTTGAAGGGGTGGAGCACCGTCTTGAGCATGTAGCTACGATTGACGGGGTTCGCTACATAAACGATAGCAAAGCAACCAATATTAATGCCGTATGGTACGCATTAGATAGCTATCAGGAGCCTATTACGTTGATTTTGGGGGGAAGAGACAAAGGCAATGATTATCGATTGTTGGACGACCAGTTACGCACCAAGGGGCGTGCCATTGTAGCGATAGGAGAAGCCAGCAAGACAATCATGGATGAGCTCAGTGGGCAGGTGCCAGATTTGGTGACTGCAGAAACCATGGCGGATGCGGTGCGCGAAGCAAAGAGATTGGCAAAGCGTGGTGAAATTGTGCTTCTGAGTCCTGGTTGCTCCTCCTTCGACATGTTTGAGAACTATGAGCATCGTGGGAATGCCTTTAAAGAAGAGGTTCTGTCACTATAATGTTATACACCTCCTCCGGTTCTGGATCTGTGCATCGTAGCTATGTTTCAAGTCATGGCACGACCAAAGAGCGCACAAGTAGCGATCGAATTCTCTTCGCGGCGTTTGTGCTACTCATGTTTTTTGGACTGGTTGCGGTGTTTTCAGCCGTTGGGTTTTTCGCTGAATCAAAAGGGACAACAGCCTCTGCCCTATTTGGCAACCATGCATTCAAGCTATTCCTAGGATTTATTGCGATGATTGTAATGTCCAAAATTGATTATCGCATGACCTTAAAATTGAGCAAACTTGGCTTGATCTTAAGTTGGATTTTACTGATTGCAGTCATGGTTACTGGGGAGACTGTATTTGGAGCAAAACGCTCTTTATCCGTGGCCGGTTTTTCTTTTCAACCTTCATCGCTGGCTGCATCAACGTTACTACTCACATTATCAGGCCTCATTGCAGCAAAACAAGACTATGTGAGAGATTTTGCGCGGACGTTTGTTCCAGCCA
Organism: uncultured Bacteroidota bacterium; assembly: GCA_913057895.1. Taxonomy (GTDB): domain Bacteria; phylum Bacteroidota; class Rhodothermia; order Balneolales; family Balneolaceae; genus UBA8296. The sequence goes on from CAJXOH010000008.1 coordinate 11,183, forward strand.
TGATTTGGATTGGACTCACCTGCTTTTTAATCGCTTTAGAAGACTTTAGTACAGCAGGTCTGCTATTTGGGATGTCGTGTGCAATCCTTTTCGCAGGTCGAGTGCCTTTTCGAACGATCCTACTTGTCTTTTTACTTGGTGGAATCGGCGGATACGGCTTAATCACTTCCTCCGCTGAGCGTACAAGCCGTGTCGAACAATTTGTAGGCAACATTATCGAACTCCCAAGTCAAGAACTTGAAGGAGGAGAAGGCTATCAAGCCCAGCAAGCACAAATAGCCATTGCACAAGGAGGGCTTACTGGTGTGGGACCGGGAAAAAGCACACAACGAAATTTCCTTCCCGCACCCTACAATGACTTTTTGTTTGCCATCGTTGCTGAGGAGTATGGGCTGATTGGCGCCATTGTGGTCATCGGTTTACTTACCATCATCCTACTTCGAGGTGTGTTAGGTGTGGCTATGGGGGTCTCCGATCCCGATGCTGCACTTGCAGCACTGGCTTGCACATTATTTATAGTGCTCTATGGGTATGTCCACGCTGCTGTATCAGTGGGGCTCTTTCCGGTGACAGGGCTCCCCATGCCTTTCATGAGTTATGGGGGAAGTAGTATTCTTTTCACCGGGGCGATGGCAGGGATCTTGTTGAATATTTCTAAGAGCCTATACAAAGATCAAGACAAACCCTTTTTCACTGGTTAACCCCTCATACTACTCCTCTACGTGACCTCTGAACACACATATCACTCTATTTCCTGGCCTCAAAATGAGCCCTTGCGTGTGATTATGGCTGCAGGAGGAACAGGTGGGCACGTGTATCCAGCGATTGCCATTGCGGATGCATTATCCTCAGTGGTTTCCTCGTTAGACGTTTTGTTTGTGGGTACCAAAAATCGAATGGAATGGACAGCTGTACCAAAAGCTGGGTATAGAATTCGTCCCCTTTGGATTAGTGGGATCTCTCGAACACAATGGTGGAAAAATATACTGGTGCCCTTGAAAGTCGTTGTGAGTTTGGCACAAAGTTTCTGGCTTTGCCTGCGCATGAAACCTGACGCTGTGATTGCCTGTGGGGGATTTGTTTCTGGACCCATTGGGAAAATGGCCACATGGTTGAGGATTCCTCTATTTATCCAAGAACAAAACACGCATCCAGGAGTTACCTCTAGACTGTTGGCAGGGCAAGCGAAGCATGTATTCCTAACATTTGAGGATATAGACAACCATTTCAAAGGACTTCCGCAAACCGTTACAGGGAATCCCACTCGTCGTGCGCTTCTCAACGCACTTGCTACACCATCCCCCTCCGAACAAGAGACACACGAGCCCTCAAAACCCACCGTCTTACTCCTTGGAGGAAGTGGAGGTGCAGGTTCCCTCAATCAAATGATGGGATCCATGCTCCCTGATCTAGGCTTCTCAAAAGATGCTGAAGCCCCCTTTTCTTTGGTGTGGCAATGCGGCAACGCATACGTAGACCAGGTAGAAAGGCAACTAACCGCAATCCAGCTGGCGGATCATAAAGATATTCATGTGACCCCATTTATAGAGGATATGACCGCAGCGTATAAAAAAGCCACCGTGGTGATCTCACGTGCAGGTGCAGGTACGCTGACAGAGCTAATGCTACAGTCAAAAGCTGCCATATTGATCCCATCCCCTGTCGTTGCAGGCGATCACCAACGCAAAAATGGACAAAGACTCGTAGACAAAGGAGCAGCGTTGATGGTGGAGGAGGCTGAAATGGCCCAAACACTCCCTACAGTGTTGATGAATTTACTGGCACAACCAGAGCACCAAGCACAGCTTGCTTCTTCTCTGCATGCAATGGCCAATCCACATGCTGCACAGGATATAGCGGGTCATATCCTTCATGAACTCAAAACGTCGATGTTGTCACCAAGTCAGCAGGGAATAGACAATGACTCAATGATGGAGGATGTCTCATGAAGCCATTGATGCCATCCATTCGCTATGCTACAACACTCGATGGAGCTATTCCACAACATCGATTTGGCTCTACGCGACATATCCATATGGTTGGAATCGGTGGAATTGGGATGAGTGGAATGGCAGAAATCTTACTTCATCAAGGGTACCATGTCACTGGATCCGATGGGGCAAGCTCTGAAACCACGGATCGTCTTACCTCACTGGGAGCCACCGTATATATAGGGCACGACGCTTCTCATATCGAAGGAGCGGACGTAGTTGTCTACACGAGTGCTGTTCAAGCCGATGAAAATGTAGAGACAAAAGCAGCTTTAGAAGCCTCGGTGCCTGTGATTAAACGTGCTGAAATGCTTGCGGAGATGATGCGAATGAAGGTTGGCATTGGAATCGCTGGAACCCATGGGAAAACGACCACAACAACAATGTTAGGTCACATTATCCAGGATGCAGAGTTAGATCCTACCATTATCGTTGGTGGTCGGGTTCACAGTTTTGACAAGACGAATGCTGTTGTTGGTAAAGGTGAGTTTCTCATTGTTGAAGCAGATGAGTACGATCGCACCTTTTTGAAACTTACCCCTACGATGGCCATCATCACCAATGTGGAAGCAGAGCACTTGGATATTTACAAGGACATTGAGGATGTGAAACAAGCCTTTGTAGAGTTTGCAAATAAAGTGCCGTTCTATGGGGTGGTTGCTGTATGTATAGACGATCCAACACTTCGAAGTTTAATTCCAGATTTAACGCGACGACTCATCACCTATGGCTTGGATCCAAGCGCTGACGTGTATGGCTTTAATGTGGTGAAAAATGAGTTTTCAACGACATTTGAGGTCATTGCCAAAGGTCGTCCTCTCGGCGAATTCACTCTACAAGTACCTGGCGATTACAATGTGAGCAATGCACTGGGTGCGATTTCACTTGCGCTAGATTTGGGAGTGCCTGCTGATACGATTAAACGGGGGCTAGAGCGTTTTGATGGGGTGTTTAGGCGATTCCAGAAAAAAATGGATCATCAAGGAGTTCTTTTAATTGATGACTATGCCCACCACCCCACAGAAGTAGCAGCTACATTGCAAGGAGCCAAACACGGATGGCCAGATCGCCGTCGCATTGCGGTATTTCAGCCCCATTTATACTCCAGGACACAACAAATGGCCACAGAGTTTGGTGCGTCTTTTGGCGATGCGGATCATGTCATTATCACGGATGTGTACCCTGCTCGAGAAAAACCCATAGATGGCGTTACTGGAGAACTGGTAGCAAAGGCTGCGAAAGAGGCTGGGCATCCTTCCGTACAGTATATAGGCTCAGTGGAAGAGCTTCCGAGTCAATTAATGGACATAGCTTCTGATGGTGACCTCATTTTGACCATGGGAGCGGGAACCATTTATCGGTATGGAGAAGAGTTTGCTACACTGTGGCAGGGAGGGTCAGCATGAGACTGTTCTCTCGTTTATTTGGCAACTCGAAGAAAGAGCCAGTCTATGGAGGGATGAATGGAGCCTCCTCCAAGCGCGGTTTTTTCGGTCGCAAAAAAGCATCAACCATCTCTATGGGTACCCCTAAGAAGGTTGCTTCAAAGAGCACGTCTGCCAAAGAAAGTGCTGCTCCAAAAAGGAGACGGATTAACCTTCAATCCACGGGTAAAGTGGCTGCATCGATTGCGATTCTAATGAGCTTAGCAACTGCTATCACTCTTCTAACCCTTCAATGGCAAACCAATCGTGAAATCCGTGATGTGCGAATCAAGGGATCTGACATGGTTTCGTTGGACGAGGTGTACCCAACATTGGAATTCCTTATCGGACAGCATCCTGATTCAGTCTCTTCAGTGGATGTGTTAGAGCCTCTTAGTGAATTCGCCGCTATACGATCAGCTCATTATTGGGTAGATCCATCAGGCACACTTGTTTTAGATATTGAAGATCGTACTCCTGTAGGGTTATGGTTTGAGGGTGTTTCACCAAAACTTGTCTCAACGGAAGGGGTCTTTCTACCCTATCAGGAAACATTAGGCAGCACCTATCCTATCATAGTTGGTTTTGGAGCAGGTGATTTGACAGAAACTGGCATTCAAGCAGAAGAATTTGAATCACTAGGTGTATTTCTTGAGGGTGCCCAGAATTACCCAACAGTTTGGTCAAGCCTCAGTGAAGTAGGGTACCACCCAACGGAAGGAATCATCGCATTGAGTCATGAAGCAGGTGTTAAGCTCATCTTTGGGTCGTCCAATCTGGACGCAGCTATGCAGAAATGGACTGAGTTCTATACCAAAGAAGCCCTTAACCGTGGTATGCAAACATTTCACACCATTGACTTGCGTTATCGCGGTCAAATCGTTGTCAAAGAAAATCCCGATTACCTTCAAACCCAATTTATCCCAAAACGCTCAGGAGGTTCCTCATGAATGAACACGATCGCATCGTTGTCGGACTCGACATCGGTACCACAAAAATTTGCGCCATTATCGCATCTGTTGATGATGAAAATAGCGTCCATATTTTAGGTGTAGGTAAGGCACCTAGTGACGGGTTAAATCGTGGGGTTGTTGTAAATATTGACCGCACAGTACAAGCGATAAAAGCGGCTGTAGAGGAAGCTGAGCTCGCATCAGGAATCAAGGTAAATGCCGTCAATGTGGGGATTGCTGGCGACCATATTCGAAGTATTTCGAGTAAGGGAGTGATCACCATTAACAATAAAGACCAAGAAATCACACGGGCGGATGTAGATCGCTTGCTGCAGGATTGTCGTAAGGTTCTTTTGCCTACGGACCAACAGATCCTACATGTGATTCCACAAGATTTTATTGTGGATGGACAAGATGGGATTAGTGACCCGATTGGGATGTCGGGTGTACGTATGGAGGGTGAGGTACATATCATCACCGGGTTGGTGTCGGCAGCCAAAAACATCTACCGATGTGTTGAGCGTGCTGGGTATGAAGTCGCAGATATCATCCTAGAACCTTTGGCATCATCATACTCCGTGCTCAATCATGAGGAGAAGCGAGCAGGTGTTGCACTGGTTGATATTGGAGGAGGGACAACGGATGTGGCGGTATTCCGCGATAATACGATCCGTCATACAGCGGTGATAGCTGTTGCTGGGAAAAAAGTAACCGATGACATCCGTGTGGGGCTGAGCGTGCTAGATGAACAGGCGGAGAGCCTTAAACATCAATATGGTGAATGTTATGCTGATTTAGTTCAAGAGGACGAAGTGATTACCGTTCCTGGTATTGCAGGGCGCCCACCAAAAGAGATTAGCAAAGGAATTCTAGCACGGATTATACAGGCTCGAATGGAGGAAATCCTAGAAATCGTCGGTATTGAAATCAAGCGTAGTGGCTATGGCGAAGCGTTGAGCGCAGGAATAGTGATCACCGGTGGGGGTTCTCTGGTGAAAAACATATGCCCACTCGCAGCTCAAGTTCTTGGTATGGATGCCAAGATTGGACAACCATCTGAACTAGGTGGTGGGCTTGTCCAAGAAGTCTCTAGTCCAATTTATGCGACGGCTGTAGGCTTGGTACAACACGCGATTGCCATGGGTCTTGCAAATGGCGGTCGTGCAAGCACAGGAAGTGGTCAGGCGTCAGGTAAAAGTATGGAAGTCTGGAGTGAGGGCTTTCTTGGCCGCATGAAGAATTGGTTTTCAGAATTTTAATCGACAGCAAACAGGTACGATCCCAGAGAAACAAAAACTTTAGCAAACAAACGATACAATCTTATGGCACCATTTGAATTCAATCCAATCGAAGAAACACACGAAGAACAAACGCCTCAACCATGGATGGATAGAGTCGATAACGAGTCACTCGTTGAAGCTGAACAGGACGCGGTGGTAGATGAGCCGTCTGACGTCGAAGAAGTTCCTGTTATGGAAGAGTCTGTTGCAGAGTCGTTTCCTGAACCTGCAACAGAGCCTTTACCAGAGCCGACTAAATTTCAATTCGATGAGGACAACATTGATTCTGCCAAGATAAAGGTCGTTGGCGTTGGCGGTGGGGGTGGAAATGCCATCAACTACATGATTAGTCGCGGTTTAGATAGTGTCGAGTATATCGCGTTAAATACAGATGCACAGGCCTTAAAATCGAATCTTGCTGGTCAAAAAATGCAAATTGGCTCCAATATTACTGGAGGGTTGGGTGCTGGAGCTCGACCTGAAGTTGGTAAGGAGGCCATGGAAGAGAGTCGTCATGATGTAGAGCAACTCATTGAAGGGGCGGACATGGTATTCATCACTGCTGGTATGGGTGGTGGAACGGGTACAGGTGGTGCGCCAATCGTTGCTAGTATGGCCAAACGAAAAGGTATGTTGACCGTAGGAATCGTGACCATGCCATTCGATATGGAAGGTGCAAGCCGCAAAAAATATGCAATGGAAGGTTTGGCAGAGCTTAAGGCGAATTGCGACACCATTATCATGATTCCAAATGACCGATTACTGGAGCTTTCGGATGAAGATACATCCATGGTGGATGCATTTGGGTTGGCCAATAGTGTCCTTTATAACGCAACCCGGGGTATATCTGATTTAATTCTACTGCCTGGATTAATCAATTTGGACTTCGCGGATGTACGAACCACAATGCTCAACGGAGGTGCATCCATTATGGGATCTGCTGCAGCAACCGGGCCCGAACGTGCAGAGGTTGCAGCACATGAAGCCATTCACTCCCCTCTCTTGGATGGCGTGAGTATCAGGGGTGCGCGTAATGTTCTTGTGAATATCTCTGCTGGAAGCACGTTGGGAATGCGTGAAACCAGTGTTGCAACCAACGTGATTCAACAAGAAGCTGGAAATGATGCTGAAATCATTTTAGGTACAGTGATTGATGATTCACTCGGTGATGAAATGCGAGTTACAGTCATTGCTACAGGGTTTAATGAAGAACAAGCGCTGTTTAATCATATGAATCGGTCGATGCAGTCAGCATCACAGTCTCAGTCACAACGACCCTCTTCAGTATCAACAGCTACCGCTTCAACTAACGTGAGCCCGATGCAAGGACCTTCGTTGTACGCATCTGCACCAACGCAATCTGCACACGTTGAAACTGTATCTGCTCAAAAAACGTCATCGACGCCGTCTCAAAGCAGTCCTTCTGCCCCACCGTCGGCTGCCCAAGCCTCAGCAGGCCAAATCTCAACAGGGACTCCTTCGCATACTAATCCAAATCAAATGGACATGAAAATTGAGTCCACCGATTTTTACAAAGGTGAGCAAAACCTTAAAAATCTCGATGCTCCGGCCATTCATCGGCGAGATTTACGATTCTCACAAGGCCAACATATAGCCAATGATGAAGCAGGATCTATGGCTGGTGGAAACCGGGGTAGCTCTGATGGTCAACATGGCGCGTCGAATCCTGTTTTTAAGACTCAGATTTCAAATGGATTAGCCGGAGAAACCACGAGAGATACACAGGGCGATGGTTCTAAATCAGGCTCAAGCACGCCAACATCAGGTTCAAGCACAGATGCGTTTCATGCCAGAGTCGGCAAACAAAAAATTGATAAGTCCAATTCAGATCAACCGGCCTTTTTGCGTCGAATAATGGACTAAGTCTCACACTTTAGATTGCTAAAGCGAAGGGGAGTATCGTGATGGGTACTCCCCTTTTTTTATGGGTGGTTGTCTACCTATAATAGCCTAGAAATCATAGTAAGAGCCACTACTACTGTTAGAATCGCAAAGCCGATGCTTGTGACTCGCAGAGAGGCTTTTTTGCCGAGTCTGACACCAATCCCTCCTCCAAGCCACGTCAAAATTGAGACCGGCAAAATGGTTGCCCCATCAATGTAGCCAAAACTCCAAGGAAGAATCACCTGATCGGTAAGCATTGGGGATGCTAGACCAAATTGTAATGCTCCAGAAAAAGAGATAAGGACAATCGCTGATGAGGAGATGCTTACTGCACGTCGAAGATGTATTCCAAGGGCAAGATTTAGCAATGGCACCATCGCTACACCTCCTCCAATCCCAGCTAATGCTGCTAAAAAGCCACCAAACAATCCTGTGACACCCATTTTTGCATCCTTTGAGCGTATCCTCTGAGGCGAATTCACCCCTTCCACAACGGGCGGACTCGTTTCCTTATCCGGTTTTATAAAAAAGAGGACCGCAACAACCGCCATTAAAATGGCAAAGAATGGGATAAAAATGTCCTCAGAATAGAGTGAAGAGAGTGTGACTTGTTTCCCCATCCATACTCCTGCCATTCCAAAGGCTCCTACGAGTACGCCTTCACGTAGATACAGATTTTTGGATCGATATTGTTGCCATGTAGAACTTAACGATGCTGTAAACGTGCAAAACAAGGAACTCCCAATCGCCCAAGGTATAGGGTCTTGAACCCCAGCTTCTTGGAAAAGAATAAAAAATGCGGGTGTAAATAGAATTCCACCTCCTATTCCAAAAAATCCCGCGGCAACGCCGGCAAGAAGACCAAAAAGTGCTAATATCCCAAGGTCCAAATTATGTGTATTTAAGGGTCGTTGAGCCAGAATAAATGTGAGACTGAACTTACCTGGATACGCGGAACCTTGCAACGAATAAAGACATCAACGACTAAGCCCATGAATGAAGCCACGCAAACCTTTGTTGTTACCCACGTGGAGAAGACAAACCTAGACTCTTGATGAACGTAACAGCTGAGATACGTGAGAAAATTGGCTTCGAATCGGTCCGAATAGAGACAGAACAGTATCTCTATACCCCAACAGGTCGTCAATGGGTTCGCACCTTACAACCATTGTCTATGGAGAATCCACTCCAAGAGAGAAGGACTCAAATGGGAGAACTTCTGTGGCTTCACTCCACTGGACAATCCCTTCCTTTTTCCAGACTAGATGATATTCAAGATGCTTTAAAACGAGCGTCCATCCATGGAGCTATGTTGTCAGCGTTACAATGCTTTCAGATTCGAGAGCATGTTGTGGTTGCACGCAAAGTTAGGGGCAAGTTACTCTCCAATCGGGAACAACTGAAGAGTTTCATACCCATTTTGAGGGGATTACACGAACTCACTGAGTTAGAAACAGCCATTAATGGAGTGATCAATGATCGTGGGGAGGTCAAAAATGATGCAAGTAAAGAGCTTCGTACGATTCGTACAGACCTGCAAAAAACGAAACAGAAAATTAGAGTCGTTGTCGATCGGATGCTTAAGCGACTTCGCTCAAAGGGAATGGCTCCAGAAGAAGGTGCTACACTACGTGAAGGTAGACTTGTAATCCCTATTTACTCTGAACACAAGCGACAAGTTGACGGTCTATTGCAGGATTTATCAGGCTCGGGGAAAACAAGTTACGTTGAGCCTAAAGAGGTTGTGGATCTAAACAATGAGATTCGCCTCCTTGAAATACAAGAAACACGAGAGGTAGAGCGTATTCTTAAGGCTTTGACTGCAAAAATCGGCCAGCATATTCACGAACTAGAGACAAATGAAGCCACGCTAGGTTTTCTGGATGGATTACAAGCCATGCATGCTTTGAGTCGACGTTGGGAAGGGGTACTCCCAGCACTGTCTGGTGATGAAACACTTCGTATAAAGAAGGCAAAGAATCCCACGCTTCTATTAGCCAAAGAGGCAGGTCAACAAGAGGCAAGTGTGATTCCTCTTGATCTTGAACTAGACCCATCGGAAAGAGCCTTGGTGATCACTGGGCCCAATGCGGGAGGTAAATCGGTCGCTATGAAAACCGTGGGCTTGCTTTGCGTGATGCATCAGTGCGGATATCCACTACCTATGGATCCAGATTCAGCATTGCCAAAGCTCGAGCAAATCTATGTCGATATTGGCGATGAGCAATCGATTGAGAATGATTTGAGCACATTTAGCTCACGTCTCAAATGGATGAAAGAAACGTTGGAATCACCCATGAAAGGATCATTGGTACTCATCGATGAAGCAGGAACTGGAACGGATCCAGAAGAAGGTGGAGCTCTGTTTCAAGCATTTATAGAGTCTTGCTTAGATCGCAATGCTCGAGTCATCACCACCACTCATCATGGATCGTTAAAACTTTATGCGCATGCAACAGAGGGTGTTGTTAATGGAGCCATGGAATTTGATCAGGAGACTCTTTCTCCCACCTATTCGTTTCGCAAACATACCCCTGGAAGTAGCTATGCGTTCGAAATTGCATCCCGGATGGGAGTGCCTACCTCCGTTACCAAACGTGCACGAACACTTCTAGGGCGTCAAAGCAGTGAGTTATCCTCACTGTTACAGGAATTGGAAAAGAATGTCCACAGCACCAAACAGTTAAAACGCAAACTTGAGGAGCGTCAAAAAGCACTGGATGAATTGGACGCCAAACGAGCGGCCAAACGTGGGAAAAAACCCTCTCAAGATGACGACACAGTTCCAATTACACCTTCAAAAGGGACTGGAAAAGGAGGTAATGGCAAAAGTGGAGGCAAATTATCCCTCAAAAAAGAGGATCTTCCTCCCATTGGAACAGAGGTTCGGCTAGTTGGTTCCCAAACACCTGGGATTTTGGTCGATTGCACCGATCGATATGCTGTGGTAGAGATGAATGGGCTTCAAATCAAAAGTCAATTTGATCGACTTCGTTTACCTAAAGCCCGCAAAAAAGCAGCCTCCAAGAAACCTAAAGGATCCATGAAACGAATGAACCTAGCATCCTCCTCGAAAGGAACGCATTCAGGATCGTTTGAGGTCAAAACTGAACTCGATATTCGAGGAAAACGTGCAACGACCGCTGAAGCAGAAATCACCCAGTATGTCGATCGCGCAATTGCAAAAGGACTCTCACGCGTAGATATCATTCATGGGAAAGGGACCGGTGTGCTTATGACCTGTGTGAAGGAAACGCTATCCAAGCGAAAAGATATTCAGTCGTTTCGTGTCGCTCCCTATGATGAAGGCGGTCCTGGAAAGACGATCGTCCAGTTAACGTAATGCTTCGGCAAGCATTCAACGCCTTCTAAATTGAACGTGGCACCGTTGCGTCTTAAAACTCTATAAAACTAGAGCTCTCCTTCTTCTTCCAGGAATTCTATGGTCTCAACCGCATGTCGAAAGTGGGGAATCACAATACTTCCACCCACAATCAACGCAACATTCAATGCATCGATAATCTGTTCTTTGGTTGAGCCTGTTTTGGCACATTGCTCGAGGTGATAATCAATACAATCGTTGCAGCGCAATACGGCAGAGGCTACAAGCCCTAACAATTCTTTTGTTTGGGATGACAATGCACCGTCTTTGTACGTCGAGGTATCTAGATTAAAAAAACGTTTCACTGCCAGGTGATCTAATGACATCACCTTGTCATTTTGGGCTGCACGTTTGGCTCTAAACTCGTCTAATCGAGAAGATTTTTCTGGGCTCATTCCAGTCTAAGGGTTTTCTTCGGTTTGGGGAATCACCGTAGGCTCAAATGCGTCATACGATGTTGTTTTGTAGGCACCTGTGCCGATAAATTCAAGAAGCTTTGCCATTACATCGACAGGAAGTAATCCTGGTTGATGTGCTAACACGTTCCCTTCAGCGGTCATGAAATAGACCGTTGGAAGAGATTGATTTTGTAACGCAGCTGCAAACTCTTCTTCGGTAAAGGTTTGGTCAAAGTATTGCACCTGATTCTTGCTGTCTGTATCAATTCGTACTGTCTCAAAATGATCGGATAACAATCCTTGGATATCTTTTCGTGGTAAAATTTCTGTGTTCATTCGTCCACAATAAGGGCACCACGTGGCATGAACATAGATAAAAATTAAACGATCCTCTGAAGCATTTTCTAGGGCTTGATCTAGGTCAACCCAATTCACATCATCCCAAGTCGCACCGTCTTCGATCGCCACGTTCTGACCCATGGCTGCATCATTTTGCAGTGCTTGAGCGTTTGCGGATAAGCCAGTGATGGCAACAACACACATCATGCTTAGTAATCTAATCAACGATTGACGCATCGTTTTTGGGCGATTCATTCGGCTATTTGGAGCGATTGAGTTAGAGATAGTACTTGTACGTTGAGAGTTATTCATAGTCCAAGGATAACGAAATTAAGGCATCTTCCATTGCATGAAGACTATTGGATGATGGTCAACGTTCAATTGCTCAATCCTGAAGGAAGCGCCTTCTGCTCATCGAGTCCATTACCCTGTCTTGTCAACCCGGGAATCTCCACAACGAGTAACGTCATATCATCTAATGGTTTGGAATGGCGATCTAGTTCTTCGATTGCTTCAAAAAGTCTAGCAACTACCTCTTTCGTCGACACTTCAGCATATTGCTCAATCATTCGCTTGAGACGTACTTCTCCATACTCTACACCATGGCGATCGCGAGCCTCGGTCAGCCCATCGGTAAATAAGAATAATCGATCTCCTGGATTGAGGGACACCTCAAGTTCTTCAAGCCAGGAAGAATGTTCATCAAGCTCTGTCATTCCAATAGCTACGCCTTCGGGTTGAAATTCCTCTACCATCCCTGTTTGTGCTCTTTGAACCCATAACGGATGATGACCAGCTCGTGTAAATCGGAACGTCCGTTTTTTTGTATCTAAAACACCATAAAGCAAGGTCATAAACATCTTGACCGGTGCATTTTCACGAAAATGAGCGTTGGCTCGCGTCACTACTCCTACTGTAGAGTCTTCTGTTCTGGCAAGAGCATGTAGGATTCCTTTGATAAAGGTCATAAAGAATGCAGCCTGAATCCCTTTTCCACTGACGTCTCCTATGACAAGGCCTAGCTTCTCGTCATCAATTCGAATGACATCGTAATAGTCACCACCCGTTTCACTGGCAGGTGTGCATCGAGCGACGATGGTTGTACCCAAAGCATCGGGAATTTGAGTTGGCAAGAAGGATTCTTGGACCTCCTGGGCAATCGACAACTCCTTAGACATCCTTTCTTGCTGAGCCAACTCTTCCATATAATCTGGCACATATCGCTCGATTGAATTTGGATCTTGACCAAACGCCATGGCTGATAGACCTACAATCAGGCTCACGATGATCAACCCTAAAAACGTATAAAAGAGCCACATTTCCTCCATTCCACCGATGCCAAATGACTCCAGTGCATGCACACCCATCAAAAACAATATTTGCACAGCTAACGCATGCAAAAAATCATATCGAATATAGGTCACCGAGACTCCTAGACCGATCATTGTACCTAGGAGTACTTCCATCCAAAGGGGGCCAATATCGATTTGAGAGAGCCCCATTACACCATAAATCAATGAGACTAGAAACGCGGTCACCCATTTCCAAGGCATCCATTTTGACAAAGATTGATAAGCATTCAAATAGAGTGCTTGCATGCCAATGAGGGCAAAAAGGGCGATCTCTAGGCTAAAAAAGATGTAATGAAACGTGTACTGATCTGAGAATGCCATCTCTGGCATCCCAATGGCACGACCTGTATTAAGACTGAGTAATAGTGTTGTTCCACCGAGTAATATTCCGGCAATAAGCACGGAGCGAACCAACATTTGTCCTACCAAAGGGTTAAAAAAGCGACCCGTTCGAAGACTATCAAGTGTTTGAAGTTTTGCACTCATGGTAGAGCGGGTGACAGATTCACCAACTCCAGAAACCAAAAAGAAAATAACGGAAACAATCGCCGTCTGAGCACCCCAGACCACCAAAAAGAGCCCCCACTCTATAACTGAAGCTTGGATTTCGCCAGCCACAACGGATGCATAGGTAGAGGAGAGTTGAATCAATGGGAAGAGTAGTGCGATTAGGGACGCATAAATAATGGAGGATTGGATATCAATGGTTCTGGCTCGTATGAGTGTATATAGCCGGTAAAGTAGCCAGACGGCAAACCCAACAATCAACAATCCACGTAAAACTACTTCAATTAAATCCTCAGAGACTCCTCCCTGACTTATTTGAATAGATACACTGGGTTCTAGTGCAACAACTTCTCCCCTTTCAGTAACATCGAGCCGCAGGGATTGCTCAATACCTGGATACGTTGAGTCACTAGAAAAGCTCAATGAAGCAACGGTTTCTTGGTCATAGGCAACAGAATTAAAAGAGGTCAATGCATAGTTTGTAGTTGACCACACCGTCGAGCTCAAAAAATCTCGAGCGACTTGCTCAGCTTCAGAGCTAATCAAGCCTCCCAATGTATCAGATAACGTCGTACGTCGTTCTGGAAGCCATCGACCAGGATTTCGGAAGGCTACAAGTTGACCATCTTGGGTAAATTCAAAGATGATTGTGGTCGATCTGCTCGACCCGTCTCCCCCAAACAAGGATGGGCGTTGCTCCCCCTCGATGTCCATGTATTGCTCCCAATATGCAAATGGATTAGGGTGATCCTGCCCACTTCGTTGAATTGCTTTGACCAAATCCGACTGGAATTGTAGTCGAGGGGTTCCCGATTTCTCTAGTTGACTAAATCCTAGATTTTGGGTCCAATAATCGAGGGTTTGTGCTCTGCGCTCATTTGAGGCAGGTTTCTCAACAAATCCAGTAGGGTGAATCGCCGGGAAAAGCCATAGTGCACCTGCATAGCCAGCGGCAGCAAGCACTATCATAATGATCCAACCCCGTATCCCGTGAGTGTTCATCACACGTGTATTTATTCCCCTTTTAAAGAGAGTCCCACCAATCGCTTCATGTCATCGATTTCCTTTGGCTTCAAATAACGCCAACGCCCTACACGAAGCTCACGGTCTGTGAGACCTCCATAGACTGTACGCTTTAAACGTATGACTTCTGTACCAAAGTATGCAATCATCCGTCGGATCAGGTGATTGCGCCCCTCTTCAACTACAAGTGTCAGTTTCGTAGGGTCGGTTGGGTTTCGTTTCACTGAGATCGCTTTTGCAGAACCATCTTCAAGAGGAATACCCATTTTGAGTTGAGCCACTGCCTCTTCCGACAAGGGGTCTCTGCTGGTTGCGAGATAGGTCTTTTTGACTTTGTAGGACGGGTGCATTAACCGGTGAGCCAATTCTCCATCATTTGTCAATAGCAGCAAGCCAGTTGTATTGCGGTCAAGTCGGCCCACGGGATACACTCGATAACCTGTTGCATCCTCTATCGCATCCATCACTGTTTTACGCCCTTTCTCATCATTGGTTGTGGAAATGGTATCAGTCCCCTTGTTGAGCAGAATGTAGACATGAGGTTCAAGCTTCAAGGGTTGATTTTTGACAACGACCTGATCTTTGAGTGTCACTTTGACCCCCATTTCAGTAACAACCGAGCCATTGACCTTTACTTGGCCAGATGAAATCAGTTCATCCGCTTCGCGACGTGAACACAAGCCAGCATGAGCGATAAATTTATTGAGACGAAACGGCTTTTGAGGGTCATCCAATCGCTGTTTCGATTCCTTACTTACGTTCCGAGGGGAGTCAATCTTCCGGCGAGCATTATTCTTGCGGGGTCTGCGGTTCATCGGCCTCTTCCTCTGGTTTGGAATGAAAGTCAATGAATGCTTGGCGATGCTCCGCCATATCATCATCGCGCAATAAATCTTCGATCTCGCGGGGCTTGGGAAGATCATCCACACTTTGAAGTCCAAAATGGCTTAAAAAAAGTGGGGACGTTTTGTATAATAAAGGCTTACCTGGCGAATCGGCCCGGCCAGACACTGAAATGAGTTCTCTCTCCAGGAGTTGACGAATCACATATCCTGAATCGACTCCACGAATCGCATCCACCTCGGGCTTCGTAATGGGTTGTTTATAGGCTACAATCGCCACGGTCTCCAACGCAGATTGTGATAGACGACGCCTCCGTGATTGGTGCTGAGCCATTTGAAGCCATGGATGGAGTTGTGGCCGCGTCAAGAATCGATAGCCACCTCCTTTTTTTTCAATCCTAAATGAGACATCATTTTGGTCATAAAGCTGGTTGAGCTCTATAACCATGTCATCGATGTGTTCCGGTGTAAGATTGAGCTCCTCTTCTGATTCATTAATCATGGAGGCGAGTTCATTGGCCTTGAGGGGCTCTGCGTGGGCAAAAAGGATTGCCTCAATCACAGAAATCAGTCTTGTACCATCGACAAACGTATAATTCATAGGTATAGTTTACGACTAATTTACTTGACTTGGAATCAGTCCGCCGCATCAGTCCGCTGTCCAGACTAATGAATCAGTCCACTGCATCTACATCCACGTTGACTCGAACCGAGGACCACCCTTGTTTTTTACTCTGGTCCACCTGCTGCATCACCTGATCCAAGAATGGGTAGAGTTGAGAGGCTTTACTATGTGGATCTACTTTGAGTGATACTTGCCAGTGCGTTCGGTTTTGAATTTTTTCGATGAGCGCAGGAGCAGGTCCCAGTACATTTGACTCACCAGCTTGTTTACGTAGAATCACCGCCAAGGCTTGTGCCTTTTCAATCACTCTTGCTGAGTCTCGCCCCTTCACATGAAAGGTGACCATTCTGCAAAATGGTGGATACATACTGGCTTCACGAACTGCTCGTTCATGGCCAA
Source organism: uncultured Bacteroidota bacterium (assembly GCA_913057895.1). Classification (GTDB taxonomy): domain Bacteria; phylum Bacteroidota; class Rhodothermia; order Balneolales; family Balneolaceae; genus UBA8296. Next base: position 27,603 of record CAJXOH010000008.1, read on the forward strand.
CAAATCGCAAATAATCGTGTTTTTCCGCAGCTTTAAATGCTTCATGCTGTGACAAATAGGTTTGCACATAGACATGACCAGGGCGGTCTGCTCGTCCTGCACGCCCAGCCACTTGACTCATTAACTGATAGAGTCTTTCAGACGCCCGCCAAGAGGGAAAAGCGAGCTCATTTTCTGCCTGCAGGACACCCACAACTGTCACATTCGGAAAATCTAGTCCTTTGGCTAACATTTGTGTACCAAGTAGAATATCGGCTTCGCCATGTTTTACGGATTGATAAATTGCAGCATGCTCATCTTTTTTGGATGTGCTATCTCGATCCATGCGTCGTATCACAGCGTCTGGATATAGGGTTCGAAGATCTTCTTCTAATTGCTGAGTACCCATCCCCTGGGGCTCTATCTCTTTGCTGCCACACAGTTCGCACTTCGAGGGTACTCGATGGGCATGACCACTATAATGACAAAGAAGCATGTTTTTTGGTTTGTGATAGGTCATACTCACAGAACATTGCGGACATTCTGGAATATGCCCACACGATGCACATTGGATATAGGAGGCTGAGCCTCGTCGATTTAGCAATAAGATGGATTGCTCTTGCCTTTCCAGTGCTTCCTCTATCGCGCTGTATAGTTCTACCGTCAATGGACCTTTCATCGCAGATCGATAGGACTGCATAGGAAGGATCGATACCTCAGGCATCGAGCCAAAGGGGCGTTCCGTCAATGTTAAGAGTGTATGCTTTCCTTGTTGAGCACCTTCCCATGTTGTAATAGATGGAGTCGCAGATCCCAAAATACAAACCGCTTGCGCAATCGAAGCCCGCATCAGTGCAACATCTCTTGCGTGATATCGAGGTGCTGGGTCAAATTGTTTATAACTAGAATCATGCTCTTCGTCCACCACTATGATTCCCAGGTTATTGACAGGCGCAAAAATCGCTGAGCGCGGGCCAACCACAACCGTAGCCTCACCTCGTTGGATTGAGAACCATGCCAACGCTTTTTCCTTATCGGTTTGGCGACTGTGTAATACGGCCAATTTTGGCCCAAAATGACGCTCAAAACGTGCTACTGTCTGAGGTGTAAGGGCAATTTCAGGGACCAAGACAATCGCACCTTTTCCCGCGGATAACGCTTGCTGAATCGCGTGTAGGTACACCTCTGTTTTTCCAGATCCTGTCACCCCATGGAGTAAAAAGCTTTGATACTTCACTTCGTTGAGAGCCTTCCGAATGGGATCAAACGCATGCACTTGAGCTTGCGTTAATGGGTGAATTGGGTGGGTAGAAAGCGATGAATCAGAAGGTTTGGACTCCGTTTTGACCTCTTCAAGAGATCGTACCTTTGTCTTGGGCACTTGTAGTACTCGAATCCATCCTTTCTTTTTCAGGGATGAAATGGCCTGGGTCTCTTTACGTCCACGATACTTTCGTTTGATCCCTGCCAAAGACCATCCCTTCTCACCTTTGGATTCTACATCCTCCCACAAGGATGTTTCTGCGTCTGAAAACGACTTGATAGACGTTTTAGAGGGACGCTCAGCTGCTGGCATACTCACAAGTCTTTCTTCGGCAACAATTCCAACCGCTGACGGCAACGCTGTTTGGAATACCTCCCCCTGGCTACAGAAATAAAAGGTAGAGATCCACTCCGCAAGTCGAAGAATTTCCTCACTCACCACAGGCTCTTCATCGAGACACTGATTGACAGGTTGCGTCTTGAATGGCGGCTCTATGTCGTGAATTTTGACCACAAGGCCGATCGCATGAACACCTCGGAGCGGAACCCATACACGAGTTCCAAGCTTGAGTTGCATGGACTCTGGAATACGATACGTAAATGTTTGTCTGACCGCTGTAGAAAAGGCCAGCTCAGCAAACCTCATAAAACTAGGTTAAGTAGATCGGTTTCTGCGACATCGTTCACTACAATATCGCACCTCATCCCATACTTTTTCCCATTTTTTTCGCCAGGTAAATGGTCGTCCACACGTTGCGCATATTTTGGAAGGTAAATCTCTTTTTTTTCGCATCGCCATGGCATTACCCTCTTAAAACTTTGCCTGTTAAAATAGTGTGCCTTGCAGCCATGTCCGTCGATACCGACCTTGAGCATCATACATCTGTGCCTGACGGTCCACATCAAACTGGCGATTTCTAGGATCATGACCTACCGTTGAATTATAGGCCCAGTTCCCCCAATTCGAGGCGACGTCGTAGTCAATGAGCATCGTTTCAAAGTAGGATGCACCCATTCGCCAATCGACACCAAGATTTTGGGATAAATACGAGGCTACATTCTGCCTTCCACGGTTACTCATGAAACCTGTAGCGTTGAGCTCACGCATGTTTGCATCCACAAAATCAGATCCAGTTTGTCCGTCCGCCCATCGTTGAAACCGCTCTTTATTTGGCTCCTGGTGAACTGCTTTCCCCTGAATGCCACCTGCATGAAACAACGCTGACCCATGTTTCCAGGCAGAAAATTGAAAGAAATCACGCCAAAGGAGCTCAAAAATCAACCAATAGGTGGATTCATTGGATACCCGTTCGGCCTCATACCTCTTCACTTCTGACCAGATTCGCCGTGGACTTATGCACCCATTTGCCAACCATGGCGAAAACTTTGATGAATAATTCGCGCCGAGAAGCCCATTACGTGTTTTCTTATACACTTTTAGATGATCTCCATCCCAAATGTATTCTTGCAAACGGGCTATTCCAGCAGATTCACCCCCTTTAAATGGTAGAACAGATCTTGTATCGGGCTCCCATTCACCAGCTTGTACAGTAAGTTGGGATTGTTCCAACACATCCTTCCATGATCCATCGGATTCTATCGGCATCCAGGACATAGCTGCAGGTTTGGACATAGGCTCTCGAACATCAACGTCCTTTTCAACCTTTTTACGAAACGGGGTGAACACCTTTGGGAGGTCCTCAATCTCAAAAGGTAGGTCTTCAGTATGAAGTAGAGTATGTCCCTCTACCCATTCAATCCCACAATGTTGGGGGAGTTGGCTCTCAATACTGTCCTCGCACTTGGCCTCTTCCGTACCTGGATAGGTCATTGCAACGAGCTCTGAGACATCATATTCGTGCACGAGTTCCGACAATACCGATTCAGGGTGCCCTTCGCGAATAATCAAGGTTCCGCCTTGACTTTCAATCGATTCAGCGAGATCCTCAATCGATTCCTTCCAAAACGTGGCTCGAAATCGACCCATTTTTGGCAATCCGAGCCGAGTCGTTTCGAACCATCTAGGATCTACAATTACCACAGGCAGGATAGGTTGGCCAAGCTTACTTGCTTGAATCAACGCTGGATGGTCATCCAGTCGAAAATCTTGTCGAAACCACAGAATTGTTTTACTCATTGAAGGCTCATTTGTTTGTTGTTGGTTGAACGAGCCCGCTCTTCGATTCGTTTCACTTTGATGAGACGTCTTTTGGGTTGCGTGTTGTTATCTCACGATCTCTTGTTAGTGAGTCCATTAGACCGCATCATGATTCTTTGGATACAACCCTCTATTATTCCCATCTTTACTCTATGTCTCACTGGATCTTACCCTCTATTCCGCCTCACGATTGGACGTTGTGTCTAGATATGCAGGTCTATTTTGACCATGAGCATGACCCTGAACAAATCTTTGAGGAGGGATATCACCGCCCTATTCGAGCGGGGTCAAAAGACATCGTCGTTACCATTCGATTTAATGGTGATCCCGATGCTCCTGAGTTTATGGTTCACACCGACGAAGATCTCACAAAAGAGGAGATTCAAGATGCAAATCGCTCTTTATCAAGAATATTGGGTACAGAGCTAGACCTTCGACCCTTATATGACAAAGCTGGCAATGATCCACTTCTGGGACCCCTGCTAACCTCATTGTATGGTCTTAAACGAATGTCAAGAGCAACATTGTTTGAGGATACAGTCAATCGTATTGTCGAAATGCAGATGTCGCACAAGCCAACTGCTAAAAAAATGATGTATCGTATTCGAGAAAACTATGGCCAATTGATTCCCTTTAAAGGGAAAACCCTAGCCACCTGGCCAACACCTGCACAATTAAAGGGTGCAGACCCAGAAGCGATACGTGGAATGGGGCCTACAAGACGAAAAGGGGAATATATCTCCGAATTTGCAACTCGCCTCGATCAAGGTGACATTGATTTAGAGTGGTTAGATCGAACGGCATCCGCCAAGGAATTTTTAGAAGCCATTTCTGAGGTTCGAGGAATCGGACCCACAGCAGCACAAGATTTAATGCTTTATCGTCCAAGTACGGAAGCCTTTTTCCCATCATCAAAAGTAAAAGGTGAAGAAAAGGGGTTACGAAAATGGATCATTCTTAGCTATGGTGGTGACCCTTCTCGGACATCAGACGCAGCATTTGAGCGGATGATTCACTCATGGAAAGGGTGTGAAGCTTCTGCAATTGAGTTCCTACACCTTAATTGGGTCATGGAGTACAAACGTAGAAAAGCGGAGCGTAGGAGAGAAAAAGAGTCTCGCTAACGCTATCAGAAACAGTACAAATGACATAAAAAAACCCCACACCGGCAATCCAGCGTGGGGTTTAGAGTCTCGATGAGTGGGTTTAGAAATCCATTCCACCCATTCCGCCCATACCATCCATACCACCTGGAGGCATTGCTGGGCCTGCTTCTTTCTCTTCTGGCTTCTCTACAACGACTGCTTCGGTTGTTAAGAGTAGACCAGCTACAGAAGCTGCATTTTCAAGTGCTGAACGAGTCACCTTAGTAGGATCAATCACACCCGCTTTGAGGAGATCCTCATAGACTTCGGTGCGAGCATTGTACCCATGAGCTCCTTTACCATCAAGAACTTTTTGGACAACAATAGATCCTTCGACACCTGCATTGGCTGCAATAGTGCGAAGAGGTGCTTGAAGGGCGCGACGAATAATATCGAATCCAACTTCTTGGTCGTTATTTTCACCTTTGAGGCCTTCTGTACCCTTGAGTGCACGTAGCAACGCTACCCCACCACCAGGGACAATTCCTTCCTCAACAGCCGCACGAGTTGCATGTAATGCATCCTCAACACGAGCTTTTTTCTCCTTCATTTCAACTTCAGATGCTGCACCAATGTATAGTACCGCAACGCCACCAGCTAATTTAGCAAGGCGCTCCTGAAGCTTCTCACGATCATAATCAGATGTTGTGTTTTCGATTTGAGAACGGATCTGGTTCACACGAGCCTTAATATCCTCGTCCTTACCTTTTCCACCAACAACTGTTGTGTTGTCTTTATCGATCGTCACACGGTCTGCTTGACCTAAGAAATCAAGTGTTGCATTCTCAAGCTTGTAGCCACGCTCTTCACTGATGACAGTACCGCCTGTAAGAATGGCGATATCTTCAAGCATCGCTTTACGGCGATCACCAAATCCAGGAGCTTTGACTGCAGCAATCTTGAGTGATCCACGAAGTTTGTTGACTACTAGTGTAGCAAGTGCTTCACCTTCAACGTCTTCAGCAATAATCAAGAGAGGCTTGCCAGACTGCATTACCTTCTCAAGAATTGGAAGAAGATCCTTCATATTCGAAATCTTCTTGTCGAAGATTAGGATATATGGAGCTTCAAACTCAGTGGTCATACTGTCAGAATTGGTCACGAAGTATGGAGATAGGTACCCACGATCAAACTGCATCCCTTCTACCGTCTCAAGGTATGTCTCTGTTCCTTTGGCTTCTTCAACGGTAATCACACCATCTTTGCCAACCTTTTCCATCGCATCTGCGATAAGGTTTCCGATTGTGTCGTCGTTGTTTGCAGAAATTGTACCAACCTGAGCGATCTCTTCACGTCCAGAAATCTCCTTACTCATGGAGCGTAGTTCTGCAATGACACCCTCAACAGCTTTGTCAATTCCACGCTTAAGATCCATTGGGTTCGCACCCGCTGTTACATTTTTAAGCCCTTGTTGGATAATGGATTGTGCAAGAACTGTAGCAGTGGTCGTACCATCACCGGCGTTGTCACTTGTACGGGATGCAACTTCTTTGACCATTTGTGCACCAAGATTTTCAACCTTGTCTGAGAGCTCGATTTCTTTTGCTACCGATACACCATCCTTGGTTACGTTGGGTGCTCCAAATGATTTTTCAATCACCACGTTACGTCCACGAGGGCCGAGGGTGACTTTGACTGCGTTAGCGAGTTTGTCCACACCGCGTTTGAGTGCGTCGCGTGCTTCTAAATCGTAATGAATATTTTTTGCTGCCATTTTACTGTCTTTTTTAATGTTTTAAATAAAGGTTCCAGATGGGAGTTAGGCTAGAATACCTAGGATGTCAGATTCACGCATGATCAAGAGATCTTCTCCGTCAACTGTGACTTCTGTTCCTGAGTATTTACCATAGAGTACTTTATCACCATCCTTGACAGTCATGTCAATTTTGGTGCCGTTCTCAACTTTACCAGGTCCCGCAGCTACGATAGTTCCGCGCTGAGGCTTTTCCTTGGCTGTGTCTGGGATGATGATTCCAGAGCTTGTGGTCTCTTCAGCAGCATCTGGGCGAACCAAGACGCGATCAGCAAGAGGTTTGATAGAAGACATAGTGTTACTCCTTACGAATTATGATTAATGTGTTTTGAATCGGTTTCAAAACGTTGACATCACCGGAGAGGTTCCATCCATCTCAGCCGGAACGTCACGTTTGTTCACTGAATACAAAAGCAACTTCCGTACCAAAGACCAATAAGCATGGTAGTGTGCATAAAACTGTGCCTAGTTGTCAGAGTGTCAGAAAAAGCAGCCTTTTGATTACAGTTTATGCTCTACCCATTCTGACAATCTTGCATAATCATGGGGTGTCCACTGCTCTGCACGTTGATCAAACGAGAGTCCAAGATGTTGGGAGATATTTTGTCGTTGCTCTACATCAAGGATTCCGGACAGTGCGTTGGAGAGCTTTTTACGGCGCTGCTGAAACGCAGTTCTGACCACTTTTTTTAGCGTTTCGTCACTAAATGGTTGTTTAGGTTTATCAAAGGTCAATTGAATCACTGAGCTCTCCACATTCGGCGGGGGGTCAAACGCAGTTGGGGGCACATCTAGCACATGAGTCACTGAAGCCATTAACTGACATTGTACACTTAAAATACCATACGTTTTTGACCCTGATGGAGCCAGAATTCTGTCAGCCACCTCTTTTTGTATCATGAACGTCGCTCGTTCAATCGCGGACCGTCTCTCCAATACACCAAATAAAATTGGGCTTGTGATGTAGTATGGAAGGTTTCCTATCAATTCTACTGAAGATCTAGGAGCATGTTGATCCGCCCACTGTTGTTCCTGACTCCACCATTCGGTTGACAAAACATCTTCTTGAAGAATCTGAACGGGACCCTTAGCATATGGGATCACCTCTTTTTTTAAGACGACAACCATCCGAGGGTCAATTTCAAGCAATGTAATGGGCTTACCGAGTGAAAGTAATTCCTTGCTAAGCACTCCCTTTCCGGGTCCAATCTCAATCATCCGAGATGTTTCAGCTTGATTACGTGCTACCGCTTCGAGTATCTGATCCACGACATACTTGTCCGACAGAAAATGTTGTCCAAGGCTCTTTTTTGCGTGAGGGTTGGCCTGATCGTGGCTCATAAGGGAACGCTTAGTCATGGTTTCATTGTGATGAAGACTCTAAATTAGTAAAAAAGAACCCCCTATCCGTTTGGAATGAGTGCTCGCGAACATGCTGAATCAAATTATCGACGAATCAGTCTCATCAATTGGTTTCTCTCGGTACCCTTACTGATTCTATTTGGTTGGCCATACGCATACCTAGTCACCTTTGTTGGGCTGCCACGCTGGCTGGCGTATGGAGGGGGTTTTGTCTTTGCATTGCCTATGATCATGACACTCATCCATGGTCATGTAACCATGGCATTGGGGTATGCTCAGCGTGACTATTATTACAAATGGCTGCAAAAGAATCGACGAACACACGGACTTTTTTTTCATCCAGCGTTTGTACGTACTCGTTTTAGACTAGGGTTGATTTATGCTAGTGGTGCTTTATTGATTGGGTCCTGGTTGGTAAAAAAAGGGTTTCTAGGATGACCATTAAAGAGTCTTATGATAGAGACGAATTCCAACGTCTTACACAATGGTTTGATAAAAAAGGATGGCGCCCGTTTCCATTTCAAATGGAGGCATGGAAAGCTCAGCAAAAAGGGCTGGACGGGTTTTTAACGGCCCCAACAGGAAGTGGAAAAACCTTGGCCATGCTTGGTGGGCTATTTCTAACACAGCTTCAACAGCAAGCATCGGGGCATCCTCCGGAAAAGGGTCCATTATTACTCTGGATCACTCCTCTAAGGGCACTTGCAAAGGATCTAGAGTCGGCAATGCAAGAGATGATCGATGAGCTCGGTCTTCAGCTTACAGTTGGCCGTCGCACAGGTGATGTATCAAGTTCAGAGAAGGCAAAGCAACGAAAAAAGATGCCTTCCATCTTGATTACGACGCCAGAGAGTATGCACATCTTATTTGCATCAAGTAGTTCATTGGGGGATCTGAAACATGTCCAACGAGTGGTTGTTGATGAGTGGCATGAATTCATGGGATCCAAGCGTGGGACTCAATGTGAACTGGTGTTATCCCGTCTTCGAGCACTTCAACCAGCGCTTTCGTGTTGGGGAGTATCTGCAACCATTGGAAATGTGGAAGAAGCCAAAGAGGTGCTTTTTGGATCATCAGAAAAGGCGCATAAGGCCGTTCATATCAAAGGTGATCATCCAAAGGAGATTGAGATGGTGTCCATCCTTCCCAAAACCATGGATGAATTACCTTGGGCTGGACATCTAGGCTTATCGATGATCGATCAAGTCCTTCCCTATCTGGAGCCACCAGGCTCTGTGTTACTCTTTACGAATACTCGAGCGCAGGCAGAGTTATGGTTTCGAGGGCTACTTGAAGCCAACCCAGATCTTGCAGGTGATATCGCTCTTCATCATGGATCTTTAACGCAAGAGATTCGCCTTTGGGTGGAAAGTGCCATCAAAGAGGGGGTGATTCGTATTGTAGTGTGTACGTCGAGTTTAGATTTGGGTGTCGACTTTTCCCCAGTTGACCGCGTTATCCAGGTTGGAAGCCCAAAGGGGATTGCGCGATTTATGCAACGGGCAGGGCGTAGTGGTCATTCTCCTGGTCAAAAAAGTAAAATCATTTTTGTACCCACTCATGCCCTAGAATTGATTGAAGCTGGTGCTCTGCGTGAATCAATATCAAACCCTGCCCTTGAGGATCGCACCCCACCCTTCGCCCCGACGGATGTGCTTTCTCAATATGCCGTGACTCGAGCTGTGGGTGGGGGATTCTTCCCTCAGGAACTCTATAATGAAGTTTGTGCAACATGGTCCTACCAATCCCTTTCAAAGGAAAACTGGGAACAGATTCTTCATTCGCTTATTCATGGCGGTGATGCGCTTCAAAAGTACCCAGAGTTTCAAAAGCTAGTAGTAGACTCTGATGGACTTGTAAAACCTGCCAATCGTCGCGTATCGACTCGACACAGACTTTCCATTGGTACGATTTCATCTGATGCGATGCTACGGGTAAAATATCTTACGGGTGGATATTTGGGCACGGTCGAAGAGTGGTTTATTGCCAAAATGGAGCCTGGAGATTGCTTTTGGTTTGCGGGGCGCAACCTTGAACTTGTGCGTGTAAAGCAAATGACTGTGTATGTCCGGCGTGCCAAAGGTGCCTCAAAATCGATCCCTACCTGGCTTGGAGGACGGATGTCGCTAAGTTCAAATCTATCCGCTGGCCTACAACGTTCGTTGCAGGATATGGAAGAAGGATCATACAGAACGCCCGAAACACGTGCGATCCGTCCCTTGATGGAGTTGCAAGCTGAGAGGTCTGCATTACCAAGCCACAACCGATTTCTCGTTGAGGTATCTACCTCAAAAGAGGGGACTCATGCATTCTTTTTCCCCTTTGAAGGACGGGCTGTACATGAGGGTCTAAGCACATTGATTGCTACCCGCATCGCAGACCAAATGCCTATCACGTTTACCCTTGCCATGAATGATTATGGCTTTGAACTTCTCACAGATCAACCCATCTCTTGGGATGAGTCATGGATTCGTAGCCTTTTTTCACCAGAACACTTGGTGAGTGACCTTCAACGCAGTGTGAATACGTCGGAATTAGCAAAACGACATTTTCGATATATCGCTCGAATTAGCGGCATGATATTCCAAGGGTACCCAGGCAAAGCAACCTCCACGAAACATCTTCAAGTTTCGAGTGGCCTTTTGTATGACGTTTTGTCAGAGTATGAACCTGATCATCTTCTGCTTCAACAAGCACATGAAGAAGTGTTACTCACGCAGCTAGAGGAACATCGAATTCGTGAAGTATTACATAGAATCCAATCTCAACCGATTAAACTCGTAGAAACGCCCCGTTTTTCCCCTTTTGCTTTTCCTATCTTTGTAGATCGATTACGTGGCAAGGTGTCTTCTGAAACTCTAGCCCAGCGAATCCAAAAAATGCAGGATCAAGCCAAGCATGACCTCCAACGACATCAAATGGCACGTTCATAACCAAACGTTTTGGCTATTGCCAGAAAAGGCGGCCTATTGGGAATCTGAGGGTGTTCTACTTGTTGCAGACCTACACTTTGGTAAAGTGAGTCATTTCCAGAGGCAAGGGATTGCTGTGCCTAAGGGGGCACAACGTAAGACCCTGGATCGTCTTGATGATGTCATTAGACGAACGCAACCAAAAGCTATTTGGTTTCTTGGCGATCTATTTCATAGTCATCCAAACGAAGAATGGCTTGAATTTCAAGAATGGATGAGAGCTCATGAATCACTTGAACATGTTTTGGTTCAAGGAAATCATGATATAGCAAAACCTACCGTGTATACAACTCTTGGACTCACTGTTCAATCCTCGCTGCTACGACACGGGCTATGCTTTAGCCATGAGCCAAGTGATTCATTTCCAAAGCCAAGCAACCCCGTGACTGGGGAGCATCCAGAAGTTCTTTTTCGAATTTGTGGGCATATCCACCCTGGTGTCAAGCTTCGGACAACTGGGCGTCAATCCATGACATTGCCCTGTTTTTTTGAAACCAACGATCATATGGTTTTACCAGCTTTCGGTGAATTTACTGGGCTTCATTGTCTTCCTGTTTCAAACGATTGTGAGGCTTACATCGTTACGGAAGAACGGCTTGTATTACACTCTAGCTTACCGCGTCAATCGACGACAGCAACCCGCTAATTATATGAATCACATCATCGATTTTCTTCATTTACGGTCACCTCGCAAATTCTGGCATCCTATCATTGGACTTTCACTCATGGGTGCATTTGGATGGTTTCTTCTTTTCCCGTCCATGACATATGCTCAGGATCCTGTGGTTACTCCCCTGGATCAACATGTTGAATCCATGCGTTTCGGCATGAAATTACTAGGTGGGTGGGCATTGGCAAATATTGTCACAGGATCACTAGGCCGAAGCCAAACATCAGGAACTACGCGATACTTTCACGAGATGAACGCGGGGTGGAATGCTGTTAATCTGACGATTGCGTCTGTCGCCTTGATGACGCTACCAGATGTGAGTACTTGGACGCTTGAGCAGGGCGTTCAGGAAGCGTCTCGACTCGATAAAATTTTACTTTTTAATGCTGGTTTAGACCTTGGCTACATGGCGCTAGGCTATGCACTCATTGAACGAGGAAAAAGGCTTGATTCTTCTCGACTTCAGGGATATGGCCAGTCATTAATCCTTCAAGGTGCGTTCTTATTTGTCTTCGATATAGCCTTTGCTTACTTCCATGTTGATATCACTGAAGCGATTCGTGTTCAAAGTATGGCGGGTGGTGCAGGACTCACCTTCTCGATGAATCTGTAACGTCGATAGTGGCCATTCGTACGATGTGGGGATTGCAACGATTGTCACCCCGCAAGGGCTATATCCAAAAACATCATCACTGTGAATCCCAGCATTGTCCCAAGTGTAGCTAAATCAGTATTGCCATGATTTTGAGATTCAGGGATCAATTCCTCGATCACCACATACATCATTGCACCCGCTGCAAATGCTAATGCATACGGAAGAATGGGAGCAATCAATAATACAGCCGCCGCTCCAACCACGGCCGATATAGGCTCAACAACACCTGATAATTGTCCATAATAGAAGCTTTTGGACGTCTTCATGCCATCTCTTCGAAGGGGAGCAGATACGGCCAAGCCTTCGGGAAAATTCTGGATCCCAATTCCAATAGCTAAGGCAATCGCTCCTGCAATAGTAGCCGTTCCTGTTGGATCAATACCCGTTGCGGCAGCTCCAAATAACACTCCAACTGCAAGTCCTTCTGGAACATTGTGCAAGGTCATCGCTAACATGAGTAATGTAGACCGCCTCCAAGAGGTTGGGACCCCTTCGGCCTCGTCTAGTGAAAATGATGGGTGAAGGTGAGGCAAATAGGCATCTGCAATACGCAAGGTTATCCCACCAACTAAGAATCCAACGACTGCAGGAATGAGTGGATTCATCCCTTGAGACTCAGCCATCTCCATTCCTGGAATGAGTAGCGACCATACGCTAGCAGCAATCATCACACCTGCAGCAAATCCCATTAATGAGTCCAAAACCTTTAAACTCACGCTGCGAGTAAAAAAAACAATCCCAGCTCCTAGGGCCGTCATAGTCCAGGTGAATAGTCCTGCAATAAGGGCTTGAATCACGGGATGAAGATCAAAAAACCAACCATCTAAAAAGGGAAGAGATATGGCAGTTGTTGCGATCATAATGTTTATTCATTCTTATTTAGCTTCTCGAATCTTTTTTAACCATGGCTAAATATCTTGAATCTTACGATATATGACAACTCTCTGGACCATCATTTTTACGATAGTTTTGCAAGATTCCTGCGATTCTCAGGAACTCTGAAAACGAAAAAACTGTATCTTTGTTATCGCATGAAAAATGGCTTTCGCACAGTCACACTTTTCCGATCTAAATCCTAGTTTTTACAAGAGCTAACAAGCGCATGATTCCACCCAAGGACTCGTTCGAACAACGACACAACGGTACTCATCAAACTCAATTAACACCTCTCCTCGAACAAGTACATGCGCCATCATTGGACGCACTCATTGACGAGATCATACCAAAAGGGATTCGACTTGAGAGAGAGCTCCATTTACCTGCTGCAATTTCTGAACAAGAGTATCTGAAAGAGATTAAAGAGATTGCATCCAAGAATAAGGTATTTGAGTCGTTTATAGGGATGGGGTATACAGACACCATCATGCCCTCAGTTATTCTTCGTAACATCCTAGAAAATCCAGGCTGGTATACCGCGTACACCCCCTATCAAGCGGAGATTGCACAGGGGAGAATGGAAGCGCTCATTAACTTCCAAACGATGATCAGTGATCTCACCGGGATGGAGTTGGCAAATGCCTCACTCCTTGATGAAGCTACTGCCGTGGCTGAAGGGGTTACAATGCTTTATGATGCCAGACCTCGTACAAAGAAGGATGCAGCAACCTGCTTGGTCTCCTCACAATGTCATCCTCAGGTACATGCTTTACTTGAAACACGGACACAACCACTCGGGATTACGCTCGTCATCCAAGACCCTAGCGAGTTCGATGTAACCCGTCCTGACGTCTTCGCGATGGTACTAAGTTATCCCGATTCCGATGGAAAGGTCCGATTCATCAAACCAACCATCGATGCTGGACATGAGCACGATGTAATGACGGTGGTTACCGCAGACCTTCTGAGCCTCGTATTGCTTACACCTCCAGGGGAGCAAGGGGCCGATGTTGTCGTTGGGTCAGCTCAACGTTTCGGAGTACCTATGGGGTATGGTGGGCCACACGCTGCTTTCTTCGCTACCAGAGCAGAATACCAGCGCAAAATCCCAGGACGAATCATTGGAGCAACCAAAGATGCAGATGGAAATCCAGCGTATCGTATGGCACTGCAGACAAGAGAGCAACACATCAGACGTGAAAAAGCAACGTCTAATATTTGTACTGCACAGGTTCTCCTTGCAGTGATTTCTGGGTTTTATGGAGTGTGGCACGGGCCAGAAGGGTTACGTCGTATAGCCTCAAGAGTTCACGCGCTGGCTGTTGCGACTGCCAATGGGCTTGTCCAAGGCGGATGCAAACTGCGTCATGACGAATTTTTTGACACCCTTCGAATCGCCGCAGATCCAAAGCAGGCTGAGAGCGTTCGCGCTGCTGCTGAATCTATGAAACTTAATCTCCGTTACTTCGAAAATGGGGATATTGGGCTCACCTTTGATGAAGCCAAAGACGAATCACACCCTCTACGTATTTGGGAAATATTCCACAAAGCAGGACTCATCTCGAGCCTTCCAGAATTAGACAAGCAGTCCACTTCAAGTGTTCTAGGTAAAGATCTCCAACGTTCAAGTGCGTTTATGGATCACGAGGTATTCCACACCTACCACACTGAACATGAGATGCTTCGCTATATGAAGCGACTTGAAAACAAGGATTTGAGTTTGACACACTCCATGATCTCACTCGGTTCGTGTACCATGAAACTCAATGCCACTACAGAGATGATCCCCGTGACATGGAAAGAGTTTGGTGGAATTCATCCATTTGCTCCGAGTGATCAGACCAAAGGCTATACACAGCTTTTTGAAGACCTTTCAACTTGGCTTGAGGAGATTACTGGTTTTGATTCTGTGTCTCTGCAACCAAATTCTGGTGCTCAAGGGGAGTATACGGGCCTCATGGTGATTCGTGAATACCACAGACAACGTGGGGATCACCATCGAAACGTTGCCATAATCCCATCTTCAGCCCATGGGACCAATCCAGCAAGTGCTGTAATGGCTGGAATGAATGTCGTCGTGACGCAGTGTGATGATCAGGGTAATATCGACTTTGAGGACTTAAAGAAACATGTTGAGGCTCATTCTGAAAACTTGTCTGCGCTAATGGTCACCTATCCATCCACGCATGGAGTCTTTGAGGAACACATCCGAGAAATTTGTGACTTGATTCATGAACATGGTGGCAAGGTGTACATGGATGGAGCCAATATGAATGCACAAGTGGGCCTTACAAGTCCAGCCGCAATTGGGGCAGATGTATGCCATCTAAATTTGCACAAAACCTTCTGTATCCCTCACGGTGGGGGTGGTCCAGGGATGGGACCCATCGGAGTTACCAAAGATTTAGCTCCATATCTACCCGGACACCCACTCATCGAGACAGGAGGTGAATTGGGCATTACACCAGTATCTGCAGCGCCTTGGGGTAGTGCATCCATCTTGACCATTTCTCACGCATACATCCGCATGATGGGTCCTGATGGATTAACTCAAGCCACAAAGTTGGCAATTCTAAACGCCAACTACATGATGGAACGCCTAAAAGACCACTATCCTGTTCTGTACCGTGGAAAAACGGGTCGGTCTGCTCATGAGTTTATTATCGATATACGTGGATTTAAGGCCTCTGCAGGTATTGAAGCAACGGATATTGCAAAACGATTGATGGACTACGGTTTCCATGCACCTACAATGAGCTTCCCTGTGGCTGGAACGCTTATGATTGAACCCACAGAAAGTGAGTCTCAATCCGAACTTGATCGCTTTTGTGATGCGATGATTTCGATTAGAGAAGAGATACGTGCGATTGAAAATGGGTCTGCCGATGAGAAGGAGAATGTGTTAAAACACGCTCCACATACTCAAGAAATGGCACTTCGTGATGATTGGGTGTTTCCATACAGTAGAAAAGAAGCGGTATTCCCAATGGAGGGTCAACACGCGTTTAAATTTTGGCCCTCCGTTCGTCGGGTCGATGATGCGTATGGAGATCGCAACCTAATGTGTACCTGTTTGCCGATGTCTGCCTACGAAGAGGCATAAAAAAAGGCTGTATGGAACCCCACACAGCCTTTTAAGATCTTAGAAAAACAGATTAGCCAGCGTTTTTCTTCTCTTGAATCTCTTTACGAATGACTTGAGCAAGATTCTTTAGATCCTGGAGATGTTTACGAGCACGCGTTCCCGCAGCTTTATTCCCCTTATTGTAGAACTTGTCCATGTCATCTTCTAGGTGAGCCATGATAGTTTTTACTTCGTCGATTCTGGCCATGTGAGCCTCCATGTTTGGTTGTTGGTTAGCAGAATCCCATGAATAACACAGGTTGTGAGTATCATCTTTTATACCTCACATTCTTCAAAAATAACA
Organism: uncultured Bacteroidota bacterium; assembly: GCA_913057895.1. Classification (GTDB taxonomy): domain Bacteria; phylum Bacteroidota; class Rhodothermia; order Balneolales; family Balneolaceae; genus UBA8296. The sequence continues at coordinate 43,864 of CAJXOH010000008.1, forward strand.
GATTCAGACACAAATGCACGTTAAGGAATGAAAAAAAACGTCATTTTGGGCTCTTTTTTAAGAAAATGGGGCTATTTTTGGGTCCGAAACATCCAATATTGGTCGCTTCGAAGGCGAAAGTAACCATATTGTCATTAATATTTGTCCAGATATGCCTCATGTAGTTCTTATTCCTGGTGATGGAATTGGCCCTGAAATCACTGAATCGGTAAAGCAAATCCTCCATGTAGCCCAGGCAGACGTGCAATGGGTTGAATGTGCTGCGGGTGAAGCAGCAGTTACATCGCATGGAAATCCACTACCTGAAGAGACCATCCAAGCGATTGAACGTCATCGAATCGCTTTGAAGGGTCCTCTAACAACACCCGTTGGGGCAGGTTTTCGGTCTATCAATGTGGCACTTCGCCAACATTTTGACCTTTTTGCGAATATCCGCCCTGCTCGAACACTCCCTGGTATTGATACCCCTTTTCGACATGTAGATATGGTTCTTTTCAGAGAGAACACCCAAGGGTTATACATTGGACGAGAGAGATGGGTAGAGGAAGGTCAAGAAGCTGAAAGTCTCGCTGTGGTTTCGCGCAAAGCGAGTGAACGAATTATCAAGGAAGCTTTTGAATATGCTATGCGTCATGGACGCAAAAAAGTCAGCCTTATTCATAAAGCGAACATCTTAAAGTTCACAACAGGACTATTCCTAGAAGTGGGCCGTGAGATAGCCACTCAATACCCTTCTATCGAGTTTGAAGACCTCATTATTGATAATATGGCCATGCAAATGGTCATGCGTCCGGAGAGGTTCGATGTAATTGTCACCACCAATATGTTTGGGGACATCCTCTCAGATTTAGCCTCTGGGTTAGTCGGTGGATTGGGAGTAACCGGTGCTGGGAATGTCGGTGAGTCTGCCGCTATCTTTGAAGCTGTCCATGGATCAGCTCCTGACATTGCAGGAAAAGGGATTGCAAACCCACTGGCGTTTTTGTTTTCTGCAGTAATGATGCTGGATCACCTTGATCAAAACAAAACCGCAGAAAGGATACGGGCAGCCATTTACACCGTATTGCAAGAACACAAGAGTGATTGCACAGCGGATATTGGAGGAGAAGGGCAAACCAAGAGCTTCACCGATGCCATTTGCAACGTACTCTCTCCTTGACGTAGATTCACACTAGACACATAACCATTCCATTCGTATGTCAGTCACGTTAGAGGACGTTCATTACATCGCCAAACTTGCTAGACTTTCGCTTACAGAGCAAGAAGCCACGCAAGCTCAGCAAGATTTAAATAAGATTCTATCCTATATGGATGAGCTTAATCAAATTGACACCTCCTCTGTTGAGCCTTTAGAGCATGTTTTTGATTTTGAAACACGGCTTCGTCCAGACACCCCAGAAGCACCCGTTCCACATGAAGACGCGCTACGAAATGCACCCGATGCTGATTCAGATTATTTCCGGGTCCCAAAAGTGATCGAGTAAGTCGTTGGGCATCCTCTTTCGACAAGCACTCAAAAACACCATTCTAAGCTATCTTGGCATAGGATTAGGTGTCATAACTACGCTTTTCCTTTATCCACGCATTCTTGCACCTGAAGAGTTTGGACTGATTAAGCTCTTTACATCCTTTACCATGATTGGCGCACATCTTGGATCACTTGGATTCCGTGGAGCCATTCTTAGATTCATGCCGGCCGTTGAAGACTACCCTTCTAGACGGTTTCGATTCATTCAACTTTCCTTTCTGGTTCCCTTAATTGGGTTTAGCCTATACCTCGCACTGTTTTTTGTATTGGAGCCATGGATTGATGGGTACTATGCAAAAGAATCGGCCCTCTTCCTTGATTACAAGCGTTGGACGCTCCCTATGACGCTTTTCATTATCTACTATGAGATACTCAATAGTTTTCTTCGATCGATGAAGGATTCTGTGTCTGGATTGGTCTCCTCAGAGATTATACTTCGAGGGCTCGTAATCACATTGTTGGTCGTGATGTGGCAACAGTGGCTCACATTCCCACAATTTGTTGTGGGTTTTGTCTCGATTTATGGAGTCTCTTCACTTTACATGCTGTGGAAAGTCGCTTCATACGGGTTATTTAGGCCAAATTCTCAGCTTGCAGCAGAAGATCAAGCGCCACGCGAGCCCTCAAAACCATTCCCAAGAGGCTTCAAGAAGCTTTTGGTCAAGTACTCTGGGTTCACACTTTTTGGTGGATTTGCAGGGCTAGTGGTTATGAATATTGACATCTTGATGATTGGCTCCCTATTAGGCCTGCGTGAGACAGCCATCTACGCAATGTCCTACTATATGGTCTCTGTCATGACTGTTCCCTTGCGTTCTCTAGAGCGTATTGGAACGCCTCTCATTGCAGATGCGATGCAAAAAAACGACCTGTCAACAGTGAAACAGATTTATCAAAAAACCTCAATGAATGGCATTATGATGGGGTTTTTAATCACAATGGTGATTTGGATAAACTTGGAGTTCGTGTTTTCACTTTTACCTGATGCGTATCGAGCAAGCCGATGGATCTTTTTTTGGTTGGCTGTGGGTCGATTGATTGACACCTTTGCGGGGCTTAACGGCTCTATTTTGGTGCATTCAAAATACTTTACCATTGATCTTTGGACCATCCTTGCACTCATGGGGATCTCGTTTGGTCTTAATGCGACATTTATTCCACTTTTTGGCCTGCAAGGAGCTGCCTTAGCAACCACTTGTTCCCTGGTTTTATATAATGGGGTCAAGCTTCTTGTTGTCTGGAAAGGTCTTGGACTCCATCCATTCACCCGTGCTGTGTTTGGGTATGGCCTGATGCTTCTCCCCTTTGCCGGATTGATGTATGTAGCTCCAAAGCTCTCTGTTAACCTTTTAACACTGGGAGATTGGGCACGTCCATTTCCATGGATTGAACTTGCTCTTGAAGGAGCCATCGTCACTGCACCCATCGTGGGACTTTATGGCCTAGGCCTTTATTACTTACCGATCTCGAAGGATGCAAAACGAGGAATTCGTACTATTTTAGCTAAAGTTCATCCTAGCTTTGCCTCAGGTACTGGACAAACACCCACGTGAGTTCGAATCCTTATCAACCCTGGTCATCTATTAAATCACCCGTATGAGTCCAACACCAACAGACGAGCTAATCCAAAGACCTATCGGTGTTTTTGATTCTGGCGTTGGTGGATTAACGGTTGCCAAAGCGATTCATCAGGCACTTCCACATGAGAAGATTCTCTATGTTGGAGATACCGCTAGAGTGCCTTACGGAACAAAATCTAAGGATGTGATTCAGCAGTATACCCGTGAAATTTTGACGAAAATGGACGCTGCAGAGGTCAAAGCGATTGTTGTTGCATGCAATACAGTATCTGCACTTGCACACGACGTGCTAGAGGAATGGAAAGATTTGATTCCCATGATTGATGTGTTAACTGCAGGTGTAGAAGCGACGATAGATCATCTTTACCCTCACAAGAATAGTCAAAGCATTCCCACAGTAGGGGTATTAGGCACAGCTGCGACAATTTCATCCAATGCCTACGAATCCCATCTGACTCAACGATGGCCAGAACTTCAGGTGCGCAGCCAAGCGTGTCCTTTACTTGTACCCCTTGCAGAGGAGGGATGGGATGGGCAGAGTGACGTTGTTCGTCGCACATTGGAGGTGTATCTAGAACCTTTGCAAACTCACTCACTGGATGCTGTTATCCTAGGATGTACGCATTACCCGTTATTTCGAGATGCAATCGAAGCTCAATTATCCTCATCTCCCATGATCGTGGACTCCGGTGAAGCCGTTGCTCAGTCCCTACGAGCACAACTTCAAGAGCATGGGCTAGAGCGGTTGGAGTCGACCTCTGCATCCTCTTCTAGGCCTTCAACAAACTGGCTTGAGTGCTGGGTGACTGATAGACCCGACCACGTTCAGGGACTGGCAGAACGAATTCTAGGTGAACCTATCACCGAGGTTGCTCACATTACCCTAGACTAAAGAAGCGTGCTCGCCACATTTGCAAGTTGCGATCTCTCCCCTTTTTCAAGTCCTACATGCGCATACAATTCACTATCTGCTAATCGATCGACCAGATAGGAAAGCCCATTGCTTTCGGCGTCTAGATATGGCGTATCTATTTGAAAAATATCACCCGTGAAGATGATTTTGGTTTGCTCTCCAGCCCTTGTAATAATCGTTTTAATCTCATGTGGAGTCAGGTTCTGAGCCTCATCGATAATGAATATGACATTAGACAGACTACGACCACGAATGTACGCCAAAGGAACAATCGTCAGTTTTTCAGATTGAACCATTTCATCAATCTTCTTGAACTGTTTGCTTGATTCGCTGAATTGGTTTTTGATGATGCTCAAATTATCCCAAAGCGGTTGCATGTAAGGGTCAATCTTCGACTTTACATCCCCAGGTAGATACCCAAGATCACGATTGCTTAATGGGACAATGGGTCGGGCGAGATATATTTGCCGATACTCACTACGTTGTTCCAAGGCTCCTGCCAATGCCAACAATGTTTTTCCTGTACCAGCTGCACCCGTAATGGTGACCAGAGGAACTTTGGGGTCAAGAACTGCATGCAATGCAAAGGTTTGTTCCGCATTGCGTGGCACAACCCCATAGGCGGTCATTTTATGGAGTAGTTCAAGTGCCCCTGATTGATGACGATAGGTAGCCAATGCTGAGGCAGAGTTATGCTTGAGTAAGTAATAATGATTCTTGATGGCAGGTTCCTTGAGCACGCTATCTGCTGGGATCGACCCATGGGCATACAACTCCTGGATGGGTGTGGGGTCTGCAAGTTCTAGCGTCGTACGACCACGATACAAATGATCGATATCCTTTACACGAACGGTTTCATAATCCTCTGCTTCAAGGTCCATAGCGCGAGCCTTGAGTCGCAAATTGATGTCTTTTGACACCAAGATCACACGCCGTCCTTTCTCCGCCTTACGAAGATGAAGTGCTGCATTTAAAATTCGGTGGTCATTTTTGGATGACCCAAACGCTTTGTTTGCGTCCTGGCCATTCCCTCCATCTTCGGTGACCACCTTGATACGCCCAGAAGATCGGCCATTTAAAGGAATCCACTCACGCATCATTTTATTCTCACCAGAAATTTTATCGAGGTAACGGATGAGTTCGCGCGCGTGCAGATTGGTGACACTGTTCCCTTTTTTGAAGGTATCAAGCTCTTCAAGAACAGTTATAGGAATCGCTACATCGTGCTCCTGAAAATTTCGAACGGCCTCTGAATCATAAAGCAGTACAGATGTATCAAGTACAAAGACCTTTGAGGGATTTTTTTTACTACTGGATGATGTAGATCCCTTTTTTGAAGGTATAGAGGCTGTTGATTTCTTAGGGGCTCCGGTCTTTTTTGTTGCGTTTGTTGATTTTCGGGGTGTGCTAGATCTCTTGGATTTGTCTTTCTTGACGCTGGCTTTATCGCCAGAGGTCGAGGTAGGCATGGAGCAACAGGTTAGGTTAGAACAATGGTTTATGGATAGTAAGTGAGCCAACGTTCATATTCAACGGGGAAACAAAAAATTTGTGTTAAGGCTTTTTGTGTATTGGGGTGCGAGACGGAAGAAGTGGGGTGATAGAGTTGAGTGTTGAGACTCCGACTTCATCAGTAATAGGCACCCATGGAGTCTCAACGATGGACAGACCGGTAGCTGTACAGTGCAATAGATGTTGCAACGGCTGCATTTAAACTCTCTACAAGCGGGGTTGTGGATGATTTGGGTGTTTTAGACGCTGAGCCATTCTGCGGATGGGTCCGTTGTGTAGGTGAGATATGAAGCGATGTTTGTAATGCATCACGCGTTGAAGCACTCAAGCCATTGCCTTCATTGCCAATCGCAAGAATAGAATGATTATCCCATTGTGCACGCTCAATGGGTATGGCGTTCTCACTAAGGTCAAGCCCAAAAAGCGTATGAGACGAAGGGAGAGATGACACCCACTCGTACGGTACGTGAGCAATTGGAATGACGCCCATTGCACCTGAAAGGGCTCTAACAACCTTTGAATTCCATGGATCCACACAGCCTGGTGCACAGAGTACTGCGTCAACACCAAACCAGCTCGCTGTGCGGAGAATGGTCCCCATATTTCCCGGGTCTTGGATATCGTCCAAATATAGTACAAGACTTTGTGGCTGTTGAGCCAGTACATCAAAGCCACGCTCAACATCCCAATCCCCTGGTATCGAAACTAGGGCAAAAAGACTTTGTGGTGATGGAGTGTCACTAAGCTTTTTGCACTGCCTAGGAGTAGCCAAACAAATGGATTCCTCTTTGACACCCATGGACACCAACGATGCAATTCGCTCTGGTGAAGGGTTCTCGCCACCTTCTAGTGATACAATAATCTGAAGGATATCAAGGTGCTGATTCTTGAGGACTTGTTGCACAGATCTCTCCCCCTCGACTAAACATTGGCCTAAGTTTTTACGAACTTTGCGTTGATGGAGCTTTGCCCAAGATGTACATTGGGACTCGGAAAGACGTTGCATAACTCAAAATAGGATATCCATGGATTTTTTGACTCAAATCTTTGACGGAAAGGGCCCTGCCCTTGGAACTTCAACTGGCCAAGCTTTTTTTGGGGATGGGGATGCATTTGATGCAAACAGTCCCATAAATGGTGCCGTTCTTGGACAAGTTCGTGCAACCACTAGGGACGAATATGAGCATGTCGTGCGTACCGCTGAGAGCGCGTTTGAGTCCTGGAGAATGATGCCTGCACCTCAACGTGGAGAAATTGTCCGACAGATTGGTGAGGCATTGCGTGAACATAAGGAAGCCCTTGGCTTGTTGGTCAGTCAGGAGATGGGAAAAATCTACCAAGAAGGACTTGGCGAAGTCCAAGAAATGATAGATATCTGTGATTTTGCTGTAGGATTATCCCGACAACTATACGGGCTCACCATGCACTCTGAGAGACCTCTTCACCGGATGTATGAGCAGTGGCATCCTCTTGGTATCGTTGGCGTGATGTCCGCATTTAATTTTCCCGTAGCAGTTTACTCATGGAATGCCATGATTGCGGCCGTTTGTGGCGATGTAGTAATCTGGAAACCAAGTGAAAAAGCACCTTTGTGTGGAATTGCCGTCCAACAAATCATCGCAGGGGTTCTCGCAGAGAATGATGTCCCAGAAGGAGTCTTTAATCTGATTCAAGGAGATCGTGAGGTTGGCGAATGGTGCACACATGATACACGACTACCGTTGATATCTGCCACAGGATCCATACGAATGGGGAAAGAAGTAGCCCAAGTGGTAGGGGCTCGACTTGGAAAAAGCTTGCTTGAATTAGGAGGAAATAATGCCGTTATCGTAAGTGATCAAGCAGATCTCGAAATGGCGATCCGTGCCATTGTCTTTGGGGCTGTGGGCACAGCTGGACAACGTTGTACATCCACGCGGCGATTATTTGTGCATGATGCTGTCTTTGATGATGTCAAACAGAGACTTTTATCGATTTATAAAAACATTACCATTGGAGACCCTACAGCTGAAGGAACCTTGGTAGGCCCACTAATTGATGACCAGGCTGTAGACACGATGCAAGCAGCTCTAAAGGCTGTTGTCGAGCAAGGGGGACAAATACTTTACGGAGGGGATGATCTTCGAGGGTCTGCCGCACCTGTCGCGGGAGGCCATTATGTTAAACCTGCAATTTGCATTGCTGAGAATGAGTATGACATTGTTCAGGAAGAAACCTTTGCGCCTATTCTATACCTGATTCGCGTGTCCTCTGTAGAGGAGGCCGTGAAGCTGCAAAATGATGTAAAACAAGGATTAAGTTCATCAATATTCACGATGAATATGCGGGAGTCCGAGCTCTTTTTATCCCATCAAGGATCCGATTGTGGTATCGCAAATGTCAATATCGGTACCAGCGGTGCAGAGATTGGAGGCGCCTTTGGTGGAGAAAAAGAGACTGGAGGTGGGCGGGAGTCAGGTTCTGATTCTTGGAAAGCCTATATGCGTCGTCAAACCAATACGATTAATTGGGGGTCTGAATTACCGTTGGCACAAGGAATTAGTTTTGATGTGTAAGACAGTATTGAGAATGCTTCACCAGGGGTAGACTTTCAAGTACGATATTCCTGCCTACCGCTATAATTGATCCACGGTACGCCAAACCTCTGGACCTTCTTCAAAGAGCAGATCCAGACTGGAACAATCTCCAACATTCGGGTCCCATCTCTGTCGGTAGACCGGTTCTGTCCATGCAGGCATGGACGTGCGATTGGGTGGTTGTGGAGAGTATGCGTTGGTTCCAGGTTCCATCCAAACATCCTTTCGAAACCAAGCTTCTTGGAATATCGCTTCATCCAACATGGACGCACGAACCCATTTTCGAGTTATATCATGAAGCCCCAACCAGTTTGCGAGCCACTGTCCATGTGCTACGATGCATTCCATCACATCACTAGGGGCGTCGAGCCAGAATCTTTCCCATTCTGGTCGTAATTCATCAAATCCATAGCTTGTTTTATAGGAAGGCTCCAGCGATTTGGCCCAATGATGAATCATGGAATCAACATTTTTAGAATCCCACTGAAGATCATGCAAGGAACGCCCCTTCCAATGTTGGGTGTCTGCATGGAGCGAGAGCCATTGTTTTTTACCCAACATGTTAATGGCTAAACGATGGGATCGCCCCTTACGACTCCAAAGAGAACTATCAAGGAGAATGACATGATCCGCACGTTTCATAGCTGCCCAATCTCGCAAATGAGGTGCCAAGACTGGGGTCGTAAAGTAGAGTTGTCCTTCTAGCGCAACTGCCATCGCACCCTCAAAAGCCATTCATGTATGATTAGGCGTAATCCTCAGGATTCGGTGACTTACCAAACGTCCAAATGACCGCAACAATCAGCCCTGCACCCACCAGGTAGGCAATCCACCCTGGAAGACCCCATGCGACTACAGCGAGATAAGAAACCAAGGCCAGAGCTCCCCCAACCAACGCATAAGGCATTTGAGTGTTCACGTGCTCAATGTGGTTACACTGCGTCGCTAGAGAACTCAATATGGTTGTATCAGAAATCGGAGATATATGATCTCCAAGGACCGCACCCGCTAAAACAGCACTCACGGCTGCGTAGATAAATACTGATATTTCATCGGTAGGGTACCCATATTCCAAGCCAAGATTCCACACAAGAGGCAACACCAATGGCATTAAAATTCCCATGGTCCCCCAGCTCGAGCCAGTGGCAAAAGCTGTAGCAGCCGACAACACAAATACAACAAGAGGTAAATACATCGGGTCAATTGCTGTACCAAATACCGTGACCAGGAAATCCGCTGTGCCAAGATCTTGCGTGATTGCACTCAACGACCATGCTAGTACAAGTACTAGAAGGCCATCATACATCGTATGCATCCCAGAAAACATCGCCTCTAGCGTATCGTCAAATGATAACAAGCGTTGTCCAACCGTTAGGATAATGGCAACCACCATGGAGAGCATCGATCCCCACACCAATGCAGCATATGAATCTGCAGAGCCAATGATGTCTTGAATCGTAGATCCTTCCCCTGTTACAATCAAGCCTCCAACAACGCCAGAGACAAGCATTACAATCGGAATGAATGCATTGAGCCAATGGGAAACAGTCTCTTTTTTGACTTCCTCTGGATCTTCATCTTTGTATAATCCGTAGGTGTCTAGTTCTGGATTCTTTGCAGCTTTATAGAGTTTGATCCGCTCTGCTAACATCGGACCGAAATCCTTTCCAGAGATCGCAATTAGAATTACAAAAAAGATGGTGAAGAACGCATAAAAATTAAAGGGCAATGCCTTAAGAAATACTGTATATGCAGGTTCAGAGAATCCTTCAATACCCGCTGAAGCGCTTGCAATATAGCCCACCATAGCACCAATCCAGGTAGAGATTAAGGCAACGGTAGCAACGGGTGCCGCGGTTGAATCGACTAGATAGGCAAGCTTTGCTCGGCTGATTTTGAGCTTATCGGTAAGAGGTCGCATTGTGTTACCCACGACCATTGTATTGGCGTAATCATCAAAGAAAATGACAAACCCTAAAAGTGATGTTAACAACTGCCCCTGAGGCTTTGATTTCACAAGCTTTCCTAACTGGCGAATGACTCCTCTCGTCCCTCCATTCTTGGAGATAATGCCAATCATTCCTCCAATAAGAAGTGTAAAGATGAGGATGCTCATGTGACCTTCATCGGCTGTCTGGGGAACAATATACCCCGTCAATGACTCAAAAAAGCTTCCAAACACCCCTTGAAAAGAACGCTCACCGACAAGCCATGCGCCCATCCAAATACCCATAAAAAGCGCGAGCAATACTTGTCGAAAAATCAATGCAAATCCAATAGCAAGCAACGGTGGCACAACGCTTACCCATGTCCCAACAATCGAGTCGCTACTCGAAGGGGTCACCTGAGCGGTGGTTTGGACCGAATCTTGTACAATCTCACTACCTACAGGAACCATGCCTGTGGTGCTAAGCAAAATCCCCCCTACTAGAAGGATTCCGGTAAGGCGGAATAGACTCGGAAGGGGTAATAATTTCTTCATAAGCAGATAAAATAACATGCTTTACACTAAAACCAACCGTTGATGACCACCTGGCAAGGTTTCGTTTTTAGATAAGACCCTCTAGGCGTACTTTTGAGAAGGGCTCATCACTTCTTCATTGCATGGATCAACCTAAGTTCATTAAACCTCGTCAAGCACTCGTAGAACTCCTTCGAGAGAAGGGGATTCAAGATGATCGTGTATTGAACGCTATTGGAACTGTTCCAAGGCATGCCTTCATCCAAACCGGTCTTCATCACAGAGCCTACGAAGATACAGCACTGCCTATTGCCAAGGATCAAACGATCTCCCAGCCCTACACTGTGGCCAGACAATCTGAGCTACTCGAGGTTGGTCCAGGTGACAACGTCCTAGAAATTGGCACAGGATCTGGGTATCAAGCAGCTGTGCTTGTGGAAATGGGCGTCAGATTACATACCATAGAGCGCCACGAAGAGCTCCATCAACAGGCTCGTGAATGTTTGCATCAACTTGGGTACCGTGCCAAACAAAAATGTGGGGATGGAACGCTTGGATGGTCAGCGTTTGCTCCTTACGATGCGATCATAGTAACAGCTGGTGCACCTGTCGTACCAGAGTCATTAAAAGACCAACTCGCCCAAGGTGGAAGGCTTGTCATTCCTGTTGGAGATCAAGGCCAACAGCTGCTACTGCGCCTGACAAAACAAGCAGATGGACACTTTCGAGAAGAGTCCTTTAGTGATGTGGCCTTTGTCCCACTCATCGGGGATCAAGGGTGGGGATGAGCGCAAATGTGAACGTCATTCAAACCAAGACAATTCAACATTGGCTTGGTGATTCCTAACATTAACTAATTATAGATGTATTTGTTCTAGACAATAATTTATATAGTTTGCAGTATATCTATAAGTAATATTCTAGTCTATGAAATCACTATTTTTGGGAATTCTTGCTAGTGTATTTGTAGTACAGACTTTCGCTCAGGAATCTGAATATTCCCACCTTTTTTCATACTACGGCACATCAATGACATCGATTGATGGAGAGGAGCGACCTTGGACAGATGGCCTAAGTGGGGATACGTGGCTCTGTATGGCTGCCAAGGCATTTGGTAGTACATCAGAGCGTCAAAAAGTGGAAGATGTCTTTGCAGGGCGTGCTGCATTAACAGAAAATGTATACAATGCTGGAAAAGAATGTGGCCTTCTTGCGTTGATGTACCCACTGGGTCAGGATATGGATGTACAATACGTCGATAAAGAATATCCCATCACTTATAATACATCTGGAATCACGGCAATCGCTGGATTCAGTAGACCGCCTGGTATTGAACAACTTGCCGATCCATCTGTCGTATTGCTTGATGATAATCGACTGGCTCTATATTTCGCTGGGGATCATCGACAGGCAAATCAATCGACACGTTGGGTGACAACTCAGCCCATTACCTCTATCAATGACCCTCTCGTTTTTGAATTGGAAGAAGACTACAATCTTCCAACAAAGCTATTATGGCGGATGATGTTTTATGACGGAGAGAGTTGGGAGGCTTATGGGACGGTCCAGGATAATCCTGAGAAATTCACCTCTTCAGATGGGTTATCATTCTCTCCAGTAGAAGAGTTGATTCTCACGCCTAGCACTCAAGAGGTTCGATTGCAAGAAGGGTTACATACAGCCTCACAGTCAAACGCATTTATCAGTATTACAAAAATCTCAGATACTGAAATTTATGGAGTAGTACCAAATTATCGTGAGGGATTTGAGGCTCAGTCTTCTGATCCAAACGGAAATGGATATGAGGATCCTCCATATGTCTTGATTTATCAATGGAAAGAGGACAATACATGGGAGTATAAGTCTCACTTCATTGGTATTTCAGAGGCCTACATTGATAAACATGCTGAAAATCTATACTCGCTTGCATTAATAAGTTATGATGGAGCAACGCAGAGTATATACAATGACAAACCTGTCAGCAATGGTATGTTTTACTCTACAGACATGGAATCGTGGTCATTTGGTGTACATCCATATGTCCGAACAGGAGCTAGCGGTAGACATGTTGTTCTTGAGGACAATTCCGTGTTGTATTTTGGTACAGAGAGTCAAACAGGGATTCCTTCTTTTGCGACCAAAGCTACTTTTGATGCTTCTGTACTCACCTCAAGACATACCCTACCAATGACATTTGCCAATCTTCCAACAGTCGCAGAAATTGAGCAAACTATTGGAAACAACTCACCTGAAGTCATCACCCTTACGTCTCCAGGTGACGGTTCTAATGGTGTATCACTTAGCCCTACCCTAGAATGGAACCAAGACTCCAACTCTAATTCTTACACTTTACAAGTTAGTACCGATGGATTTGAGTCATTTGTTGTCAATGAATCGTTGACACAGACATCTTTCAACGCTTCTGCACTCCAATACAATACTCAATACAGTTGGAGAGTGAGAGGGACGAATTCCACAGGAGATGGAGAATGGAGTGATGTCTGGACGTTTACAACTCAAGTGGAACAACTCAATCCCTCTACACCACTAAGTCCTGAGGATGGACAAGAGAACGTTGGCACCTTAACAAAGTTCAACTGGTCAGAGGTGGACTCTGTTGAATACTATCACCTCCAAGTATCCACTGAATCAAGTTTCTCCACCTTGTCATTTGAATCCACAGAATTAGACTCATCGACATATACGTTAACTGAACCACTTGAACAAAACACTCAATACTATTGGAGGGTTAGGTCACTGGGTGAAGTGGAACAGCAACATTCCGACTGGTCAGACGTGTATTCATTTACCACGGGGGTTAGGACGTCTGTTGAGGTAGTAATCCCTACCGAATACTCACTTAGCCAAAACTACCCTAATCCGTTTAACCCTACGACAACCATTACCTACTCCCTACCTAAATCAGGAATAGTGACACTCAATGTGTATGATATGACAGGACGGTTCATTACTACACTTGTAAATAGTGCGAAGGGTGCTGGAATGCACACAGTTGAATTTGATGCTAGTTCTCTATCTAGTGGAGTGTATGTCTACACACTAGAGACAGAAGGGTTTAAACAAACTAGACAAATGTTACTTGTAAAATAAACAGACGACCGTTGTTTACTACCTATCTAGTAAGCTTTTTGTACTGAATGCGAGTGGGTTGATCGTCGGTAATGCCTAATCTCATGCGTCGATTCTCCTCGTATTCTTGGTAATTCCCTTCAAACCATACCACTTGACTATCCCCTTCATAGGCCAAAATATGGGTCGCTACACGATCCAAGAACCACCTGTCGTGCGAAATCACCACAGCACATCCTGCAAACTCTAGTAACGCCTCTTCGAGGGCACGAAGGGTATTAACATCCAAATCGTTGGTCGGCTCATCCAGTAACAGGACGTTCGCTCCTTCCTTGAGCATCTTGGCCAAGTGGACGCGGTTGCGTTCCCCACCTGAAAGCTCGGTCACTTTCTTTTGCTGATCTTGCCCTGAGAAATTAAACCTCGCCACATATGCTCGTGAATTCACTTCTCGCTCACCTAGCTTAATGAGGTCCATTTCATCGCTAATTTCTTGCCATATGGTTTTTGCAGGATCCAACGGACGATTTTGGTCGATGTAACCTAGTTTGACAGTATCTCCAAGCCGCAAGGATCCATCATCGGGTGTCTCTTCCCCAATAATCATTTTGAACAGTGTCGACTTCCCAGCTCCATTGGCCCCTATCACACCTACAATTCCTCCAGGAGGTAATGCAAAATCGAGATTTTCGATGAGCAAGCGATCATCAAAGCCCTTTGTAACTCCTTTGGCCTCAATCACTACATCCCCAAGGCGTGGCCCTGATGGAATAAAGATCTCCATCTCTTCACGTGATTTCTGGTGCTCTTCTGAAAGCATCTTTTCATAATTGGCAAGTCGAGCTTTGGATTTTGCACGACGTCCTTTCGGATTTTGCTGGACCCATTCAAGCTCCTCCTTCAACGCCTTCTGTCTCTTAGATTCTTGCTTCTCCTCTTGAGCCAGACGCTTTTGTTTCTGATCCAACCATGAGGAGTAGTTTCCTTCGAATGGAATACCCTCACCTCGGTCGAGTTCCAATATCCAGCCAGCCACATTATCTAAGAAATACCGATCGTGAGTCACAGCTATAACCGTACCCTCATAACGGTCCAAGTGTTGCTCCAACCACGCTACAGATTCAGCATCCAAGTGATTGGTGGGCTCATCGAGCAAAAGGACGTCCGGTTTTTTAAGGAGTAAACGGCACAAAGCAACACGCCTGCGCTCTCCACCTGATAGGTTTGTCACTGGCGAGTCTCCAGGTGGGCAACGCAATGCATCCATGGCAACTTGAAGCTGACTATCCAAGTCCCATGCTCCAGCTGCATCAATTTTCTCCTGTAACTTGGCTTGTTTTGCGATGAGTGCATCAAAATCTGCTTCTGGATCGGCAAACTTTTCGTTGATTGCTTCGTATTCAGCCAATAAGTCCACAGTCTCTTGAACACCTTCCTGAACAATCTCCTTGACCGTTTTGCTTGGATCTAGCTCAGGTTCTTGAGGTAAATACCCAAAAGTGATGCCTTTTTCAGCACTTATTTTCCCTTCATACTCTTGGTCAAGACCTGCAATAATCCGAAGAAGGGTTGATTTTCCGGCACCGTTAAGGCCTAAAACACCAATTTTAGCCCCATAGAAGAAGGATAAATAGATGTCCTTTAACACTTGTTTTCGGGGTTTATGAAACTTACTAACCCCAACCATGGAGAAAATGATTTTTTGATCGCTCATGTCCTATTATGACGTTGAATTACCGGATATTTGTCCATAAAGGTAGCATGATTTTTACCCTTTTTACACTGGAAGCGAGTGAATGACGACATTCATCACAAATCATGATATATTTATCGCCTTATCCATGGGCCCATAGCTCAGTTGGTTAGAGCAGTCGACTCATAATCGATTGGTCGGGGGTTCAAGTCCCTCTGGGCCCACTTTAACCCTTCGTAATGACCATTCTTGTCGCTACAGATTCCTTCAAAGAGAGTATGCACTCATTTGAGGCATCTAAGGCAATTGCGCGAGGCATCCAAGAATTCGATTCATCTATAGATATTGAAACCCTCCCCGTTTCGGATGGTGGGGAAGGCTCCATTGATATTTTAGAGGAACTATCATTGGGAGAGGTCGTGACCCATTCAACTGTGGATGCACACCATCGTGCAATTGAGGCGAAATTCCTTCTTTTTAAGGATAGATCTACTTGCTGGATTGAACTGTCACAAGCGTCTGGGTTATGGCGAATTAATCCAGATGAGAGAGATCCAAATTTAGGAAGTACGTATGGGACAGGGCTACTCGTGAACCATGCTCTAGATCTAGGGTGTACAAAGATTATTCTAAGTGTAGGGGGTAGCGCAACTCACGACCTTGGTCTTGGAATAGCAGAAGCCTTAGGTGTTGAGTTTTTTGATTCAGCTGATCAAAACGTTCGAATCACAGGAGGTGCATTAGGGTCTATTACTCGCGTTTCGATCCGAAACCTTGATCCAAGGATTCAGCAAAAAAAAGCATCTCTGACTATCCTTTTTGATGTAACGAATCCACTCTTGGGGCCAAATGGAGCTTCAAAGATGTATTTGAGGCAAAAGGGTGCGGATGAGGAAACCGTGGAGATCTTTGAAAAGAGAACACATAGGTTGGTGTCAGTTCTCAAGAAGGTGTCTGGTGAAGCCAAGGACTCTGACGAGGGAATGGGGGCGTCTGGAGGCGTGCCATATGGGCTGAAAGTTCTGATGGGTGCAGCATGTCAGCCAGCATTTGATTACTTCGATGAGCTATTAGAATACGAACGGGCGGTTCAATCTAATGACATTATACTTACAGGTGAAGGCTCCATCGACAAGCAAACAATACATGGAAAAGGGCCTGGAAGAATACTACAGTATGCTCATCAATATCAAAAACCAAGTATCGTGTTTGCTGGACTCATCAAGGATAGAGAGTTACTAGAAGCTCACTTTCCGATGACTACGTTCGTATCCATCTCTCCCCCAGCAATGGATCAAGTTGAGTCAATCAGGCAAGGTCCTTCCCTCCTACAATCTGCGACAAAAAAGGTTTTAAGTACCTACATTCCCAAACATGGCCCCTAGCATTTTTCTCATTTTTTGTGCGATTGTATGGATTTTAGTCGCCACATCTATTCTTCGATGGCACCCGTTTGTTGTATTGTTACTTGCAGCACTTGGATTAGGTATTTCCTCAGGAATTCCAC
>CAJXOH010000009.1 GCA_913057895.1 uncultured Bacteroidota bacterium
GATTGAATCGCCGATGTATGATATTCTCTTTGACGAGAAGATCTATGGGTCGAATCACCTGACACTGGGTAATGATTATGAAGAGGCGTCTAATGGGAATGACTCAACGATTCATTGGGATCTGGTTTGCATCGGCGCAGACGTCTATTTTGACGGGGAGTTGGTTCGAAAAGGGCGTGAATTTGTGGATCCTGCGCTTGTTGGGCTGAATCCTGATGCGCTGCTTGGGTAAGTGTTTGTTGCGCCTGGGGCTTGGCTGGCGCTTGCTTGTGGCGCGTGGGAGTATAGCGCACGCACTGCGTCAACATCATCCAGAATCCAAACCATGAATATTTAACACTGCCTTCACAATTTTCATGGTTTAAATAGAGTAAGTTTCAGGTTAACTACGACGTGCGGTGCGAGGATGTGTAGCTGAAACGATGTATGCTGAGACCGTTTGCAGCGAAGAACCCTCCGCGTATTTTACTGAACACCAACTTTATCAACGAATGACATTATCGCCGTTTGTCGGCCAAATTCACATTAATTTCATCCAAAACTCCCCTTATGAGAGCATTTTTTCTAGCTACTATTTTATTCCTTAGTGGATGTCAACTCTCACAAAATGGCGCGACAGAAGGATCAAGCGCACAAGATCAATCTCAAAACCAACCCACTACTCTTTTACGGATTGCAATGATTGGCGATGGGGAGCCAAAACCACTGGCTGAGTTTCCAAATATGGCAGCCGCCATTACCCAAATTAATGACATTCATGACTCTAGCCCCTTTGATTTTGTGCTTGGAGTTGGAGATATCGCTCATAAAGGAACACTGATTCAGTATGAGGCTGCAACGGCAGAACTTACCCGCTTAGAGCCACCTTTTTACCCCATTATGGGGAATGAAGAGCGTGAAAGCACTGTGGAGCGATACCTAGAGTACGCTAGTCAGTGGAATGAAGAGGTGACGCAAATCCGATACGTTAAGGAGTATGATGAGGTGGCGTTTGTGTTTGCCTCACCGGATGAAGGGCGTGATTTTTACGATGATGGTGCTGCATGGGTTCGAGATCAACTAGTAGCCTTGGCTCCGAAACCAGTCATGTTAATCGTCCATGGGGCACAGGTAGGAGCATACCCTGAGAATCCAGACAAAGGGATTACCAATGAACTCTTTGCGCGAGAGGTGGTTGGACAGCCCAATCTAGTGGCTATGATTACGGGTGACTTGCACATGGATATGGAACGAGTTAATCACAGTAAAAAGCTTGGAAATACTCATTATTTGCACATTCCGGGGCTTGAACGAACCAAAATTCCCGACGAAACAAACCATTCTCCAATGTTTCGGGTGATGGAAATCTCGCATGATGGCCTGGTCACTGTATTCACGTATGCAGTAGGTGAGTCAGAGCCAAGGGCATCGCTGACCTATTCGTTTGAAGTACCCGGGTTTGGGTCCAGCCCGTCCGATGGCGATTATGACTCTTGATCCAGGCCGTCACCTTCAAGCCCGTCACCATCCAGGCCGTCCGGATCCTGAGCCCATGCTTTTACATCATCGAACACCTCCAAAAACTCGAGCTGATCGCCTGATTTCGCCACTTTAACATCGAATTGAGCAGGTTCGCCTTGTTCCTCACGCCGCAGCAACTGCTTGGCGAGCGGATTCACCAGTTCCTGCTGGATCAAACGCTTTAACGGTCGAGCACCATACACAGGGTCATACCCACGAGCAGCAAGCCATTCCCGAACCACATCGGGGATCGTCAGGGTCACTTCTTGCTGAGTCAACATGGCTAGAACACGATTCAACTGAATATCGACGATCGAGCGAATGTGCTCGCGACCCAATGGATGGAAGACCACAACGTCATCAATTCGATTCAAAAACTCAGGTCGAATGGCTGCTTTGAGCTGTCCCATTAGTTTTTCTTCAAGTTCTGCCATGTCTGCATTGGATAGATCACCCTCTTTTGCCTCGATTTTATCGGCAATAAGATGAGATCCAATGTTGCTGGTCATGATGATGATGGTGTTCTTGAAGTCAACAGTTACGCCTTTGTTATCGGTGAGTCGTCCATCATCAAGCACCTGTAAAAGAATGTTAAAAGCATCTGGATGAGCTTTTTCGATCTCATCAAGGAGAACTACGCTGTAGGGACGACGTCTTACCGCTTCAGTAAGTTGGCCACCCTCGTCATAACCTACATACCCAGGAGGTGCACCGACGAGACGACTAACGGCATGTTTTTCCATGTATTCGCTCATATCGATGCGGATCATGGCGTGTTCATCATTAAACAAAAACGAGGCCAGAGAGCGTGCAAGCTCGGTTTTCCCTACCCCAGTGGAGCCAAGAAACAGAAACGACCCAATCGGTTTGTTTTCGTCTTGAAGGCCAGCTCGAGAACGGCGAACTGCATCAGATACGGTTTCAATCGCACGCGTTTGCCCAATCACACGCTTGTGAAGTTCCTCTTCGAGTAAAAGTAGTTTCTGACGCTCAGCGGTGAGCATTTTATTCACGGGAATACCTGTCCAACGAGAAACAATGTCAGCAATATCCTCCGCCTCCACTTGTTCTTTGAGCAGTGTGGTGTCTTGTTGGTTCTCCTCGAGCTTTTTCTTGCTCTCGGTAAGGTCTTTTTCGAGCTGGACAAGGGTGCCATACTTTAGCTCCGCTGCACGCTCATACAGTCCCTCCCGCTCTGCACGCTCAGCATCATTACGGGTGGTTTCAATGGCCGCTTTAAGTTCCTGAACGCGCTGAATGAGGCCTCGCTCCGCATCCCACTGCGCTTTCATCGTAGTATATTGCTCGTTAAACGCAGATAATTCCTTCTCCACCGCCTCCATTTTGGCCGTATCCTCTTCCCGTTTGAGCGCCTCTCGTTCGATTTCGAGGCGACGAAGCTCACGTTCAAGTTGATCCAAGGCCTCTGGGTTGGAGTCAATTTGTAGTCGTAAGCGCGATGCTGCTTCATCGATCAAATCAATCGCCTTGTCAGGTAAAAAACGGTCCGCAATGTACCGGTGACTTAGTTCAGCAGCAGCAACAATCGCTCCATCGGTGATGCGTACCCCATGATGCACTTCATAACGCTCCTGTAGCCCACGTAAAATCGACACGGTATCCTCGACTGTAGGCTCACCTACTAGTACCGTTTGTAATCGACGTTCGAGTGCTTTGTCTTTTTCGATGTACTTACGGTATTCGGTAAGTGTCGTCGCGCCAATGGCGTGAAGCTCACCACGGGCAAGGCTTGGTTTTAGAATGTTGGCTGCATCCATCGATCCTTCCGTAGCTCCAGCACCAACAAGGGTATGAATCTCATCAATGAATAGAATAATCTCACCGTCGGAGTCCATCACCTCTTTGATGACCGCTTTTAGGCGTTCCTCGAACTCCCCGCGGAATTTGGTTCCTGCAACAAGTGCCCCGAGATCGAGTGCTACGATTCTCTTGGAGCGCAGTCCCTCGGGCACATCACCACGAACAATACGAAGGGCTAGACCCTCTGCGATGGCTGTTTTTCCAACACCAGGTTCACCAATCAAGACTGGATTATTCTTGGTGCGTCGGGACAAGATTTGCATCACGCGGCGAATCTCACCGTCGCGTCCAATGACAGGATCGAGTTTGTTCTTTTCCGCAAGCTCATTGAGGTCTCGGGCATACTTTTCAAGCGCCTGAAACGTCGACTCAGCATTTGGGTCTTTGACCTGCTTACCACCGCGATACTTTTGGAGAGCATCTTCGGTCATTTGCTCCGTAAATCCATGCTGAGATAATACTTCCGATGCCTGCTTATCAGTAAACATAGCCTGCAAAATAGAGTCAGAACTTACGTACTCATCACCCTTTTTTGAGGCTAACTCTGTTGCTTTATTAAAAATCGATTGCAATCGATTGCTAAGGTAAATCTGTGGGGCGCCGGTTGCTGAATCTGGCGTACTTGAGGGTGCACTAGATACAACGGGAAGTGTTTGAATTTTTGCGTCCAGCGCTTGGCCTAGGGTGTGCACAGACACCCCACTACCCTTTCCAATGGCCGCTAGAGGGCCATCTGAGTCTTGTGTCATTGCATAGAGTACGTGCTCAGGCTCAATAGCTTGATGGCCATCGGATTGTGCACGCTGTACCGCTTTTTGGAGCACCTCCTGAGTCTTGACTGTAAATTGATTGAAATTCATCATGATCGTTGGTTTGAATCGTTTGTTCGATTCGTGGTTCAAATTGTCATCTTTCAAAAAGAATAAATGCCAATGATGTACCAAACCGACGAATACAGCCAAAATCGGGGGCAAACCTGACGGATTGTCAGGTTTAGATGGAATGACTTTTACCGAGCGTAAATCTCGTTGAGTACACCAGCCATTCGGATGCCAGCTTGAAGCAAGCGAAGTCGAACCAAATCGAAATTCTTGTATCGATACTCGTATCCAAGACGATTATCCTCAGGTAAGTCATAAACCTGATCTCTATAGCTCATCGATTCCATTGCCCAATCCTCAGGGGTTGCAGCTTGCCATTGTGCAATCGTGGAAGCATCCACAGAGCCCAAGGCCTCTGCCAACTCACTGTAGCTCATCTGACGTGAGTTTATCATGTCTGAATCCCAGACTCTGTGAAGATTCGAGGTTTCACGAAACCACGTCACACGCACCTGATTTCCACCCATATCCTCTCCCGTACCTACATGCAGTGGCATGTGAATGTCACCAATCAAATGCATGAGGAATTTCAGTTTCTCACGTTCCAACTCTGGGGTCAATCCACCTGCCTTTAACTCGGCAGTGAGCTGGCGAATCCCTGCTAAAATATCTCCATTCGGGTTCTTTTCGGTCTGATCATACGTCATGCCATCTGGGATGGTGACCCAGTGCCAATCAGCATATGAATCGTAAGCATCGTCAGAGCGCACGTCGTCCATGTACACGGTAGCTTCTTCAAAAGAATCTCCGTCAAGAATTTCTTGAATGCGCGCCCAAGCAGCTGGATCTAGATACTCCTTTGCAACTCGTCCGGTTGTGTAATGCCCAATTTGACCCCATTCAGCTGTTGCTGCATGCAACGTCATTCCAGCAGTTGCCACATGCAACGGCGATTCATCCATGGGAAGGGGCAAAGCCCGGTCAGCGACAGGTTGGGCGAGTCCAGCAAGAAACCCTAAAGTTATAAATGGTAGTACGATGGAATTCATGGCAGTGGCATTCGAATTAAAGCCGATGAATCCCATCGGCTAGATTAAAAATCAATGGCTACAAACAAGCGTTGTCCTTGACGCTGAATGCGTAACAGAAACGCTTCGTCTCCCTCTTGCTTCAAAGATAGCAAAACTCGACCTGCTGATGCAGGGGAATCTACCGCTTCACCTTGAATCTGAGTGATTACATCTCCAGGTCTTAAACCTTGACGAAACGCTTTCGAAGATTCACTTACAGAGGAGACCAGGACACCCTCCACTTCATCAGATACACGCGCTCGTTCGCGTAGTTCATCAGTCAATGCTGTGAATGAAATCCCAAGCTCTTCAAGCAATTCTGTGGCTTGAGTCGCAACCTCATCTTCGTTGCCACCTGAAGTAGGTGTGCCGCTTGCTAACTGCTCTGAATCAAGCGCTTCTAATACCACAGTCACAACTCGTTTGCGACCATTACGAATGACTTCTAACTCGATATTTTCTCCAGGAGGAGTGGAGGCAATTTTGGTGCGAAGTTGCGCCCATCCACGGATGGATTCCCCGTCAATTGAGATGATTACATCCTCACTTTGAAGACCAGCCTTGTCTGCAGGACCCCCCTCTTGTACGGAGCCAATGATGATTCCGTTGGGTCGGTCGAGACGAAGGGCACGCGCCATCGTTTGGTCAACATCCCCACCCCACGTAATTCCAAGATAGCCACGAACGACTCGACCTTCCTTCAGAATAGATTCCATCGCTTGGCGAGCCATGTTCATTGGGATCGCAAATCCTATCCCTTGATTCCCTCCACTTCTTGAAGCAATGGCTGAATTAATTCCAATAAGCTCACCATCCATATTGACGAGCGCTCCTCCAGAATTTCCTGGGTTTATGGCTGCATCGGTTTGTAAGAAATTTTCATATCCAGCCACATTTTCATAAATCCCAATACTTCTGCCTTTGGCAGAGATAATGCCCATAGAGACGGAGTGGGCAAGTGATTCGTCCAAAGGGCTTCCCACCGCAAGAACCAACTCTCCAACACGTACATCATCACTGTTTCCCAAAGAAATCGAGGGAAGTCCCTCAACATCAACTCGAAGCACTGCGATATCCATCATTGGATCAGTCCCAACAACTTCAGCTGTGTACTCATTGCCATCGTAGGTATCTACAATGATTTCTGTAGCATCTTCAATGACATGATGATTCGTTAAGATGATGCCATCATCACTTACGATTACTCCAGAGCCTAATCCTCTACGAACCCTTTCGCGTACTTGGCCACTGCCTGGTTCACCAAAGAACATGGAAAATGGATCCATTTGACGCACTCGTACCGTTTGAGCCGTTCGGACTGTCACAACGGTTGGGGTCGTTTGATCAGCAATGTCCACAATCGCATCATTAAACGTTGCAAGAGAGGCATTACGAAGGGATGCTTCCCCTGACCTATCAGAGTCAGAAGTGTTTGACGAGTACCCAGATTGACCGGTGGCTTTCCCCGTTTCGCTGGCGACCTTCCCAGCTTCACCCGTGCCTTGATCCGTAGCCTGGCCCGATTCACTTGCATCTACAGTCGTGGAGATCGATTCAAACATCGAGCTCTTTGAGTCATGTACATTTGTTTGGTAAGCGTCTATACCTATGTATGCAGTGAACGCTATGAAGAGAATAAAAGCAGCTGAGATCGTTGTTTTTTTACTCATAAGATGTATCCGAAATAGTTAACCATGGTTTGAAGCGCCGAGAAAGTAATGGCGATTGTTCGTAACTGTTTTTCACACAAATGATTCACAAAAAAAGGCCGGAACTGCCTTTCACAACAATTCCGGCTTTAACTAACCTGCTCTCTTTAGGGGAACAAAAAATTATCGAATCTCAATTTCTTTGCGAACCTTCGCATCTTCCTTTTTCATGGTGATGTGAAGTATGCCATCTTGAAACTCAGCTTTGATGGACTCTTGATCCACATGATCAGGAAGCTGAATGGATCGATGAAACGAACCGTAGTTTGTTTCGGTGATATGATAACGTCTGTCCTCGCTTTCACGTTCCATTTTTCGCTCTCCTGACACAGTTAAGTGGCTGTTTTCGAGCTCCAAATGGATGTCGCTTTTTTGAAGACCTGGAAGCGTTACCTCCACCTTTACTTCTTTGTCCGTTTCCGAAACATCCATGGATGGAATAAACGATGTGGTTCGTGTACTTATTGCATCGTTAAAGAATTCGTCCATGATATCTGAGAAGCGGCGTCCAAACACATCGTGTTGGGGTCTGCTATATCGAATGATGTTCATAATGGTACCTCCGTTGTTATGAATGATTATTTGTTTTCACACGGGAAAGGTGCAAAAGGAAGGCCAAGATGAAGGCAGGACACCTTCAATGGAGCATCTGTCAGGATGCCTGACAGAGGAGCAGAATTATAAAACGATAAAAATGACACAGTGACCGCCTTCGCGACAAGGCGTCAGTGTGTTCAGACAAAGCGTCAGCCCCCGTTAGCCCATGCCTTTGCGATGTTGAAGGCAAGTTCTAGAGATTGTTCATAATTGAGTCGTGGATCACACAATGAGGCGTAATTCTCAGTAAGTCCCTCCTCTTGTAACCCTTTAGAACCACCAACACACTCGGTGACTTTTTCACCCGTCAACTCTAAATGAACGCCCCCTAAACGAGATCCTTCCGCTTTATGCACAGCAAAGCTCTTGTGAATCTCATCCAGAATATCAGAGAAGTGACGTGTTTTGATATTACCGTTGGTCGAAAATGTATTTCCATGCATCGGGTCAACACTCCAAATAACAGGATGTCCTGAAGCGGTAACAGCTTGAATTAAGCCTGGAAGTTCTTCCTCCACGCGGGTGGCTCCCAACCGAGAAATCAAGATCATTTTGCCAGATTCCCTATCTGGATTCAAGCGATCTAGAAGCGCAACGGTGTCGGATGGATCTTGGTCCGGACCACATTTGATACCAATGGGGTTTTGCAATCCACGTAGATACTCAATGTGTGCACCATCAATCTGACGGGTTCGGTTGCCTACCCATAACATGTGGGCACTCAAGTTGTACCATCCTGTTTTGCGAGGAACCTGTCGAGTTTGTGCTGATTCGTAGTGAAGATTTAGTGCCTCGTGGGAGGTGTATAGCTCCGCCTTCTGGACTGTGGTGGGTGCACCAGGACCTCCAGGGTGAAGCGAATCCATAAATTGAATGGTTTGAGAAATCGACTTAACCAGGAGTTCGTACTCCTTGTATGCATCACTATTGCGCATAAAGTCTAATTCCCAATATTCAGGGTGGTGTAAATCGGCAAACCCTTCATCAACCAGTGCGCGCAAAAAATTAATGGTAAGTGCAGCCTTGCCATACGCTTCGTTTAATCGTTTTGGATCTGGCGTACGGCTTTCGAGAGTGGGCTCAAAGCCATTGAACACATCTCCTCGATAGGTTGGCATCTCCACTCCATCAATCGTCTCAAATGCATTAGAGCGAGGTTTGGCGTATTGACCTGCCAGACGAGCAACACGAATGACAGGTAAGTGCATCTCATGTACCAAAATAAAGCTCATCTGTAGGATCACTTTAAGTTGATTCACGATTCTCGACGCTGTACAATCGGCAAATGATTCCGCACAATCACCCCCCTGGAGCAGAAAGGCGCGACCTTGCTCGACATGCACCAATTTCTCACGAAGTGCTTCGATATCCCATGAGGTAATAAGTGGTGGCAGACTAGAGAGCTTTTCAACCTCTGCCTTTAGCTCCGCAGCATCAGGGTACTCTGGCATCTGAGCCACAGGCCGTTCTTTCCAAGAGGTTGGAGACCATTTCGGGGACGTTGCAGATGAGTGTGAGGATGTCGACATAAGAGGTGTCCAATCTGAGACGGTTCACATAGAATTGCTCGAAAACACACGCATAGGGTGCTTCATGCATGAGTCCTACATTAAAATGGCTTTAAATGTAGGAAATTCTTCATAGAGGAGCCGATGTTTTGCTATTTTAGCTGTTTGCCCAATTCTCAAATCCAAGGTTTTTTGTGAGAGATTCCATCGTGGTTCGCGGCGCTCGCGAGCACAACTTGAAAAATATCGACATTGATATCCCGCGCGAACGGCTCGTCGTGGTCACAGGGCTTTCTGGATCAGGGAAATCCTCTTTAGCCTTTGATACGATTTATGCAGAAGGGCAACGCCGCTTTATGGAATCGCTGTCTGCGTATGCGCGTCAATTCCTTGGGATGATGGAACGACCTGCTGTCGATTTTATCGATGGATTGTCCCCTGTGATCTCTATTGATCAAAAAACGACCAACCGAAACCCTCGTTCTACCGTCGGCACGGTCACCGAAATCACCGATTTCTTGCGCCTATTGTATGCTCGGACAGCCGTTCCGTACAGCTACAAAAGTGGCGAAAAAATGGCCAAGCAAACCACTGATCAACTGGTTGAATCGATTCTTTCGCTCCCTGAAGGAACCAAGGCGTATTGTTTTGCCCCCGTGGTGCGGTCTCGAAAAGGTCATTACAAAGAGCTCTTCGAGCAAATGGCTCGCCAAGGGTTTCTACGAGCTCGGGTGGATGGAGAGATGATGGATCTTGACCAAGACATTCAACTTGATCGATACAAGACACATACGATTGACATCGTTGTCGATCGCTTTGTGATTTCACCCAAGAGTGCTCAGCGCGTGACAGACTCGGTACGGATGGCCTTAGAGTTGGCTGATGGGTACTTAGTGTTGGGCATTCAAGCAGAGGGTGCGGGTCCTACTCAGCTTGAAGACAAGGTGTATTCAAAACATCTTTTTGATCCCATTAGTGGGTTGAGTTATGAAGATCCAGCACCCAATCTCTTCTCGTTTAACTCGCCCAAGGGTGCGTGTAAAGGGTGTAATGGCCTGGGGTATCGCTATGATATTGATCGGGCGTTGGTCATACCAAACCCTGAACAATCGGTGCGTCAAGGTGGGATCCGTTTTTTAGGGAAACCTCGAGACATGTTTCAATTTAGTCTTCTAGAGGCGGTCATGAAGGCCTATGATGTGGACTTTGATACTCCTTTAAAGGAAGCGTCAGCAGAATTCATGGACACACTGTTTGATGGGTCTGGCCGTGAGAAATTTGATGTGATTGTTGAAGGGGGAAGTGCTGGAGCAGGTACTGGGCAGCGGAACCGTGGTGTAACATATCGCCATGCCTATCCTGGACTCAAGCGAATAATTCGCGAACAATATGAAGGAAGTTCGTCGAGTAATGTTCGAGCCAAAGCTGAGGCGTTTATGTCCAAGATGGTGTGTTCAGAATGTGAAGGTGGACGCCTAAATAAGGAAGCCCTCTCCTATCGACTTGGGGCGTACAACATTGCGGAGTTATCACGCATGGATATCGCTCAATTTCGGGAAGCACTGGGATCGATGGAGCTCACCGAAAGGCAACGACAAATTGGCCACCTTGTGCTCAAGGAGGTCTTGGATAGAGCCGATTTTTTGCTAAACGTTGGTCTTGGATACTTGTCGCTGGACCGAGAAGCGCAAACATTGAGTGGAGGCGAAGCTCAACGTATTCGACTGGCCACCCAGATCGGAACGCAACTTGTAGGGGTTCTTTATGTGCTTGATGAACCCAGTATTGGACTCCATCAACGAGATAATGTCAAACTTATCCAATCGCTTGAGCAGCTACGCGACCTAGGAAATTCCGTGTTGGTCGTAGAACATGATCGCGAGACAATCGAGCGAGCTGATTTTGTCGTAGACTTGGGGCCAGGGGCAGGAACCCATGGCGGGGAACTCATTAGTGCAGGGAATCCTGAAGAGATGCCAGACACCTCTCTTACCGCACAATACATGAAGGATTTACGGCGTATTGAAGTGGCCAAGACCCCACGAAAGGGAAATGGAAAGACTCTCACATTACGAGGCGCTACAGGGCATAATCTCAAGAACGTCACATGCACGCTACCTCTCGGTCGATTTATTTGTGTCACGGGGGTAAGTGGAAGTGGAAAGAGCTCGCTCATCAACCACACGCTGACCCCTTTGTTGAGCCAGCATTTTTACAAGTCGTTGGCAACGCCACTGCCCTATCAGTCGATTGAAGGGATTGAGCACATCGACAAAATCATCAGCATTGATCAAAGCCCCATAGGGCGAACACCTCGTTCGAATCCAGGAACCTATACCAAGGTATTTGACCACATTCGGATGCTATTTGCTGAGCTACCTGAATCCAAAATTCGTGGGTATGGGCAAGGTCGATTCTCATTTAATGTGAAAGGAGGGCGTTGTGAAACCTGCACAGGTGATGGTGTGCGCAAAATCGAGATGAATTTCTTGCCCGATGTCTATGTGGCCTGTGAGCGGTGCGGAGGCAAACGGTATAACCGAGACACTCTTGAAATTTTTTATCAAGGTAAATCGATCCACGATGTGCTAGAGATGCCTGTGGAAGAGGCTGTGGAGTTTTTCAAAAATATCCCATCCATTCACAGAAAACTTGAAACCCTGATGTCAGTGGGGCTTGGGTATATCACCATAGGTCAGTCAAGTACGACGATTAGTGGAGGGGAGGCTCAACGGATGAAATTATCGCGGGAACTCTCCAAAACAGGGACTGGGAATACCTTGTATGTGATGGATGAACCTACCACAGGACTCCATTTTCATGATGTAAAACAGCTCGTTGATGTCATCCAACGCCTTGTGGACCGTGGGAACACAGTGATCGTGATTGAGCACAATATGGATCTTATCAAGGCTGCAGATTGGGTGATTGATATGGGACCTGAAGGGGGGCGTGGTGGTGGTGAAATTTTGGTTGAGGGATCCCCGAAAGAACTTGCTTCTTTGAAAGGAAAGGACTTGCAGAGGAGCTATACAGCACAATTTCTGAAAGAAGAATTCGATCGTATAAAAAAGGCACCGAAACCGATTGCCGAAACACTTTCATGAGAGCCATGAACTTGTTTATATTTAATGTTTGCTCATTTGCACTAGATAACCCCCTATTCTAATGAAAGGATTTGGATTACGCTCAGCGGCTATTGTCGCTTTTTTGCTTTTAACACTGTTTTATTTGTTCCCTACTGTCCGGTTGGCTTTGATGGAGCGTAATGCTGACAGCCTACCTGAGGCTGATCGTACGTTTTATCTAGAGCAAAACCGTACCGTCATGGATGATCTTCGTGAACAAGCGATTTCGCTTGGTCTGGATCTCAAGGGTGGTATGCACGTGTCGCTAGAAGTAGGAACAGCCGAACTCTTGGTAGAACTAGCCGGTGAGTATGGTGATGATACTTTTGAGTCTCAGGTTGCCGAGGCTGCAGCGATTGCCTTGGAAGATCGCACCGATATTATCGACGAGTTTGTGG
This sequence comes from uncultured Bacteroidota bacterium, assembly GCA_913057895.1. GTDB lineage: Bacteria > Bacteroidota > Rhodothermia > Balneolales > Balneolaceae > UBA8296. Next base: position 12,553 of record CAJXOH010000009.1, read on the forward strand.
AGATTTTTACAACGGCGAATCCTGAGGGGCGCTTGAGTCGCTATTTCAGATCCGATGCGGCTGAAATTGGACGTACCTCTACCAATGAGGAGATTGTTCTTTACCTCAAAACTCAGCGAGATGCAGCAGTTGATCGTGCGATGGAAATTGTCCGCAACCGTGTGGATCGCTTTGGTGTAACTGAGCCTGCGATTTACAAACAAGGTGCGAATCGTATCGTGGTTGAGCTTCCTGGTGTCGACGATAAAGAGCGTGTCCGGAATCTATTGAAAGGGACGGCAAGGCTTGAGTTTCGTTTGGCTGCCGATGGCGAAGAGCTTATTGCTGCAAGAGAACGAGTCTATGATTACTTCCAGCCTAATGCAGAGGACTCTGCAAGTGGAGGTGTCAACCCTTTAAATGATCTGTTAATCCTGCAAGGAAACTCCAATGTCGTATTTGGCTACGCTGCAGAGACGGATATTGCAGAAGTAAATGAGCTTATTGATGATGAAAATGTGCAGCGGTTGTTGCCTCGTAATACAACGCTATTGTGGGCTGCAAGTGAGTTTGCGCAAGACGAGACCAATTCCTATTTCGAGTTGATCGGTGTACGATCAGAAGCTGAGCTCACGGGTGATGTAATTACTGAGGCGAGTGTTCAGTTTGATCCAGTCACCAATATTCCTGAAGTCTCCATGTCTATGAACACGCAAGGAGCACGGACATGGTCACGAATTACAGGTGCAAATATTAACAAACCGATTGCCATCGTTCTCGACGGCGTGGTCTACTCCTATCCTGTTGTTCAAAACAAAATTAGCAATGGTCAGTCGTCCATTAATGGATTGGCAGATCTTGCAGAAGCTGAAGATTTGGTGAACATCCTCCTTTCCGGGGCGTTACCTGCACCTCTCGAAATCATTGAAGAGCAGACTGTGGGGGCAACCCTTGGTGAAGCTTCCATCCGGGCAGGGTTATTCTCTATTGTCACTGGATTGACCATTGTCGCACTCTTTATGATGGTGTATTACCGTGGAGGTGGTGCTGTTGCTGACTTGGCCCTCCTTGTAAACATTATCTTTATTCTCGGGATTCTTGCAGCCTTCAAAGCAACACTGACCCTACCAGGGATCGCTGGTATCGTATTAACGATTGGTATGGCTGTCGATGCAAATGTCCTCATTTTCGATCGTATTCGTGAGGAGATGCGTCTTGGTAAGACACTCAAGGCTGGTATCGAAAGTGGATACAACAATGCTCTTAGCGCCATTTTGGATGCGAATGTGACCACGTTCTTTGTGGGCGTGATTCTGTACAGCTTTGGTGTTGGCCCTATTAAAGGATTTGCCGTTACACTCATGGCAGGAATTGCTTCGTCATTGTTCAGCGCACTTGTGTTATCCCGCGTATTGGTAGAGAACCTTGCGTACCGCGAAAAATCTGCCATTAGCTTTGGATAAAACACATTATTAACCAAGACATTAGCCTTTATCACTTGACCCCCCAATTATGAGATGGTTTGAAACCCCTTCCTTTGACTTCGTGTCCACCCACCGCAAGGCGTACATCTTTTCGGCAATCCTATTTGTAGCCTCCCTTGCGATTATCCTTGTCAAGGGCCTTCAGTATGGCATCGATTTCCGAGGTGGAAAAGAGTTTGTTGTAAACTTTAGTGAGCCTGTCGAGGTTACAGCTGTGCGGGATGCACTTGTTGAGCCACTTGGAGGCGCACCTGAAGTGAAGAAATTTGGCGCGGACACCGATTTAATGATCCGTACCGATGCCGATGGGACCATCAATGAAGTCCAAGGACAACTACTCGATGGTTTAGCTAATGCATTCCAAGGCGTCGAAACCTCGGTAGAAAAGACCTATATCGTGTCTCCACGATTTGCAGAAGACTTAAAGATTGGGGCACTAAACTCAATCTTATTCGCGGTCTCCATCATCTTTCTTTACATCCTTATTCGCTTTAGGTATTGGTATTACTCGCTTGGCGCAGTCGTTGCCTTGATACACGATGTCGTGATTGTTTTGGGAATCTTCACGTTATTGACAGATGTTGTCCCATTTAGCATTCAGATTGACCAAGCCATGATTGCTGCCTTCCTTACCATTGTTGGATACTCCTTGAATGATACGGTGGTGGTATTCGATAGGATTCGTGAAAACTCAAAGGCCTACAAGCAGCTCGCATTTCCTGACATGGTGAACCGTAGCTTAAATGACACATTGAGTCGTACGGTCATTACCTCCATCACTACACTCTTTGTGGTCGTGATTTTGTTTGTCTTTGGTGGAGAAGTGCTCAAAGGGTTCTCTCTTGCACTCATTATCGGTGTAATTTTAGGGACCTATAGTTCGTTATTTATTGGTAGCGCAATGATTGTTGAATTGAAAGCGCTGCGTACAAAAAAAGACTAATCTGAATTGAGTCACTCATGACCCTCTCCTCTCGAAAAGAACAAGACGTAGTGGTATTTACCCTGGCAGATGATGTCCTCGGAGGGGCAGATTCGCTTGTGCTGAATGAAGCGATCCACGAGGCGATTGGTGAGGGTACTAAAAAGTTTGTGATCGAGCTTGGCGACGTGAAGTTCATGAGCTCAACGGGGCTTGGGATGCTTATTGGTGCTCACACCTCCATTAAAAAGGCCAATGCCCACTTGGTAATCGCAGGGGCTACCGAAAAAATCTCGGAATTGTTTTACATCACAAAGTTGGACACCATTTTCTCCCTTGCAGCACATACTGCTGCTGCACTTGATCAACTTGAGGCCTGACAATGCCTGTACGTGTCGTAGTGGGCGCCCAATGGGGAGATGAAGGTAAAGGCAAAATTGTTGACACATTAGCTAAGAGTGCTCGGTATGTCATCCGATACCAAGGAGGGGCAAATGCGGGTCACACGTTAAAATTTGATGACACTGAAGTTGTACTCCATTTAATTCCATCGGGGATCTTTAATGGGGATGCTATTTGTGTAATTGGCAATGGGGTCGTTGCCGATCCGATTAAGCTTGCAGAAGAAATTGAAGGGGTTCGTGCAAAAGGAGTCTCTCTAGAAGGGCGATTCAGGATATCGGACTCTGCGCATGTGATTTTACCCTACCATCGAGTGCTCGACCAAGTCAAAGAGAAACATCGTGGAGCTGGGGCTATTGGAACCACGGGTCGTGGAATAGGACCTTCTTATGTAAGTAAAGTAGCCCGTGTAGGGTTGCGTATGGGTGACCTGCTTGATCTAGATAGTGCGGTTGAACGCATGCGTGAGGTTGTAGAGGAGATTAACCATTCGCTCGTGACGGTCTATGATGAGCAACCACTCTCTCTTGACGACATGATTGCAGAACTCACGCCTGCTTTGGAGACCATTAGGCCATTCATTGGTACAACCGTCCATGAATTACATGATGCTGTGGATGATGGAGAGTCCATATTACTTGAGGGCGCTCAAGGAAGCCTCTTGGATATTGACCATGGTACCTATCCTTATGTCACGTCCTCATCACCAACTAGTGGTGGCGCATGTACAGGAAGTGGTCTTTCCCCTCGATCGATTACACACGTGATGGGAATCACCAAAGCGTACTGTACAAGGGTGGGCAATGGGCCGTTTCCAACAGAGCTAGACGATGAGTATGGAGAGCTTTTACGAAAAGAAGGTCGTGAATTTGGTGCCACAACAGGTCGACCAAGAAGGTGTGGATGGCTCGATTTGGTCGCTCTTAGGTATGCCGTACGACTCAATGGAATGAACGAGATTGCCTTAACGAAACTCGATGTTTTGGATCATGTAGATCAGATAAAGGTGTGTGTCGGCTATGAACTCGACGGTCAGCGCGTGGAAGAGTTTCCTACAAAATTAAGCGAGCTTGAACGGGTCGTTCCAATCTATGAAACGCTCCAAGGGTGGAAGGGTGAATCCACACGTAATATTGACACGTTCGAGGAGTTACCTGCTGCAGCTCAGGCCTATGTTGAGTGGGTGGAACAGAAATTGGGTGTGCCATTCACCATCGTAAGTACAGGGCCTGGAAGAGAAGAAACGTTGCAGCGTACAACCTAGCATCGTATATTTGCTGTTCCTCCAAAGGTTACGCGAGAGTAGCTCAGCTGGTAGAGCACAACCTTGCCAAGGTTGGGGTCGCGGGTTCGAATCCCGTCTCTCGCTCATTCATCGATCTTAAAAGAATGATAAACGTTCTTCACCGCGCACTCACATTTTTTGCGGCGCTTCTTCTCCTATCCTCTTGTGATTTTTCCAATTTAAGTGATGCAATAGATGATTTTAATCTAGTTATTGAGCCAGAGCCAATAGACTACTTTGCTACAATTCATTTTTTCGATGCAAAAACAGAAGCACTGATAACATCTCCCATAACCATTACCATTGGAGATGAGGCCTCGGGCAAGGTGATTGATGTGCTGTCAGATCCTATTGATACAGAGACCGTAGATAAAGGGGTTTTTTCTTTTGGGTATGACGGCGTAGCGTCAACTGCCTCACCTGTTGAGATACCTCTTACGATAACGTCAAATCGATACGAAACATTAGAATTCAGTGTTATTTTATCAGATTCAACGACCTTTGTGGATATATCTCTCATAGACCCAAACAATCCACCAACGTACTATAAAGAAGGAACTGAGACACTCAATCTATCTAATGATGGTGTTTTAGTTGATTCTATCAATGTACCTCTCGATGAGAATGGATCGTTCTTTGAGCTTGGATCTGGATTTAGCGTAACTGATGAGAGTGGATTGGTCATTACTGGGACTCCACAAATTGATGTGTCACTCCACAATTTCACAGTTTATGAAGAACGCATTAATGACGAAAAGCCTGAGGGGATATTACTCATTGAGGATGAGGCACTCGTCCCACTAAGTCGCGTAGATATTCAAGTCAAAGGAGGAGTGGCAAAACAACGAAGTAAGCAAGCCGTTAATTTTGCCGATGAAGATCGCCCAACATATAGAATTCGCCATAAGTTTACTACATGGAGCGGGTGGGGTCAAAGAGATATAATAGATATAGAAAACTACCGCTTTATGTACCAGTCCTACAGTGGAGTACTTAAGACGCTAACCCAAAAAAGCATTAAAGATTACGAGTTCATTGAGTCAGAGAATGTCCATTTCATGACGTTCGATTTTGAAGTGCCAAGCGATGCAAAAGACGACCATTCAATTTGGATTATGCGCAAATCACCAAGTCAGTGTTTTCTCTCCGACTTGAAGGTAATCCCAGACGATTTTTCATCTGATGCAGCACTGTATACTTCTTCTTATAGATATTTGGGGGAGTATAAAATCAAAGACGGGTTTATCGGAAAAAGTGCTTCTAGAGATTACAATCGTGGAGTTTTAGTGTATCTCAATGATGGCATTGAACCTGGAAACTACTTTATATACTCAAACCTACATGGCATTCAAAGCAATCGTTTTGATGGTTGTGATACCTCCACACCGATTGAGTTTCCAGGGCTATTTGATGACATTGAAGCACGTGTCGAGCTAACATGTAAGAACCCAAATGAGAAACTTCGAATATCGAATATTCCTACAGCTACTATCTCTTACAAAGTAGCTGATGGCAATCCTGATAGTCGTGAAGGTTGGGTGCGCACAGGAATTACTCAATACTACAACAGCTCTACCATGGCATTGGTTTACGCTACGTTTCCAATATTTAATGTTGACCTTTTACGAGAACCAACATATTACTTCAAATTAAAAGTTGGGGGTGATGTGATTGACAGAACCGTCACTATTGATTCTGGTGACTTTACGTATACAGAAACCGTAGATGTTGAATTTTGCCGATAAACTCTTGGTTTTAGAGTTCTCATTCACATGTATAAGTTGTAGTTTTATACATGATTGATAAGCCGAGTGATTACTGCGGAATATTTGGGATTCATGGCCACCCAGAAGCGTCACTCCTAGCGTATTACGGCCTTCACGCATTACAACATCGCGGTCAGGAATCAGCTGGAATCGTCTCCTCATACTGGGATGCAGACAAGCAGCGTCCAAGTATGCCAAGTTATAATGGCTTTGGTCTCGTTTTGAGCGTTTTTGAAAAAGAGAAAGTATTCAAAAAAGTGCTTAAGGGAGATTCAGCTATTGGTCATAATCGATACTCAACGTCAGGATCTTCAAAAAACCCAGCGAATATCCAACCCTTTCGGGTGCATTACAAAGGGGGTAATCTAGCGATTGGGCACAACGGAAATCTATCCAACGCCAAACAACTACGCGATAAATTTCGAAAAGATGGTGTGTTGTTTCAGTCTACAAGTGATACTGAACTCATTCTTCATCTTATTTCTAGAAGTCCCAAGGAGACCGTATTAGAGCAAATCATGGACGCCCTAGAACAAATAGAGGGTGCCTACTGTCTTGTGATTCTAACAGATGATCACCTTATTGCTGTTCGAGATCCAAACGGGTTCCGTCCCCTAGCGCTTGGAAAAAAAGACGATGCCTATTTAGTAGCAAGTGAAACGTGTGCGTTTGACATTATTGAAGCGGAGTATGTGAGAGATGTTGAGCCTGGGGAAGTACTCATTATCGATCGAAAGGTATCTGAAGGTGAGCCAAAGTCTCAAACACTTGCGCCCAAAAATGGCACCAAAACGAGTCAATGTATCTTTGAATACGTCTATTTTGCTCGTCCTGACAGCAAGATTTTTGGAGAAAATGTGGATAAGGTTCGTCGTGCACTCGGGAAGAGACTGGCCCAAGAGTTTCCAATTCATGAAGTCATTACGCCGGGGTTATCAGATCGAAGACCTATTGTCATCAGCGTACCCGATTCAAGTAACACAGCTGCACTTGGCTATGCACATGAAAATCAAAAGCTCGGTCATGATTGTAAATATGATATTGGGCTGATTCGCAATCACTATGTTGGACGGACATTCATCGCTCCTGGACAAGGGATGCGCGAGCAACGTGTCCGGACAAAGTTTAATCCAGTCAAGGGTGTGCTGGAAGGTCGATCGATCATTATTGTGGATGACTCTGTAGTTCGTGGAACAACCTCGAGGCATTTAGTCAATATGGTCCGAGCAGCCAATCCAGCGGAAGTCCACTTTTTGGTAAGCTCCCCACCCATTACTCACCCATGCTTTTATGGGATGGATTTCCCAAGTCCAGAAGAGCTGATGGCCAATAAATTTGACAGGGATGTCGATCGTATGGCAGCCGAAATCGGCGTGGATTCGTTGAAATATTTGTCGGCTGAAGGGTTGGTACAGACGGTTCTCGAAACCAATGATTCTGGCCATTCGTATTGTACCGCTTGTTTTACTGGCGATTACCCGGTCCCCGTGCACGTTGAGGCCTCGAAGGAAGCGAACGATTATTAAGATGGCTTTTGCAAATGCCACCTTTATCACCTCTGCTCCTGCCCTTGTAGATTGTCCACCAGCAGGTCTTCCGGAAATATGTTTTGCAGGACGATCCAATGTGGGAAAGTCAACGTTAATCAATGCGATTACAAATCGTAGAAAGTTGGCCCGTACCTCCAATACCCCTGGCAAAACCCAACAAATGAACTACTATGAGATCGTTCATGGGGCTCATGAGCCGTTTTATTTGATTGATCTACCCGGGTTTGGATTCGCAAAGGTGCCCGCAGCGGAGCGCAAACGATGGGGGCGTGATATTCGAGAGTATTTACTTAAGCGTGAAACTCTCCGTTTGATCATACACTTGGTGGATAGCCGTCACCCTCCGACCGCATTGGATGAAGAATTTTTTTATTGGATGGCAACTAATGAACGCCCTTTTGCGGTTTGTTGTACAAAGATGGACAAGTTATCGGCGAATCAATCTGCAAAAGCAACCCGTGAGGTAGAGAAGGTGCTGGAAGATATGAATATTGATGTGCCTGTTCTTGGCGTCTCATCTGACCATAAGATTGGCTTAGATGACCTAGAATCCTTAATCCTTGAGTTTGTAACCGACCCATGAGTCAATCAACGCACCGTTTTTTACTTCTAGATAATGTAGATCCTGTTTGCGCCAAAACATTGGCTGAACGTGGGTATGAGGCCGACCAGCCCAGCGGCTGGAGTGAGCAAGAGCTCCAAAAAGAAATTGGGAAGTATGCTGGACTTGTGGTTCGCAGTGGAACCCAGGTTGATGAGTCACTTCTTGAACATGCTACTCAGTTGCAGGTCATCGGACGAGCTGGGGTTGGGGTTGACAACATCGATCTAGCGGCGGCAACGACACGAGGGGTATTGGTCATGAATACGCCAGATGGCAATACGATCTCAACCGCGGAACATACTTGTGGGATGATTTTATCGCTAGCTCGTAATATTCCAGAAGCGGTATCGCGCGTAAAGGGAGGTGGTTGGGACCGTAAAGCGTTTATGGGGACCGAGGTGTATGGAAAAACCCTAGGAATCATTGGACTTGGGAAAATTGGGTCTGAAGTTGCAAGACGTATGTCCTCATTTGGTATGACGATTGTGGGGTTTGATCCTTTTGCTACGCAAGATCACGCCGATGAATACGGGATTCAACTGATGAGCTTGGAGGAGGTATTGGGTGCATCTGACTTTTTAACGGTTCACACCCCTCTCACGGATAAAACTCGAGGGCTCATTTCTGCCAAAAATAAAGGATTACTGAAGCCTGGGGTTCGATTGGTTAATTGTGCTCGAGGCGGAATCATTGCTGAGATGGATCTACCTGAACTTCTGGAAGAAGGGATTGTCTCAGGCGTTGCCTTGGATGTCTATTCTGTCGAACCACCCAGTGATGAGCTACGAGAGGTATTGGCACACCCAGCCGTCGTGTGCACCCCTCATCTTGGAGCCTCCACGGAAGAAGCACAGGAGAAAGTCGCTGAACAAATTGCTCACCAACTCGCTGATGCGCTCGAAAACACCTCGTACAAAGGAAGTGTCAATGCGAAATCGGTAGCACTGCTTGCTAACCCTGATGTGAAACCATTCTTGGTCATGGCAGAACGTCTTGGCGCCATGTGTGGGCAACTAATTGCTGACCATGCAGGGGATCTTAAGGTTGAATACACCGGCCAATGTGCGAAGTTTGCTGATCTCCTTACCGATGGAATCTTAAAAGGATTGCTTACCCCTTACATAAGTGGTAGTGTCAATTTGATTAATGCTCGAAGCTATGCAAATGAGCGAGGGTTTTCGGTCTCGGAAACGACCACTACAGCAAAGGGTCAGTACAACGATCTGGTTCGAGTAACTCTCGGTGAAAATGAGGTGTACCACACATTAACGGCGACTCTTTTTGGCGGGGAAGATCCACGAGTTGTTGGGATTGATGCGTTTCAGATTGAGCTTCGATTAGAAGGGGAATTGCTTGTTTACCAAAACAAGGATGTTCCTGGAATGCTTGCATCCGTTTCGGGAGCTTTGGCAGGTAGAGATATCAATATTGGTGCCCTTTCACTGGGCCGTTCATCCAAAGGGGAACGCGCGTTAACAGTACTTCAGGTAGACCGAGCCTTGGATGAAGAAGATTTGGCGACTATTGAGGGAATTCAAGGGGTCGAAAATGTCCATGTGTGCTCCCTAACCCACTTTTGAGAGCAGTTATTGATCGAAGTGCTCGAGCCTGAGGCTGGACCTAGGTCAAAAGGCGTCGATAAACAACTGTCAAAGGGTGTGATTGGACGAGATCACTGAAACGAGCATCTCCACAGCCTTCGCTCGGTGTGACACCTTATTTTTTTGTTCGGGCGTAAGCTCTGCAAAAGATTGAGCAGGCTCGCCAGGCCTATGAGGAACAAATACTGGATCATACCCAAACCCATGCGCACCGCGTGGTGAGGAAATAATGACTCCATCACAACGACCCTCGACTGCATGAATACGAAGTCGATCACCTAGGTGTTGATCAGGTTGATGTTGTGCCCAAACCATGACGGTCGAAAAATGAGCCGCTACCGGCGTGTCAGCAGGAAGGTTTTTTTCTAAAAGTGCACGCTGTGTTTCCGCAAGTAATTTCTCCACATTATCCTTGTAGGTCGCATCTGGACCAGCATACCTAGCAGAATATACTCCTGGATCCCCATCAAGAAGATCGACAAACAATCCTGTATCGTCAGCAATCGCATCCATGGATTGCTTTTGTGCCCAGTAGCGTGCTTTCTTAATGGCATTTCCCATGAGTGATGGAGCATCCTCAACGACCTCACGTTGTTCTTGGTCGGGTAAATCGGCAATACAAACCAATGGAATGGCCAAGGGATGAAGCAATGCCTGCAACTCTGCACGTTTATCAGGATTGCCTGTTGCAAGAAACATGGTATGTTCCGACGGGGGTTTTGTCATGGTCCGACGGATTGTATGTCATGAATGGTGAGGATCAGGGATCTCGCTAAGCGCCTGAAATTCGTAGTAGCGTTCTTGAACTTCATCATTTGTAAGGTTATCAAGACGCTCTGGTCCAAATTCCTCCACAGCAAAACTGGCCATCACAGATCCAAAGATGACAGCACGACGCATGTTATCTTTACTGAAGTTATCGGTGTAAGAAAGCCATCCTAAAAATCCACCCAAGAATGCATCTCCAGCCCCTGTTGGATCATAAATATCCAGGATTGGGTAAGCAGGCGCCGAAAAGAGCTCACCATCTGTGAAAAGCAAGGCTCCATGTTCCCCTTTCTTGATGACCACATGTTTTGGTCCCATTGCAAAAATGGCATCTGCAGCCTTCAGAAGAGAGTGTTCACCTGTTAATTCTCTTGCTTCAGAATCATTGACCACCAACATATCGACCCGCGCAATGGTCTCCTTAAGCTGTTCATTCCATCCTTCAATCCAAAAGTTCATGGTGTCCATGGCCACAAACTTTGGCTTTTCAACTTGATCAAGTACCCGGAGTTGGAGTCTTGGTTCGATGTTTCCCAGCGCAACGACATTCGCTTTTTTTGCAACGTCAGTCAAAATTGGGTCAAAATGTTCGAAGACGTTTAAATCCGTTTGTAAGGTTTCACGGTGGTTGAGATCATAACTGTATTTACTCGCGTAGTAAAATGTATCTCCGCTATCATCGCGTTGTAATCCTTCCAGGTCAATACCTCTTTTTTCAAAGCGTTGAATGTCTTTATCAGCATAATCCTTGCCAACAATCCCGATTAAGTGAACTGGATTTGTGAAAAATGAGGCACTAAGCGATAAGAATGTAGCCGATCCACCAGGGACTCGGTCACGTTTGCCAAACGGGGTTTCTGTGCCATCATAGGCGACGGATCCAACAACGAGTAAACTCATAAAATTTGGGTTAAGGATTGGAGGATGAATGGGTTGAAAGATACTGGATAAACAAAGCAACACCATGGGGTATGGCTGCCTCATCCACATTATACTTTGGATGATGCCAATTGTACTGCGAGTCAATGTCTGGGTCACTATTGCCAGTGCCCAAGAAAATCAAGGCTCCAGGAATCGATTGTTGATAAAACGAAAAGTCTTCCCCAGCCATTAAGGGTTTTTCCAATGGTTGGATCTCTAGGTTGGCGGTTTGTGCAGCTTGCTGAAGGTGCGTTGTGGGCTCAGGGTGATTCACCACAGCAGGATATCCTTCGCGATAAGTAAACGTTGCCTTTCCCCCGTAGGATGCAGCAACACCATCGGCAATTCGCTGCATGGCTGATTTCACGAGCTCTGCCTGGTCTTTACTAAATGTGCGAACAGTCCCTTTTAACTCTGCGTGCTCTGCAATCACATTAAAGGTATGGCCTGCATGCAGGGATCCTACAGTTACCACCACAGGATCGGCAGGATGCGTTTGGCGAGAGGCAATTGTTTGAAACTGTGTAACGACGTCAGACGCCATGATGATTGGATCGATGCACTCATGAGGTGACCCAGCATGTCCTCCTTTTCCATGGAGTATGAGTTCAAATTCGTCAGGTCGAGCCATCAACATCCCCTCTTTGAGAGCCACGTGTCCGGTTGGGATGAACGGTGCTGTATGCAACGCGACAATTTGGTCCACACCGAGTTGTTGAAGAAGACCGTGTTCCATCAAGAGCCGCGCACCTCCAGGAGTGGTTTCTTCCCCTGGCTGGAACACCAATACGACTTGAGGGGCTGATGGGTCAAGGAGTTCCTCATTGTAGAAATGAGCGAGTGTCTGAGCAACTCCCAATAAGATGGCAGTATGGGCATCGTGACCACAACAATGGGCGACCCCTGGATTCTGTGAGAGAAACTCCTGCTTGGCCTTACCTTCTTCCTGCAAGGGAAGTGCGTCGATATCTGCTCGAATCGCGACTGTGTGATGTGTAGCATCCCATTTGTTTTTGGGCGTCCAAGTCGCAACACATCCTGTATCCAACGGGCGTTCAATATGCCACCCTAACTTGGTCAGAAAGTCGATAATCGTTTGGGTCGTTTCATGTTCTTGATAGCTCACTTCTGGAAAGCGATGTAGAGTACGACGCATATTCTTCCACTCTATTCCATGTTGGTCTAGATACTGCTTCAACTGTGTCGTAAATTCGGGAAGAGAATTCATGAAAAAGTCCTGTTGATGATTTGAATCTGCTCGGCAGCTTCAAACCTTGAACGGTGAATCCGTGCTGAATGTTCAAAATACGCCGAATCTTTTAACCTAACCCAGTCATTATGCATTCTTTTGCTCTTCACATGTCTACAAAACTGCTCTTTGGACCTGAAAAAGGGACAGATTTCTTTCACTCTATGGCTAGTGAGGGAGCTCATGCGCTCGTGGTGATTGGAGGTGGATCTGTAGAGCGAATAGGGTTACTAGAGAAGGTGCTGAAAGGTCTGGATGATGCAGGGATTAAACACACTGTCTTCAAAGGTATCGAGCCTAATCCTGTGGACAGCACGATTGATCGGGCAGCAGCGGAAGGAGCCGAGGCAGGAGTTGATCGCGTGTTGGCTGTAGGGGGTGGATCCGTAATGGATGCATCCAAAGCTATTGCAGCACTTATTCACGAAAAAGAACCCCATGTTTGGCCCTTCGTAACAGGACAACCTCGTCGTGGTACGATGAAAGGGGCCTTGCCTGTATTTACCATTCCGACAACAGCAGCCACAGCCTCTGAACTTACACCACATGCTGTGATTTCGAAGCCAGAAGAGCAGGGGAAATGTGCGATTTCTTACCCTTTTCTACAGCCTACAGCCTCATGGCTAAACCCTGAATTCCACACAAGTCTTCCCGCTCACGTCACAGCAGATGGAGGGGCTGATATCCTCTCTCATGTATTCGAGAATTACATTCTCGGTGATGATGCTTCACCCTTCGCTGATCGTTACTCAGAAGGGGTTATGGATACAGTGATCGATGTCTTGCCGCGACTTCTAAAGGATTTATCCAATGTCGATCTTCGTGGGCAACTCCAATGGGTCTCTGCAATGGCCCTAAATTCCATCCAGGTAGCGGGTCGCAAACCAACCCCCTTTCCTCTCCACGCAATAGAGCATTCAATGAGTGGCTACCATCCTGCACTTGCACATGGACGCGGATTAGCAACCTTATTCCCAGCCTATTTTAGAATGCTGCTTGATCGAGAGGAGCATATTGAGCGACTTGCACAATTTGGACGACGTGTATTTTGGGTCACTCCACAAGAAGACCGTGCTGCCGCACTTGCAGGAATTGAAGCCCTTGAAGAGTGGATGCGAAGTGTCGATTTATATCAATCTATGGAGGATATTGGGATTCCAACGGAGGCGTTCGATTCGATTGCACAATATGCCGTAGATGTCTATGGAAACGGAGAGACTGTTCCCGTTTCTGGTCCATGGACGAAGGATGAGGTGATTGAACTGTTCAACCGAGCCAATGAGCAGTCCAAAGCCTAAGCATGATTTTGAGATTCGACCTACCATTGATGGGTCTGATACACTCTTTGCACCTCAATTTGGTCAACATTATCACAATCCAAATGGCGCGTTAGCAGAGAGCCAACATGTTTTTTTCAAGCCCTTACGCTTGATTCCAGATTTACTTGCTCATAGGCCCATCACCATTCTTGAAATAGGGTTTGGAACAGGATTAAACTTGCTACTCCTTGCGGACTGGGTAAAACGATTACGGTCCAAAAGTGACATTCGTTACATGAGTGTGGAGGGGTTTTTAGCCCCTAAATCAACACTTTTGGGATTAAATCATGCCAACATGCTTGGGCTGGAGGATCACTGGAAAGAATTTGTTGGTACACTAACTCAGGCAAGTCATGATTCATGGCAGTCCTTTGGGGATTTCATTCCGGGGTTAACGGTGGATCTCTTTTTTGGCTCCTTTACATCCTTGACAAAACCGCCGGTAGCACCAAATATTATCTTTCACGACCCCTTTTCACCCGAGTCGAATCCCGAGGGATGGACCCCGGATTTATTTGCACATTTGCGTGAATGGTCAACCATGCAGACCACTCTTCGGACGTATGCTGCGTCGACCAAATGCCGACAAGCAATGATGAAGGCAGGTTGGGTTGTGGGATCGGCAAAGGGTGCGCTTGGTAAACGTGAAATGACATTGGCTGCCCATTCAGCTGAGTATTTACCTGGGATTCGCCTTGTGTCTCCACCAAAGACTAGTGATGGGGTTGCAGATTAACTGATGAGCTTGGGATTATGCTTCGCCTACTTGAGATAGCCGTGTAATCAACATTCCTAGTGTCTTATCATGATATAGTTTGCGAATATGTCGCATATCCGCAAAGATGAGCAATTCTTCTTTTGCCCGTGAGCAGGCAACATTCAACAATCGTTGAACATGAAGCGGGTTTTCATTCTTCGTCTCGTCTAATGGTCTAACCGTATAATGTCGCTCCCCCTTCGAACTACTTCGGTCACCACTCATTACGGTATCGAAAAGGATGATGGGTTTCTCACGCCCCTGAAATGTATGAATGGTTCCAACTTCTACGTCACCCAATCCTTCCTGCGCCCACCGTTTCATCAGTTGATTCGCAACATGTCGAAATGGGACGATAACACCAATATCATGGGGGGTCCACCCTTTTTGAAGGATTTTAAGGATGGTTTGAGACACAGCATCTGCATGGACGGGGTTTATGGGTCGAAACCCACGAGCACCCTCTTCTTGGATTACGTAAGGATCACGAGATTCCGTATTAATGATGGTTGCAGGGGGGGTATCAACAGGTAGTGTACTATCGGTTTGTTCAGAACGTACGTTTGAATCCGCCGTATTGGTTCTGAGTCGCCCATCATAAAAGACGGAGCTGATGACTTTGGCCAATCGATCCCTCATTCGATATTGTTGGTCAAAGAAATAGGTCCTTTCGGGGTGCTGATCATGCCAGTCAAACAACGCAGAGGAGGTTTTGGCTCCAGAAACAAGACTGAATATATCGAGCTCCATAAAGGCTCTTGCCTCGGGTTCTTCAGCAACTGAAATAGGTGGTAATTGCATGGGGTCCCCAGCAATCACGATACGCTTTTTTGCATGTGAGGCAGCGACTAATAACTGGGGAATATTTGCCATAGATGCCTCATCCACCACCAATACATCAAACTCATGTTGACGAAAAAGCTCTGAGGTACTCACTTTTGCCAATGTTGTTGCCACTAGTGATTTGCGTCGAAATTCGGTTCGCTCACGTGTATAGATTGACTCATCAATCAACTCTTCCAGTTGGTCAAGGTCACCGTAGGGTTTCAGGGCTTCTTGCACAAGGTCCCATTCTAGCTGCACAGAGGAGGATGGTTTCTTTCCTTTAGCCACTCGGTCTAAGGCTTCCTTGGCTTTGGTTGCACGTTCAAAAAGCTGAATTTCATTCTGCACCTGATCTCTGCGTTGTGCTTGCACCTGTTCTAGCTGGGTTGAAAAAGCAAGCTCGAGCACTTGATCGTCCTCTAAAACTGGGTCACCAAAACGGGTAAGGCGATTAGGCTGAATGGACACTTGGTTGCGCTCCATCGCTACGCAAGCACTTTTAAACACGACGTCCACGGCCCGGTTGGTATTGGATACAAGAAGGACGCGATCACCCTGGGCCAAAGAGCGTGCAACAATATGTCCCAATGTTGCTGTTTTTCCCGTCCCAGGTGGACCCCAAAGATAGATACATGGTTGCGTGAGTGAAGCTTTGATTGCTGCTTGTTGAGCCTCGTTAAGCATCGCATCAAGCACTACAGGGCTCGATGAATCTTGTTGCGGGAGAGCTGGATCTTCTTGTGGACGTGTCGATGACTCTTCATCCTTGGATGCACCCTGTTCCAGCCCAAGAACGGAGATTCGATCCACCCATTCTTGTTGTTTGGACAACCCTACGATTTCATCTCGAGTTTTTCTGGGAACAAATTCATTTTCCCATTCAAGGCGAACGTTTGAAAGGACGGGACGATCAAAATTGCCAAAGCGTAGTACAGTTTCACCATGCTCCATGGAGATGACCTCTGCTTGTTCCTCTTCATCTTGTCCTGGAATACTCACTCGGATAGATTCAGCAAACCTTAAAGCAGGGTGCATCGCACGAAACATAAATTCCTTGGGTCTCACTCGAGCACCATCGCGCCACTCGACCATTGCCGGAAATGCACGCAAGGTTTCTATCTCAGCTTCAAGCGAACGCAATGATTGTTCAAGTAATGTCTCTGGGACAAATGATTTGCTTGATTGACCACCCATTAATCCCAGTACTCCGAACGAATCATCTCTTTGGTTTTTTCCGAAAGTGTGTAGCGCAATGCAATACGCTGAGACGCAGGATACTTTGACTCAACTTGTTTTGCAGCCGTTGTTGTATGAACAATGACATCACAATTCCTTACAAACAACGGTAGCGATTTCCCATACGTCGCTCCTGCAACAAATGAGCTTTCGATTTGAACCGCACTTTTTAGCATCTGAAGTAAGTGAGGTAAGGTTGCCTCTTGCGTTGTGACCAATCCAAGGGTTTCATTGTTCAAACGCTCAGAGATCATAAGCAGTGCCTCTTGCTCAAATTGCGTCATCATAGGGATGAGTCGCACCTCTGACTCATGAACTCGATAGGGATTAAAAAGATGGATTGGGATAAATAGAGCGTCGTAATTGTGCACCTTGGGTGAAGAGGGGTCTAAACTCGTCGTCGTCATGACCTCTGCTTTTACACCCACTTCCCTTTTAATGGCCTCAGCATGCATACTTGCAAGCTCTTCGGTCTCCGCAACTACAACACTACGTTGAATCCGGTTGGGCCATTCTTGGTAGAGTAGTTGCTCTTCGAATAGTGTTTCAAGTTCACTTTCATCCAGGCCATAACCAATAAGCTCTTCAATGACAGCCCGCATCTTCTCAGCACCCATCTCAAGTCTTGCCGATTTATCTAGTAGCGTTGACTGCCTCTTCACAAGAAACCCAACACCAACTTGAGCTTCCAAAAGCCCTTCTTGTTCAAGGGTTTGATACGCCTTTCGGACCGTATGAAAACTTGCCTCAAGCTGTTTTCCCAACTCTCGGGTTGAAGGCATGGCCTCCCCCATCTGAAATTGCTTCGTGGCAATCATTAGTCGAATTCGGTCCGCAATATGCTTTGCGCTATGCCTCATTCGTCCTCTCCAAGCGATTGCTTTAGCTCCAACAACAATTGAAACGCATCCATCGGTGAAAGTCGCTCTAATTCGAGCGCCTTCATCTTATCCAAGAGTGCTTCTTCTGCAGGGCTCAGAGAGGATTCGGGACCAATTGGTTCCGATGTCCGAAGCGTGTCTGGCCCAAACAAACCGATTTGGGAAACGGACGAAGCTTTATCTGGTTGGTCCACCGAGAGCTCTTGATTTTCCAGTGATTGCAAGATTTCACGTGCTCGGCGTAGTACCGGTCCTGGCAAACCAGCCAAGGCCGCTACTTGAATCCCATAACTGTGATCCGCGCCACCTTCCACAAGTTTTCTGAGGAAAATAATTGCACCATTATGCTCCTTCACACTCACATTGGCATTGACAATACGCGGGTACCGGTCTGCAAGTTCATTAAGCTCGTGATAATGCGTGGCAAAAAGGGTCTTTGCAGCAACACTAGGTTCTTCGTGAAGGTATTCTGCCATTGCCCATGCAATACTTAATCCATCAAAGGTGGATGTTCCCCGTCCGATTTCATCCAACAAAATGAGTGATTTTGGGGTCGCATTATTCAAAATATTGGCTGCTTCATTCATCTCGACCAAGAAGGTACTCTCCCCTCCAGCAAGATTGTCTGAAGCCCCAACACGTGTAAATATCTTATCCACCAGACCAATCGAGGCCTCCTCAGCGGGGACAAAACATCCCAGTTGAGCCATTAGTACAATGAGTCCCGTTTGACGCAAAATCACTGATTTACCCGCCATATTTGGACCCGTGATCATCATTATCTGGCGTGAGGCAGGGTCAAGCGTCAAATGATTTGGGATAAAGGGCTCATCAGAACCGAGCAATGTTTCTACCACAGGATGTCGACCCTTTACAATGTGTAAGGATGTCCCATCATGTACCTCGGGTCGGCGGTACCCTTGTCTGAAAGAGACCTCTGCAAAACTCGTCAACACGTCAAGCTCAGCAAGAGCGGAGGTTGTTTCAGATAGAGCTTCTGCATGCTCTGCAACCGAAGAGGTAAGTTCATCAAATAGGGCCTTTTCAAGCCTTTGGGTGGTCTCCTCAGCATCCAGGATTCGTTCTTCAAGTTCCTTGAGCTCTGGGGTAACGTAACGCTCAGCATTGGTCAAGGTCTGTTTGCGAATAAACGACTCTGGGATGGGCTCCTTGCGAGCCTTGGTGACCTCGATGTAGTATCCAAACACTCGGTTATAGCCAAGTTTCAACGAGGATATGCCCGTCTGTTCAATTAATTCTTGCTTCATTGTAGCTAGCACTCCCTTGGAATCACGCGATAAGGCGCGCGCTTCATCGAGTTCTGCGCTAATCCCTTCCTTAAACGTGGATCCATCACCCAGTTGTGCGGGTAATTCCGCTTCTAAATGGGTGTCTAATTCGGTCCGCAATGCCTCGTGAGAATGTACACGTTGAAGTAAAGGGTGCAGCGGCTCAAGATCTTTATGAATCGAGACACTCTTCTCAAACTCAGACATTAATGAGGGTATACGCTCCAGCGCGCTTTGAATTGATCCAAGATCTCGAGGCGTACTTCTCCCTAAAACCACCCGAGTCATAATCCGCTCGATATCCGGGAATCCATGCAGAATCTGGCGTAAGGATTGTCGGAATTCATGATGACGAAACAACCCATCAACCCTCTCAAGACGCTCTTCTATGGGTGTCAATGATTTTAACGGGCGGTGAAGCCACTGCCGCAAGAGGCGTCCACCAAATGGGGTTTCGGTACGGTCCAACAGCGTTACGAGCGCTCCCTCCTCAACTTTCGTCGCAGAACGTTGCGTAAGTTCTAAATTGAGTCGGGTCACATCATCAAGGGTCATGTACTGATTGGGATCAAGTACACGAATGGTCCGAATCTGTCTCAAAACAGATTTTTGGGTTTCATGGAGGTAGGTAAGCAACCCAGCCATTGCCTTTTGCGCAAGAGGCATCTCTTCTACACCAAACCCTTTCAAAGAGTGGGTCCCAAAATGATCAGTTAATACCCCATAACTAGCATCCCCTTCATACACCCAGTCCCCAACTGAGGAGCTTGGAATTTGCTCATAGCCATAAATCCCCTGCCGTCGCCATGGTTCAGGGAGGATGACTTCGGCTGGTTCCAAGAACTGTTTGAAGTTTGGAAGCTCTGCCATAGAGTATTCACAAACACCACATTCGCCTGTGGATGCATCGGTATAAGCCACTCCGACGCGCAAGTCCCCAACCTCCTTCCCAATCGTGGCTTTTTCGGGACACAAAGAGAGTAGGTAGTTGTTGCGACTGCGGTCTAAGACATGATCTGAAAGGGTAACTCCTGGGGTGGCGACTTCTGTCACCTCTCGAGAAACAATTTTTTTTCCTGCTTTTTTTGCGGTCTCAGGGTCTTCTGTTTGATCACAAATGGCCACTTTATAGCCATTTTTCACAAGCTTGGGGAGATAACTCTCAACAGCATGGTGTGGAAAGCCTGCTAGTGGTGTCTGATCACCCCCATTATTCCGATTGGTCAGGGTAATACCAAGTTCTTTGGAGACAAGTTTTGCATCCTCACCAAAGGTTTCATAAAAATCACCCACTCGAAAAAGCAATACCGTCTCAGGGTAGGCATCTTTTACCTCCTGATATTGTCTCATCAAAGGCGTAATCTTTTTTGCAGACGACTTTTCAGGACTGTTGCGCTGGGAACCAGTGTTGGATAGTGTGGGGTTAGACACGATTACGTGGTGTTGTCTTCTGTACAGTGTTGGTTGGTACACGGCAAGCGTACACTGTCGTGAACAATACTGATGTAGTTGATGAATACCATAAAGACAAAGGTACAAAACAGATGAGACTGGACGTATGGGAAAGTTATCATGGTGAGTTAAGGCCATATCCTCTTGACTCTCTTCAAAGAGACGGTGTAGTGGATGTCGCTCGGAGCCTGTTGGGTGCAATCCTTGTTACAGGAAATGGAACAAACCGCGTCGTGGCACGAATCATAGAAACAGAGGCCTATGCAGGTGTTGGAGATCGATCATGCCATGCCGCTAATGGAAAACGAACCCCTCGCAATGAGGTCATGTATGAGGCTGGTGGTACAGCCTATGTGTATGTTTGTTACGGAGTCCATCATTTGTTAAACATCGTCACCAACAAAGAGGGCGTGGCCGATGCCGTGTTAATACGAGGGGTAGTCATCTTGGACGGGTTGGATCTAGTAGCAGAACGTATGAAGCGATCCGAGAAAGATCTTTTGTCTGAGAAAAAACGACTTCAAATGACATCAGGACCGGGAAAGGTGACCAAAGCATTGGGAATTACGATGCATCATAACCGCTCACAAGTGAATCAGGCGAGCGTGGGTGGAATTGTGCTTATGCGTGATGATTTTGAGGTGGAGGAGTCGCTCATTGATGCGACGCCACGGGTAGGTCTCAACTACAAGGAGGCTGGTGATGATATCTATTTCCCATGGCGCTTCACACCCAAAGGGTACCTGTAGCCACGCATCAATTATACCTCATTCGGAACGAAATTTGTACGTAAACAGGTTCGTTCAGCTACATATGAAACAATAATTTTAATGATTTAACCCTATGAAACTACTTATTGCAAGTACACTTACTGTGCTTCTTGGATTCAGCCCTATTCAACTTGATCCACCAACATGGAACATTGACAAGACACATACTAATATTGGGTTCACTGTGAAGCATTTCCAAATCACACCAGTAAGAGGTGCATTCACTGACTATGATGTAGACCTACAATTTAGTCCTGATGATCTAGAAAACAGTTCGTTGAATGTGACCATTGATGTGAACAGCATCGATACAGATAACGAGCGCCGTGATGGTCACCTCAAGAGTGAGGACTTTTTCAATGTGGCGGAATTTAGCACAATCACATTTGCAAGTCAGTCTATCGAAGCTGTTGGTGAAAATCAGTTTGTCGCTAAAGGTGAATTAACGATCCGTGACGTAACACGTGAATTTGAACTGCCTTTCACACTGCTTGGCTTGGTAGAGAGCCCCTTCCAAGAAGGAGTAACCGTAGCTGCTTTTCAATCTGAATTCCAGATTGATCGCATGGATTATGAAGTTGGACAAGGCGACTTTGTTGCTGATCTCGTTGTAGGACACGAGGTTGATGTAGAGCTCCTTGTAGAGGTGAACGCTGAGCTGTAAGGTTCACCTTCCTCAATAAATTGTATCTACACTAAAGCCGCTCGAGATTCGAGTGGCTTTTTTTATAGGTTGAGGATCTTTTTTTGTAGTTTTAAACAACGAAAAACACGCTATGAATCAGAAAACTACACTTCCAGTTTGGGGCATATTACTCGTGATCGGTATCGCTGTTTTATCCAGATTGTTACCGCATCCATTGAATGTGAGTCCATTAGCAGGAATTGCTTTATTTGGTGCAGCCGCCTTTAAAAATCGTGGGCTTGCGATTATTATCCCTATAGTAGCATTCTGGATGAGTGACGTGATATTGAATAACACCCTCTATCGGGGATTTTATGATGGAGTAACACTGGTCCATTCAGGGATGATTTGGACCTATGGAGCCATGATCTTGATTGCACTCGTTGGATTCTTCGCTCTGCGTAAGATTTCACTCCCAAGGCTTGTAGGCGCCTCTCTCTCGAGCTCCTTTTTGTTTTTTGCCCTTTCAAATTTTGGCGTTTGGGTAAGTGGAACGATGTATCCAAAAACAATTGAAGGGTTGGCTGCCTGTTATGTCGCTGCAATCCCCTTCTTCCAAAACACGGTTGCTGGGGATCTATTCTACACACTAGCAATCTTTGGTGGTGTGGCAGTTGCCCAATCTAGACATGAATTACGCAATTCTTGGAGCCACCTCTGGAATCGGTGAGGCGCTCGCGCGACTCCTTGCTCGGCAAGGTCATAATGTAGGAATTACAGGTCGTCGCACAGATCGACTACAGAAGATTCAAGAAGACCTTTCTCAAGATCGCGACTCCTCCCCAGACTATGGTATCGGAGATGTGTATATCCAAACGATGGATGTGACTCAAACCGAAAAAGCATGGGATGCAATGCTCGCACTCGAGGCTGCAATGGGGCACATCGATGTTTGTGTATTAAATGCGGGGATCTCAAATTATCAAGGATCTCATACCGCCGAAGTTGAAGCAAAGGTCATTCAAACCAATGCTGTTGGATTTGCCTCACTATTTCAACGCATGTTTGATCGATTTGAACAACAAGGTTGGGGACATCTGGTGGGGATATCCTCTGTGGCTGGGTTAATTGGATATTATGATTCCGCCGCATACTGTGCCTCGAAAGCATTCGTCTCGAATTATATGCAAGGCTACAGACAGCGCGCACGCAGAAGTAAGGCGTTGTTATACGTCACAGATGTTCGACCGGGCTACATAGCAACCCCAATGACTGAAGGTAAACGAAATATGTTTTGGGTGGTCTCAGCCGAGGACGCTGCAAAACACCTTTATAACGCTATAAGGAAGAAAAAAGCCCGAGCGTACATTCCCCCTCGGTGGATGTTTGCGGGATGGATATTGCGATATGCTCCCGCGTGGCTTACCGATCGACTCTAATTCATTCGAGTCTCTCTCACAGGTGTAGAGTTCATCCGCTTCGGCCGAAACATCAATGCCTCTGCAACATGATGCGTAGTCACAAAATCTGACCCATCTAAATCAGCAATGGTCTGGGCCACTTTTAAAAGTCGATGAACGGCACGCATTGATAATCCAAAAGATGTTGCCGCTTGGGAAAGAAGAGGCTCAACCGAAGGGTGTTTTTTTATGGACGTTTTAATCTGAGCCGCGGTTAAGGCACTATTTGTGAGCGTGCACCCATATCGGTGGGTTTGCCGGTTCCTAGCCTCTTGAATCTGATCCAACAGCGAGTCTTCATCGTTCATCAAGTCTTGTTTGTTTTCAGCATTCGATTCAGTGATAGAAGCGACATCCACTCGATCCATCTCAACAAATAGGTCAAATCGGTCTCTCAATGGACCACTAATTTTCTCTTGGTAACGAATAGCTCTACGTTGTTGGGCTTCATCCTGTAACAATGAGTCAGGCCACGATCCATCTGGCGATGGGTTCATCGCTGCAATCACAAGTGCGTTGGCTGGGTACTCAACGGTTCTTTTTTGACGTGTCAATGTAATGACACGGTCCTCAATAGGTTGCCGAAGTGCTTCCAACACATTACGTGTAAACTCTGCCAATTCATCCAAAAAAAGCACACCGTGATGCGCAAGCGAACATTCTCCAGGGGTGGCCTTCGGTCCCCCACCCAACAGACTTGCGACTGTTGCGGATGTATGGGGAGCGCGAAAGGGGCGCTTTAACTGATGAAAATCACCACCTTGCAGATGATTTCTTTTAGAGGCATCTACCATAGAATGAATGGAAAGGACGTCAAGGCGTTCTTCCTCATTCATCGGGGGCATCAAATGCCTCACACTTCTTGCTAACATCGTTTTACCACATCCAGGAGGACCCACCATTAATGTATGGTGGTGACCGGCAGCGGCAATGACCATCGCTCGTTTTGCAAATGACTGGCCAACAATTCCATCAAAAGGGGGTGATTTGATCTTATTTGGAGATCTAGTTTTTGAAGAATTGTCATCACCTGAGTCATGCGAAGTCCCCTTTGGACAGCCGCGATGAAGCCAATCAAATACCTCTCGAAGCGTTGAAATACCCACGATTTCTAACCCATTGACAAGCGTTGCCTCAGCTACATGGTGTATAGGTAATACGATTCGGGTAAATCCCTGTCGCTTGAGTTCTAAACATATTGGCAGGACACCACGAACCGACCTACACTCCCCAGAGAGTCCTAACTCACCAATGAACGCCGTTTTGGAAAGAAGAGGGGCGATCCGTTGTATCATGTCCTTATGACTTGCCCCATACAACCCCACAGCAATGGGCAGGTCAAATGTGGATCCCTCCTTATGAACATCTGCTGGGGCTAGATTCACGATAATTCGTCCACGCGGAAATTGAGTGGCAGAAGATTTTAGTGCAGACTCTATCCGTTCTCTTGATTCATTAACGGTACGATCAGGGAGACCGACTAAATAAAAACGTGGCAACCCTCCTGTGGCATGAACTTCGACTTGAATGAGCGTGCCGCGTACGCCTGTTGGTGTTGCACTCCAAATTTGGACAATCATAGATTCTGAATGGTTGAGTCATAAACAGATAGGATTACAGCACAACTCTCCACATATCATGGCATTGTTGGCTACACCTATCACACTCTATTCAGAACATGAAATGACCGACACCTTACAAACCTGTACCGAAAAATGATTCAGAGAGTGACACCTAATAAATGACACCGATAAATGAAACAGACTGCAGGCTCTCGGACTTATGACTCAGCCAGCCAACGTTCGGCATCAATTGCAGCCTTGCATCCAGACCCAGCTGCCGTGACCGCTTGGCGATACGTAGCATCCATGGCATCACCACAGGCAAAGACTCCAGGAAGATCTGTATGGGTCGATTGACCCTTTGTTTGGATGTATCCAACCTCGTCCATCGTTAATACGCCTTTGAATAAATCTGTATTTGGTTTGTGACCAATCGCAACAAACAAGCCCGTAACCTCATCCATAAGGGTCTCCTCCCCTGTTTTTAGATTGCGAACGGTGAGACCCGTCATCACAGGATCACCATGGACATCCGCAACTTCTGAATCCCAAATAAAATCGATTTTTGGATTCTCAAACGCTCGGTTTTGCATCGCTTTGGACGCGCGAAGTTCATCTCTACGATGAATCACTGTCACTTTACTCGCAAATTTTGTTAAAAATGTAGCTTCCTCCATCGCTGTATCTCCACCTCCCACAACAACGACGTGTTGTTCTCGGAAAAACGCACCATCACATGTTGCACATGCGCTAACTCCCTTGCCTTTAAGGCGCGTTTCATTCGGCAAGTTCAACCATTTGGCCGAAGCTCCAGTAGAAATAATAATGGCTTTTGCATGAAGCTCGGTTTTTTCATCAACGGTCAACGTATAGGGATGTTGGTCAAAATCGATATCCGTGACGAACCCATATTGACAATCTGCTCCAAACCGACGAGCCTGCTCCCTAAAGTCTTCCATCATTTTGGGCCCCATGACTCCTTCGGGGTATCCTGGGTAATTTTCAACATCTGTCGTTTGCATTAATTGACCACCCGGTTCAGGGCCTTCGATGACCAGGGGGCTTAAATCTGCACGTGCAGCGTACAATGCAGCGGTTAGGCCTGCAGGGCCGCTTCCTACGATTACTACATCAAGTGTCTTGCCTTGATATTCTTCCATTTGAACTGAATCTTTCGTTACTTTGTTTCACCATAAAGGTACGAAAAATCACTAGCCGCTTTGACACAAGATCCATCCTCTTCTTCCTCAAATTCCTCTATCCTGCTGGCGATTCTACACGAGGCCAAAGATGGAGAAACAAGGGTCGCAATGACCCCAGATGTGGTCAAGCAATGGGTCGATAAAGGAATACAAATTGTCGTAGAAACAGGAGCTGGTGCGCTGGCAAGTTGTACTGATGCCGCTTACAAAGAAGCAGGCGCAACTATTGCCAAAACAGCGAAGGAAGCTACTGCTAAGGCTGATATTCTTGCTGCCCTACACATGCCTTCGGCCGATGTTTTAGAGTCATTGCCAAAAGGTGCGTTAGTGATCAGTTTTGTATGGGGGCTTGCCCATCCAGAGAGAATCAAGGAGTTCACGAAGCGAGGACTCCATGCCTTGTCAATGGATGCCATTCCAAGAACCAGTCGAGCACAAACCATGGATGCACTATCCTCCATGAGTAACATTGCTGGGTACAAAGCCGTGCTGATCGCTGCTTCTACTTTGGATCGTTATCTCCCTATGATGATGACGGCTGCCGGGACTGTACCTCCAGCCAAGGCATTAATTGTTGGAGCGGGGGTTGCTGGTCTTCAAGCGATTGCAACAGCAAAACGGTTAGGCGCAGTCGTGGAAGCGTATGATATTCGTCCTGTGGTAAAAGAACAGGTTCAAAGCTTGGGAGCCAAATTCGTAGATATTCCCCTAGAAGAAGAGGATACTGAATCCAGTGGAGGGTATGCCAAAGAGCTCAGTGATCGTAACAAAGAAATTCAACGAGAAACGTTGGCAAAACATGTCGCTAAGTCAGATATCGTGATCACAACAGCACTAATTCCAGGTCGCCCAGCTCCAAAACTATTGTTTGAGGATATGGTTGAAGCCATGGGTGAAGGGGCTGTCATTGTGGATCTTGCAGCTGAGCAAGGTGGCAATTGTGTCTATACCAAACCTAATGAAACCGTGATTGAGCATGGGGTTAAGATTGTTGGACCCGTAAATTTACCTGCTACACTAGGGTATCATGCCTCCCAGCTTTACGCAAAGAATATCCACGCATTGCTTCAATTGGTTGTGCAAGAGGGCGCTGTTCAACTCGACATGAGTGACGATATCATCGAGGCCGCCCTTATTACTGCGGAAAAACCTGCAGAAAAGCCTTCTGAACCCTCCAAAACGAGCTAATTCACTCCTATGGACCTAATCTTTAACCTTTTTGTCTTTGTATTAGCCTCATTCGTTGGATTTGAGCTAATATCTAAGGTACCACCTACCCTTCATACACCCTTAATGTCGGGAGCGAATGCCATCTCTGGGATCACCCTTATTGGCGCCGTTTTAATCACTGGAAGCCTTCCTCTATTACTCCCTGAATCCACTGCTGATTGGGTGGTAGGAATCCTTGGATTCCTAGCCATCGTCTTTGCCACAGTAAATGTGGTGGGTGGCTTTATGGTCACAGATCGGATGCTAGAAATGTTTAAAAAGAAAAAATAAGCCATGGGCGCTGAAACCACTTCATTTCTGGATTCCGCGATCATGTTGCTGTACTTGGTCGCGACAAGTTTCTTCATCCTTGGCATTAAACGGTTAGGATCAGCTGCGACGGCTCGCTCCGGAAACCAATTGGCGGCCATCGGGATGCTACTTGGTGTAGCTGTCACATTATTTGACCAGCAAATCTTGCGCTATGAGTGGATTGTTGCGGGTATGGTGCTTGGGGGACTGATTGGCGCTGTACTTGCTCGATCGGTTGCCATGACATCCATGCCAGAACTTGTAGCATTGTTCAATGGGTTAGGTGGTGCGGCGTCTGCTCTTGTTGCATGGGGAGAGTGGGAACGTGTAGGTGCAGCTGGACTTGGGCCCGACGCATTGGTTACGATTGGATTAAGCTTACTTATTGGTTCTATCACACTCACAGGTTCGTTGATGGCCTTCGGGAAACTCAATGGCTTTATCACTGGAAAACCCATCACATTTCCAGCTCAGAATGTGCTAACCGTTGTATTAATGGTGGGCATGTTAGTTGCTTCTGGATTATTTGCTTGGAATCCATCCATAGAAATGCTTTTCTGGATCATTCTAGGGGGCTCTTTGTTGTTGGGTGTCTTAACTGTATTACCCATTGGTGGTGCAGACATGCCCGTCGTAATTTCTTTGCTGAATTCGTACTCAGGGCTCGCAGCTTCGATGGCTGGGTTTGTATTGAACAACCCACTACTAATTGTTTCAGGAGCACTTGTTGGAGCTGCTGGCTTGATCCTTACCAATATCATGTGCGTAGCGATGAACCGATCGTTACTCAATGTCCTTTTTGGTGGTTTTGGCGGCGGTGATTCGTCACCAGCCATGGAAGGTGCTGGACCCGCAACAGACATGATCATCAAAGAAACAAGTGCTGATGATATTGCCATTCAGTGTGGGTATGCTAGCAAAGTTGTGATTGTACCAGGATATGGGTTGGCTGTGGCGCAGGCACAGCATGTCGTCAAAGAGGTTGCAACACTTCTCGAGCAAAAAGGCGTTGAGGTCCTTTATGGAATTCACCCCGTTGCTGGGCGTATGCCAGGTCACATGAATGTCCTGCTTGCGGAGGCTGATGTTCCGTATGATCAGCTCTACGATATGGAGCAAATTAATAGCGAATTTTCCACAACCGACGTGGTGCTTATAATCGGCGCGAATGATGTGGTAAACCCTGCAGCCAAATCAAACCCAGGCTCACCGATTTATGGGATGCCTGTACTGAATGTTCAGGAAGCAGGACGAACCATCGTCTTCAAGAGAAGTCTCAAGCCTGGATTTGCGGGGATTGAGAACGAGCTCTTCGGTGCGGAGCAAAACCAGATGTTCTTTGGGGATGCGAAGAAGTCACTTCAAGATCTCGTGCGAGCCTTGAAGGAGAACGAATAAACGCTACTCATGTTTCAATAGCGTCCACTCTGTACCGTCGCATTGACAGTAAGAAGGCTCCCAATGCTAGGATGGATGCACTCACAATCACGACTGATAAGGCAATAGGAAGAGATTGATTGCCAAACCCTTGCGAGGTAAAGGTGTCGGCAAGGAATCCTGCTAAGGCTGGTCCAATCCCAAGGCCCACCATTGAAATCACAAATAGATAGAGTGCACTTGCCTGTCCACGTACCGATCCAGGTACATACATCTGAATAAGACCTGCGGCTAAGCCGTTGTACGATGAGCACAACCAAAGCCCCATACCGAACAACCAAAACGTGACCATTGGAGACTCAGCAAAAACACCCATTACATAACATGGCACCCCTATTAATGCCACCAATGCGGGGATGTACCTTAAGGCTCCAGACCGATTTGCTAAGCGGTCAGACCATGTTCCAGAGATAATATTTGTGGCAGCTACCCCAAAGAAAAACCACCCTAGCATAGGGATAAGGTCAGATCGGTTATGCGTTTCAGCAAGGATACTTCCCATGAAGGCGAGCATCGTATACCCAATGACAGCCATGGCCGAGAAACCCACCAAATGAAGCCATATCGATGGATTCATGAACCATGCAGAAGATCCAGGTCTGTTAGATTCGGAGACGATGACAGACGCATCATCGTTACGTTTCCCGACGTCTGTTTTTTGTTGCCTAGCGCTACCTTCACGCTCTATCAAAGACGTACCAACCACCCCTATTGCAGCTGCAATCAGAAATCCAGGTGCTGCAACAATGGCCATCGCCCAGCGCCAGTCCATCCATTGTGCCACGGATCCACCCACTAGAAATGAGAGGGCAATCCCTACAAAAATAGCTGAGGAGTACAGGGAAAACACAGTTGTACGGCTGGAGACATCAAATCGATCAGCCATGTATGCGTGCACTGCCGGGCTCAACATCGATTGAAAGACCCCCAAAGCCAAACGGCCGGCCACCAACATCCCAAACGACTGCGCAAAGGCACCTGACAACGATGCAGCACTCCAACCCAAAATACCTATGGTAATGAGTCCTATCCGCGACCATCGATCCGCCAACCAACCCATCACCAATCCACTCAGAGCATACACCACAGAAAACGCTGTTCCGTACAAAAGCCCGAGTTGAAACTGCGATAGTTCAAATACCTCACGGATCACCGATCCATTCACCGCCACGATTTGACGGTTCATGAAACTCAGAACATAGGCCAGGGCAAAGAGACCCAAAGGAACCCAAGTCGAGATTGAATGGTTTCGTTCATACATTAGGGCAAAGTACACAACCCCACATGAAAAAAGCACGCAAAACACGGGCACAAAAAGATCGAGCGGAAGCGCTCTTGGCAGATCTGTACGCTGAGTATCCAAATCCTCATTGCGAACTTATTCACAGTAATGCCTTTGAACTGCTTTGTGCAACGATTCTAAGTGCTCAATGCACGGATGTCCGCGTGAATTTGGTTACCCCGGCTCTTTTTGAGGCATACCCTACTCCCCAGTTGATGGCAGAGGCCCCACTAGAGCATTTGGAAGAACTCGTTCGTACGACAGGCTTTTACAAGAACAAAGCAAAGTCTTTAAAGGAAACTGCACACTCACTGGTACAAAACTTCAACGGTGAGGTGCCGCAAACGATGGATGAGCTCCTTACCCTAAGAGGGGCCGCACGTAAGACCGCCAATGTTGTCCTTGGCAATGCATTCAATATCAATGTAGGAGTTGTTGTTGATACCCATGTCAAACGTTTGGCTTATCGTTTTGGTCTTACGCGTGAAAAAGAGAATACTGCACGAATTGAACGGGATTTAATGGGGCTATTCCCGCAGGAAAGTTGGGCAGATTTATCTCATTTAATGATTCATCATGGTCGTGGTCCGTGCAAAGCACGCTTTGCCACCCCCTCTTTTCACCCGATTTGTATGAAGTATGGTCGCCGCTGTACGTGTATCAAAGAAGCCCAAAAACAGAGCGAATCTTCATCGTCCACACCCGCCACATCGCCTCGCGGACAATCTTCTTCGACATCTTAGAGACACCCTCTTCACGTTCGCGGAAGATGATACTCACCTCAGAAAGGGTAAACCCTGCTCGCCATGCACGAAAATGGAGCTCGATCTGAAATGCATATCCATTGGATCGTATTTTTGACAAGTCAATGGTTTCCAATACAGCTCTGCGAATACACTTGAACCCTGCAGTAGTATCTTTTACGGGTAATCCGGTGATCACGCGTGCATACAAATTGGCACTATACGAGAGAATTAAACGCGATAAGGGCCAGTTGATAATGGAAATCCCATCCGAGTAACGAGATCCAATTGCTACGTCGCTATGTCCTGCCTCAACCTCTGAGACTAAACGTGGAATGTCTTGTGGAGAATGAGACAAGTCTGCATCCATTTCGCAGACATACTCGTACTCTCGTTCAAGAGCATATCGAAAGCCAGCCACATATGCGGTACCCAATCCTTGTTTCCCTTCTCTTTCCAACAAATGGATCGCTCCTGGATGCTTTTGTTGCCAATCACGTACGACATCGGCTGTACCATCAGGGGATCCATCATCAATGATCAGAACATCTACATCTCGGTCAAGAGACATGAGCGCTCCTAGGACCCTCGGCACATTCGCTGATTCATTATACGTTGGGATAATTACAAGGGTATCGGAAGCCATGATTGAGTGGCGTGTGTCTGATCGTCTTTTGCTTACTTGCCTTCCGCTCGTAGGACGACAAATAATGTGTTAATGAGAATTTTTACGTCAAGCCGCAACGAAATGTTCTCTACATAGAAAAGATCGTATTTCGTGCGCTCTTTTACATCATCAAATGATTCATCGTATTTCCACTTCACTTGAGCCCACCCTGTAATACCGGGTTTTACACGAAGTCGGCGGCTATACAAAGGGATCGAACGTTCATATTTCTTCACAAAATGGGGTCTCTCCGGTCGAGGTCCAACAAGGCTCATGTCTCCAAACAACACATTAAAGAACTGAGGAATTTCGTCAAGCCGGGTTTTACGAAGCCATGAGCCAACCTTTGTGACTCGAGGGTCATCATCTGTTGCCCAAATGGGTCCTGTTTCTGCTTCTGCGTTATTCACCATAGACCGAAATTTATACATCGTGAATTGTCGACCATGTTTTCCGACCCTTTTTTGTTTATAGATGGCTGGGCCTTCAGATGTGAGTCTAACGAGGATCGCCAACACAACAATCAAAGGAAGCAATACCACTAAAACGAGTGCAGAAGCCAGTACATCTACCGAGCGTTTGATGAACCATTCCCAGGTTGGCATATCCGCAGGTTGAATATCCACCAAGGGGAGGCCAAAAATTTGATGCGTTTTGGCATACCCCCCAACCATCTGGTGAAAATCAGGTAACATTTTCAACGTAACCTTAGGATCATCCACGCTGGAGACCACAGGAAGCCATTTCTCCTGCTGTTCCTTTTCAAGAGCGATAATGACATCTTTGACATTCATGTCAGCGGCCATTTCACGAAATTCTTCCACATCACCCAAGATGTCATCCTTTTCCACCTCTGGAATCTCCCCATTCACAGAATAATACCCAAGGACCTGCATTCCCAGTGTTTTGTACTGAGTGAGTTGCTCCCCAATCATTTTCGCAGTTGAGCCTGTCCCTACAATGACCGCTCGATGCAGGCCTTTCCCTCTCTTTGCATAGGAGCGCTGAATTGTACGTATAACTAAGCGATTGATAAGTAAACCACTCCCTACAAGTCCTCCATAGGGAAGCACGATTGAAATCGCCGCAAATACACTATCCGACGCCGTTAGCTCGACCGTGCTGAGTCGAAGAATCATGAACGCAACGATTCCCAGCAACGTGGTTGCACCCACCCGAAATACTTCATCAATTCTCGAAATCAAAAACAGCTTTTGATACATCCCTGCAAATAAACTGACCGTCATCCATGCTAGTAGATGAACCAGCCCCACCACATAGATCGACGAGGGGAGTCCTAAAGGGGTATACAGACTCACCCACTGGTTTGTACTCGCAAAGAGCAACCAGACAAATGATAGCACTAAGCCATCAGCCAGGGCTGTGTAGGCAACCTCTCTTTCTTGATTGAGTCCGAACAACGGATTGACACTCTAATTGATAGAAGGATTGAAGTATAATCATTTTTTATGTTTTACCTTTGCTTTCATCATGACTAAGATTTTTGAACTTCATCATACCGATTCATCTTCCAAAGCACGTCTTGGACGTGTAAAGACAGACCATGGCGTCATAGAGACCCCTATTTTCATGCCGGTTGGGACGCAAGCAACCGTAAAAGGTGTCAGTCGTGATGATCTTAAAGAGCGGATAAACGCGCCCATCATCCTAGGTAACACCTATCACCTCTATTTACGACCTGGTATGGAATTGATGCGAGAGGTTGGTGGACTCCATGCATTTATGGGGTGGGACCGGGCAATTTTGACCGATTCTGGTGGATATCAAATTTTTAGCCTTTCTGACATGCGCTCTCTGGAAGAAAAGGGCGCTAAGTTCAAAAGTCACCTTGATGGGTCAGAGCATTGGTTCACACCTGAAAATGTTGTGGATATCCAGCGAGATCTAGGGTCTGACATTATGATGATCTTGGACGAATGCCCTCCATGGCCTGCATCGTATAGATATGTCCGTGAATCGATGGAATTGACCCATCGATGGGCACAGCGTGGTCGTGAGGCGTTCGAAGCAAGTACAGCGCGCTATGGGCATAGCCAACTTCAATTTGGGATTGTACAGGGTGGGACGTACTCAGATTTACGCAAAGCATCGGCAGAATTCATGGCCTCCCTTCCTTTTGAGGGTCTAGCCATTGGTGGCCTAAGTGTTGGGGAGCCCACAGAGGTAATGATGCAAATCACGGATGAAAACACCGATGTCTTGCCTGAAGATCGCCCAAGGTATCTAATGGGTGTAGGAACACCAGCAAACCTATTGGAGGCCATTCGTCGTGGGATAGATATGTTTGACTGTGTTATGCCCACCCGCAATGCTCGCAATGGAATGCTATTTACCCAACACGGCATTGTGAATCTTCGCAATGCACATTGGCGAAATCATCACAAGCCACTAGATCCTGACTTTCCATCTGAGCTATGCCAAGCCTATAATATGAGCTACCTTCATCACCTATTTCGTTGCAATGAGCTCTTAGGCATGGAATTAGCCTCAGAACACAACCTCACGTTTTATCTCTGGTTAATGGACAAGGCAAGAGAAGCCATTTCTGAGGATCGGTATGAATCGTGGGTGGGTCCTATGATCGATGCTGTTACAACCCGATTGTGAGTAATTATTGACGTTGCTGAGCACGTTTTTGGAAGTATAATCTCATGGAGCGGCCAAACTGAAGCCAAAATTGTAGCGATTGGCGTGATTGGCTTGAGGTTTTGAAGTGAATAGCCTCAATGGAAGGCAACACACGTAATTTCCATCCCTTCTGTCGCAGACGTACCGATAAGTCGGTGTCTTCCCAATACAAAAAGAAATCAGGGTCAAAGCCTCCAACCTCCCGAAATGCCTCTACACGTAGGACCATACAGGCTCCCGAAAGGATTTCAACGTCAATAGGGTCTTTTTGATCGTTTACTCTATCAATCCCCATGTAATAATCTGGCATGCCAAGTGCTCGTCTAACAGCCTTAGGGATATGTAAATATTTGGCGATACTCGCGGTTTTTGTGGGCTCATAACGAAAAGATTCAGCAGCCACCTCCCCATCACGACTTACCATCGCACACCCTACTGCAGCCACTTCTGGATTGGTTTCCAAATAGCTGACCATGGATGACAATGACTTATCAGTCAGCCGAACATCTGGATTAATGAAACAGACAAAAGGTGAGTCAACATGCTCCATCGCCTGATTATTCGCACGACCAAACCCAATATTTTCACTATTCCATTCGAGTTGAACATGTTCACTCAGCTGCGACAATTGCACCTTTGAATCGTCACTGGACGCATTATCCACGATCACCACTCGATCAATACGTGGGTGAGTATCCACAGAAAGTGTTTCTAGGCATCGCAAGACATGGTGAGCTGTATTATAGTTCACCGTCACAACACTAATCATTGGGTGAGTTTGTGAGTTAGAAGGAGCTGTCATGCTGTATCTCTATCATAAAGTCGAGTTACGTTACGCAACTCAGCGAACGATTGCTACTTTACCCACAGCACGCTGTGCGCCATCTCGGTCTAAAGCAATGAGAATGTAGACACCTGTGCTCAATCGCTTCCCATCATCCGAAAGGCCGTCCCAACGGATTCGACCCCCTTCTGCATCCATCCCTTTTACCCGTTTACCGTCAACAGTGAGTACTCGTACGCGAGAGCGTGTCGGTAACCCTTCAATGACCATATCATCATGACGATCATACGAAAAAGGGCTCGGGTAAACAGAAAGTTGATCCAGGTCTGACGTGCCTTGATTGGCTCGATCCTGATATAACTGGATCCCTTTTGTAGTGCTTACAAATAGGTTACCAGTCTCAGGATCAAATTGTAGATCACGGATTGAATTGCTGAGAAGTGGTGAGTTTTCTTCTGTGAAATGTTCAAGTATGGCTGTTCCGGATGCATTTAATAGCCATAAGCCATCATTTGCAGTGGCAATCCATTTTTGGTTGGCGCCATTCACAACCATTGCAGTCACATGAATATCACGAAGTAAGTAAGGAGAAGGCCCTGTGGGATTGTCAGCAATCAGCCATTGAGCAGTTCGTTCAGCAATTCCTCCAACTAGAAGTAAATCTGGAAACAAAAACTTGGCAATCCCTCGCTCAGTACCTACCCATATCTCACCGCGTTGATCCTCAATCACAGCCGTTACGGTCGCATCGGGCAGGTTCCCTGACGATGACCCAGTTGTAAGAACAATGGCTTGGTCGTCTTGATTGGACGTAGGATCGGCACCGGAATCAAGCACCATCACGCCACGACCTACACGGGTGCCAGATTTTAAAAACACCCATTTCCAATCTCTTGAATCGATGAATAATCCTTCATACAAATCCAATGAACTCAATCCCGAAACCTTTGGTACAAGTGTCCAATCAGAAGATCCTTCATCATGAAAGGCCAGAGCACGTGACGAAAATCGACTGACTGCCCATAACCGACCTTGACTATCTTGCTCTAAGCCCGAAATCACAACATATTGGTCGTCGTCTAACTCCCATCCTCGAAGCGAACTAGTTTGGGCATTAAATAAGGTCACATCTCCTGCAGGTGACCCTTCTTCATCCAGAGCCACGCGTGCGATTCCAGACCCCCAACTTCCAACGTATGCGTAGGATTCCGTGGCAACGCTTTGAAAGGAGAGCTGGAAGTTCGCCTCTGCCATCGTTTGATTGGTAAATTGATTTAGGTTTGACCACCCCGTTGCCTTTGAGTAAACGGTCATCCCCTTTTTTCGATCAGATATAAAGTTGTTATCAAAGGTCTCAGACACAGCCCCAACAAAGCCATTTCCAGTCATCGATATGGACGTTAGTGCATTAGTCGCAGGTGTATTTAGTTGCATCGCTACACTTGAGAGCTCATTCCAACTTGCATCAAACTCCATTTTGATGATGCTTTGCGTTCGGGATCCCCTCAATAGTATTGCCCCGTCATTTGTCGTGGAGAATCGTTTTAGGGTTGAAGAACGATCTTCAAATGGACTATTCTTTATGATATCATCACCTTGGAAGACTAAAAGACGGATTCTTTGCAGCAAAACTTTTTGTTCTGTACCAGGTATCTCAATCGCATCAAAGGTTTCCATAGATCCTGCCTGTGTCCATTGCCGCCATCCTAAGTCATTATCATAGTGATATACTGCACGATCCGTAGCTGCAACGACTTCATCGGAGAAGGCACGAATCCAAGCAAAAGGGGTAGATGAGCTAACCTCATCAACCGACCATGTTTTCCAACTAGAAGGAAAACTGAGGGTTTCTGTTAACGAAATCGTGGCAACCCCTTGTGGAGTAGAAACCCAAAGCGATCCATTGGGGTCTAGGTCCATGGATAATACACCCACTCCAACAGGCCATGAGTCAAATTGTAATGCAGATTCTCGAACCAGCCACGAGGTTGCATCATAGACTACAATTCCAAACCCGGTGGCGATGTAGGCTTGATCATCATGTGTGACAATGGATCGTATCGATTTATCAGGAAATCGAGTGGAGCGCACAATGTCATTCAGCAGACGAACGTGTCGATTGTCAAGATCAATCGTGTTGAGGGCGCCGTCACTGTACCCAAGTATGAGTAGGTCTCCATTGGGAGTCACCGCCATGGAGGTAGGGTTTGGCGCATGCAATCCGTCATTGGTTGTGAATACGTCAACCAATTGCTGTGATGTTGGATCTACACCATATACTCCTCCTGACGTTGCCACCCATGTAATACCTGAAGGGGTGACTACGATTTCAACGACGTCTTCCAAAGAAGAAATTGACAACCAATCTCCAGGAATAAGCGATTCCAGATCAAACGGCTGTGTTGATCGATCCGCAGGTGCACCTGTATGTTGAGGGCTGGATTGACCCATTGCCGGGGTGTGCAACGGGATGTGCAACCAAAAAAACACGCCTACCACACTCACTCTCAAAAAGACTGCGAATGGATGCATGAGCTTACTCGTTTGAGTGCCAGTCAGGGTCTTCATGATACTTCCGAAATACTCGAACACCCACATACATAAGAGGGGTGTCAAATGCTGCGAAGAAGAACTTAAACAAATAAGAGTTAAGAATGAGGATACCCAACGCACCTAATGTGGTTACCTCTGCTCCTAATCCACCCGTGAAATAGAGAATACTCAAGATTGCTGAACTGTCTACCAACTGAGATACCATGGTTGACGCATTATTCCGTAGCCATAAGTGCTTTCCGTTGGTCAGACGCTTCCAAAAATGAAACAAACGCACGTCCACAGTTTGCGCTGTTAGATAGGCAATCATGCTGGCAATGGTATTCTTAATCATAAACTCATAGACCCCCTCAAACAACGATGTTCCTCCACTCACACCGGAGGCATCGGGTAGCCAGTGATTGATACTCATTAACAGCAGCATAAACATGTTCATGAAAAAGCCAATCCACACGACCATTTGGGCCTTCTTTCGACCAAATAATTCACTAATTAAATCAGTCGCCAAAAAAGTGAAGGGATAGGCAATCACTCCAACAGGAACAATCATGGAGTACACACGGTCGTTACGCACAAGCTCTGGGGTAATCGAATAGAGCCAGTCGGGTAGTGCGATGGAAAAAAGAGTCACAAATTTTGTGGTTCCAATCACATTCCCCAATACAAGCGAGGTTAAGAAAACCCCTGCAAGGAAAAAGAAGAAGAAATCCCTTTGATCTGATGTAGGTTTCTCATCAGCGCTCACAGGGTGTTGGATATGTGATGGGGACATGACCGAAAATTGAGTACGAGTGTCGAAGAGCCAGCATGACTGACTCTTTGACGCAAGTTACTTGAAACGAGTGGATCTACAAGGATTAGTCAACACTTTGCAGATACTTGTAAAACTCACTGTCACTCGAAATTACGATCGTGGTCTGCTCATCAAAAGCCACTTTGTAGGCTTCCATAGCACGCGTGAAGTCATATAACTCTCGTGCGGCCGCAGATTTGTTGTACGATTGGTTAAAGATCGCTGCTGCTTCAGCATCACCATCACCTCGGATTTCTCTCGCTTCCCGGAAGGCTTCAGATTGAATTTGAAGTAAGTCACGCTCCTTCTCACCATTGATTCGTGACGCTTCTCCTTGCCCCTCAGATCGAAACAAATCAGCAATCCTATTCCGCTCAGAAATCATTCGGTCATAAACGGTGACGCGTACATCTTCCACGTAATTAATGCGTTTGAATCGGAAATCAAGGATCTGAATTCCAAGATCTGCCGCTCTCTCATTGGCAAGTTCTAGAACGATATCCTGGATCGCATCTCGCCCTGTTTCAATCGAATCAAGTGAGTCAGATAATAGCTCAGAGAGTTCATCATCCGCTACCGGTGTCCGATTAGAGGAGCGAACTAGTTCATCCAAATCATGATTGGCCACTGCATTTCTCGTCTCTCCATCAAGAATGTCATCAAGGCGTGATTGTGCACCCCTCTCATTTTCTAAACGTCGGAAGAATTGCAATGGATCGGTGATTTGCCAACGAGCATAGGAGTCAACAAATATGAATTTCTTGTCTTTGGTAGGGACTTGATTGCGATCACCATCCCACTCCAGGTACCGCTTGTCAAAGAAATTAGCCTCTTGGACAAAGGGCAATTTCACCTTTAATCCCGGTGTCGTGACGGCGTCACCAACAGGTGCACCAAATTGTGTAAGGACAACTTGTTGGGTTTCATCGACCACATACACCGAATTCGTCACAAGAATGATAGCTCCAAAAATGGCCGCCAAAATAATGGTATTCGTTCTACTTAGATTCATTGTGACCCTCCCATAGATGGTGAAGGGGATGAAGAGCTTCTGGACGTACTAGATGGGCCTGAGACCCCCAAACCTTGCCCCTGTAATTGAAGTAGAGGCAATACATTATTTCCGTTCTCATCCACAATCACTTTGTTGCCAACCTTCGGTAGAATTTCTTGCATCGTCTCGTAGTAAATTCGCTTTTTGGTGATACTCGGTGCCTTGATATACTCCTCATAGAGTGCATTGAAGCTAGCGACCTCCCCTTGTGCGCGGTTTACACGGTCAATGGAATACCCTTCCGCTTGCTGAATGGTTTGTTGTGCTTCACCACGTGCACGTGGAATAACCCGGTTGTAATCCGCTAAAGCCTCGTTAACCAAGGTTTCACGCTGTTGTTGAGCCTCATTTACCTCATTAAAGCTAGGTTTTACAGGATCTGGTGGGTTTATATCCTGAAGTACCACTTGCTCGATTCGTATCCCTGTTTCGTACTCATCACACAATCCCTGAAGTAGGCTCTGAACCTCCAGTGCAACTTCAGCACGCCCTACAGTGAGTACCTCGTTCACAGTACGATCCCCGACAATTTGCCTCATCGCAGACTCACTCATATCACGAAGGGTTTGTTCCGAATTTCGAACCTTGAACAAAAACAGATAAGGATCTGCGATTCGATACTGAACAACCCATTCAACATCCGCAAGATTCAGATCACCTGTGAGCATGAGTGATTCTCCTTCATAACCCGCTTTTCTGTAGGTAGATTCGACGTCAGCTCGGACGGTTCGGTATCCAAACTCTTGCTTTAGTTGACGTTCTACAGGTACAATTCGAGCCTGCTCGACAAAAGGTATTTTAAAGCGAAGTCCTGATTCAGTGGTTCGGATGTACTCACCAAACCTCATAATAATCCCAACTTCTTCGGGTCCTACAGTGTAATAAGACTGAAAGCCAACAAGGATTAGAGCACCTCCAACAATAAAATTGCGGAGATTGCCTGTAAGATTTTGAATTGCTT
Source organism: uncultured Bacteroidota bacterium (assembly GCA_913057895.1). Classification (GTDB taxonomy): domain Bacteria; phylum Bacteroidota; class Rhodothermia; order Balneolales; family Balneolaceae; genus UBA8296. The sequence continues at coordinate 52,906 of CAJXOH010000009.1, forward strand.
CTTGAAAATTTGGGCCGCCATTTGCGCCCCCTTTATTTTGATTTGCCATAAGAATGTTACATTTCACACGTTGACACGACGAATCATCGTTTGATTCACCTGTCGCCTCGAACCATAGTATACAATGTCCTACGATCAAGACTCAACACAAGTTTCAACAATTTCTGATAGTTCGGGCGTTTCCGCTGGACTCTCTGAATCGCTCCAAAATCCAATAGAATCCACGCTATCGGTTGCAGTGGTCCAGGTAGTTGATACGCTACCATCCGTCTTTAGGAATGAACTCTTTGGGTTTGAGCTTTGGCAATATGCGGCACTCATTGTCTGGGTTGCCATTGCTGCGACATTATCCTGGCTGTTTGAGACACTAGTAAGTCGCTACCTTAGACCCTTTTTAAAGAGATTTGCCCATGGAACAGCCGAGTCGTTTGTAGGATCGATGGCCAAGCCGATTCGTTGGTGGTTACTATTTGTGATTCTAAGTCTTACAAGCTCCTTGCTCCAGCTTCAACCTGAGATTGGCGACGGCCTTTCACGGGTACTTACCGTATTTGCTTCTATTGCAACGATTGTGTTGGTCTACCGACTCACAGAGTTTGTTGCCGAACGGGCGCTAGAGTACACCGCAAAAACGGAGAGTTCCTTTGATGATCAACTCGTGCCACTCATTCGTAATTCGATTCAAGTGGTCGTCATTGTGGTTGGGGTCCTGTTCATCTTGCAGAATAATGGCGTCAACGTTACTAGCCTTATAGCTGGTCTTGGTTTAGGAGGTCTTGCCTTTGCATTAGCCGCACAAAATACATTGGCAAATTTCTTTGGTTCCATCACACTTTTCTTAGATCGCCCTTTCCAAGTAGGGGATGTGATTTCAGCGGGGGGAATTGATGGCACGGTAGAAGAAGTGGGGTTTCGCTCTACACGCCTCAGAACCTTTTACAATTCACAAGTCACGATGTCGAATGCCAAGCTTGCAGACTTGGATATTGACAATTTAGGACGTCGACAAGTGCGACGTTTCCGCACGAATATTGGTCTTACGTATGATACTCCGACTGATAAAATCCAAGCTTTTGTAGAAGGAGTACGAAAGGTTGTCGAGGACACTCCGGAGATTTGGAATGATTCCCATGAGGTTCATTTCAATAATATGGGAGCCTACAGCCTCGATATATTGGTCAATATCTTCTTTGATGTAACGACCTGGACAGAAGAGCTTACTGCAAGGCATACATTCCTGATGAATGTGATGAAACTTGGCGAGGAGCTTGGTGTAGAGTTTGCATTCCCAACGCAAACGCTTCATGTGGAGAGTCTCCCCACGAAACCATAAGGTCTTTTTTTACGCGCCAGGAGTGGATTGAACCGTGGACCCCTTCGCTCCATACCAAGCGATATAAAGATAACACAGCGCTGGAACGACGAACGCAACGGCTAATCCCCCAGATATATCCGCAACCCACCCATACAACGGCGGAATAAGTGCACCGCCTACAATTGCTGTACATAGGATTCCAGAGCCCTGCGCAGTACGATTCCCAAGTTTTGCAATGCCGAGAGAGAAAATGGTAGGGAACATTATGGAATTAAAAAGACCGATACTCAGGACTGTCCACATTGAAACAATGCCAGAGGTTACAATGGTGAGCCCTAAAAGTGCCACATTCACAAGGGCATAGATTGCTAGCAGAGTGCCTGGACGGATAATCAATTGCAATGCAGACCCAATAAATCGTCCAACCATTGCTCCACCCCAATAAAACACTACAAATGTTCCTGCGAGCCTAGCTGCTGGGATGGATGATGGATCAGATCCCGACAAGGTTCCTGCAATCGAGCCCATCCATCCATTCGCATCCACAATCGCTTGTACATCAAGTTCCAAGAAGTAGTTCACCAAATAGCTTCCAATCGATACCTCTGCCCCAACATAGACAAAGATCGCAAGTGCACCGAAAAGGACATGTGGCGTTCGAAACGTATCCATATACCCTGCCATTGCTTCTTGGCCATCATCAAGAATACGTGGCAATTTGAAAAGAGCAAATACTCCCGCAAGCACGGCTAGAACCCCTGCAATGACGGTAAAGGGTTGTCGTACCGCCATAGCTTCTGCCTCAACATAGGCCTGCTTTGCAGCCTCCGTCATCGCCGCTACTTCTTCTGGAGACGCAACGACATCACCAAGTAAGTACGCTGCCCCGATGAGGGGTGCAATCGTTGTTCCTAATGAGTTGAATGCCTGGCTAAGGTTCAACCTTGACGAGGCCGATTCCTCTGGCCCCAGTGTGTTCACATAGGGATTTGCTGCTACTTGCAAAAGGGTAATTCCAGCCGCAAGTACAAACATGGCCAATAGAAATATGGGGAACAGTCGTAAACTCGCCGCAGGGATAAACAACAAGCAACCTGCAGCCATTGTGAGTAATCCAACCACAACGCCCCGCTTATATCCAATTCGGGAAATTAACCCCCCTCCTGGGATAGAAAACACAAAATACGCTGTAAAAAAGGAGAATTGTATGAGGCCAGCTTGGAAATAGGTTAACTCAAATATCTCCTTGAGCCTGGGGATGAGAGCATCAACCAAAACAGTAATGAACCCCCACATGAAGAACAGGGAGGTAACAACAATTAATGCTATAGGGTAGGATTTACCCGGTGAATTAACAGGGTAGGATTTACCCGACTGGTTGCTCACTTTTTAAGCCCTCAAAGACCATTTTTAGATCCTCGGCAACTTGCTCTGCCGTACGACCTTCAATTCTGTGACGTGGAATCATCGCCTTAATTTCACCATCCACAAAGTAGGCAAATGCAGGAGATGAGGGCGGGTAATCCGCAAACTTGGCTCGCGCGTGAGCAGTGGCTTCCTTGTCTTGCCCCGCAAAAACACTATACATTCTATCTGGGTGTGTTTCACTGTTTTCAAGGGCAATTTTCAATCCAGGACGTGCATTTCCAGCAGCACAGCCACATACACTGTTAATCACTAGTAACGTGGTACCATTTTTAGCCTCATTAAAAGCTGCGTCGACCTCTTCAGGCGTTGTGCATTCCTTTACACCTTGAGTTGTTAACTCTTCTCTCATCCACGAAGCATCAGGGCCCATGCCAAAACCAAACTGCATACTCTATCACAAAAATTTTTGGGTTAACGTCTAACAATATGAAAACTACTCAAAATTGAAGATTTTGTCCTTATGAAACCACTCAGTCTTTTTTCAACGTTCATACTCGCCCTACTAACGATCAGTATGATGGGTTGCTCTGGTAGCAAAAACACAACTACACTCTCGAGTATGGACGCAACCTTATCTTTGGATGGCGAGCCTACCGAATGGGACCTCGAATCGACTCGACTGCTAATGGATGATCGCTTCCACATCTATGCGTCCAAGAACTCAGCAGGTGATGTGCTTTATGTCTATATCAATGTGGCTAGTCCATTTCTTCAAGAAGCAGTCAAACGGTCTGGATTAACACTTTATCTGAGCTCAGACAAGGATAATCCTGAGGCGCGTGGTGTGACCTACCCATCCGGCACATTCAATTTACTACGTGATAATCCTGGGTTCTATGATGACTTTTTACGTGATAGAGAGTGGCTTGGCAAGAAAGAGAATATCGATAATCTACAAGCTAGCGAACCGAGGATCTATGAAACTGCGACGTTGAAGGAGAAGTACGATAAAAAATCAACACAAGACGCCGCGAATGTACCTCTATCGATGGTGCAATCAGAAGGGACCGTCATTGGCTTGGATACCGTACAAACTGGATTATCGCTGGAGTGGATGATTCCACTTGATCAAACAGCCCCTTTTCAAGTATCCTCAGGAGAATTAATTATGGGTATCGCCATTGAGCCTCCGATGTTTGTATTTCGATCAGACGAGGACATTACTCAGCCGTCCTCCAGAGTCGGACAAGGGTATGGAGGGTATGGATATGGAGGCTATGGCTACGGTGGATACGGCCAAGGACGATATGGTCGGCGCCCTCAAAGAAGAGCACCTTCAGACCAAGGGCATGCCGTGCGACGTTCGCTTGGAGAAACCGAAGTATGGTTTACCCTTAAGTAAGTCATCAAAGCCTACCATTCGATGTAGGCCTTGATCCTTTCGACTAAATAGAAGTCGCTACCTAGTACCTACTGGGCTGCGTCAAAGTACGCCTGTACTTGCTCCCAATTCACCACATTCCAGAACGCCTGTATGTAGTCAGGACGTCTATTTTGATAATGTAAATAGTAGGCATGCTCCCAAACATCCAGCCCTAGAATAGGTGTATGTCCATCCATGATAGGGCTATCCTGGTTAGCTGTGGATGTCACATGAAGCGCTCCCTGTCCATCAACGACAAGCCAGGCCCATCCAGAACCAAATCGTGTTGCCGCAGCATTAGCAAATGCTTCTTTGAAGGCATCAAATGAACCGAACGTAGCATCTATTGCTTCAGCCAGTGTGCCTGATGGTGATCCTGAACCGTTAGGGGTTAGAATTGTCCAGAAAAGATTATGGTTGGCATAGCCGCCACCATTGTTTATGACACCTTGGCGAATGGATGCATCTATCGAGTCCAGGTTTTGAAGAACCTCTTCAATAGGCTTATCTGCCAATGCATGCCCTTCTAAAGCTGCGCTAACTTTGGCTGCATACCCTGCATGATGCTTCGAATGATGAATTTCCATGGTTTTCGCATCAAAATGAGGCTCTAGGGCATCGTAGGCATAGGGTAAATCAGGAAGTGTAAAGGCCATAACTGATATGTTGAATGTTGATTTTTAAAACGTGTTGTAAGGTAAAAAACGAGTGTCAAGTTGTCCACGTTCCCTTATCTTTTTCTTTACCTAACTCTTTAAAAGAATATCATGCCAGCAAATACCAAAGACGTTGATCTACTCATTCTA
>CAJXOH010000010.1 GCA_913057895.1 uncultured Bacteroidota bacterium
GGCAGGGATCCACGCGTTCAACCGCTTCCTGTTAATCGCACTAATACAGATGCAACCATTACCATTCGCTTCGAAGTCAATCCAGATGGATCCATTGGTCGCACTCTACCCATCCAGCGAATGAATCCTGAGCTTGAACGGGAGGTCATGAGGACGCTTAGAAATTGGCGTTTCAACCCTCTACCAAGTCGAGTTCCTCAGGAAGCTCAGTGGGGAACCATTACGTTTCGATTTGTCGTGGAATAAAGCAGGCAGCCTATGCTTTAATGGGCTCAACAAAATCGTGTGTTGCGCCAGTACCAATCTTCAGGAAAATTCTCCCTCTGTACAGGGATACAACACCCGCATCTTCTAATTTTTTGAGTGTCCGAGTTACCACAACACGGCTTGAGCCAATCTCTTCGGCTAGTTCTTCGTGTGTAATCTTGATTTTATGACCCTCTGCTGGATTGCATTCTAGATGCAAAAATTCTTGAATCCTTTGCTCAACCGTTTTTGTCATTGCACCGCTAAAGCTACTCAAGATTTGATTATATCCTTTAGTCATAGACTTTAGAACAAATCGATTCCAACTATCATAATGGTCCTGCAAATACTGAACTTCATAGATAGGAATAAGTAACTTTTTAACAGGTTTAATCGCGATTCCAGTCACAGCACTTGATTGTTTGGTCAATGCCGCAACGAGTGAGGTTGGGCACGTCTCTCCTGGTTTTACGTGACAAATTACATATTGCTTATCCTTTGCTGCACTGTATCTGCAAAGTTTTGATTCACCAATCAAATAAAGGGGAATTCTGTTTACTGGATCGCCCTGTTTAAGTGCAATCTCTCCAACAGCCTGGTCAACTACATTAAAATTATCTGCTAAATGTGCAGTTAACCCTTTCTCAAAAGGAAATAAGGATAGGCGTGATCTGATTTCTGAAGGATGCATTGGATACTATTTAAAAACAGCAACATATAAGAATCATATATAACCCTGATTCATGAAAGATTAATGTAACCTAAGTTACATAACGATAATAATTTAACACTCCCACACAAGGCTTGTGTAACTAAAGTCACGTAGAACCTGGTCGTTGGGTGCTATTATGTTCTTTTCAAACTTAACTAATCGGGATATTGATGAGAACTCTATTATTGTTACTTGTTTGTCTTTGTGTGAGCGCTGGAAGTATTGCACAAGACAGAGATAATCCAGTTGTCGTAGTAAACTTTGTGTCTGTAGATGATGTTGATATACCACTTTTTTACCAATACCTAAGCTTTGTTGCAGAAATGCAATCTCTTAGGGTTGAGGAAGGTTACATTGACTTTTTTCACGTTTGGGAAGTGATGCATGATAGTTATCCGAGTGGGGATATTCAGTACGTAATTGCTGCTAGGACAAGCCTTGAACACACAATCATGCCGCCCATGGAGGACTGGCAGGGATATGCCTCAGAATTAGCGTCTAGAGGAATTGAAAGTCCATTTCCAATGGGTTCATATGACATTTCAAAAATATATCAAGGGTACTTTGAGCTAGCTGAAGCTGATGAAATCACATTCGCTGAAATAGTAAATACCGTTGGGGACGGTCAAGATATTGCTGAGCCCGGATGGATTGCATCCATGAATTTTATGCGAGCAACTTCAAGTGACTATCAAGCTCTTGAAGCTCAGTTATTAGATATGAATGAAGCTGATATAGCTGCAGGAGGAAAAGATGGTTGGGGCTTCATTGGTAATGTAAACGGTTACCCAACAGATACCCCCGTTACACATATGACCCTGGATTTTTGGAATAGTATGGAGTCATTTCTTTCACCCAGCTCTTATGAGATGACTAGTGAAGATCTTTCCTTAGTTGAGGATGTAGTAGAGGCTAGAGATTTACGTAGGCTACTACGGGCCAGACTCATAATTGCAAAATAATTTAAAAACGATAGATCATGAGAAAACTACTTCTTACACTAATCGCGCTTGTTATTAGCACCTCAGCTAGCGCACAAATAATATACATGCAGTCTCATCATGTGAAAGCGGAAGACATGGAGAGATTTGAACAAAATGAACTTCAGTATTGGTCACAAGTTGCGGAACAAGCCATTGAAGATGGCAATATGGGAGGTTGGTACTTCCTACGTCGTGTAGATGTTGGCTCTGTAATGCATGACGAAACTGAGCCAACACATTTATTTGTAAATGTGTATTCATCCATTGATCAGCTCACCTCAGGTGCAGCATGGGCAGCTTTAGACGTACTTGGCTTTGACCCTTCGCTTATTCAGTCAGAGTCAACACTTCTAGCTGTCCAATATTTCAAAATGGAATCGTCTATTCCGGATAATGGATTCACTCACACCATCCTAAACTTTGCAAAACCCGTGAATGGTGCTGGGTTTCTTGAAGAAAATATTTCTCTTTGGAAGCCTTTCTTTGAATCAAACATGGATGCAACTGGTATGCAGGGATGGGGAATTGCTTCAAAATTCTATCCTCAAGGAATGGATCATTCTACATTCATGACTTGGGATCACTTTAACTCTCTAGCTGATGCAATGAAGCACCTGGCAGGGGAGAATATATTGCTTGGAGGAGAGAATATTCTCGAGCAGTCAAATATGTCTGAGTATGATCCAGACGGGTTCAGATATCGGGTTCTCTTTGAAAATCTAGATAGTAGATTCTAAAAGAACCCCATCATTTTGTTTCATAGGGTTAGGGCCTGGTCGTGATGATCAGGCCCTTTTTTTATCCCTTCATAACGTAAGGTTTCGCATCCCAAATCTCAGTCGCATAATCCATAATCGTCCGATCGGAGCTAAATTTTCCAATTCGAGCAACGTTTAACGCAGCCATCCTGTTCCACTCTTTTTTCTTGCGGAACAAGGCTTCAACCTCTCGCTGTCTGGCTTGATAGGCATCAAAGTCCGCAAATACAAGGAAGTAATCGCCTTGATGGATAAGTGCCTCAATGATCGGTTGATACAGGCCTGGCTCATCTGGACAAAGTAAATCACTGGCTAGTTGATCCATTACCTCTTTTAGTTCAGGTTGTGCTTCAAGCATTTCCGTTGAGTTGTAGCCAGAATGTCGGAATGCTTCTACCTCTTCCACTGTGTGACCAAAAATGAAGATATTTTCTTCACCTACTTCTTCTTGTATTTCCACATTTGCTCCATCCAGTGTTCCTATGGTGATGGCTCCATTCAGGGCGAACTTCATGTTCCCTGTACCAGAGGCCTCCATTCCTGCCGTTGAGGTTTGTTCGGAAAGGTTTGCTGCTGGGATGAGTTTTTCAGCAAGTGTGACGCTGTAATTACCAAGGAATAGACATTTTAGCTTATCGTTTGTCTCTGGATCATTGTTCACTAAGTCAGCAATCGCATTGATGAGCTTGATGTGAAGCTTGGCCATTGCATATCCTGGCGCTGCCTTTCCAGCAAAAATGACGGTTCGTGGAACCATGTCCGCACCTTCACCCCGCTTAAGGCGGTTGTATAATACCAACGTGTGTAGCGCAACCATCAATTGACGCTTATACTCATGGATTCGTTTGATTTGTATATCAAACATCGATGCGGTGCTAACCTTCACACCCGTTGTCTTCTCAATATATTTGGCCAGCTCTTTCTTTTTCTGCTGTTTGATCTTGCCAAACGACTTTAAGAATTCAGCATCATCCACAAACGATTCAAGCTCTTTGAGGCGATCCAAATCAGACTCCCAGCCTGATCCGATTGAATCCGTGATCAGTTGGCTAAGTTCTGGGTTACATTGCTTTAGCCAACGACGCGGGGTGATTCCGTTGGTTTTGTTGGTAAACCGATCTGGATACATCTCATAGAAATCTTTGAACAAGGTCTTTTTGAGAAGATCGCTATGAAGAGCTGCAACCCCATTGATTTTGTGAGACCCTACGATTCCAAGTGATGCCATGTGCACCATAGGTTCTTCTCCTTCACTTACTATGGACATTCTTGAAATTCGATGCTTGTCATCACCAAACGTTGTTTGTACATCCCCAAGGAACCTTCGATTGATTTCGAAGATAATCTGGAGGTGTCGGGGAAGTAATGTGCGAAGCAAAGCAACAGGCCACTTCTCTAAGGCTTCTGGCAATAATGTGTGGTTTGTGTAGGCAATCGTCTTAACAGTAATATCCCAAGCGAGATCCCAGTCAAGTCCTTCCTCATCCATTAGAATGCGCATTAATTCTGGAATGGCCAGATTTGGATGTGTGTCATTACACTGAATCGCAACATATTTGGGCAACTTCCTCCAATCCTTGGATTGCTTTCTGAATCGACGAAGAATGTCGTGTAATGAGCTTGCTACAAGGAAGTATTCTTGTTTGAGTCGCAACTCTTGGCCAACGAACACTTTGTCATTTGGATAGAGAACCCGAGAAATATTCTCATTGAGTTGTGTGTCTCGTACCGCATTGATGTATTCCCCCTGATTAAAACTCTTTAAATCAATACTAGTCGACGAGGTCGCTTTCCACAGGCGTAGGTGGTTTACAATATTGTTTTGATACCCTGGAATTGGAGTGTCATACGCAAGAGCTAGGACTTCATTAGCCCCTTTCCATTGGAAACGTAATCGCTCTTCTTCATCACGATACATTTCTGAGTGGCCATAAAAATTTACTGGCACCTGTAGTTCAGGTCGAACAATATCCCAAGGGTTGCCATACCGAAGCCAAAGATCAGGCTTCTCTACTTGATAGCCGTCTTGAATCGACTGATAAAAAATACCGTAGTCATACCGAATTCCGTATCCCACTGCAGGGATACCCAAGGTTGCCATGGAATCCAAAAAACATGCCGCAAGACGGCCAAGCCCTCCATTGCCAAGCCCTGCATCCCATTCTGCATCTCGAATATTCTCGTAATCGAGGCCAAGCTCATCGAGCGCCTCAGCGACTGTTTCGCGCAAGCCAAGATTGACCAACATATTGTCCAGGAGTCGACCAATCAGGTACTCCATCGAGAGGTAGTACACACGTTTTACATTGTCTTCATAATATGCTTGTTGCGTGACTAGCCAACGGCTATGGAGACGATCCAAAATTGACCAAACAACACTGCGATAATCATCCCAATCTTGGCGTGAGTACTCATCTTTGGCAAGTGTAAACCGCAGGTGGTTAGTGATATCTTCACGTATGGCATCTTTATCCATGCCGCTTCGAACATAATCAGAGGAGGTGGCTTTTTTAGCCATAATTGAATGAGTTTTATTGTGACCTAAGCCGTTGCTTGTCAGTCACTATGGTTGCAGAAAGAATCGTTTTTTTGGATGAGTGCATCTGTCACAAATTACCCAGCCTTCAACGACGTGTCAGGCACAAACTGTGGAGCCGTTACATTCGTCTTCATCCCTAATTTAGTCAAAGAATCGGACGCGTGAAACGCTACAAACTCTTGATCAAACAAGCCAAATACACTACTTCCACTCCCAGACATTGAGGCATAGGATGCACCAAATTCGTAGAGTTGGTCTTTGAGTAGTCCTATCATATCGTATTGTGCAATTACAGCTGGCTCAAGATCATTTTCTAATAGAATGCTCCATTCTTCGATTGGCTCTTCCAATAAAAGAGACTTGAGTGGAAGTACGGGTTCAGGATTTGGCGTGCAATTCGCGTATGCATCTGCTGTGGAGCTCTGAAAGCCTGGGTTAACGACAACAATCCAAGACTCTGGCTGAATAGGAAGGGGCTCGAGCTGGTGGCCTTGACCTGTTGAGAGTGCAGGCTCATTCCCTAGAAAAAATGCAATATCAGATCCTAAAGGGGCGCTTAGATCCACTAAATCTTGCAATGAACATTCCGTTCGTTCAAGTTCGTTTAACGCATGTAAGACGGCTGCTGCATTGGCACTACCTCCCCCCAACCCTGCTCCGGTTGGGACCTGTTTCAGTAGGTCAATCGCATAATGGTGTCCATCTGTGATCCCCACTTGCTCCTCAAATGCGCGATACGCTTGCACCACCAAATTATTTTCATCGACAGGAATCGACTTGTCAGAACAATGAAACTCAAACGTGGCTGCTTGACGGATATTAAGTTGGTCCCACCAATCAATGAACACCATGCCCGTTTCTATGTGGTGATACCCATTATCAAGGCGCTCTAGTACATGAAGACCGAGATTGATCTTCGCATACGATCTCTTTCGCCAGAGTCCCACTTCACTCATGAAAGCACCCCACGTCGCTTTGCCTCTTCGATCATGAAAGCCTTGGCTTGTTCCAGGTCGTTCTCAATCACCCCGTCCATAATAGCTTCTTTCACGGCTTCCTTTAGTTGTCCAATAATGGGTCCAGCTGGCACCCCACAAGCCTCCATAATCATTTCACCTGTGACTGGGTTTTTCCAATTACGAACACGGTCTTTTTGCTCCACTTCCACGATCTTTTTGTCCACCAAATCAAAGTTGGCGAGGTATTGTTTCACCTTAGCATCATTTTTTGATGTTACATCTGCACGGCAAAGCTTCATAAGCCCTTCCAGATCATCGCCAGCTTCAAATATTAATCGCCGTACAGCACTGTCCGTGACCCCTTCATCGGCTAATGCAATCGGTCTTAAATGAAGTCGCACGAGCGTTTGAACCGACTTCATACGGCTGTCAAGAGGCAATGAAAGTCGTCGGAAGATTTTTGGAACCCACTTTGCGCCCAGTGCTTCATGACCATGAAACGTCCATCCAACTCCTTGAACAAACCTCTGGGTAGGTGGTTTTGCGATGTCGTGCATAATGGCAGCCCAGCGTAACCAAAGATCATTCGACATTTCAGCCACATTGTCCAAGACCTCCAATGTGTGCCAAAAATTATCCTTATGGCGAATCCCATTCACTTCTTTGACCCCGTGCAGAGCGACCATTTCTGGGAAAAAAATCGTCAACAGTCCCGTCTCAAATAACAAAGAAAACGCATAAGAAGGCTTATCAGAGAGGATCATTTTGTTTAGCTCCTCAGCGATTCGCTCTGCAGATATAATTCCTAAACGCTCGTGTCGGTCTACAATACCTTGGTAGGTGGCCTCTTCTATTTCAAACCCAAATCGAACCGCAAATCGTATCGCCCTCATCATCCTAAGAGGATCATCGTCAAAAGTCTTCTGGGGGTCAATCGGCGTTCGGATAATGCCATTTTGAAGATCAGAAAGGCCATCAAAAGGATCCCTAAGAGCTCCATAATCCTCTTCGTTTAACGAAAAAGACATCGCATTAATCGTCAAATCGCGTCTTTCTTGGTCTTCCTCTAGCGTGCCCGTTTCTACGATTGGTTTTCTGCTATTTCGTTGATAGCTCTCTTTGCGAGCTCCAACAAACTCCAAGTCCATCCCCGCTGTGTGAAGGTGCGCTGTGCCAAAGTTTTTGAAAATGGACAACGCAGAGGGGGGCAGTTGAAGTCGGTTTGCAACTTCTTCCGCGAGCTTATCGCCAGGGCCTAGGGTAACAAAATCGATATCCTCGGTAAGAGGGGATTGCCGGCCAGGCATCAAGGCATCCCGCACGTATCCACCTACCACGAATACGGGTTGATTGAGCGATTTCCCAGCATCCCTAACGATTTCGAACAGGGAGTGATGCTTGGCTGGGAGTTCGTGCCAACAAGCATCGACGATGGACATTAGGCCTCTAGGTCTGAATTTCCTTCGATGATTGAGTGATCTCCGATGTGAAGCTCACCCTCGAAATGTTTCACATGAGCATGTTGGCCAATCGACGACTGAGTCAGTGAGCCTTGCTCAATGGTTGCATGTTGCTGAACAATGGAGTCCCTCAAAGTACACCCTTTGATGGTAGCTCCGGCCTCTAGACTTACATTCGGCCCCACGGTGGAATGCTCGATGGTGACCCCTTCACCTATAAATACAGGAGGGAGAAGCGTTGTTCCAGGGTATGTGGACGCATCCGAGTTGCCGCTATGTTCTTTTGCAAGAATGACGCTGCTTGTATCGAGCCATGCGGGTAACGTTCCGCAGTCAAGCCATTCATCTACCGTAGCCTTCTTGAAAACGAGGTCTTTTTTGAGCATGCGATCCAAGGCATCTGTGAGTTGATACTCATCACCGTGCCCTGTGATGTTGTGCTCCATTAAATACTCAATCTCTGTACGAAGTTGTGTGGCTTCCTTGAAGTAGTAGACCCCAATAATGGCCTGATTTGAGATAGGTTCAGAGGGTTTCTCCACAAAATCGGTGATGGTTTCGCCCTCATGTACCGCAACACCAAAACGTGACGGATCTTCTACCTCTTTCAACCAAATGACGCTATCTGCGTCGTCAAGGACTACCTTATTTGCTGTGTCAAAAAGCGTGTCAGCAAATACAATAATCACTTCCCCTTCTAGGGTTTCTTCAGCACAAAGTACCGCATGAGCTGTTCCAAGTGCCACATCTTGCACTTTAAATGTAGCTTTCGCGTTTTGGCGCTCGCTCATTTGTGTAAGTGTGTCACGAATAGATTGACCAAAATCAGGACCGAGGATATAGACAATCTCATCAATGGGTCGATCGAGGGTTCTGCCAAAGGTTTCAACAATTCGCTCCACAATCATCGTCCCTGCGACAGGGAGAAGTGGTTTTGGCGTGGTATGAGAGTGGGGTCGGACGCGCGTGCCGCGACCGGCCATGGGAATGATTAACTTCATGCAAAGCGATTCGTTGTAGAAAGTAGAAATATACCATAAGAATGGTACTTTTTCCGTACCCGGTTCATAGAGCGATGGGTGTTCTGTTGGTCTGAACTCTTCCATTTTGCTCAACAATGCGACACTGGGCAACCCTAGCCGTCACCCTGATTCCGATAAACGTGCAAGATCCATTATACGTCCAGCTCACTTTGGCGCTTCTTCCACTTACGACTGTTTTTTTGGTCTGGAAGATGATGAAACGGGCTCGCATCTTCCTTCACAGAGCACAGCTCACAGGGTATAAATCAGCGGAGTTCACACAATGGCTAGGGGCTCAACCTATCCCCGTATGGCTGCCATGGAAGTTTCCCGTTTTATTAGCAACCTTTGGCATTGGGTCTGTTTGGGGGGTTGAATGGTTTTCGGAAACAGCACTTGGTGTACTCGCTTCCTCACTGGCTATACTTTGGTCGATCATGCTAGGTGGTGGCCAGCAAGTACCCATTAAAAAACCGTTGGTGTGGACACCAAGAGCCAAAAGGCTGTGGGGCTCACTACTCACTATTTCTATTGGTATTCTTGTTGTTGGGGGATTTGTAAGTCTGTCACCCATGTTATGGCAAACTGGTTGGGGCTGGGTAACAGGAAGCGCGTGGAACGGTCTGGAGTTGTGGCTTTCAAATCCTCTTCCATGGTATAGTTGGATTCTATTGGTGGATATGACTATTCCGCTCTGGTTGTTGGCTGCATTGTTTGTGAATCGCCCCCTTGAGCAACATGTCCAAAACGGATATAAAAAGAGTGCAAAAAAGAAGCTTTTAGATCATCCTGGTCTCACCATCATCGCGATAACAGGCAGCTTTGGGAAGACAAGCACAAAATTCATGCTCGCTACGCTTTTAGAGCAACGCTTTTCTGTTTGTTTTACCCCTGGAAGCTACAACACACCCATGGGGTTATGCAAAGTGATCAACCAAGACCTCCGGTCCGATCACCAAATCTTACTGCTCGAAATGGGTACTCGGTATCCAGGGGATATTGAGGAGCTCTGTGACCTAGCACAACCCGATATTTCAATCATCACAGAAGTTGGAGCCGCTCATTTAGACACATTAGGATCTCTAGAAGGAGTGCAAGCCGAGAAAGGAACCCTTGCGAAGCGATTAAAACCAGGTGGTGCACTAATCCTTAATCAAATGAATCCTAGGGTTGCCGCAATGGCCGATTGGGGGCCATCTCAAAAAACGACCTGGATGGCTGGATGGACCGCGCAAAATGATGACACTTCAGATACGCCAGCCTACCCCACGGTTCAAGCCTCCAAACCAAGATTTACCACCCAAGGGAGTGAATTTACCCTCTACTGGACACCCTCTGATCAGGAGACAGCAAGCTCTCCTAAAGAAGCAGCGATTTCACTCCCCATACTTGGAGAGCATGCTGTATTGAATTTTACACTTGCAGCTGCTGCGGCTCTACAGCTAGGAATCCGGCTAGAAACGATCGCCTCTGCGGCATCAACCATTCCTGAAGTGGAACATCGACTCCAGCGGCGACCCATGGGAGATCTCCTTGTGTTGGATGATGCGTTTAATTCTAATCCTGTGGGTGCAAAACATGCCCTCGATGTCCTCGTACGAATGGATGGACATCAAAAATGGATCATTACTCCTGGATTTATAGAAATGGGGGATGAACAAGAAGTATTGCAGCATGCCTTTGGGGAACAACTTGGAAACGCTGCTTTGGATGGGTATTTACTCATTGGGCCCAAGCAAACCGCGTCGATACGAAAAGGAATTTTATCCGTAGCTCCAGAAATGGAACCCCGTGTCCATACGTTTCGCTCTACGTCGGAAGCTCAGACTTGGTTGGCAAGCCATCAAAAACCTGGGGATATCGTTCTTTATGAAAATGACCTTCCCGACACTTACAACGAGTGAAGTGCCTGAATCGGCTTTTGATTCATTGCGCGGCGACTTGGTAGAATCGTCGCAGCCATACACAAAAGGGTGGTCCCAAAAAGTACAGTGAATACATCACCCCACTGCAATTTCACAGGATAGGCATCCAGCAGGAAGTCTGTCGATAATCGAAGCAATCCAAATTCTCCCTGCAGCCAAACCAATCCAACACCCAACAGTGTCCCGATCCCTGCTCCTACGATTCCCATTGATATCCCATGTAGCCAAAACAACGATCGTAATTCCTCTGTAGTAAGGCCCATGGTTCGTAGTATGGCAATCTCTTTTCGTTTTTGTATCACCATCATGGTCAAGGAGCCAACAATATTGAGTAAGGCTACCAAGACAATCATAAAAAGAATGATGGTTGCACCCCGTTTTTCAAGCTGCATCACATCATAAAGAGACTTTTGTTGGTCATACCAGGTTTGAAGACGCCACGTGTCTGAGGGCCATGCTCCAGACTCAGCCATATCTTTCACAAATGAGTCGGCGTCGCGATAATCATGAAGACGTATATCTAGGGACGTTCCTCCTACGGGCACCCGTAATAGACGGCGCGCGAGCCCCATATCTAGAGTAGCAGTGGGTTCGCCGGTAATGGGATGAGAGGCGGTGAAGCCTCGAACATCGACCATGAGGGGGCGAGTGGGGCGGACGGATGTCAGGGCTTGTTGGAGTCGAGGGGCGGATATGAGGCCGATGGGATCTCCAATAGACCACCCTTGCTGATTAGCCTGATTCAGAGAAATCAATACACCTGGTTTGCCATCCCGAATAGATACATCTGAGTCACCATAAAGCACCCTATCGGTTCGGTCAGGGGCTTTGGAGTCATCTGAGAACTCTTTCACACCTTCTTCTGATTGGGATAAATACAACTCAGATTCTGCAAAGACTGTTAAAAGTTTTGGTTCTCCTCGCGACCCCTGTTCACCCATTAGGATGGCCTTACCCTCCACGCGAAGGAGTAATTGAGAGGATTGTTCATTTTCTAACAGCCATGCAAGCTGATCCTCCGTGGGGACCATTTGTGGGGCGCCTACTGCTGTAACTCGTACATGAGGGTCTTCAGATAGAAGCATCGTTTGAACCTCTTCATAGAAGCCATTAAACACAGAGAGAATAGCAATGAGCAAGGATGTACCTAGCGCAATACCTAGGATGGATAGAAACGATAAGGTAGATCGAACATCACGTGGCCACCGAACTGCAAACAATTTGTAGGCCAAAAACCATTTTGATCGGAACCGAAGCATGGGGGTCAACCTTGTAGGGTTAAAAAATTCATACCTTTATGTTTCAAATCACTTCATGAAATACCCCCCTTAATGAGAAAGGCGGTCATGAAATCTACTGAATTAAACATCGAAGAACTGGAGGCGATTTCCAACGGTTCTTCCTCGAATCCTTTTTCGATTTTTGGCCTACATCCCAAACGGTCTGGAAAGGGGTATGTTGTTCGTACGTTTCAACCGGAAGCCAAGTCTGTGGTTGTAATCCCCACTCGGGGAAAATCTGTAGAGGCTGTTAAAGTTACACCTGAGGGGCTCTTTGAAGCATCCTTTCCGTCAAGAACCAAACGTTTTGAGTATACGCTTGACGTCCTATATGCTAGAAAAAGGAAGGCCGTAACCATAGAAGACCCGTACCGTTTTGGATCGCTTATCGAGGACTTGGATATCCATTTATGGGCTGAAGGAACCCATACTCAAGCGTGGAAATTCATGGGCTCTCACCCAAAAACAGTCGGAGGTGTAGAGGGTACACACTTTGTCGTTTGGGCTCCAAATGCACATCGAGTGAGTGTTGTGGGCGACTTTAACCAGTGGGATGGACGTCGTCACGGAATGCGCCTACTCTATGATATTGGGGTTTGGGAGCTATTCATTCCAGGTGTTACGTCCGGAACCACCTATAAGTATGAATTACAGTCGAGTCCCTTTGACGCTCCTTTTTTGAAAACAGATCCCTATGGACAGTACGCGGAGGTGAGGCCTAATACCGCTTCTGCTGTATGGAAGAGTGAGTTTGAGTGGGAGGATAAGGTGTGGATTCAGGCACGACAAGATACACCCCATCATGAATCACCTATATCGATTTATGAGGTTCATTTAGGGTCCTGGCAACGCGATCCATCCGATCCAGACCGCCTGTTGAGTTACCAGGAGGTAACCGATCGCTTGATTCCGTATGTCAAAGAACTGGGATTCACACATATCGAATTGATGCCTCTTACGGAGTACCCCTATGACCCCTCGTGGGGATACCAAGTCACAGGTTTTTTTGCTCCAACCAGTCGCTATGGCTCACCTGATGATCTAAAGCACTTTGTCAATGAATGTCACAAGGCTGGAATCGGAGTGATTTTGGACTGGGTTCCTGCTCATTTTACAAAAGACGACCACGGATTGCGCAGATTTGATGGGACAGCGCTTTACGAACATGAGGATCCAAGACTTGGGGAACATAAAGACTGGGGGACAGCCATCTTTAATTATGGTCGTTCGGAAGTGCTCAATTTTTTGCTTTCAAGTGCAAATTATTGGATACAAGAGTTTCATATGGATGGTTTGCGTGTGGATGCCGTCGCTTCCATGCTTTATCTCGACTACTCTCGTGAGGAAGGTGAATGGATTCCCAATAAACATGGAGGACGAGAAAATTTGGAGGCTATAAGCTTTCTCCAACGCTTCAACACCATCCTTCACGAACAAACCCCTGGTGTTTGCACATTTGCGGAAGAATCTACGTCTTGGCAGGGTGTGACGAGGCCTGTCCACTATGGTGGGTTAGGGTTTGATTTTAAGTGGAATATGGGGTGGATGAATGACACGCTCTCATACATGGAGAGAGATGCTGTGTACCGTAAGTTTCACCACAATGACCTCACGTTTTCATTGATATATGCCTTCTCCGAACAGTTTGTGCTCCCCTTTTCCCATGATGAGGTGGTCCATGGCAAACAATCCTTGGCTGCAAAGATGCCTGGTGATGATTGGCAACAATTGGCGAATTTGAGGCTCCTTCTCTCCTATCAATTTGGCCACCCTGGAAAGAAACTCCTTTTCATGGGTCAAGAGTTTGGGCAGTGGGATGAATGGTCAGAAGCACGATCCCTTGATTGGCATCTTACACAATGGGATCGTCATCAAGGTATCCAACAGATGGTCAAAGACCTTAACAAGCTGCTCCAAGATGAGCCTGCACTACATAAAATGGATCATCATTGGGAAGGGTTTGAGTGGGTCGATTTCCAAGACCATGACCGAAGCCTACTCACCTTTTTACGTAAAACTCACGACCCCGCTGACTCGCTTCTATGCGTATGCAACTTTACACCGACCGTCGTAGAAAATTACACCGTAGGTGCTCCCCAAGGTGGGGCTTATGACGTGCTCTTCAATAGTGACTCTTCGTTTTACGGGGGATCCAATGTTGGGACCACATCTCAAGATGCCTCCCCCATGCCATGGCAAGGTCAACCTTGTAGTTTATCACTAACGTTGCCTCCTCTGGCAATGATGATTTTAAAACCCTTTTCGTCATAACCCATGCGTTTTCCACGTTCATGCGGCATCCTTGCGCATCCCACGAGTTTTCCCTCTCCATTTGGCACTGGAGATTTTGGGCCGGGCGCAGATCAATTCCTTGACCTCTTAGCGCAAACCAATCAAAGTATCTGGCAGGTGTTGCCGTTAACTCCCATTGGGTATGGGGACTCACCCTATGCAAGCTATTCTGCGTTTGCAGGGAACACCCTGCTCATCAGCCCTGAACGTTTGCGTGAACAAGGGTGGCTCACAGAACAGGAGATCTCAGCTCAAACAGTGCCTAGTGGGTGGCAGGCAGATTATGATGCAAGTCGATCGATTCGTGAGCCGTTATTTCGGCTAGCTTATGAGCGGTGGACTGCCCAAAAAGGGAGTGCAAAAAAAGCCTTTCGAGAACAAATCAATAGCTTTGTCGAGGCAAATCTCCACTGGCTTCCTGATTATGCGCTATTCATATCCATTGCGCAGGAAACCAAGTATGCCCCATGGACAACGTGGGATAGCGGGCTTCGAAAACGAACCAAAACAGCGCTCGAGAAGGCTAGGAGACATTATGCTGAAGAAATTGACTACCAAATATGGTTACAGTGGGTGTTCTCCGATCAATGGACGTCCCTTAAACAACGAGCCAATGCAAAAGGGATTCGTATTATAGGCGACATTCCCATTTTTGTAGATCACAATAGTGCCGATGTTTGGGTGCATCGCAAACAATTTGCACTTGACAAAGAGGGTCACCCCACACACGTTGCAGGAGTCCCTCCTGATTATTTCAGCACCACTGGACAGCGGTGGGGTAACCCTCATTATCGATGGGCGGCCATGCAAAAAGATGGGTATACATGGTGGGTTCAACGTTTTGCTCAAATGTTTCATTTGTTTGATGCGATTCGAGTCGATCACTTTCGGGGGTTTGACGAGTATTGGGAGATACCGGCTGAAGAGCCTACAGCAATTAAAGGGAGATGGGTCGAAGGGCCTCGCCATGCCCTATTTGAGACAATCCGGGAAAGGTTGGGTGAGCTCCCAATTATTGCCGAGGATTTAGGTCTTACCACACCCACCGTCGATCAATTGCGTGACGATTTCTCCTTCCCTGGGATGAAAATCATTCAATTTGCCTTTGATGGTGACGAATCAAATAGCTTTTTACCGCATAATTATCCCCAGAATTGTGTGGTATACACTGGGACGCATGACAATGACACCTCTGTTGGGTGGTACGAGAAGGCTTCAGAGGCAGAGCGACATCTCATGCGGGTCTACACACGAAGCTCTGGTGAAGATGTGGCATGGGAGTTGATTCGACTTGCGATGTTTTCAACGGCGGATCAAGCGATTATCCCGTTACAGGACTACATGTCGTTACCCGGTGATCATCGCATGAATTTCCCTGGTACTGTCGGATCGAATTGGCGCTGGAGATACACGCAGCAAATGTTGGAGAGCTTGGATCAAGAACGTATGAGAGAGATGGTCTCCTTGAGCTATCGTGGAAGAGAAAAGGGGCCTCGTGTCGCTTCCGCATCAAACCCTTCCATTGGGTGATAAACCTAAGATTTGACAAGGTTTACAATCGTTGCTCAATTTTGTAACTTAATAGTTTACGCGGAATAGCCAAAAAAATTCATTCCGATGCTCTCTAATCTACCGAATCGTGCTGAAAAGCCACGTAGCGCAGGCGTTACGATGGTTCTAGACAAAGGATATAGCGTTCGCCAGGCAGAAGATCTTTGCGAAGTTGCGGCTCCTTATACAGACGTTGTTAAGCTCGGATGGGGCACAAGCCTTGTCACGCAGAATGTTGAAGAAAAGATAGCCGCATATAGAAACTATGATATCCCTGTATACCTGGGAGGGACGTTATTTGAAGCATATGTGCTTAGAAATCAGCTTGATGACTACGTTGACTTGCTCAAATCTCACAACATCTGCACCCTAGAGGTTTCAAATGGAACCATTTGGCTGTCAGATCAACGAAAGTGCGATATCATCAAAGAACTCAGCCAGGAGTTTAACGTTCTTTCAGAAATTGGCTCAAAGAACCCTAATGAAATCATCCCTCCATATAAGTGGGTGCGCATGATTAACCGGGAACTTGAAGCTGGGGCATCTAAGATTATTTGTGAGGCAAGAGAGAGTGGAACCGTTGGGGTATTTAGGCCAAATGGCGAGGTTCGATCGGGGCTTATTGATGAAATAACCGATCAAATCCCTCAGAAGTACTTGATTTTTGAAGCACCACAAAAAGAACAACAGGTGTGGTTTATCCGAAAGTTTGGGAGTGATGTAAACCTAGGAAATATTGCTCCTGCTGATGTGATTTCTGTAGAAACACTCCGTTTAGGACTACGAAGCGATACTCTGTTTGATTTCTTCAATGTCGACAATGAGCCTCTAATGAGCCGCTCCAAGCCGGAAAAAAGTCACCGAAAAGCTTAAGTGTTACACACACAGGGCATTCTATTATGAATATTCTCTACGCTGCTGCCGAAATCGCCCCCTTTGCTCGTATGAGCAATACTGCTGATTTACTCCGTTTTCTTCCTGCATCATTGCAAGACCGCGGGTTCCAAATTCGTATTACACTGCCTAAATATGGATCGATTGTGGATCGTCGAAACCGCCTTCATGAAGTGATTCGTCTTGCAGGGATAGAGGTCGATCTCGCGGGGAAGAGTGAGAGCATGAAAATCAAGGTGGCAAGTATACCTAATGCCAAGCTGCAGGTATACTTCCTAGACAATGACACCTATTTCAAGCGCAAAGCACTTTTTAAAGACCCAAAAACCGATCAATTTTATGACGATCATGATGAACGCCTTTTGTTTTATAACAAGGGAATCATCGAAACCGTCATCCGTTGGGGGTGGAAACCAGATATCATTCACTGCCATGACTGGCCTGCAGGGTTAGTGCCGCTTCTAGTTAGAACCGTTTACAAGGATCATGAGTTGTTCAAAGACACTAAGATCGTGTACAATTTGCACCACCCTGTCAACGAAGGCTTCCTTGAAGGGGCGAGTATTTTAGAAAAGGCAGGACTTCCTGACGATGTGGATATTAGCTCCTATGTCCAGGATGGAAACGTAGATGTCTTGGCGGCCGGGTTGCGTCATAGTGATGTTGTCGTGACTGGTAATGAGCTCAAAGATGAGTTTGACCATTACTTTAAAACGTTCAATCACACACCCGTTAAAATCCAAGGGTCTCCAGAGGATGTCAGTGCCTCGTTTTCAGACTTCTACCGACAACTAAGACCTGATGTCGACTAAGGAGTTTTTTCATCGCCTATGCAATCCAGCAGACCTAGCATCCGTTATTCTTTTATGATGCCAAATAGAACCTTTCGAGTCAATTCCTTTGCCCAAGCGGCAAGTATGCTTGCTTTTGCCCTCCTCTTATTTGTGGGGTGTGAAGAGCCAGGGGTCGTAGGAGGGGCCTTTATTGACGATGAAGGAAACCTTGTGACCAATGAGTTTCCAGTGAAGGAGATGACGCCAACATCATCAGTGAGTTATTCTGGTCGACTTGATGTCGTTCCCATGGGTCATTATAACGATCCCCTCTTTGGTGAAATCACCAGTGTTGGGCTTATTCGTCCAGACCTTAACTCCATTACATTAAATCGAATCGATTCTACAGAGACGGTTGCGCTTAAGCTTGTCTTTAATGGGACAGAATATGGAGACACCCTCTCAACTGCGTTTTTTGATGTCTATGAAGTAGCGGAACCTTGGCGTGGAAAACAGTTGCGATATGGCGACCAAATCTCTTATGATCCGACCAAAAAGATTGGCTCCTTTGCCATTGCACAGGCAGATACTGCACTGATTCCTATGCCTGAGGATTGGATTTTCCGCTATAATGGATTTATATCGGACACGACGACCGCAACCGATTCAACCTATGTATTTGACATGCCTGGATTTGCAATAGTCCCAGATGTGTCAAGGTCTCAAAAGATGGTATTTCTTGATTTAGGTACAGATGCCTCTGGAACCGTGGAGAGCGAAACTACGCGACTTTTTTCTGAAGACACGACAGGTACGTTTCAATACCAGCGCATGGCCGATTGGGGGGCTGCTGTTCAGCGCGAAGCATCTATCCTTCAGCCGACGACTAGCTATAAGGCGATGAATACGTTTGAGGCATTTCAGAAGATCGACTATGAATTCACTCGAGAAAGTCTTGTATCCCAGAATTTGGCTAGGGTAGAGATGATTTTTTACGAAGACACTGAGCTTTTAGAGGGTTCGTTGCCTGGCGGTCACGTACGCCCTGCTGTCACTCGTGCAAATATTCACATTGTAGACGAAGGGGATGTAGGGGAAGAAGTCTTTGCTGGATCTCCCGTATTCACAACTGTGAAGGATACCTCAATCAATGGATTTCGATTCAATCTGACCAGCACAGCGAATCTGTTTTTGTTTGATACCCTTCAGACGCACAAGTATTACCTCACCGTCGAGACCAATAATGGCTCATTTCAGCAAACGGTGCTTCACGGCCCTGATTCACCAAATGAATCCAAAAGGCCTCACATTATAGTCACGGCGATTGAATAAGATGAGCGTCGAAAGCTTCCATAGAATGTACTCTATCCTAAAAAAGATAGCCCGCCGAGAGGTCGCTTCATTCGCAACGTTGTTCGTTTTGGCAGTCTCGCTATATGTAGCGCCGAATCAAGCATTTGCACAAAATGATGACACCCAAGTAGCAAAAAGTGGATCGATTTACTCCTACCCTGGATTTGGAATGCCCACCGATGTAATTGGTGCCACGACCGTGACCACAGGACTGGCTGGTATAGGAATGTATGATCCAACTACCTCAAATTTATCCAATCCAGGCATCTGGGCGCTTTATCAGTATAGTGTTGGTAGTTTTCAATTTGGGCTAACCAACCATCAAGCAGAAGACACGTTTGGGTCTGCGAAAAACTCGTTATTCAGTCTGGATCAATTTCACTTTGTTGCCCCTCTAGTTAAGGGGCGATTAGGTCTTTCTGTCTCTATGAGCCCAGTCACTCGTTCTAATTTCCGCCTTTACCAGGAGGGGACCTTCACGGCGGGACCAGATAATATAACCTTTGGTGTTGACGAGCAGGGAGCAGGGGGTATGAGCCGACTTGAAGTGGGGCTTGGGTATCGCATTACTCGGGGCCTGTCTGTTGGGGCAGCGATCGGTTCCTATGTTACCTCTTTAGACAATGAAACGTTTATCTATTTTTCCTCCCTACGATATACGCCTGTTGTGTTTTCTGAATCGTTTCGAGGTACTGACCTAGGAGCAAGATTCGGTCTATTTTATCGCACACAGCCAAAAGAGGGTCGTCCGTATGACCTTGAAGTAGGGCTCACGTATCAACCCTCGCTTGAGATGGAGCTTGAAAGAAGCAAAGAGGGGTTCAAGTCAATTGGGGGGCAGACTCAATTGGTCAATCTAGATGTTGATCAAAGCAACCAATTTGGCATGATTAAAACTGCACCGGAGTTCGCGGTGGGTGGCACTGTTACACTGAATCGCGCAACCATGATTTCTGCAGAATGGATGCAACAACAGTGGGATGAGGCCAAGTTTGAGTTAGATGCAGAAGAAGAGGCGATGTACTCCAACCGTTCAAAGGTTGGTTTTGGAATACAGTATCATCCGTTTAGACGAGTTACGCGAAATGGATTCTTTCACAACATGAAATATGCTGTAGGTGTCTCACATGACTCTGGGCATCTAACGATCTCAGGAAACGATATTGTCACAAATAAGCTTGTTTTAGGACTTGGACTTCCTGGAAGAAGGTCAACGTCTAGTGTCGACTTCACGTTTACCGTCGGTTCACGGGGCGTAGATAGAGATAATTTGCCAGTTGAAACGATCTGGGGTGTTGGCGTTTCGTTAAATTTGGCAGAAATCATGTTTGTAAGACCAAAATTTCAGTAAGTTCGAGATTCTAAAAAAAGTAGTGACTAAACGTTCAGTAAGTAAACAAACACAATCATCATGATTCGACTCAATCTCAATCGATTCTTGACTTTGGGCTTTTTCGCAGCCCTTATCATAGGTATTGCCGTCCCTTTACAGGCTCAAGACGAAGATGCTGGAACTCCACCCTATGGCATGGAGCCTCTGCAGGCATACTCTTTGTTTTATGAGAATTTCCGGATAAAGGATTATCAAATGGCAGAAATGTACGGTGAATGGATGCTGGTATCTCAGCCCCGTGAACTCGAAGGGAACCCGCGATTTGAGCTCGATACGCAGTATCGTCGTATGATACAGGTTTATGCAGGTCGGGCGGAACAAGAGAGCGACCCTGCTGTTCGTGCAGAGTACTACGACAAAGCTGTCGCACTATTTGAAGATGCTTATGCTCTTTTCAGTGCTGAAGAGGTTGATTTATTTGAATGGAAAGTTTTTGAAGGTCAGTTTTTCCAACAAAACTATGCCAACATTCGCAATGCTCTCGACAGAACCTATGATGCCTACCAAGAAGCATTTGACCTAGACTATCAACGATTGACTGAGATTAGTGATGGGTACTATGTCCGTATTCTTCTGGAGAACTATGCCAATACAAATCAAAAAGATGAAGCATTGGCTATGATTGATCTTGTTGAGCCCATCGCATCTCCTGCATTACAGGGAGTCATCGATGCTGCTCGTAATGACTTATTTGATAGCCCAGAAGAGCGTATTGAATTTTTGGCGGGCCAGTTGGAGAAATCACCTGGCGATATCACTATCATGGCGGAGTTAGCAGAGCTTTATGAAGAAACCGGTGAAAGGGCACGCGCTATCGAATTGTATACACAGCTCTATGATCAAGACCCTTCCTATGACAATACATACAGACTTGCACAAGTCAAGCAAGGGGATGCAGATTATTCTGGGGCTAATTCACTCTATCTTGAAGCGTTTGATCTTACTGAAGACGTAGATCAAAAAAAGGAGATTGCTCTAGAGGTCTCGTCTAACTTCCAAAGTGTTGATAATCTTCAGCAAGCTCGTCGATATGCAAGACAAGCTCAGCAGTTGGACGGTCAGTGGAGCAAGCCAGCAGAACAAATTGGACGTATCTACGCTGCAGCCGTTTCACAATGTACTCAAGGCAGAACCATTGAACGTGAAGATAAAACCGTATATTGGCTTGTCTTAGATTATTTTGAGAAGGCAAAACGACTAACTTCATCGAACTCCTCATCCTTGGATCGTTTGATCGGGCAGTACACAGCAGTAATGCCGACAACCGAAGACAAGTTCTTCAACTCTTGGACAACAGGGGAATCCTTCACGATTGACGCATCTATCAATGCTTGTTACGGATGGATTAATGAATCTACAACGATTCGTTAATTACAGCGTGTAAATGATGTAGCATTGGGTTTTTCGCGCCATGACGTGGCTCGGATGGGGGTGTTTTAGGAAACACGGACAAAAACAGTATGGCTAAATCCCGTAATAAAAGGGGTAAATACAACCCAAAAAGGGGTCGAAACAACCAAAAAGGTAGGCATCGCAACAACAAGAAGCGTGGTGGGTTTGTACCTAAGTTTCAAGATGGACCCGACGTCTTCGTCGCAGGCACCTATGGAGGTGTGCTTGAAGTCAATGAAAAAGGCTTTGGGTTCATCAGAAAGATCGACCACGAGTTCACATACCACCCAACAGATCCATTTATAAAACCTGATTTGGTTCGCAAACAAGACCTAAAATCTGGTCTTGTGCTGGAGGGGGAATTTGAAGAGGACGCTCACGGAAACCGCCGTGTGTTCTCGATTGATCGCATTAACCAAAGACCTGCAGATGAATGGCAAAAGGTCGTCCGTTTTGAGCGGCAAGTACCTGAGATGCCAACAGAGGCCTTGTTACTTGGAGCCAATCCAGAAGAAGTTGAATTGCGAGCACTCGATCTTATCGCACCCATCGGCAAAGGACAGAGAGCACTAATCGTAGCTCCTCCGAGAACTGGAAAAACAGTACTTCTCAAACAAATCGCAGGAGCTCTAACAGAGCATCACCCCGATGTCCATACCTCCATCTTACTTGTGGATGAGCGCCCGGAAGAGGTGACAGACTTTTTACGAACCACTTCAGCCGAGGTGTTTGCTTCCTCTAATGACCGTTCGACTCAAAGTCATGTTCGGATTGCAGAAATGGCCCTAGGGTATGCAAAACGAAAGGCTGAAAGTGGACAACACGCCGTCCTACTGATTGACTCGCTGACAAGATTGGGTCGTGCTTATAATGCTGCACAAACGGGAAGTGGTCGCACGCTATCTGGAGGGCTTGATATTCGTGCACTTGAAGTGCCTAAAAGAATCTTTGGATCAGCAAGAGCCTTTGAAGGTGGAGGATCGTTAACGATTATCGCTACTTGCTTGATTGAGACCAACTCCAGGATGGATGATTTGATCTTCGAGGAGTTTAAAGGCACTGGAAATATGGAGCTCGTTCTTGATAGAGAGATTGCCAATGATCGTATTTTCCCGGCCATAAACATTCTTGCCTCAGGGACGCGAAATGAGGATAAGTTTATCTCTGATTCAATGGAAGAGCGGAATGCGATTCGACGATATTTACTCAAAAAATCGCCAAAAGACGCGATGCTCCAATTGCTAAAGGTGATTAAGAATACCGATAGTAATGACGAGCTGTTTATGCAGCTTCAATAAACAGGGAGTGTTGGGTCAATTTCCTTGGCCCATGCATTGATGCCTCCCGTGAGGTTTTTAACATTCTCAAACCCTCCACTTGTCAGAATTTGGCAAGCTCTAGCACTTCGCCCACCTGAACGACACATTACGACGACTTCTTTGTGTTTGTGTTGCTCAATCTCGTCCATACGACCTGATAGCTGATCGAGTGGGATCAACTCTGCCCCAATATTACTTAGCTCGTACTCATGTGGCTCTCGGACATCAAGGACAAATACATCCTCCTTTGCGTCAAGCTTTTTCTTTAATTCGTCCACCTTCATTTCTTGCATAGCTCTACGTTTTTTGTTGATATCGCTCTAAATGAAATTGTTTTCCAAGATAGAGATTTCTAGCCTCTTCATCTTGTGCAAGCTCCTCAGGCGTGCCTTCTTTGAAGACTTTCCCAGAGTACATTAAATAGGTTCGATCCGTAATGGCAAGCGTTTCATGAACGTTATGATCCGTGATCAATATGCCTAGATTACGTTTTTTAAGGTCGGATATAATATGCTGGATTTCCTCAACAGCAATCGGGTCGATACCTGCAAAAGGTTCATCAAGCAGAAGAAACTTCGGGTCTGTTGCAAGTGCTCTTGCGATCTCTGTGCGCCGTCGTTCACCCCCAGAGCACTCAGAACCCTTGTTATTGGCAACCTTTTCAAGCCCAAATTCTTGAAGAAGCGCCTCTGCTTTCTCTTCTCTTTGTGGCTTTGGGACTCCTTGAAACTGCATGACGACAAGCAAATTTTCCCGTACTGTGATGTCACGAAAGACCGATGGTTCTTGCGGTAAATATCCAACCCCTAAACGTGCGCGTTTGAACATGGGTTTGTTGGACATCGCGACATTATCAATTTGTATCGTACCTCGCTCCGCACGAACCAAACCGACAATCATTTGGAATGTGGTAGTTTTGCCTGCTCCGTTGGGTCCAAGTAAGCCAACAACTTCCCCTTGTCGCAATGAGAGGCTTACATCGTTCACCACCACGCGCGATCGATAGCTTTTTTGAAGCCCTTCAACCTGTAACATTGAAGCTTGTGTGGTCATGATTTGAAGAAAGATCGTCTGACGTTCAAAGGTGAAGAAGGCTGTGCTCTACACTATCAAGATAGAGTTAGGCCGTTGATGTTAGGTGTGCGGCTTGTAAAAATGAGTCTAGGAGGTGGCGGCCATCTGTGTTGCCAAGTTGCGGCTCAGCGGCTCTTTCCGGATGGGGCATCAGCCCAAGTACATTTCCTTTTTCGTTGCAGATCCCGGCAATCGACGCTGTTGAGCCATTCACGTTTGCTGCCGGATCTAGCTCTCCTAATTCATTCACATATCGAAATACAATTTGTTGCTGATCTTCGAGTCGTTTTAATCCATCATCATCAATTCGGTAATTTCCTTCCCCGTGTGAAATTGGGATTTTAAACGTCTCGGCTGGGTTCAAGCCGTGGGTAAATTGCGACCTGTTTCCCTCTTCTACTTTGAGATGGACTGGCTTGCAGATAAAACGAAGATTTTGGTTGTGAAGCATCACCCCGGGAAGCATCCCTGCCTCAAGGAGTATTTGGAACCCATTACAAATGCCTATAACTGGACCCCCTTTTTGAGCATAGGCTTGAATGGCGTCCATAATGGGTGAGAACCTGGCAATTGCACCCGTTCGAAGGTAGTCGCCGTACGAGAATCCTCCAGGAATAATAACCATATCAGGGTTGCCTATCGACGTCTCTTTATGCCATACGGATGTAACATTTGCCCCTAACACCGTCCCAAAAACGTGCTCAGTATCGTGATCACAATTGGATCCTGGAAAAATGGGTATGGCAATATTCATAGTTATCCTTTGATTTCTGTGATCAAGTCAATCTCTTCCAAAATAGATTTCACTCTCAAAGCTTTGTCAAACTCACCCTCATATACCACTGCGCTTCCATGATGGTGCACTTCAAAGGTCAATTGAGTGGCTTTTTCCTTGGAGCATTGAATGGCTTTCATGAGCTGCGCAATCACCTCCTCAAACGTATGATCTTCATCATTATACAAAATCACACGCCAAGGTTCCGATGCAGACGTTTCAACATCTTCAAGCTCGAGTACCTCTTCTGTTGTTGACGGCTTATTGGCTTGTGTCATGATTGACACGTTTCATTTCGATCTCAACATCTTCCATCACATCGTTGGCCAAAAGCTTTTGGCATGCTTCTTCAACTTTTTGCTTGGCCTCTTCCTCAGAGGAAGCCTCCACATTCATCGTGATGAGTTTTCCAATACGGACATCCTGAATCATCGTGAGTCCTAGTTGGTGAAGGGCTTGCTCAGAAGCCTTTCCTTTTGGATCCAAAATCGACGGGCGAAGTGTTACATGAACCGAGGCTTGAAACATAGCAAAGCAGTGAGTGAAGGAATATGTAAAAGGTATGATTTCTTGGGCAATGGGGCTAGTGGGTGACTCGTGAATCTGTCCCTGTCTCGAGAAGGTGTTAACGTCCAGACACACCTGCATGAATCCATTGGACAAAAGGCCATCGTCTAAACCACGTCATTTGCCTTTTGGCATATTGGCGCGTTGCCACAATAATCGCTTCCTGAACCTCTTTAAGCGACGCATTACCCTCAAAAAATGGCTTCCATTCCCTGTAACCGACACTTTTCATCGGGCTTGACTCCCATGAACAACCCGATTTGAGGAGTTGTTCGACCTCATCTTGAAGACCACGGTCAATCATATGTTTCACACGCTTCGCGATGCGGTCATGTAACATGGCTCGGTCCATATGAAGCCCAAAAACCGGTTGTGATTGTACAACTGGATTGGTTGGGTTGTCATACCCTTGTTCTTGCTGTGAATGATACGAGCTAAAGGGCTCTCCTGTTTGCATCCAAACATCAAGTGCGCGGAAAATTCTTTGTCGGTTAAGCCCATCCATCGTTGAAGCATAGTGAGGGTCAACACGCTCAAGTTTTCTGTAAAGACTTTGCAACCCTTCCCGTGACTCTTGGCGTTCAAGTTCCTCAAGGTTTTCTTTACTAGCCGGGGGTAGGGATGCAAGGGGAAAAAACAACGCTTGAAGATAGAGTGTGCTTCCACCCACAATGATTAATGGTGTGCCCTTGCGCTGGGTCTCTTCCATGACCTTATTGGCAAAAATGGAAAAACTAGAGGCGGACTCGGGTTGGTGGGGAGAGATGGATTGTACATAATGATGAGTGAGTCCCAACTGCTCTTCAGGCGTGGTTGCTGATGTGCCAATACTCATCCCTTTATAACATTGTCGTGAGTCAGCAGATAGTATTTCTGCCCCTAACGTCTTCGCTAGCCGAATCGCAAGAGCGCTTTTTCCTGAAGCTGTGGGCCCAAGAACGGTCAGGATTGGAGGCCTAGTGCTCATCGCATGTTTAGTTCTGGAATCGCCACTTTAATGGATAGGCGGTGTGTTACACCAAGGTCTGAGGCATATCCCGAGAAATCCGTGAATGCATAGTCTACCACAACTCTGCCTGTTTCAATTCCCACTCCTACTGCAGGCGTCCATGTGGCAGAGCCCTCCTGTGGAACCACTAAATCGCTTAATCCCCATCGTAAGTGAGCCCATTCCCATGCGGTAAGCTCAAATCCGAGGTGAGGTTCGAGGCTCATTCCCCCAATGTTGAGTGAGTATGCTCGACGGTTCTCAAGGTGAATGACAACATCGCTGACAACGAGTAATGAAAATACAGCCCCTAAAGACTGCTCTCTAGCCAGAGATAGTTTTGCAGATGGGCGGACAGATTCTTTGGTTGAAGAGGGTAGAACGTCACCATACACACTTTCTAACGGCTCCAATTCCTGTTGATCGTACCTCCAAAACTTAAGCATGGGAAAGAGATCATTCACATGTAGCCCAGCACTCCATCTATCTGAGCGACCCTGCAGGCCAACATCCACTCCAGTCCCCCAGGCATTTGCAAAGGGTCCTACTTTGTGACTGATAAATTTGAGGGAAACACCTGTGGTCCATACGGCTCCA
Source organism: uncultured Bacteroidota bacterium (assembly GCA_913057895.1). Taxonomy (GTDB): domain Bacteria; phylum Bacteroidota; class Rhodothermia; order Balneolales; family Balneolaceae; genus UBA8296. The sequence continues at coordinate 26,853 of CAJXOH010000010.1, forward strand.
AACCAGGATCGATCCAACGGTTGTGCGTACGACAAAAAAATGGCCTGATCGCTTACATTGAATGTCGAAATCGCTCCTGCGGCATTAGCGATTGGGCTCTGTCTTTCGGGGTCCCAGGCATTCAGCGTGTTCTGCACTCCATTCACTCCCTGACGCAACCAGGAAAGTGCTAAAACACGACCTGATTCAACCGGAAAGGCAATTGCGGCATAATCACGTGATAAAATTCCCCCAAACCTCTCTGAACGCATCCATACAGTTTCTGGGGTTTCAACCTGGCTAAGGCCCGCAACATTCCAAAATGGAGATGTCGCATCTTGAGTTACTGCGCCTTGAGCCTCTCCCATGGCAAGGCCTCTTGCCCCCGCTCCTAACGACAAAAAATCACCCCCATATTTTGCGTTTCGGAAAGATTGAGCAACCGCCACATCCATACACATCATCCATGCTAGAAGTAGTGCAACAAGCCTGGCGTTTACGGTAAGTTGACTAACGCGATTCATAGGGGTAAGGTACACAAATTCTTAGGCTGCTGAGAGAATACGCACACTTGAATCCCCGTGTAAAGAGGTGTTCTCAGCCATGGTGATTAAGCAACGAATTTGTGTATATTTTTAGCGTTACGGAATTCCTTTTTTCTGAACCCATCGCTTCGCAATCTCTAACAAGAAACGCTTCAGAACCGCCGATTCGCATGAAATTCACTGTTAATAGTAGCCAACTAAATTCAGGACTCAGCGCTGTTGTGGGTGCTGTACCTGGAAAGGCAACCCTCCCCATTTTAGAAACCATTTTATTTACCCTGGATGGCAATACGCTGAAGTTGACCGCCACAGATCTTGAGATCGCCATGATTCAGACGCTGGATGTGGATGGCCAAGAGCCTGGATCGGTGTCTGTTCCAGCCAAGCGACTTCTAGAAACACTGCGTCAATTGCCGGATACTCCCCTGACATTTGCTGTGGACGATCAACAATCGATCACATTCAGCACAGACAAAGGGACCTACAAACTAGTTGGGGAAAGTGGAGACGATTTTCCAGGGGTCCCCGATTTAACGGATGGCACAACATTGACCTGTGAAAGTGAGGTGCTAAAGAAGGCCGTGCAAAAGACACTATTTGCCGTTTCGAATGATGATTTACGCCCAGCCATGATGGGGGTCTTTTTCACAGTAACCGCTGAAGGAACTACGTTTGTAGCAACCGATGGGCATCGATTGGTCAAATACCATGACTCCGGACTCACTTCTTCAGATACGCTTACGTTTATTGTGCCGGAAAAAGCGCTCAACCAGGTGCTAAAATCGATTCACTCAGACGCAAGCTCCATTAGCGTATCAGACTCTCATGTGATCTTTGAGCATGGCGATACGGTTGTTATCTCACGGCTCATCAACGAGCAGTATCCAAACTACGAGTCTGTTATTCCAAAGGACAACGATAAAACGTTGTTTATCGATCGTGAAACGCTCCTTTCGACTGTGAAGCGAGTCTCCGTTTTTTCTAGTACGACCACTCGACAAATCCGCCTTCAATTAGGGGATAATTCGGTGGTTCTAAGAGCAGAGGACCTCGACTTAAGTAGTGAAGCGAAGGAAAGTCTCGCTTGTGACTATGATGGCGAGACCATGGAGATTGGGTTTAATGCACGCTATCTCGGAGATGTTCTCTCAAATATTGATCATGAGCAGGTGCGTTTCGAGTTTTCAACCCCCAACCGTGCCGGGATTGTGAAGCCCGCCACGGAAGAGGATGGGCGCTCACTATTGATGCTGGTAATGCCTGTCATGCTCAATACCTATTAAGCCTATTTGTATTTGCCTGCACGGATTACCCTTACCACTGATTTTGGTTTAGAGGATCACTATGTGGCCTCAATGAAAGGGATACTGCTGTCCATGGGACCTTCGGATCTGCAGTTGATTGATATCTCTCATATGATTCCGGCGAATGATATTATGGCTGCTTCATGGACGGTGCGCGAAGCGGTTCGATCTTTTCCGGACGACACAATTCATCTTGTGGTGGTAGACCCGGGTGTTGGGACAGACCGAGATGCCGTGATTGTGCGGTGGAATCGACAGTGGTTTGTAGGTCCTGATAATGGTTTGTTTTCATTAATGACGGAGCAAGAGGGAGTGGAGTCGTGGAAATTAAACCAACCTTCTTACTGGAAAGAGCCGGTATCTAACACATTTCATGGTCGTGATATCTTTGCACCGATTGCGGCTCATCTTGCAAATGGAGTGAGTCCCGAAAAAATGGGTGTAGCTGGCCATGAGCTACTGACTTGGCGATGGGTGGAGCCCATTCTTGATCATGATGGGATTCGTGGGTGGGTTGCACATATTGATCGATTTGGCAACCTCATTAGCAATATTCCCGGCTCATGGATGGATGGGCGCGAGCAAGGGTCGTTCAAAATCTATGTGGGGAACACCATTATTGACGCGCTACACCCAACGTTTGGCGCGGTAGAAGCAGGCGATGAGGTTGCCTATATAGGAAGCTCTGGTATGTTAGAGGTAGCTGTAAATCAAGGGCATGCCGGTGAGTTGCTGGGTGTTCCAAAAGGATCGCAACTCACGGTTGTGTTTCAACACACATAGCTCACATCTTGTTGGGAGCTGTTACCCCTAAGAGTGATAGACCATTTTTTAGGACGGTCGCTGTGACGTCTGCCAGTTTTGCACGGGTTGCCATGACCTCTGGCTCTTCTCCCATGATTCGACATTCATGATAAAAGTGTGTGAACTCCTGCGCAGTTTCTTGTAGGTAGGTAATCACTTTATGGGGCTCTTTCGAGCGCGCAGCTGTCTCAATTACATCGGGAAAGAAAAAGAGCTTTTTCATCAATGAAAACTCCGCTTCATGCTCTAGACTTGTCCATTGCACAAGCTCCGTGCTTTTGTCACCTAACTCCTCGTTCGCTTTGCGGAGCACGCTTTGAATCCTGGCATGGGCATACTGTAGATAAAACACCGGGTTTTTATCGCTTGCCTCTTTGGCTTGCGCCACATCAAACTCAAGGTGTGTTGAAGGGGCTCTCATGAGGAAAAAGAATCGGGTTACGTCGCTACCCACCTCATCCATTAATTCATCAAGCGTTATAAAATTGGCTTTTCGCGTACTCATTTTGTAAGGCTTTCCATCCTTCACGAGCGTCACAAATTGATACACTAGAACCTCTATTTTTTCGGGGTCGTAGCCTAGTACATCAATACCACGCAGGACATCAGGGTACGTGTCTATATGGTCTGCCCCAAATATATCCACACATAAATCGAACCCTCGGTCAAGCTTATCTCGGTGATAAGCAATGTCTGGTAACCGATACGTAGGCTCCCCAGACTTTTTAATTAGAACGGTGTCTTTCTCCTTGCCTAGTTGAGAGGTAGAAAACCAAACCGCTCCATCTTTTTGATAGACCAAGCCCTTTTCGTTGAGTTTCTCCACCACATCATAAATCGCTTTATTCTCATAGAGGGAGTGCTCATTGAAAAATGAGTCCATCTTCACCTGCATTCGGTCTAGGGTGCGAGTTATATCCTCGAGAATTGTTTTTTCTGCGGCTTCTTTAAAGACACCTTCCCCTTCTTCCTGAAGAAGCGACTCTCCGTGCCCATCGATTAAGGTTGCAGCAATGTCACCAATGTATTCGCCTTCATATCCACCTTCTGGGAGTTCGGCGTCTTGACCCAATTGTTGTGCATACCGTGCTTTGACCGACTCGCCTAACATCCGCATTTGACGGCCTGCGTTGTTAAAGTAGTACTCACGTGTCACGGTTGCCCCGCACCATTCATAGAGCCTAGCCATGGTGTCACCAAGCACCGCATTACGGCCATGGCCTACCGTTAATGGACCTGTTGGATTCGCACTTACGAACTCAAGGATGATTTTCTTTCCATCAAACGCTTGGTTACGACCAAAGGTCTCAGCATTGTCGGCAAGCGTCTTTAATTCTTTGTGTAAAACGGACGGCTTGAATCGGATGTTTATGAAGCCAGGCCCTGCAACGCCTACTTCACTGAAAAGATCTTCTTGAGTCCGCAATGCATCTGCCAGCTTAGCTGCAATTGATTGAGGAGCCTCTTTTGCCACTTTGGCTGAGACCATCGCAATATTGGTCGATAAGTCACCATGTGAAGGGTCCTTAGGAGCCTCAATCGTGTAATTAGGCAGATCACCTTCCGAAAGGTCCATAGTGGAAAGTGCGTGTTTTATCGCATTATGAAAGAGGGGCTTGAGGCTCATGGACACCTAGGTGTAGTCTATGCTCATGGTTAAGAGGTGTAAAGTAGGACAAATATAGCCATTTTTCGTGCGCGCTGAGGGGTGCGTCGCTACGATAGCAACCCTTTTGACCGGAAGCTCACATAGTTATCGCCTGCAATAATAATGTGATCGTCTAAAGGGATCCCAAGAATTCGTCCTGAATCTGCTATCCGCTGGGTAAGGCTAAGGTCTGCATGGCTCTCTTGAGCCGTTCCTGAGGGGTGGTTGTGAGCTACGATAATAGAGCCCGCATGATGAAGGATCGCTTGTCTCATCACCTCAGAAGGGTCAACAATCGTTGCTGTCATCCCCCCTTCGCTGACCGTTTGAACCCCAACTAGTTTTTTGGCATGATTCAAAAAGCCTACTACAAAATGCTCCTTCTTCAAATCCCTAAGCATGGGCCGAAAGACTTTTACCGCTTCGTGGGGGGAACGGATTTTGGGCTTTTCTGTTAAGGGTGTACTGTCAATCCGTCTGGCTAACTCAAAGGATGCTTCTAATGTTAACGCTTTCACTCTCCCAAGCCCTTCTTCGGTGGCAAGCTCTGCATACGAGCAGCGTACCAACTCCCTAATGCCTCCATACTTTCGTAAGAGGTCCTTTGCAAGATCTACGACTGGCCGATGACGACTCCCTGTACGCAGTAAAATGGCGAGTAGTTCACCTTCACTCAGCGATTTAGCGCCGTAACGCACCATCTTTTCTCGTGGTTTTTCCATGTTTTCCATGCCCTACAGAGCGCTCAGCCTGCCATTCCTTTCACCCTATTATGTTTTTTCTATTCGAAGTAAGGAATGGGCATTGAGTGGTTCAGGGTTAATAGGAGGAATTGCGAGTTTGCAGAAAGACCGCGACCTCACTGAGAAACACACTTTTAAATACGCTGAGATAAGGCCTTCCAATAGCCCTTTTACCAGCAAATTCATTAACCGTTTAAGACAGAGTCACATGGTAGCCATAGGAGACAAGATAGATATCGATTTCAGCCTGAAGGTTGTAGAAAATGGCGAAGAAAGAGAGGTTCGTTTTGGGGACCTTTTAACGCATCCCACCGTCGTGACGGTGTACATGAAAAACAACACGAGTAGTTGTGATTTACAGAATGTCACATTAATACCCGTTGCTGAAGAGCTCTCCAAAAAGGGAGTCCGTATCATTTCTATGAGTAAGGATGGGTGTAAGTCACACATTAACTACGCCGCCAAGCATGGGATCCCTTTCACCCTAGCCTCTGACCCAGACTATCTCTTTGCCAAAGCCACTGACTCGATGGTTGAGAAGAAAATGTATGGCAAAGTGTTTCATGCCCCATCTAGAAGCGCCTATTACATTGATACAGATGGAACTGTATTAGGGGTCATTGAGAAGGTGACGCCCGCCTCTCACGGTGAAGAAATCGTCGCTCTCGTTTCATAGGCAAAAAAAACGTACTATTTAGTGCCATGAAACGACTTGTAATTGTAGAATCACCCACCAAAACAAAGACCATCAAGCAATATTTGCCTGATGATGTGATCGTGGATGCCTCCATGGGCCACATTCGGGACCTTCCCTCTTCCGCAAAAGAAGTTCCAGAGAAATACAAAAAGCTTCCTTGGTCCTCACTAGGAATCAACGTAGAGAATGACTTTGAGCCGTTATATGTAATACCAACGGACAAAAAGAAGGTGGTGAAGAGGCTTAAGGACCACTTAAAAGAGGTCGATGAGCTTTTGCTTGCAACAGATGAGGATCGCGAGGGCGAGGCCATTTCATGGCATTTACTGGAGGTGCTGAAGCCAACCGTTCCCGTAAAGCGCATGGTGTTCAAGGAGATTACCAAAGAAGCCATTCAAAATGCTCTGGAAGAGACTCGTGAATTGGATTTGGCGCTCGTTCATGCGCAAGAAACTCGCCGATTACTAGACCGACTCGCGGGTTACTCTATCTCACCTCTATTGTGGAAAAAAATTGCTCCGGGTCTATCTGCGGGTCGTGTCCAATCTGTTGCCGTTGCTCTGATTGTAGCGCGTGAGCGTGAACGCCTTGCCTTTCGTAAGGGAACCTATTTTGACCTTAAAGCAGTCCTTTCTGCGGGATCTACATTTGAGTCACAATTAGCAACACTGGATGGGACGCCCATTGCAAAAGGAAAGGATTTTGATGAACAGACTGGCGGCTTAAAAGATCCCTCTTCAGTTACGCTTTTGGATCAAGTCACCACAGAAGCATTAAAGGGTGAGTTTGAAAAGGGAGATTGGGTCGTGACAAGCGTGGAAAAGAACCAGCAAAAACGGTCGCCTGCCCTCCCATTTATCACATCGACGCTACAGCAAGAGGCCAATCGTAAACTTGGCTTGTCCGCGCGCGATACCATGAGCGTTGCTCAGAAACTGTATGAGAAGGGCTGGATTACATACATGAGAACAGACTCCCCCGCATTGTCAGACCAAGCAGTCAATGCAGCCAGAGAGGGAATTCTTGAGAAATATGGAGAGGCGTACTTGTCCGAGACTATACGGCGGGCAAAAGGGAAGCAAAAGTCAGCACAAGAGGCGCACGAAGCAATCCGTCCATCAGGGTCTACGTTCAAGGATCCTGACAAAACTGGCCTGAGCGGCAGAGAGTATAAGCTCTACGATTTAATCTGGAAGCGTACCGTTGCCTTTCAAATGGCAGACGCCCAGCTAGAGTTCACCAACGTCGTCATTGAGGCACGAGGCGACAAACATGTCGGTGAATTCAAGGCCAGTGGCAAGCAGGTCCTTTTCCCAGGATTCTTTCGAGCTTATGTGGAAGGGTCTGATGACCCCGAAGCCGCACTTGATTCCCAGGACAACCCGCTCCCTGCAATGGACAAAGGCCAATCTCTTGACTGTGCTGAGTTGGAAGCTGTGGGTCATGAAACAAAACCACCTGCACGGTTTACTGAGGCAACCCTCGTTAAAGAGTTAGAAAAACAAGGAATTGGGCGTCCAAGTACCTATGCTACCATCATTAGCACCATTCAAGATCGTGGATATGTGGTCTCAGAGGGGAAAGCATTAGCCCCTACCTTCACTGCCTTTGCGGTTACTAGGCTTCTTGAAGAGTATTTCCCAGATATTGTGGACACAGAGTTCACCTCGATGTTGGAACAAAAGCTTGATGGAATTGCTCAGGGAGAGGTAGACCCGACTCTCTACTTGCGTGACTATTATCTTGGGGACCGGGGTCTGAAAGAAGTCGTGGAAAGTCAAGAGTCCAAAATTGACCCATCCGCAGCACGGCGCATCCATCTCCCAATTGACGGACTTGACGAAAAGGAGATCCTGATTGGTAGGTATGGTCCCTACGTTCGGACGACTGCTGACGGAGAGCCTATTTCCGCCAGCATTCCCAACAATATTACTCCTGGTTCCTTAGACGCAGAAACGCTAGAGAAGGTGATTCAGGCCGAAAAAGATGGACCTGTATCTTTAGGTAAAGACCCAGACACCGACCTCGATATTTTTGTGCTTAGTGGTCGATTTGGCCCCTACTTGCAGCTTGGGGAGCAGACTGACCCCAAGACCAAGCCAAAACGAGTGTCTATTCCTAAAGGAGTCGACCCTGCATCGGTAGACTTAGAGACAGCAATCGGCTATTTATCTTTGCCGCGCCTTGTAGGAAATCATCCTGAGACTGGGGAAGAGGTGAGAGCGGGCATTGGGCGTTATGGTCCTTTTGTCGTTCATCAAGGAACCTTCAAGTCCTTAACAAAAGAGGACCATGTCCTCGATGTATCGCTGGATCGCGCACTTGAGCTCCTATCGCAAGCGCCTCAAAGGGGAGGCGGGAAAACGGTCTTGCTAGACTTAGGAAAGCACCCAGAAAAAGATACACCCATTCAAGTGCTCGACGGGCGATACGGCCCCTACATTAAATCTGGCACAAAAAATATCTCTATTCCAAAAGCGATAAATCCATTAGATTTAACCTTAGAACAGGCTCTTGAGTTAATCAAGGCCAAAGAAGGATCGAAGAAGAAAAAGCGGTAACGACGACTCGCTGACATAATCGCAGGCCTTATGCCAAACACATCAGAACTCATCAGGAAAACGACGTTTGTCTATCCTCCCAATCTGCATGAGCTCGATTTGGCGTCAATGGTTACAATGTACCGTTCAAGGGGTGAACCTCGCAAAGCAGCTCCGGGAAAGATGTTGGCTTGTGCGCTCACAAAGGAACTGATTCGTGAAGGAAAATGGTGGTTTGGGCTTTATTACAGTCAATCATCCTGGGATTCTTTGTTGACCAAGAATGCAAAAGGGGTGCCCATGACGCCAACAGAGTTTTTGGCCATGGGCAAAATTGCCGTCTCACAGGAGCCTGTCTACAGAGAGTTTCTAGAGGTGCAGCTTGATGTTTCACCGAAACTTTCTTACTTACTACTCAATGACTTAAAGCAGTTTGGCTTTATTCTTGAGGACCCACAGAGCGTTCTTACCCTCTCTTTAGATGGGGAAAAGGCGCTGGATGGATTGAGTCGCAGACTCTTCGAGAAACGCTTTCAAGCTGATCTTCTTTTTGATACGCTCGATACAGACTCATCGTCATCGAGCCCATCACGCGCAAGCACTGTAAACCAAGTCTCGCTATTTAGTTAATCCTTTCGAGGTGCTTGTCGAACCTTGAGGCGCAACCGTGGCTGCTTCAAGCGTCTATTTGCCACATCCTTTTGCATTTACTCGACGTACACCATGAACATGAAGATTGATTTCTTCAAGGCTGTCGCTACGCACGACCAGGACTCCTTGAATTCTTTAATTCCTAGAATCACGACAGAGCTACAACTCTACCTAGAACGACATTACCAAGCCGAGCCCTCAGATGCTCAAGATGCCGTGCAGTCTGCACTTTTATATGTGATTGAAAAAATACACACGCAAACACTTCACACTCCAGAGGCCGCCTTGAAGTATCTATATGTCACCTCAAGACATCGATACCTCAAAACCATCTATCAATCAAAAAAACTTGTATTCATGACCCATGAATATCAAGAGCCGTTTGAGGAGAATTCACAGCTGGAGAGACTCGTTTACATAGAAGAACGTGATACATTAGAAGCGTGTATTGCAAAGTTAAATGTTGAAAGCCAACGTTTTGTAAGGGCTCTTCTTCAGTCTCCTCCCCCCTCCACTGAAGCGCTAGCAAGGGAATTCAAGTGTCGAGAGTCAACCGTGTGGGTGCGAAAACACCGTCTTATTGCACTATTAGAGGCGTGCGTAGAATCGTCTATGTAATATGATTCTGGCGCCGTTGGGTGTTGGGGCGGCACCTGGCCTCCTCATTGCTCGACTTGGGCTTCTGCCTCCATAGGTACAGGTGGCAGGTGCTCTTTTGTATGATGCATCAACGTGGGGTGGCTAGCCAACACCGCTTCACCCTCTTTGGGGGTTACCTTTTGATAAGATCCGTCTGGTTGGCACATCCAGCTTTGGTGGTTGTCCTTAAGGTATACCTCCATCACAAACTGTAAATAACGCTTTAGGGCAGGAGAGCTTATAGGGGTAATGGCCTCTATTCTAGCATCAAGATTACGGTGCATCCAGTCGGCTGACCCAATGTAGTACTCAGGATTGCCGTCATTGGCAAAAATATAGCATCGAGAGTGCTCCAAAAATCTACCCAAGATTGAGCGAACACGAATGCGCTCAGAGAGACCTGGCTTGCCTGGCACCAACCTACAAACCCCTCTCACTATAAAATCCATCTCTACACCTGCGTCCGATGCCTCGTATAAAAGCTCTATGAGTTCTGGGTCTTCGAGACTATTCATTTTTGCAACAATCCCCGCAGGTCGTCCTTGTTTTGCAATGTCGATTTCACGGCGAATCATGTCCACAAAACGCGACCTCATCGATCGAGGGGCAATCAACAATTTATCGTATGATTGAGTCAGTGCATATCCAGTTAGGCTGTTGAATAGTTTTGTTACATCATCTGCAAGGGCTTGGTCCGTCGTAAAGAGGCCAAAATCTTCATATAAATAGGCTGTCTTTGGATGGTAATTACCCGTTCCTATGTGGACGTACCGTCGTGGAATTCCCTCCTCTTCACGAACAACAATAGTGAGTTTTGAATGAATTTTCAGACCAGCAATTCCGTAAGACACATGAACCCCTGCTTTTTCAAGCTGTTGCGCCCAGTAAATATTTTGTTCTTCATCGAATCTAGCTTTTAGCTCTACCAACACAGCAACTTGTTTCCCTGCGTTCGCTGCACGAATCAACGCATGCATCACGGGAGAGTCGCTTGACGTTCGATAAAGTGTTTGCTTGATTGCAAGCACTTTGGGGTCTGATGCCGCCTCTTCTACAAATCTTTGGGTAGATAACTCAAAGCTGTGATACGGATGGTGAACCAAATAATCATTTTTCATTGTATCGAAGAATGATTCTGACTCTTCTTGCGTCTCATACACTGGATGAGGCAACGGGTGCCATGGGTGTTCCTTAATCGAATCAAACCCACTCATCGTTGCAATCGACATCAGGTCTACTAAGCCAATCGGGCCTTCCATTCGATAGATATCACGCTCTTCTACTCGGAGCTCTCTTTTTAATAAATCGGTAATGTCATCCGGAGTCTCTGCGTCAAGCTCAAGCCGTACGATTTCTGCAAACCGCCGCTCCCTCAACTCATCGGCAATAAGCTCCAAAAGATCTTCTGCCTCTTCTTCGTTTCTTTCAATGTCTGCGTTTCTTGTTACGCGGAATAGATGGGTTGCCTCCACTTCCATGCCGGGGAAAAAAGCACTCATATTGAGCCGTATTAACTCACTAGTAGAGACCATGACTCTAGACGTGTCCGACTCGTCCATCACAACCCATCGAGGCCTATTTGCCGGAATTTTAATTCTGGCATAGAGGTGTTCGTCCGTTTTTGGGTTTCGCAATCGAACCAAATACGAGCGGCTTTGATTGGATATCGTTGGAAATGGATGTGCTTCATCAATCGCAAGAGGGGTAATAATTGGATAAATCTGGGTTTTGAAATACTCCTCTGCTTTAGCTTGCAAGTCGGGACTGAGCTCCGCAAACGTTTTCATTTGAATCCCTTGCTCCGCCATTTGAGGTAATAACTCGTCAAAGTAACAGGAGCGATACGCATTGATCATCTTAAGCACATCCTCACGAATCAGGTCCAGTTGTTGATCAGGAGTTAGGCCGTCTACAGATAAATCTGTGACGCCTGCAAGGAGCTGTCTTTTCAGCCCACCCACTCTCTTTTGGAAAAACTCATCGAGGTTGGAGCATACGATCGAGATAAACTTGACCCTTTCTAGCAGGGGGCGGGCGGGATCTTGAGCCAGCGCAAGGACCCTCCAGTTAAATTGAAGCCAACTTAATTCGTAATTAAAAAAGTGATCGTGGTGCGTTGCCATAGATTAAAAGTTACTTAGAAAGCGACGACTTTAAGTGTTAAATTCTGAATACAATGTCCAATCCTCTTTTAGACCCATCGCTGCCAGAAGACACCCCCAATGAGGAGGTTGATAGCACGATTCGCCCATCCAGAATGGACGAGTTTATGGGGCAACATAAGGTTGTCGAAAACCTTTCAATATTTATTCAGGCAGCAAAGAAGCGGGGTGAAGCGCTTGACCATGTCTTATTGTCTGGACCGCCTGGGCTTGGAAAAACAACCCTCGCGGGGATCATTGCGAAGGAAATGGGTGGACAGTTTCGCCCTACTACAGGGCCTGTGCTTGAAAAGCCTGGGGACCTGGCTGGAATTCTTACCCAGTGTCAACCAGGGGATATCTTATTTATTGACGAGATTCATCGTCTCAATACGGTTATTGAAGAGTATCTGTACTCTGCGATGGAGGATTTTCGTCTTGATATCATGATTGACTCAGGGCCTAATGCACGAAGTGTTCAGATAGATTTAAATCCGTTTACGCTTGTAGGGGCTACGACGCGGAAAGGGCTTCTAACCGCGCCACTTCGAGCTCGTTTTGGTATAGATATGAGGCTTGATTACTACGAAACGGAGCTTCTTCAGCGTATCGTGCTGCGTTCCGCGTCTATTTTGGGCTACGAAACGTCAGAGGAAGGTGCGCATGAAATTGCGCGTCGCAGTAGAGGTACCCCTCGTGTGGCCAACCGTCTTTTGAGGCGTACCCGCGATTTTGCCGATGTTGATAACAAGGCCTCCATTGACGCCCAAATCGCAGACAAAGCGCTCAATGCGCTTGATGTTGATAGACATGGTCTCGATGAAATGGATGCGCGGATTTTGAGGGCAATCATAGAAAATTATCGTGGTGGCCCCGTAGGATTATCAACGTTAGCGGTGGCTGTCGGGGAGGATAAAGGGACTCTTGAAGAGGTTTATGAGCCTTATTTGATCAAACAAGGCTATTTGCAGCGCACTCCAAAAGGTCGTGTTGCTACAGACAAAGCCTACACACTATTAGGATTAACACCCCCTCAACGTGCGGCAAATGAACCCTCAACAGGCCCTTCCTTGTTTGACTCATAGTGAGATTGCCCTGTGAATCGCACGCCCTTTTACACCATCTGTGTTCATTTTTTGTGTAATTTTAGTCATCAACCTTACGAACCTAGTTTACTTCCATGTCTACGACCTCTCTTTTTACGTCTGAGTCTGTCTCTGAAGGACACCCAGACAAAGTGTCCGATCAAATTTCTGACGCAATCCTTGACGCTCTTCTAGAGCAAGACCCTAATTCGCGTGTTGCAGTTGAAACGCTGGTAACCACTGGGCTGGCGGTCGTTTCCGGAGAGGTAACAACCAACGGATATGTGGATGTTCAAGACGTAACCCGAGATGTTATCAAGGAGATTGGCTATACAAAAGCCTCCTATCGCTTTGATAGCGAAAGCTGTGGCGTGATTACCACAATCCATAAGCAAAGCCCCGATATTGCTATGGGTGTAGATCGAGAAGGGGCTGGGGATCAGGGGATTATGTTTGGATACGCAACGCGTGAAACACCGGAGCTCATGCCCATGACGCTTCAGTACTCTCATGACATCCTCAAAAAGCTGGCCCATATCCGCAAGGAGACTTCGTTAATGCCATACCTCGGCCCTGACAGCAAGAGCCAGGTGACGGTTGAATACAATGAAGATGGGTCTCCAAAACGTGTGCACACACTCGTTGTCTCGACTCAGCATGATGACGGTGTCGAACAAGCACAAATAAAGGATGACATCCTAAAACATGTCTTCTCAGAAGTCATTCCATCACACCTAATGGATGATGAGGTTATTTTTCACATCAACCCAACAGGAAAATTCGTGATTGGTGGGCCTCATGGCGACACCGGTCTTACAGGTCGTAAAATCATTGTAGATACGTATGGAGGTCGCGGCGCTCATGGTGGAGGGGCCTTCTCAGGAAAAGATCCTTCCAAGGTAGACCGTTCAGCAGCGTACGCAGCCCGAAATGTTGCGAAGACAATTGTGGCCGCTGATCTAGCAGATGAATGCCTTGTTCAATTATCCTATGCCATTGGGGTCGTTGAACCAATCTCCGTTCATGTGAATACCTATGGTACAGGAAAGGCCTCTGATATCGCTCTTTCTCGTGCCGTTGAAAAAATTTATGATCTTACCCCTTCAGGGATTATCAACGCGTATGAGCTGAAGCGCCCCATTTACAGACAAACTGCTGCATACGGACACTTTGGGCGTGACGAATTCCCCTGGGAAAAGGTGACCAAGGTTAACGAATTGCATAATGCCCTTTAAAGGGCGATTCCCTTAAAGCGCCGGCCCAAAGACCACTGCATTTACGGTTAGTCTCTGCGTTCCCATCCAAAAGGCTCTAAAATTGGGGTTATCTGCAAAAATAATAACCTGACCTCGACCACTGTTCTCAACAACAAGGGCTGCATGGCCTGCAATCGCCTCTTTTGAGTCCGGATGCATATATCCTGCCGCAAGAGGATCGTCGGTGTAAACCAATGGAGAACCATAGGGATTTTCTGGTACAACAAGAGCACCGTTTGAGTTCTTAAATAATGGCATCCAGCTGTCTTGTGTATCCACCCCGTATAACAGTGGGTGTGTAAAATCTGCCTTTGCTTTAAAGATGGAACCACCAAGCGCTCTTGAGCCACGATCATTCGATGCGTTTGCATAGACCCCTCTAGCTGGCGTTTCCTCTGAAGATTCAGCGCGTGTTGTCTCAGTGGTGTGAAGGCCTGCTCGTCGCGCCCACGCAACAGCACCTCGTTGAAGTACTAGTGTACCACCAGCTCGTACCCACGATTTCAACTCATCCAACCATGCAACATCCGAAGAGCCTATGTATGCGGTTGGGATAAATATGTGACTGTATTGATCAAACTCTGCCCCGCTCAATGATGTATTATCAAGCACTGTAACAGGAAGGTTCATACGTTGATCAAACAAGAACCAAAGCTCTCCTGCTTCGTAGCTACTTGTTCCCTCACCTCCCAGAATGGCAACCTTTGGTGTTTCTAGCGTTGTAATCGAAGGGCTTCCTAAATCAATCCCTTCTACTGCCAGCCCACTACTTACTTCATACACAGATACATGATACTTCTGTATCGCTTCACGGATTGTCTCTTGCACTTGAGATCTCTCAAGGGTCTGTAGTCCATAAGGAATCCAAATTGTGCCTGGGTCAAAGGAATGTGTTTCATTACCATGTCGAACAGATGTGCCTTTTAGGAGTGCTTTTGTATGAACTCCTTGATGTTGTAGGTGGAATAATAGCGCTGGTGCATAATAATCATCCCACGGAAAAACAGCGCCTACAGCCTCAGATGCCGGAGATACTGTCATGAACTCTCCTTCGTTTTCTAACCAATCTCCTGTCCACTCAACAGAGCGAACACTTAGTGACTCATAGGCACGGCGGTCTAGTTTCCCAAACGGGACATCCATAGAGTATGGTAGTGTCCACGCAGAAACATCATAGAACAACGAATCAGAGAATTGGGTGGACTCATCAAACAGTGAAAAAATTAATCCTGCTTGAGGCTGCTCCGTTGGTACAACCCATGCACGTCCTGATTCAAAGGTAGAACCACCGACTGTCACTTGTTGAGCCAACTCAAAAAACTCGATTCGTTGATGGTCAAAAATATCTGCAATATGTGCATTCTTAGAGCCATCTTTTGCCGATCCTATGATGAATGCTTTTACATCCTGGCTTTTGGCACGATCTACATTAAATACAGCTGTAGATCGCATAAACTCTAGTAAGTCCGTTCTCATTGAAATACCCGCTTCCCACGTACTCAAAGAGGTTTCTACTTGATTGCGGATCGTTTCAGGGAATGATAACGGGCCATGTTGTGAATTTTGTAGATGACCACGTGAGCTAGCTTGTTCAAAAAGAATACCAATGGTTCCTTGAACATCAGGGAATGTGGATCCTTTTCCATAGTAAAAGTCATCAAAACTCTCTCTACTATAGTATAGCGTCCCGATATCATCTAATCTCTTGGCATGAAACTCTGCAATTTGACCTGTAAGAGTTTGGTTTATAGGTCGTGTTCCTGGATTTGTTCTAGAGGGGATTCCAGGCTGAAAGAAAAACGTACTATTGGTCCCCATTTCATGATGATCCGTCAAAATATTAGGAGGAAATGATTGAAAAGCACGGATTCTAGCGCGGCTTTCCGGCTGTGTAACAGGAAGCCAATCACGATTCATATCAAACCAATAGTGATTGGTTCGTCCACCTGGCCATACTTCATCATATTCGCGATGATTTGAGTCACCATTTGGATTCATCGATTTGTGCATATTTGCCCATGTTGCAAAACGATTCAATCCATCTGGATTAAGTGATGGATCAAGGACAATCACCGATTGTTCCAACATTCGCTCTATACTGGAGCCTTGTGCAGCTGCTAAGAAGTATGCAACTGCTAAAGCTGCATTCGATCCACTCGATTCATTTCCATGAATAGAATAATTCATATTGACAACCACTGGCATTTCTTCTATCGGTAGTGATGATGCCAATGATGGATTTCTCAAATTCCGTTGATTCTCTTTGATTTCATCAATTCGGGCATGGTTCTCTGGGGAAGTAATCGTGAGTTGAACAATAGGTCGATCCTCATGAGTTTTCCCAATCTGCTGAATCGTTACTCGATCACTTGTTCTAGCAATTTCTCTCATCACCATAACCAATTTGTCATGGGTCACATGCCATTTTCCAATTCTATGCCCCATTACATCCTCAGGTTTGGCAACAGCAGGATTGTAACTCACTTCTGGAAGATATGCCTCAACGGCTGCTCCTTGTTGAGCAAGCTCAGTGGATGAAAATGACCAAGGTTGTGATGACGGTAAGGACTGTCCAACTACTGTTCCAGAGGTAAATAGATATCCAGTTAGCAATAGTGTTGCAAGAAATTTGACACTCATGTTCTGAGGATTCATGGGTTTGTATTTAGATGATTGGTTCAACATATAGTTTCATTTGAATTCGAGGGTCTTCTCTACTGGATTACTCCACATACCCAGGCAGACGTTTCATGCTTTTTAGCTACAGATAATATAGAATCAACCGATGATTCTGGAACAATAGCCATACATCCAAGACCTAGATTAAAGGCTTTTCTCATCTCAGCCTCTTCAATACTTCCCGTCTTCTGTATCAATGAAAAAATGGGATTCCAGACCCAGCTATCCCAGTCCATTACAAGCGTTTGATCTTTTGATAAGACTCTAGATGTATTTCCTTCAATTCCACCTCCTGTAATATGTGAAAATGCATGGACTTCTGTAGATGCAATACAATCTTGAATGATTCCAAGGTATGACTTGTGAGTATGCAGAAGAGCTTCACCAACAGACTCGCCTAACTCCTCTACTTGATCATGTACATCGTACGTTTCAAATAATACCTTTCGGGCTAATGAATACCCATTCGTATGAAGTCCTGTTGATTCAAAACCAATACATATATCACCCTTTTTAACTCTTGATCCATCAATGATGTTTGATTTATCTACCATTCCCACAATGGTGCCAGCTAAATCAAACTCACCTTTTTGATACAAGTCTGGCATTTCTGCGGTCTCACCACCGATTAATGCGACTCCATTTTCTTTACAAGCGATCGTAAACCCTTTCAACACATCTGTTGCAACATCTGTCTCTAGGTGACCGGTTGAGAAGTAGTCTAAAAAGAAGAGTGGTTTAGCGCCACAAACAGCGATGTCATTCACACAATGATTCACTAAGTCTTGTCCAACAGTATCAAATACACCCATTTTGAAGGCAACAATCAATTTTGTACCTACTCCATCAACACTACTTACCAAAACAGGCTCTTTATACTCTTCAAAGGATGGTTGAAATAAGCCCCCAAATCCTCCTATGGAAGAAATAACACCTTGAGTATGTGTTTCCTCAATAGATGCTTTAATAGATGTGACTAACGAGTCACCTTTTTCAATATTTACACCTGCATCTTTATAGGTAATGGGTTTCTTCATATTCACTTATCCACACGGATTAAATTTGATTAAAAGGTATTAAAAAAAACCCTTGTAATAGTAGGGAAGTAGGTTTCTGTGTATAAATGAGTTATTCACCATGAAAAATTAATTTCTGAGTAAGTTGTGGATAAGTAGGTGAATAAAAGAGACGGTACCTTTCGTTTATACCCACATAAGGTTGTGTTTCACACATTTGTACATAATTTATACATCTATAAGTAGAAAACATTCTTGGGTTGATAATCAAAAAGAAAATTAGTGTGGATAATGACTGCTTTGTGTGGATATCATGAAGTAAGATTTTAATCATTCATCTTACCCACATTTTCTCCACACTTGAGATTTGCTTATACACATTAAATTCACATCAGCCATTTTATGAAAGTTGTACTTCAAAGGGTTAAAAAAGCCACGGTTCTCCCAGAAGGGGAACAAATACGAGGAATTAAGCAAGGACTCCTATTATATGTGGGTTTTGGGCATGAAGAATCATTGGACACATTACGCTGGATGGCTGACAAAGTTTGCAAACTTCGTGTTTTTCCAGACGAAGATGGAAAGATGAATAGATCTGTAGAAGATGAGAAAGGTGAATTGCTGATTATTTCTCAATTCACACTTTATGGGGATACTAGAAAAGGAACTCGACCCAGCTTTATTCAGGCCGGCCCACCAGAAAAATCAAAGATTTGGTATCAACAATTTATACAGCTCTGTAAAGAGAGAGGTCTTTTTGTTGAGCAAGGGACTTTTGGGGCACATATGGACATTGAATCAATCAATGATGGGCCCGTGACATTAATCCTTGAAAAAGATTGAATCATCAATAGATCCCATACACCCTTCTGAGAGTGGATGGGTGAGAAGTTAAAAAGCTTATTTACGTAAGGAGTCTAAAACAGACTGGATTCTTGAATAAACTTCATCAATAGATCCTGTGCCTAGTATAGAATAGACATGTCCATTTGCTTCATAATACCCTTTGACGGGTGATGTCTCTTTGCGATAGACCTCTAAGCGATGAGTTATTTTTTCTTCTGTATCATCGCTTCTCCCTTCTCCTCTTGATAGTAGTCGCTGCACAAGCATCTCTTCGGGGACGTCTAGCATGATGAATGCATCAATAGTCAGACCCATATTCAGAAGAACCTCTTCTAACCCTTCCGCTTGGGCAACTGTCCTTGGAAACCCATCAAAGACAACACCATTTTTGAAATCATCTTTTTGAATCTCCTCCTTTACCATGTCTAATACTATGGAGTCAGGAACAAGCTCTCCAGAGTCAAGGATAGACTTTACCCGCAGACCAAGAGGTGTCTCATTACTAATGTGTGTGCGAAAAAGGTTCCCTGTGGCAAGGTGGCCCAGCCCATAGTTCTGACATACGGACTGAGCTTGTGTTCCTTTTCCAGCACCTGGTGGCCCAAACAATACCAGATTCATACTTATGACTCTTTATTTGGATCGCGCTCAGTTATACGGGCTGCTTTCCCTGTAAGATTGCGGAGATAGAAAAGCTTACTACGTCTAACCTTTCCATATTTTTTTACTTCGATTTTCGCAATAAAGGGGCTGTAAAGTGGAAAAACACGTTCCACACCAATACTTCCAGACATTTTTCGAACCGTAAACGCTTGATTCGACCCACTACCCTTGCGGTTTAGCACCACGCCTTGGTATTGCTGAATTCTTTCTTTGTCACCCTCGCGAACACGATAGTGGACATTGACCGTATCGCCAGAATTAAAATCTGGAATATTTTCGTTGTTAATGACCGTCTTCTCGACGATATCTACTTTGTTCATAATTGACTCCTTGTAAAAGGATTATGGTTTTGATTGATACTTTTCAAACAAATCGGGTCGAACCCTCTTTGTAAGCTCTTCTGCTTGTTCTTTTTTCCACTGGCGGATTCGTTCATGATCACCAGAACGTAAAACGTCTGGAACTTCGTGCCCTTGAAACGATGCTGGCCGAGTATACACAGGACCTTCAAGCAATCCCTCTTGAAAGGAATCTGTTAAGGCACTATCAATATCATTCATAGCATTAGGCAGCAAGCGAACAACTGCGTCGACAATACAAAGCGCTGGTAGCTCACCTCCAGAATAGACAACATCGCCGAATGAATACTCTTTATCGATAAGGTTGTCTCTTACGCGCTGATCTACCCCTTTATAATGACCACATAAAATGATTAGATGAGACTCAAGTGAAAGCTTTGTAGCCTCATCTTGATCAAATGGAATTCCCTGTGGGCTAGTATACAACACAAGCGGTGTTGAGCCGCTGCCTTGTTGGGTAATTGACTCTACAGCATCAAAGATTGGTTGTGGTGTCAGCACCATTCCAGCGCCACCCCCATAGGGAATATCGTCCACCTTTTTGTGCTTGTCAGCAGAATACTCATGAAGGTCATGGGTTTGCACCTCAACAACACCTCGTTCTTGAGCTCTTCCAACAATGCTGTGTGAAAGTGGACTTTCCAATAGCGCTGGGACAGCGGAGAGAATGTCAATCTTCATGAGAATCCTCCAAAAACATCTCCAGGTTAATACCCTGAAGGGTTTGACTGGAATCTATTTGAAAAAACTCCTCAATCAGTGGCACGGTCACTTCTTGACCCGAAACATGCTCAATTAAAACAATGGTATGAGCAGGGGTTTCATCTTGGCTCAGAACCCTTCCAAAAAGCCCTCTTTCGTCGTAAACGTCAAAGCCAACGAAAGACTCGTTTTCTTCAGAGCTCTCTAATAATGTGACCCACTCTTCTGTTGTCGCTACCCATAGAGATTGATCTCGGAGTAAATCCGCATCTTCTCTACGTTGAATCCGATCCAGTTTGAGAAAGAACATTGCTCCTCTGGAGGCCGAGGCACCCTTTTGGAGCGTTAGCTTTTCAATCCGGTGTGGAATAAACTCCCCACGACCTGATCGAAGAAACCCAGTTAAACCAGCTGTTAGCAACTTTTCAACACCTGGTTTAGGGAAAAACCTACATTCACCATGCAATGAATGACTTTTCCCAAAACGGCCCACTTCAAGGTAGGGGGATGATTCTCCGCCCGTCTTTCGTGGGTCAGCTATCATGCGTCAGGGGCGTCTTTTTTTGACTCCTCTTCTGCCGGTGCATCTTCCGCTTTTGGTTCATCTGAAGGAGCGTCAGCTTCAGCGCTAGCCTCTTCTTCAGCCGCTTCAGCTTTTGCATCTTCCGCCTTTGCGTCATCAGCAGTAGCTTCTGTTTGTGCATCCTCAGCTGGTGCATCAGCACCGGTATCCGCACTAGCATCTGCTGCTGGAGCTTCTTCCTTAGGAGCTTCAGTGCCCTCTTCAGCTACAGCCTCAGTTTCTGTGGCGCTTTCAGCAGCTTCTTCCTTAGGAGCTTCAGCACTTGCTGTCTCTTCCGATGTCTCACCCGAAGCCGCTTCAGCTGTTGCTTCTGCAGGCGCACCCTCAACAGGTGTCTCGGCTTGTGCCCCCTCAGCAGGAGCGTCAGTACCAGCCTCTGCACTAGCATCTGCTGCTGGAGCCTCCTCCTTAGGAGCTTCAGCGGCTTCTTTCGCCTCTTTCGCCTTCTTCACTAGCTTGTCCTTGAATGCTTTTTCTTCGTCCTCAAGAATTTTTGCAAGCTGTTCTTTACGGGTCATGACCTGGGCCATTCGCTCATCGCGCCCTTGCTTCCATTCCGCCAAAGCTGCCTCAATCTCTTCGTCGGATTTACCCCAACGTTGAAGGTGCATTTTCATAAGGATTCCTTCTCCTTTGAGAAGATTTCTGACTTTGTCCGTGGGCTGGGCACCAACATTGAGCCAATGCATTGCGCGAGACTCATCGATGATGACGTGTTTATTTTCACTGACGTTATCATAACGGCCGATTTTTTCAATGATGCGACCATCGCGAGGCGAACGACTGTCCGCAACGACGATATGATAGTATGGGCGTTTTTTCCGCCCTTTTCGTTGTAATCGAAGCTTAATCAAAAGGTGACTCCTTTACGTTTATTTATGGTTAAGTGGTTGTTTACTGAAACATATTTGGAAGTCCTTGTTTTCCCATGCCAGGTAGCCCTGGCATGCCTGGAAGGCCTCTACCCATGCCCCCTAGCTTATTCATGGACTTCATCATTTTCTTCATCTGCTCAAATTGCTTTACTAGATCGTTTACATCTTTCACGCTGTTGCCGGAGCCAGCAGCGATGCGTTTGCGCCGACCAGCATTTAACAAGTCGGGGTTAGCTCGCTCAGCAAAGGTCATGGACTGAATAATAGATTCTGTCTTTTTAAAGGCAGAATCGTCGATTTCTTGTCCAGCAAGGGCCTTTCCCGCGCCAGGGATCATCCCAACTAATTCATTGAGGTTGCCCATCTTTTTAATCTTTTGAATCTGCTCCAAGAAGTCGTTCAGATCAAAACTATCCGATTTGATTTTCTTGGAAAGTGCGCGGGCTTGCTTCTCGTCATACTGTTGTTGTGCCCTTTCAACAAACGACACCACGTCTCCCATGCCCAGAATCCGCTTGGCAAGCCTGTCCGGAAAGAAAGGTGTGAGTGCATCAAGTTTTTCACCATCACTAAGGAAGAGAATGGGTTTATTTACTACCGTACGAATCGATAAGGCAGCACCCCCTCGAGTATCACCATCCATTTTCGTCATGACAACTCCGTCAAAGTCTAGGGTGTCATGGAACTGCTTTGCAGTGTTGACTGCGTCTTGACCGGTCATGGAGTCAACAACAAAAAGCGTTTGTGATGCATTAACCTGGCGATGGATATCGGAAACCTCTTCCATTAAGACTTCATCCACATGCATGCGCCCTGCAGTATCTATAATCACCGTGTCATACCCCAAGGACTTCGCAACCTCCACCCCCTCTTTGGCGGCTCTACGGGCGTCCTGCACATCGACTGAATGGACAGGGACATCAATTTGACTTGCGAGCGTTTTAAGCTGATCCACAGCTGCAGGCCTATAAACATCCGCAGCAACCAAGAGTGGCTTTCTCCCTTTATCCTTCTTGAGGTGTCTGGCTAGTTTTCCTGAAAAGGTCGTTTTACCAGAGCCTTGAAGACCAGCAACAAGAATCACTACAGGTGATTTGCCAGAGAGATCTAACTCTTTATGCTCTTCACCAAGAGTAAAGACGAGTTCATCGAAGACAATTTTTGTAAACTGTTGTCCTGGGTTTACACTCGTGAGGACATCTTGACCAAGCGCTTTTTCTTGAACGTTTTGTGTAAAGGACTTGGCGACGTCAAAATTGACATCGGCATCGAGTAGAGCTCGACGAATTTCGCGGACCGTTTCTGCAACGTTTAACTCGTTGATTCGGCCTTCGCCTTTCAGCGACTGGAGGGCCCGGTCTAATTTGGAGGAAAGATCTTCAAACATAATGTATCACGCACGAATGCGTCCCTTGGATAATGCGCTTATGGCAATGACGTTTTTGTCAAAGCTCACTCGCAAAAAGCAAAGTCTTAAAAGGTAAGGCAGTTTGTGTGGATAAAAAAATCATTTATCGTTACCACCTTAGTGCAGGGTGCGGTATTTTGGAGTGACTGCACACTATAAAAAAGAGGAACCATGGCGGAGGGAATGTTAAAAGGAAAAAAAGGAATCATTTTCGGGGCGCTGGATGAGCGGTCTATCGCCTGGAGGGTTGCCCTAGCAGCTCATCGCGAAGGTGCTCAATGTGTTCTTACCAACGCACCCATTGCTCTACGATTGGGGACACTAAATGCATTATCAGAAGAGATTAATGCCCCCATTATTCCATGTGATGTCACCGACCAGGAGGCAATCGCGGACCTTTTTGCAAAAACCAAGGATCACTTTGGCACCATTGACTTCATATTGCACGCAGTTGGGATGTCGCCAAATGTCAGAAAAGGGAAAGCATATACCGATTTAAACTATACCTGGGTGCACCAAACGCTTGATATTTCGGCTTTGTCGCTACACCGCGTACTTCAACAGGCGACACAAGATGAGATGCTGAATAACGGGGCAAGCGTTGTGGCACTAAGTTATATTGGCGCACAACGAATATTCTCCAAGTATTCTGATATGAACGATGCCAAAGCTCTCCTTGAAAGTATTGCAAGAAACTTTGGAAGTCGCCTAGGAAGCAAGGGTATTCGTGTGAACACAGTTTCTCAAGGCCCTACCAAAACTTCAGCAGGGACAGGAATCAAAGGGTTTGATGGTATGTTTACATTTGCAGAGAAGATGGCACCACTGGGCAACCCCTCTGCAGATGACTGCGCAGACTACTGCATGACGCTATTCTCTGACTACACTAGGATGGTTACCATGCAAAACCTCTATCATGATGGTGGGTTTGCGACGTCGGGTATTTCTGAGGAGCTTGTAGAAGCACTCGAAAAGGCCTTTGCAGAGGAGTCAGGGGAAGCCGCGAATTCAGGAGAAGGCGGATGATCGTTCTCGGCATCGATCCAGGGTCAAGGCGCGCAGGAATTGCGGTCATTGAGCAAACGTCACCAAACGCACCGATGACTCTTCTTATGGCCGAAACGCTTCGATTAGAATCGTTAGACCAGCACACGGACCGGTTGCTTTTGATTCATGATTCTGTAGAAGAGGCTATCCGCCTGCACAAGCCTTCGCTCATGACCATTGAAACACCAGTTTATGGGTTAGATCCATTGGCAATGCTCAAATTAGGACGTGCTCAAGCAAGCGCTATTCTTGCGGCCACCCGGCACGAGCTCGAAGTGAGGGAGATATATCCTAAAGCCGTAAAGAAAGCTATAACGGGAAATGGAAATGCCTCGAAGGAGCAAGTTGCCGGGATGGTTCAAACCTACCTCCCAGGGCAAGAATTACCATCTTCTAAGGACGCAACAGACGCAATTGCGATTGCACTTTGTGGGGTGTTCCATGGCGATCAGATGGCTCAAGGGGCCGCAAGCCAATCGACTCGCACCAAAGGAAATTGGTCTCAATTTGTAAAGGATAATCCTAGCCGCGTGAGGGCCACATGATCGTATCGTTGACCGGACGAATCCTTGAACTGGTAGAAGGTCAGGTGGTTTTGGATGTTGGAGGGGTTGGGTATGGAGTAGAGGCTTCTAAGACAACCCTAGATCAGCTACCTGCGGTTGGATCTGACCTTTCTCTGAAGATATATCATCATATAACGGATAGCGATCAACGTCTTTTTGGTTTTATCGAGCCACTGGAAAAACGACTGTTTGAAAAGTTGATTACAGTAAAGGGTATTGGCCCAAAAGGTGCCCTAACGATTTTATCTGGACACCCCTATCCTGATTTACTTGAGATTATTGTGTCTGGACAAACCGCTCGATTATCGTCCGTACCTGGCATTGGAGCCAAAACCGCAGAGAGGATTGTTCTAGAACTGCGCGACAAATTGGGACAGGTAGACCCTACACACTCTGTGGGGTCAACAATGGCTGGCTCGCCCAACGATGAGGTTCTGTCAGCGCTGGAAGCCCTTGGGTATCCAAAGAAGAAAGTTCTTAGTGCACTTCAGGAGCTTGCGAGATCGGCAACACCCCCTTCAGAAACATCTAGTTGGGTCAAGGAAGCGCTGATCATTTTGAATCGATAAGTTTTGTAAATTCATGAACATCTTTTGGTTAAACGGGTTCGTGTCAAATCAAAGACAGAGTCTAGAATATCAATTCATGAGAGAGGATTGACAAAACCAAATCACTTAAAAAATCAAAGAGAGACGTGGCAAAAAAGAGCATTTTAGTTGTAGACGACGAGCATGATCTACTAGACCTTTTGGAATACAACCTCAAAAAAGAGGGGTTTAAAGTTTATTTGGCAGATAACGGAGAAAAGGGGATAGCCCTTGCCCAAAAACACCAACCTGACCTTGTACTCCTGGATGTGATGATGCCAAAAATGAGCGGGTTTGAGGTTTGCGAGGCTTTACGCCAGGATGCGGAGATTAAGCGCTTGCCCATCATATTTTTGACTGCCAAAGATGACGAGGCGTCAGAGGTGGAGGGGTTAACAATAGGTGCCGATGACTACATAACGAAGCCGATCAGCACGGTCAAGCTAGTGACTCGAATCAAGGCGCTCTTGCGCCGATATGAGGATACTGAGCAAGCGGAAGATCAACTCAAAGCCCATGATTTAGTTATTGATCGAGATCGATATGTCGTAGTTAGGGGCGCTGAAGAGTTCCAGCTTCCGCGTAAGGAGTTTGAACTACTTTATTTTTTAATGAGTCGACAAGGAAAAGTTTTGGACCGCCAAACATTGTTAAACAAGGTTTGGGGTGATAATATTTACGTTGTGGATCGTACGGTTGACGTGCATATCCGCAAAATCCGAGAAAAACTCGGTGAAGGATACATAGAGACGATCAAAGGGGTGGGTTACCGCTTTCGTGAATGAGCTTTCAATCGTTACGGCGAGCATTTTCTAGAGCAGCGTTTAGATTAGCGTTACCACTTTCAATGATTATGGTGGGTGTGTCTGCTACATTAATGGTGTGGCTTTCAGACCTGTCTTGGATATGGATTATTTCAGTTTCAGTGGGTT
>CAJXOH010000011.1 GCA_913057895.1 uncultured Bacteroidota bacterium
ATTCGGCTAGCGGGAAATACCCTTTGATGGCATAGCCATGAGCCTCTAGAATAGTACTCTTTTCGGACACTAACCCCACTTCTGGATACTCTTTGGCCCAATGCTCATCCAACACTTTGGGTCTGTTGGATGTAAACCAACTCAACTCACTCACAGCGAGAGCCCCACCATGCTTCAAAAATGGAGTGAGGTATCCAATCGCTGCCTCAAAGCCCATGTTGTAAAGTGCCCCTTCGCTCCAGATGAGATCAAATTGATTGGTGGAAAACGGTAATGCATCCATAGAGCAAGGATGTGTATGGATAGTTGCAGAGAGATCTTCATCCCCAGACCTTTTTTCAAGTTCGCTCAAAAACTCAGGAATCAAATCGACTGCATGAATCGTCCCTTTTAATGCCTTAGCTAGAGTCAGTGTTTGGACCCCAGTTCCAGAGCCTATATCGAGTACTTGTACCTCTTTACTCGTATCAAGCCCCGTCAATCCAAGCGCCATGAGGGTTTCAATCTCACTACCCGGACCTTGTCTTTTTAGTGGTAAAAATACCTCTATCAGTCGCTGTAATTCCTCTTGTTCCATTTACCACCCTCTGAAGGACTGCCCTGCCACACGAATCGCTTTTGGCAACGCTTCACGCCAATAGTCTTGGGTGTGTGCGCCATCATTGATTCGAAGCTCAACATTGAACCCACGATCCCTCATGATGTCAAATACTTCAAGATTGTCGGGCAATAACCAATCATCATCTCCACAATCAATATAGAGCACTGGTAGCATGGGGATTTGGTCCTCTGGGAAGGTTCTCGAAAGGGTCTGGATGGTGTTTTGGTCAAAATTCTGATGAACTCCGTTTTGCATAGGCCCCCAAATCCCTTCAAACCGCTCATTTACGTCGTCAATGTTGTACCAAGATGGGTACTCGGTATTTGGGCTGACAAACCCACCACTCATCGAATATGCGCTCGAAAACATCTGTGGGTATTTCAGCGCATAATACATGGCCCCATACCCACCCATGGAAAGCCCTGAAATAGACCGGTATTGACCATCTGGATAAAGGGGCTCTTGCTGGGCCATCGTCCGGTACGTTTGCTCTACTTCAGGGATAAACTCCTCCACGAAAAAATCTTCATAATCCAAAGAGCCATCATATTGATTCTGATAAAAGATGTCGACAAATCCATCCGGCATTACAATAATCATTTCTGGGATAGACGGGTCTTTAAATACCTCATCTGCAAGTCCCTGAACATCCCCGAAATAGACCCAATCCAAGTAATTTCCCCATGCACCATGCAGAAGATAAAGCACTGGATATGGGCGTTCACTGGTGTGGTAACTAGGGGGTAAGTATACGCTGTAGGGAACCTCTTGCCCTAAAATCTCACTCGAAATCGTCAGGTTGGTATGCGTCGATCCTTGTTGAGCATAGGTCGATGTTGCATGGAAACCCAAGACCGTCCACAGTAGGACCATGAAGCAAAACAGGTTGAGCGTACCACTTCGCGTGATTGTTGAGGAAGGAATAGACATGTGACTGAATGTTTTTGGTTGTCTTTATGGTGAACTTTCTATGAAAGGATAACCCTACTATACTACCTGAGTCAATTTACATTAAATTATATCTATGACATCACTTTCTAGAGTTATTTCAGGAACAATGACGTGGGGATCTTGGGGAAAAGGATTTACCACTGCACAAATGCAATCGCTCATAGAGACAGTCTATGGTCTTGGGATTACAACCTTTGATCATGCCGATATCTATGGGGGATATACCACAGAGGCTGAGTTTGGAGAAGCTTTTGCGAGTGCAGCTGTTGCTCGTGAATCGGTACAGTTCGTGACCAAGTGTGGCATTCAGTATCCCTGCGAAGAACGCCCCCTTTCGGTGAAGCATTATGACACATCGGCTAATCATATCCGTCAGAGCGTTGAGGCCTCGTTGCGGCACCTCCAAACCGAGTACGTGGATGTACTTTTGATTCACCGTCCAAGTCCATTAATGGATCCTCATGAAATCGGCGATACGGTTGCAGCTCTCAAGGATGAAGGTAAAATCCATGGATTTGGGGTTTCCAATTTTACCCCTTCACAAATGGCACGTCTCCAATCGTGTGTCGAG
The DNA here is from genome assembly GCA_913057895.1 of uncultured Bacteroidota bacterium. Lineage (GTDB taxonomy): Bacteria > Bacteroidota > Rhodothermia > Balneolales > Balneolaceae > UBA8296. The sequence continues at coordinate 2,124 of CAJXOH010000011.1, forward strand.
GTTGATTGGAATCAAATCGAGTGTAGTCTTACACATGAGGTCCCAATGAATGATGGTACACTTGATTATATGGCTGTTCACGATATTGGGGCTATGGCATGGGCTCCTTTAGGAAGTGTGTTTAAAGAACAAGGAGAACGACAAACACGTATTCTTTCCGCATTAAAACCTCTTTGCGAACAGTATCAAGCCTCAGAAGATCAATTGCTTTTGGCTTGGTTACTCAAGCATCCTTCAGGCATTCATCCTGTTGTTGGGACAACGTCCCCTGATCGACTTGAGCTAGCGATGAATGCGGTGAATATAAAGTTATCGCTCACAGACTGGTTTATCATGCTAGAGGCTGCCAAAGGCGACCGAGTTGCATGAGTTGAATATGCGAACCATAGAGATCCAGTATTGTAAGCTGTTGCTGTGTTCTAATCATCGTATCTTATCTCATGAAAACAAAACAACAAATCGTTCAGGATTGGCTCACTCGTTACACAGGTGTTCCATTAGAAGACTTTGGCCAATATATCCTGTTGACCAATTTCCAACATTATGTGAACCTTTTTGCAGATCTCACAGGTGTTGAGATACAAGGGCTGGACAAACCTATGTCCTCAGCCACTGCTGACAACATTACCATCATAAATTTTGGTATCGGGAGTCCAAATACCGCTCTCATTATGGATTTACTTTCGGCTATAAAACCGGAAGCAGTCCTATTTCTTGGCAAATGTGGGGGACTCAAAAAGCGCAATAAAATTGGCGACTTTATTTTGCCTATTGGTGCCATCCGTGGAGATGGTACATCAGATGATTATTTCCCTAAGGAGGTCCCCGCAATGCCCTCCTTTGCGTTACAGCGAGCAATATCATCAACCATCAAAGATAAAAGTCTCAACTACTGGACGGGGACTGTCTACACCACAAACCGTAGGGTTTGGGAGCATGATGAAGCGTTCAAAACCTACTTGGCTAGTTTACGAGCCTATGCGATTGATATGGAGACCGCAACTCTTTTCATAGTAGGCTTTCATAATAAAATCCCAACTGGCGCGCTACTCTTGGTAACAGATCAACCCATGATTCCAGAGGGGGTCAAAACTCAGGCCAAAGACAAGGAAAATTCAAGATTGTTTGACAAGCGACATGTTGAAGTTGGGATAGACTCTCTTCAGCAATTGATCAATCGTGGTGATACAATTCGTCACTTAAAGTTTTGAGGGGAGTTGAAAAAGCTCCTCTACTGTACAGTTTAGCGTCTTAGATATTTTTAGTGCTAGCACAGTAGAGGGTACATATACACCATTTTCAATGGCGTTGATACTTTTTCTTGATACTTCTGCCTTAATCGAAAGCTCCTCTTGAGTAAACCCTGCTGATTTTCTTCGTTCTTCTAGATTATTCAAGAGTTTTTGGTGGTTTTTACCCATGCTTCCCTTTTTCGAACTGATTCACTGCGTCCGTCAATTCTTTCTCTGTATTAGGATAAAGATACCCTGCTAACAACGTTCCGAGACCGATAAGTCCCACTAAGATTCCTACTCCTTTTAAAATATTCCCGAGAAAAAAGAAGCCAAATAGAAATAACCCTGCACCGACAAATAGTGTGATGAGTCCACCTCTTCGATAATCAAGAGGTTCTTTTTTTCTCTCGTCAAAAATGTGAAGTAGCTCTTCAACCTTCGACGGATCATCCAAGTTTTTAGCAATCTCTACAACTGCCTGTCTCTTCCCTTTAGAGTCGTAATACATCCATATAAAAACAGCAATAGGAATAATGATTCCTGTAAGGATCCCAAGTACTGGGATTATCAACTGAGCATTCATAATGGGTTTATAGTTCGTGAATTAAAATGTAACGTAAACGTAACATTTTGTTTAATGAGAAGCAAACGTTACATATCGATGGGTATTGATTCACATACCCAGTGATGGTGTCAGCTGCTATTGTCACAAGATCAAAGGGAGAATGACGCCTCTTGAAACAAAAAACCGCTGCACGACTGACGTACAACGGTTTCATTTTTTGCGCTCCCCGGGCTGGATTCGAACCAGCGACCAATCGGTTAACAGCCGATTGCTCTACCACTGAGCTACCGAGGAATTTCAATAAGAACGTCAAATATACGCGCTTTGCGGGACACGTGTCAACTATGAATCTTTTCGATGGGGATTCTTTATTGCAATGTATTTGACGTGGGTTAACACGAGGCCTTTTGCCTCTGCAGTCGTAGCATTTTTCTGGATTGACGAGCGTTCCTTTGCAGTCGCTTTGGAGGGGTCCAAGAAACACTCAAAAAGTCTATCTCCCTCCTCCATTGAAGCAAAATCTATCATCGTACCCACCAATCGGCGTACCATATGGCGTAAAAAACGGTTGGCTTCTACACGAAACACTAAATCAGGGTTCGACCAGATCCATTCCGCCTTGACTATAGCACATCGAGTCCCAGTATCCTCATCCATTTTTGCGAACTTAGCAAAATCGTCTACGCCTTGAATCGCTACCGCCATATTTTTCAAGCGATCGATAGAATCGTCATCAAGCCATGGGGCAAACATGGCAAATCGTTGTTTCAGTACGTGTGGCTGCGTTGTAATATGGTACTCATAGGTACGAGTCGTCGCGTCGAATCGAGCATGGGTATCTGGGTCGACTTCCTGCACCGAAACAACTCGGATATCGTCGGGCAACATCTGATTGGCTGAATACATGAGCTGACCTAGGTTGGTGCCTCGCTCTATTGCACAATGAGCCGTTTGCCCTAGTGCATGAACACCCGCATCGGTTCGGCCTTGACCAATCATTTCTACTTTTCGTTGTGTAATGATGCTTAGAACTTCTTCTAGGGTCCCTTCAATAGTTTTTACCCCTTTTTGGACGGGTTGGCGTTGCCATCCATTATACTCTGTCCCGTCATACTGTATCGTCCAAAGTGTGTTCAAATCATGCAATCAAAAACGGATGGTTGCTGTGAAGGTCCCACCTTCTTGAAAGGCACCCTGCATGTAGACAGGAGCAACTGAGAGCGTCACAGACCCTTCCTGCTCACGAGCTAGGCGTGCTGCAGAGATGGCACTTACCACTCGATTGGCAACCATTAGACTAATGGCGATAGGCATCGCTCGACCTGCTTGATCGGCTTGCTCGCGAAGTTCTTGATACTCGACTCGGCGTTGACTCGATTCCCATGCCCAATGGTTTTCGGGTGTATCAAGGATTAATCGATTCCAATTACGGAGTCGCAGCATCGTTTCGTTGTATTCTTCAAAGGAGTCATAATCACTCACTGCCAATTGCAACGATCGTGATTTATCCGTCAATGAGATTCCAGCATAGGTCTGAGCCAGTGCAAATCCATCATCCAAAAGTCGTGCTTCGCGCTGTTCGCCAATCACAATGGCTAACGCTAGGCCGATATCGGTGATCATATGGGCCCTGCCACGCGTTATATGTGCATCACCGATTGATAAGTGACCCCATCCAGGAACCACTAGAGAGCGTAAAAAGGCCTGTTGCGGCGTTGTATTTTGAGTCGTTTGGAGAGCCTTGAAATTTTGAGATAGTTCAAGATCTTGCGCTAACGTAGGGCTCATCCAAGCACCCCACACGAGGGTGGTTAGTACGGTCAACCCTATCCCTAGCCGCTTCTGTTTCATTCAGGCCACCGCTGGATCCGAAGAGTTGACGCGATTTCCACCCGACTGTTTCGCTTGACGATCTCTCGCCCAATGTCTAAAAATAGAGATACTAAACCCACCCATTAGTAAGAATGTACCTAACCAAACCGCGGAGACAAAAGGTTTTTTCTCAACCGTTAGATAGATCCAATCCTCTTCGATAAACTCGTTTAGCCCTGCAACGGTGAGTTCGATAGATTCATCATTGGGGACAATCGATGAAAACTGGACATCCAATCCCCACTCCTCAATACGTAACGAAGGTGAGTAGGTAAAGTTTTCACCTTCATCAATAAAGACTGCAAACAGTGGGACGACTTCGTAACTCCTTCCCGTTGGCATGTGAGTTACTTGGATATTTGCCCGAATAGCCACTTGCGTATTCTCAGGAACTTCGTCTTGTTGCGCAGGCTCATACCCCGTAAACGTGAATTGGTAGGGTCCTGCCTGTACAGGATCATTAGGAAGTAATGAAACCACGGACACTGAGTCTGTGGTCGTCATGGACTGCCCATTTGTATTGGCTGCCTCAGAAGCATCCACCTCTTGCCCACTCACTGCACGTGACATGGCAGCTTCATTCATGGTGGCTTGGGCAGCAATTTGCTCATTTCTCCGCTCCACGAGCGCTGATCCACCCACAAAAAGATAAATATCACTCATCCATCCCGTTAAAATGTCAGGATCCACAGACCAATCCACACGATCTGTCCCTGCGGTACTACTCATAGGATAGACTTCGGGGCGAAGAGTAAAGGCGTCACGACCATCAAGTGGTTGAAAAGTGATTGTATAAATCTGTGTTCCTGGTCTGGGAGTATCTTTAAGTTCATACCCCTCGTAGGTCACCATGTACTGCTGGTTGACAACTTTGGGTTGATTGCGTTGAAGCTCGAAGCTTTCTATTTGAGTTGTGATCGGGAAGCCCTCCTCATCGAACGCCTCACCAGCTGCGACACGGGCATTAAATGACTCCGTGACTGGCGGGACCAAAAATGTGTTGTATTTGGAACTGGCCAATACCCCTATTAGCAAGACACCAAAACCAATATGGGTAACGGTCCCCCCAATCAAGGCAGGGTTCCGCATCATGAGCGAACCCATGACCCAACCATTGCCAATTACGGTGAACCACCCTACCCAGAAAAATGTGATCGAATACAGGTCATTGACTTGACCCATAATCGCAGATATAGCTGTGATTACACTTGTGGCAATCGTAGGAAGCAGTAAGCCTGTTCCCAAACTAACCCATGACTGTCGTTGCCAAAATACCATCTGACCAATCACAGTTAATACACCCATCACCAAAGCCAAAGGCCCACTCCAGTCATTGTAAAACTGAATGTCAGGAGGCGTCGGATTATCATAGAATAGACGACCAATAATGGGTGAGCTTGTCCCAAGGATAATCACGAGACCTAGAACAAGAAGTAAGATAGATCCAGTGAATGTGAGGACCTCTTTACTCAGGAGGCTACTTTCTTTTTTTGGCTTGGGTAGATCACGGTACCGCCAGAAATAAAAACCAAATCCCAACACGGTAATGGCAACCATAAAGGCAAGCAACTGATTGTACAAGCCCAAGTCCACAAAGGAATGAACCGATGCGTTGGCAAGGACTCCAGAACGTGTCAAAAACGTCTCATAGATAATCAGCACATACGCGAAAATGGCAAAAAAGAGGCTGGCACTATGAGCTCTGGAGCTCTTTTTTTGGATAATCATCGTGTGAATACCTGCTGTACCAATGAGCCACGGAACCAAGGATGCATTCTCGACCGGATCCCATGCCCAATATCCCCCAAATGAAAGCGTTTCATAGGCCCAGTACCCACCCAAAAAGATGGCCGTAAGCAAGAATACATTCGCAGAAAGTGTCCATGGTAATGCTGGACGGACCCACTCATGATAGGTTCGGGTCCAAAGGGAGGCGATGGCAAACGCAAATGGAGCCGTCATCATGGAAAATCCAACGAATAAGGCTGGTGGATGAATCATCATCCATGGACTTTTGAGCAAGTCATTTAGTCCTCGTCCATCGGCAGGGACAAAGTCAGGATTGGCTTGCAAAAACGGAGCGCTTGGCATCTCTTCAAGAAGTGTCCGGAATGGAGAAGCACCTAACATGACTCCATCCCCAAAGGACCAACCCAGAAGCATCGAAATCAGAAACACTTGAGTGAATCCCATAACAGACATTACGGGCCAGCGATACGGAGCTCGCGTCCAAGCCATAAGACCAAGACCTAGCACAGAGGACATTAAAATCCACAACAAAAAGGACCCCTCTTGACCTCCATAAAATGCTGACAGAAGATATTCCATCGGGAGGTCCAACGACGTGTGGTTCCAAACGTAATAATACTGGAATTGATGATTGGCGATCAGAATCAAAAGGACCGCAGATGCCCCCACGATAGAGGCTAGTTGAAGCCCCCAAAATGATTTGGTGCTAATCGCCCAGACTCTTTTGGATAATGGTGGATGAGAAAGGCTCGCTAACGCCGCCACAACGGTTCCAAGCAAAGCAGAGATAAACCCAAGGTTGATCAGTGTTTTGCCGAGAAATCCAAGTTCAGACCAACTCAGAAACTCGTTCAACTTGACGCCTCCTGCATTTGTAATGCACTTGGGTCGTTGTATTTAGACGGACATTTCATGAGCATATCATTGGCAACAAAGACGTCTGTGTTACCTCGGTATTCACCAATCACCACAATCTGAGTGGCTTGCTCAAAGTTATTTGGCTTTGGGCGAGGGTATAGAATCTTTCGCTTGTTGCCAGTTTCGTCGGTCATCCAGAACGAAAACTGCATCGTTTCACGATTGAAATAGGCCTCTTGTGTATCGTCCCAGGTACCAACAACGTGTGCACCTTTCATGCCTTGAGCCCCTTCAAAGTCGACATAGGTCGAGATTGAGTTTCCAAAATTATAGAACACTAGTGAAGAAAAGGCGACAATCGCCACAACGCCAAGAATGACTTTAATTTTCATGAAGATTTGGGTTCAGATGGATGGGTTTTAGGTTCTGAGGTAGATGAATCAGTGGATGTCTTGGAATAGGATAATTCTGCGTGATGTAGACGGCGTTCCAGTCGAAGTAAAAAGAATAAAAGTACAAACCATATAATGAGACTTACCCCTAAGACAACAGGCCATAAATCATTTGAACTCATCATTTGAACAAATCCTGATTCTGTTTGGGCGGCATTTTGTCCTGTTGTAGCAGTCACTCCCTCCCAACTTTGGCTATACGCTGCTGTAAGCGTGTCAACCTGCTCCTGAGCCCCCATTTCTTGTGATTGATCATTGATCATATTGTATGCCATATCTACGTCCACCTCCAGACCATCTATCCTATTTGTTGTTTGGACGCTTGAGCCACACGACGTACACGTAAGGTTACTGTAAACAACCACATAGCGATCAAAATAAATCCAATCACAGCTGGGTAAAAGATGTAACGAAGTTCAGGGGCCGTTATTTCACTAAACGCTGGATTTCCTTCAGCACCTGGGTGAAGACTAGGTAGCTGTCGTGGAATCACATACAGGAGAAACGGGACGCTCGTCACAGCAAATACATTATAAATCGCGCTAATTCGTGCTCTGATTTTGGGGTCATCAAAAGCTGTTCGAAGCAAGAAATAGGCCACAAACAGAAGCATACTCATAGCTGCCAAATTCATTTTGGGCTCGGAAAGAATCCACCAAGCACCCCATGTGAAGCGCGCCCAAAGCGAGCCTGTAAGGAGCCCACAAATACCAAAGACAATGCCCACCATGGTCGCAGCAGATGCTTTTTCATCATCATGCAGGTTCTCACTCATCAAATACTTTACGCTGAAAAAGAACCCGATCGCAAACATCGTCATCATCGTAAACCACATGGGCACATGAAGAAACAGGTTTCTGGCTGATTCTTCTAAAATGGGAATACGTGGAATGGCTATGGAAAATCCAGCCACTAGGACACCTGTCATCCAGATCATGGTAAACCATTTCCAGGGTGCTAACCGAAATGTTGGAGTTTTTGGAGTCATTCTGCCTAGTTTGTACTCATTCAAAATAATGAAATCCCAGAATCCAGGCTTGAAAATCGTACCAAATTCGACGGAGACTTCTGAAAAGTCATCAAAGCAGACACCCAAAGGGAGCGTGCATCACTCGGCACAGGAGCCCTCGCAGGGAATCTCTTCAGGCAACCCCATTGAGAAAGCTCCTTCAAAAATACGATGGCTTCTTTTTTATGTACTTGCAACGTTGAGCATTCCCTTGGCTGGGATAGGGATTTGGAATCTCCGAGTGCTCGAGACACATCGAAAGTCACATCGCATTCGGCTTACTGACACAAGCCTTGAAGTGGGTGTAGATGCAGCTCAACGTCTATTGCCATGGGACCGATTGGACGCCATCCATCTCGAAAAAGATGACTCATGGCTAGGATGGCTTGGATGGCAAATGATTCGCGTTGATGCAGGAGCTGGTCCTGTCGTTTTACGCGGGTTTTGGGGAATGAAAGCTCTTGCAGACGAAATGACTCTTCGCAAGGATCATGCTCAGGCACACCGACCATCTTCCACACAGAGTCGACCTTCGGGCACACAACCTGGCACCACAGAGCAAGTCAATGAACTTGCATTTTTATGGCAACAAGGGCTTTTGACTGAACAAGAATACCGTCAACAAGTGGCATCATTAAACAACAAGGACAAGTAAGCAGGCACTTGGCGTCTATTTAACCCCGGTACTGCCAAATCCCCCTTCGCCACGAGCGGTCTCATCGAGCTCCTCAACCGTCTCCCAGGACGCTTGGACAACAGGGGCTACTACCAATTGCGCAATTCGCTCACCATGCTCTACGACAAAGGGTTCGTCACTATGGTTGACCATTAACACATGAACTTCCCCGCGAAAATCAGCATCGACTGTCCCCGGAGCATTGATCATCGTGATTCCTTTTTTGATGGCTAGGCCACTACGAGGGCGGACTTGAACCTCAAATCCACTTGGAATCGCGAGTTTTAATCCTGTTGGAATGGCTTTTCGTTGTCCTGGTTCAAGGGTAACAGCCTCTGAAAGGGCTGCACGCACGTCCATTCCAGCGGCATCGGCTGTTTCGTACGCAGGGAGTGGTAAATCTTTGGCGTGGTCCAGTTGAACCACACGGATGGAGGGATGGGTAGATGACATAGGATGGGTAGATTAATTGGGTTGCGGTTGATCAAGTTGCTGGGATTCTCCATGAAATGGATTGCGTTGATACGACTGAAGTGTAATTTTCACATTACCAACAAAGATCTTGACCCATGCTTCTAGGGGTACTCGTTCAGATTCGGTCGTAAACCAACTTTTAAAGCCACCAGAAAACCCAAATGGACCCTTGATATTGGTCGTCCCTTCACTAAACCATGCCATCACATCCCCTTCTAGGGCTGGCACCTGTCGTGGTTTTGCGGATTCTTGGGTAGCGGCCTCAAGATCTGCTTGTTCATTTTCTATAAATACATTGAGCGAGTAAGGGTTTTGATATCCTGCCGCCAATCGAGAAGCATAAAATACCAGGGACCCTCCAACTGCAGGCTGAACCAAGGGTAGTACAGCTTCAGCCTCTCCACGATCAAAAAATCGAACAGAATCACGTTCATGGTCAAATTCAATGAGTGATCGTTCAAATTCATCATCATGAAGATCATCCCTCCAAAAACGCCTTTCAACAAGCTGATTTTTGTTCTCAAGGTCAAAAAGGGATGTAAATCGTACCTCGCGCTTACCTACAAACGGAATGGATTCATTTCCATAAATCGTCATCGTAAGTCGATAGTCGGAAGGGGTACTCATCGTATCTCTCTCCGCTTTTGTGTGTACACGTCCCTCAACGACAACTTCACCGAGGGTTAGGAATCCATATTCTACCTGGTATCGAAAGGTCTCCTGCAGCTCAACGAGCTCCTGAATGGATAATGGAGTCATCACGGTAGAATCTACGGGAGCACCTGGAATGGTTTGAGCAGATGCCGTTCGAGGCGTCCAAGCGCAGAGTGCGCAAAGCACACAGATCATACATCGACTAAACACTGTGTAGAGAGTGGCTTTCATGCCTCCATGGGACGGTCTGGAGCTGTAAAACCCTCAAACGCCTCCTCATCGTAGCCAATCATCACAGAGTCTCCGCGAACCAACACGGGGCGAAGTATCATGGACTGGTTCTCACTCAGCACCTTCAGCATCTCAGCATCGGAAAGATCTTTGTCCGCTAGCTCCAATTTTCTCCACGTGGTTCCGCGACGGTTAATCAATGCATCTAACCCCACTTTTTGACTCAGTTCCGTAAGCTCTTCAACAGATAACGGGGCTTTTTTGAGGTCGATAAATTGAAACGGTCTATCGTGGTCTTCCAACCAAGCTTTGGTTTTGCGGATTTTGTCACAGTTGGGGATTCCCAGTACTAGTAGGTCGTCAGTTGGCATTGGCAGCTTTCTAGATTAATCGTCAAAACGTACGCAGACAAGATGCGAGATTTTAGGCATAATGTGGAATCAAAATGGCTACATTTATCTTTCATGAACTAGATGAGCAAAATTTTCAGACAACCATCTGTGGGAAGAAAAAAACACACGTTTTGGACACTCTGGCTGACAATCATAGTCTTAGGTGTAAGTGCATGCCAAGGAGATGACGACAACATGCAAAAGGACTTTGAGCGAGAGGCGTACTCTCTGCCTTCCGCCATCACCAAAACAACGTTTAATGGAACCATTGAATCCCGAGATTCCAACGACTGGAGGATAAGCCCCTACTATGTAGGCCTTCTCACGGTCCAACCACCCTTTCCAAACCCAGCAAGCACGACTCAAACGGTACAACTCTTGGTGACGATTCAAAGCCTTGATGTGTTGTCTAGGGTTCGAGTATGGACATTTAATCCATCTCGCCCGTCTACATTGTGGCCTGTTTGGTCGAGCACGTCTCTGGGGCCAGGCATTCTCGAAATCCCCATGAATCCAATGAATTTTACACCTACTGGGTCGGTAACAGACATCCGAACAACCCATCGAATCATTTTGACAGACCAGTTGGATCAAGTCATTACGTATGGCGATGTCCAAATTCAGTAACTTTGACTATGGCTGCACTACGATTAACCCCATCTATGAAAACCATTCTATCAAGCACGATGTACGTGGAACCATGGCATCGTTTGCAAGAAGAAACAGGATTGCAAGCGGGTGTATTGCGAGCTGATCTGACCACGATGATTTCTCACGGATTGGTGGATGTCTTTCAGGAGGAGGAAGGCGCGCCAACGACACCTTTTTTTGACGCAGATAATATGCATGGGTTTCATTTTCAGTCTACGCATAAGGGAGTCAAAGCGCTCGCTCTTGCAAGAGCAAAAGAGCCTGTTTTGGGTGTGCCATCTGACGGAAAAACCGATTCTGGGCAATCATCATGAAACTGCATCTTGTTGACACTGCCAACCAATACACACGTTACTAACTGACGTTTTGCACGTTCGCTGCTTATGGACAAATTCATTATTCAAGGCCCTACTCCCATTCATGGCGAACTCCATGTAAGTGGATCCAAGAATGCCGCTTTACCGCTCATGGCAGCATGTTTGCTTACAGAGGAACGCTCTGAAATCAGAAACATCCCCCGCCTGCAAGACATCTATACCTTTACAAAAGTCATTGAGGGAACAGGAACCCAAGCCACGTTTAACCCAGATGAAAACCGATGGACGTGCGACGGCTCTACATTGAAAACCCCGGAGGCTCCCTATGATCTTGTTCGCAAGATGAGGGCTTCATTCTACATGTTAGGTGCGCTGCTTGGACGTTGCGGAAATGCAAAGGTTTCTCTTCCTGGAGGATGTGCGTGGGGTCCTCGACCGGTGGACCTGCATTTGAAAGGACTTGAAGCCATGGGGTACACGTTGTCTCAAAAAGGGGGATATATAGAGGCTGAGGGACCATCTACACTCCCACCATCCAGTTTCACGCTCCAACCTAGCAGTGTAGGCGCTACGATCAATCTGGTGCTCGCGGCCGTGTTACGAGCCGAATCCTTTCGCCTGGTAAATGCTGCGCTAGAACCCGATGTGGTACAATTCTGTGAAGCCCTTCAATCCATGGGCGCAGATATCGATGGTGTTGGTACCTCAACATTAACGATTCGTAAGGTTGATCGCCTAAACGGTCTAGATTGGGATAATACACCAGATCGTATTGAGGCTGGCACGTTTATGATTGCAGCGATGATGCACCCTGATAGTGTATGCACCATCCATGGAATACGTCGTTCTGAGCTGGGAGGTTTAGCAGACGATATTCGATTAACGGGTGCCATTTGTGAGTTCAATGAGCAAGGGACATCAGTGAGAGTCAAAGCGCCTGAGCATATTACCCCCATCTCTGTTCGTACAGATATTTATCCAGGTTTTCCAACCGATTTGCAAGCGCAATGGGCAACCATGCTAACCCAAGCCCATGGCACGTCTGCAGTGGAGGATCGGATTTATGAAGATCGCTTTAGTTATGCTCCAGAGCTTGGGCGACTAGGTGCGGATATCGAGGTAAAACATAATGTGGCGTGGATTACAGGACATACACCGTTGAATGGAGCCTCTGTCATGAGTACAGACTTACGGGCTTCCGTGAGTTTGGTAATGGCTGCCATGGTTGCGCGAGGCCAAACCGAGGTATTGCGAATTTACCATCTTGATCGGGGGTATGAAGCTCTGGAAGAGAAGCTCACAAACATCGGTGCAAATATCGAGCGAGTAAAAGAGTAATATTGCGAGATACACATCGCGCACCGGGCATCCCTTTTTTTGTATATTGCGATTTCAATCTAAATCGCGCAGGTACCGATGTTTCTTCCGTTACTTACATACGTTTTGACCGCACTTGAGCGTTCTCAAACCATGAACCAAGAATCAACTCTTGCATGGAATACGTCTATTTGGCGCAAATGGATCGAATTCACAACCTTTTTTCATTTCCCGGCAGCCCATCAGCGACAGTCACTGACACTCTATGAACCTGCTGGATTAAACACACTACACACAGAACACAAGCCAATTTTAGGCGCCAAACTAGGCCCCGTACAAGTCATTTGTGACGGAAATCCTATGGATCGGTCCCTACGACTACGTCCGAAGCTAGCGATGTGTTCGCAGTCCAAACAACCGTTTTATGAGCAACCAAGTTTTAATTCATTCCTCAGGGAAACAGACCCAAATCGCACTCATCGAAAAAGGAGAGCTCTCTCAGCTCTTTATCGATTCTGAGCAAAACCAACGTACCGTAGGCGATATTTTCCTCGCCAGAGTCCACAAAGTGATGCCTGGAATACGGGCTGCATTCATTGATGTGGGTCTGGAAAAGGATGCGTTTTTACACTTTTCAGACGCTGGCGACCACCTTGGTGACTATGTTCGCATGATCAATGGCACCAAAAATATTCCGAAAGAGGCTCTATCCCAGCTCGATTCCTTTGACACGTTAAGCAATCACGACAAGCAAATGCTTGCCGGAAAACTTTTGCAACCCAACCAGAAAATGTTGGTCCAAATTGCCAAGGAGCCAATGGGTAGCAAAGGGCCACGTATCACAACAGATATTTCGATTGCGGGTCGTTTTTTGGTACTTATTCCCATGGGTAAACATGTCGCCGTTTCTAAGAAGGTGAATAATTTCCGAGAACGGAAACGTCTAAAGTCGATTGTTGGATCGATGCTCCCGGAAGGATTTGGCGTGATTGTTCGCACTGTCGCAGAGCGCCAAGAGAAGGAGGCTATTGAGGATGACATGCGTATGATTCTACAGAAGTGGGAACGCTTGATGGACAAGCTTGAAGGAGCCAAACCACCACAATTGCTGCACAAGGATCTAGATATGACCGAGAGTATCCTTCGAGATCTATTTGCTAAGTCCTATGATCAGATTTTGATTGATGATTATGAGATGTATAAGGAAACAAAAGAGTTCGCAGCAACTATCTCTCCAGCCCTAGAAAAAGCGGTAAAGCTCTACAAAGGGCGTGATCATATCTTTGATAGTTATAACATTAGCAATGATGTTGCCTCCATTTTCAGCGACCGCGTCAAAATGCCATCGGGAGGGTATCTCATTATTGAGCAGACCGAGGCTATGTACGTGGTTGATGTCAACTCTGGGCCGTATGCTGCCAAGGATCAACAAGAAGATAATTCCCTCAAAACCAATCTTGAGGCAGCTCGTGAAATCGCAAAACAACTTCGATTACGAGATCTAGGTGGGATTATTGTGGTCGACTTTATTGATTTGAGAGAGGATGTCAACCGTAAGAAGATCTTTGATGAACTCAAGAAGGAGTTCAAGAAAGACCGCGCGAAAACCAATGTGATTGGGATGAGTGATTTTGGGTTGATTCAGATTACCCGTCAACGGATTCGCCCAAGTGTAGTTAAAAGTGTGACCTTACCCTGTCCAAGTTGTAAAGGGGCAGGAACGGTGATTTCCAAGGATACCGTTGTGAATGATCTAGCAGCATGGATTTCAAAGTTCCGACGCCAATCTGGATATCGAGTGGTTGAGGTATTTGTGAATCCTTACTTGAAGTCGCATCTTGAGAATGGTGGTTGGTGGAGCTTGCGTTGGAAGTGGATGAGACGCTACAACGTACGGTTGAAACTTATCGCCGACGAAAGTGTGTCACTTAGTGAATTTCGAGCAGCACTCCCTGGAACTGAGGTTGATATCGTGGATGCGGTGAATCGTCAGTGGTCCTTGGACAAAGTGCTCAAAGAGGCGGAAAAAGCAACGCCTCCCAAAGAAAATCATGAAGATGACGAGATACTAGAGTATTATGAAAAAGAGGCCGACGAGCCAACAAACGCCTAAGCTTATGTTCCCAGGATTTTTCTCCTTGTTTTTCCCACCCGGAGTTGTCACCGCCATACTTGGATTGCTTTGGGTTACTGGGGTTGATCCTGTCGTTGTCTCAACAGAAGATCATGAGACCAATATCCGTAAGTATGTACAAGCCCAACAGCGTGTCATCGACAACTATTACAATGTTGCAGATATAAACGATCTGCACGAAGTGAGTCTACGAGGGTTTGTAGAAGCGATGGTTGACACTACGATCACTGAAGGATCTCTTCTTGGAACTCCATTGGACACCACCTTTATTGAGCAGCCTACGGTAACGGATTTGCGGGGATCATATGAACGGTTCACTGCAGCTTATGAATATGTGCTAAATGTCTATCCAGAAGAGAATCTCACGGACCTAACCGAGCAATCGGTGATCGCCATGATGAATACACTGGACCCACATTCAGTCTACATTGAACCCAAGGATAATGAGCGTATTCAAGAGCAGTTTGCTGGAAAATTTCAGGGAATTGGGATTCAGTTTAACATAATCTCAGATACAATTACCGTCGTAACAGCCATCTCCGGAGGGCCAAGTGATAGACTAGGTATTCGAAGTGGAGATCGCATTATCGAAATCGAAGATAGCTCAGCCGTAGGGTTTAACAATGAAGATGTGGTTGCTCGTCTGCGAGGAGAAAAAGGATCTTCAGTTCATGTCAAAATTCTTCGTCCAGGTACAGGAGAGCTCGATTTTGATATCATTCGTGATGATATCCCTTTGATTACGGTTGATACGCATTATATGCTGGATGACCAGACTGGATATGTTAAGATTAATCGTTTTGCCGCAACGACCCATGATGAGTTTATGAGTAGTGTGAATGACCTGGAATCGGATGGGATGCAGCGATTAATTTTGGACTTACGTGGAAATCCTGGCGGCTACATGAGCCAAGCCATAGCCATTGCTGAGGAGTTTTTTCCATCGGGTGTAGAGCTTGTGGCAACCAAATCACGCCATCGTCGCTTCACGTCCTCCTATGATTCACAACGAGATGGAGAGCTGAAGGATACGCCGTTAATCATTTTGGTCAATGAGGGCTCTGCTAGTGCGTCTGAAATTGTTTCTGGTGCCGTACAGGACCATGACCGTGGCTTAATTGTTGGAAAACGTTCGTTTGGCAAGGGATTGGTGCAACAACAATACGAATTGGCCGATAAATCTAACATTCGGGTGACCATTTCAAGATACTACACACCATCTGGACGATTAATTCAGAAACCATTCAAGGATGGGCGTGAGGAGTATGTCCATGAGATTATCGCTCGTGAAAATGATGCCTCTGTGGATGCCATTGATTTTATTGAAACTGTTCCTGATAGCCTAAAATACCGAACAACAGCGGGCCGCACCGTGTATGGAGGTGGCGGAATTGTACCTGATATTTTGGTCAAAGAGGATACATTATCAGGGTACATGTTCAATTTAATGGTAGGCAATCAGGTCGATTTTGATTTTGTGCGTAGCTACCTCGATGCGAACAACGACAAATTCCGCATGTCGTGGGAACGCGATTTTGAATCATTTCGTGAGAACTTTGCCTTTACTGAGGAAGACAAAGAAAGGTTTTACGAGTTGATGAAAGAGAAAGGGTTGGTTGTGGATGGACGCGTGAGCGCACCTGATGTATCCGGTGATTCACTGATCGTACCACCATCCTATGTCGAACAAACCGATTGGATGGTTATGGGACGTTTGAAAGCTGAACTTGCGCGTCAAGTATGGGGTTCGCCTTATTTTTACCCTGTGATTAATGACGTTTTTGGCGATGAGATCAAGCAAGCCATGAAGCAATGGGAGTCGGTCAAAGCCCTCGAAATGCTGGCTAGCGAGGCACGAGCTGAAGATGCAAAAGCGCTGAGATAGCCGCTGTTTCGGCACGAAGTCGATTGGGGCCAAGTGATAAGTGTTGAATGTGAGCGATTTCGCTCTGTGATAAAGATGTCAACAACGCTCGTTCTCTTGCTGAAAATCCACCTTCTGGGCCAATGATGACAAGGATTTTGGATGGATTTGCAGGGGTTCCTGTAAACGCCTGATTCCCTGTAACACCCTCACTACTCGCCGTTTCATCGGCTAGTACGACGCGATCAAACGAGGAGAGCAACTCTGGTTGCAATACCTCATCCAAGGAGTCAAAACCCTGAATATCCGGCATAAATGCACCTTTAGATTGCTTCAGAGCACTCTCTACAACTGATTGAGCCCTATCCACTTTGAATACAGAACGCTCAGAATGATCCATTTGGACCATCCAGAGTCCAGCGGCACCAAGTTCTGTACATTTTTCAAGCGCCCATTCAATCCGATCCCGTTTTTTTAGCAGCCCAAGTGCAATTGTGATTTCTGGAGACAATGGTTGTATATCTAGCACTTGATCTACTCTAAGAGTTAGAGCAGATTGATAGACCTCTGAGACGGTGCATTGTGCCTGGAAGCCCTTACCATCCGTAACAAGGCATCCGTTTCCTTCACGCAAACGAAGTACTTTGATGGCGTGCTTTGCTTCATCCCCTTCGAGATGTACATCTGGTGGATTTGGGGTTGTTGGCGAAGGAATCAAAAACTGATTCATGGTCGTTTTGAGTCTGTTGACGAAGCATCTGATGGCTCTACATCACCGTCTCCAACTTCAAATGAGGTCTCTCCGGTTCGCAACATGCGCCGCACATAGGGTACACAAAATTGGCAATTGGTCCCGCAAAGGCCCGCTTCGATGAGTTGTTCTACGGTCGTCCATCCGTGAGTCTCCGCTTCGCGCTGGAGTTCGCTAAAATGGCGCTTCTCACATATGCACCACTCTACAGCCATGGCTACTGACCTGTTTGCTTAAACTGTTTGCCCAGTTTGAGACCTTGTCCTTGGTAGTTACTTTTCAAATCCGCTCCATAGAGGGTTTCGGGGACTTCGGTATTGGGTTCAAATCGCATAGAGAAAAACGTTTGGCCATCTTCAATCAAAAAGGGTACATCATGAGATCGGACTTCAAGTACAGCCCTAGCGCCCTTGTCCTCGACGCGTCCTCCAAATCCGCTATCAAAAAACCCAGCATAATGGGTTCGCAATTCACCAGAACCTGTATCGTAGGCAATCATTTCAGCAGCAAGATGTTTTGGTATACGGCATCGCTCCTTACTGGCAAAAATATAAAAGGCTTCAGGGTCAAGAATGAGATGGTCTTGTGGTTTGGCCATAATAGGCTCCCAAAATTCGGAAGCGTCATATTCACCTATCCGGTCTAGGTCGATTACGTCCCGATGTTTTCTTGCTCTGTACCCGACAATGGCTCCCGGTTCACCCGAGACATCCACACTCATAAACAACCCCTGATTCACCTTGAGATGATCCAAATGAAGCGGAGTACCCTCTGCATCCATTAATAACGGATCCTGATCATGTACGCGTAGGATTTCTTCATCACTCAACACCACATGACCATGACGAATACGAAGTTGATTAAGCATTTGTCCCGTTTTCACTCGAATAGGAAACGACTTTGGAACCACCTCTAGGTAAAGTTTCCCATGATACCCAGGCTGTATCTCCTCAAATCGATGGCAATGGTCGGTGATGACTCGTGTAAATATGTCAAGTCTTCCCGTCGAACTTTTTGGATTCGCTTTGGCCGTTAATGGGTCGTCGGTGACCAGTGTTTCACCTGTTGCAAATGTGTGTTCACGCTGGGTCGGCAATGCAATCGCTTCCAATAACGGAATAATGTATACACCATTGGGCTCCAGTACCGCTCCATCCTCAATAGAAAATCGGTATTGCTCCAACTTGGCTACTTTTTGATCCACAGACTCAGATTCGGGTAAAAAACTACTTCTCACTCGGATTGCCTGAGTTCCTAGGCGCAAATCAATCGAGTTTGGCTGAAATTGCGTTGGGTCAATCGGGTAGCGTTCATGCGTTGAGTGTAGCACACCCTGCTCTACGAGCCAGCGCAAACGCTGTACAGGAAGGATTCCTTTGGTTCGTAGATTCATGAGAAAGAGTTTGGGTCTTCACCCGCGATCTCACATACGCGTTCAAATTCTTGTTGAGTAACGGGTGTAATACTCAGTCGATTCCGTTTAAAAATGACCATGTCTTGTAGCAATGGATCTTCTTGTAGCACATCTCGACCAATCGTCTCTTTAAATGTGGTGACATAGGAGATATCTACAAGGATCCAGCGTGGATTGTTTGGGTCACTTTTGGGGTCGAAATAATGATTGGACGAATCAAATTGGGTGGGGTCTGGATAGGGATCCGAGGCTACTCGTGCCACTCCTGCAATATGGGGAGGCTTGCAATTGGAATGGTAATATAAGATGAGGTCACCCGGCTTCATCTTGTCTCGCATCATGTTACGAGCTTCATAGTTCCGTATACCATCCCATGGTTCCGTGCCATCCGCCTTGAGATGATCAAGGTTGTAGACATCGAGCTCAGATTTCATTAACCAATACTGCATACGCTAGGCACTATATTTTTTGACATACCATTGGACCGTGGTGCGAAGTAACCCATCAAAGTCCGTAGAGGGCTCCCACCCCAGTGAATCCTTGATTTTGGAGGCATCAATTGCATAGCGAAAATCATGACCTAATCGATCGGTCACAAAACTAATTAAATTGGCATAATCCCCCTCAGGTCCTTCACCAACTTCCTCATTCAAGAGTCGACACAAACTATGAACCAAGTCGATGTTTTTCCACTCATTGTTTCCGCCAATGTTGTAACTCTCACCAGCATCTCCACACTCAAATACCGTACGAATGGCGTCACAATGATCTTCCACGAATAACCAATCTCGTACATTGGTCCCTTGACCATAGACAGGAATCGGGTTGTGGGCCATCGCATTACGAATCACTGTAGGGATGAGCTTTTCATCGTGCTGATGGGGTCCATAATTGTTGGAACAGTTGGTCATCACCGTGTTCATTCCATAGGTATGATGGTAGGCTCGAACGAGATGATCGCTTCCTGCCTTGCTTGCGCTATAAGGTGAGTTTGGTGCATATGGCGTGGTCTCAGAGAATGCACCCTCGTCACCGAGTGAACCAAACACTTCGTCTGTGGACACATGTAGAAAGCGCTTGGTCGTGTCATCGCCCCATAATTGACGACACTCTTCAAGTAGGTTAAACGTCCCCACGACATTACTCATCACAAAGGGCTCAGGTCCAGAAATAGAATTGTCAACGTGAGATTCAGCCGCTAAATGAAAGATTCCATCAGGCTTCATGGAGTGAAGATGCGTACGAACTGCATCACGATCGGTAATGTCAAGTTGCAAAAACTCGTATCTGTCTGAAGACTCAATCGGTGAGAGATACTCTAAATTGGACGCATAGGATAGCTTGTCCACATTGACAAGTTTTGCATCTGAGAGGTGTTTGTGGAGGTGAATCAACAGATTGGATCCAATAAATCCAGCGCCGCCCGTTACCCAAAATGTTCTCGTTTTCATATAAAATGGATGATTAGTTGTTGAACAAACGCTTCATACCTCAAAAAAGTGCCTCTGGTGGAAGCTCTGTAAAACGGGGTAGATCTAAATCCTTGGCAGAAATCACTGGGTTCTCAACCCCCCAGTCTATCGCAAGGTTCTCATCCAGTGGATGGATACCTCGCTCAGAGGGTGCATCATAATAGGCTGTACATTTGTATTGAACCAATGCCTCATCGCTATGCACCGAAAACCCATGAGCAAAGCCAGGTGGAATCCAAAGCATCTTACCATTTTCTGCCGATAGCGTTGCCTTCACCACTTGCCCAAAGGTTGGACTCTCCTTTCGAATATCTACAGCAACATCTGTAATTGTCCCTTTAGCCACCCCTACAAACTTACCTTGAGCAGACGCTCCAATCTGATAATGAAGTCCACGAATGACTCCTTTGGACGATTTAGAAAGGTTATCCTGAACAAAGGGAGCAGGCAGGTGAATGCCGTGATCCGTAAACCATGAGGCGCGAGCGGTTTCCATAAAATACCCCCTATCGTCATGAAATTGACGTGGCGTGAACAATACTAACTCGGAAATCGCAAGCGGCTGAATCCAGTCAGGAAGGGAGTGAGTCGTTGATGAGGAAGGGGGTACGGTCATGAGTTTTTTGAGCTCCAAATCGTGGGATCGGCCAAGCACCGATTCAATGAATCTCGCCAATCTGGGGGATAAAGGCCAGTAAGTGTGGTAAACTTTTCAGTGGATAGTTTCGAAAAGTACGGTCGCGCTGCAGGGGTTGGGTACTCGCTCGTTGGAATGCGATGAAGGGTCAACTCGGGGTGAGCAACGCCGCGCGTTCGAGCTTGATCGAAGACAGCGTCGGCGACATCTGCCCATGTGCCCTGGCCTGCGGAGCCAATATGAACGATACCAGAGGCTTGAGCGTGGAGAAGGGCGAGGGTCTGGGTGACGACATCGTCACAAAAGGCCGGGGCGCCGGTTTGGTCGTCGACGACGCGGACCTCGGGGTGTTGTGTGGCGAGGCGCGCCATGGTGGTGACAAAGTTGCGGCCATGAGGGCTACACAACCAGGCAACTCTCAAGAGTAAACTATTGGATGTGTCCAAAATACCTGTGGACGCTATGGCATGCTCGCCTGCAAGCTTACTTTCTCCATATGCATTCAAGGGATGCGTCATTGCATCCTCAGTATATCCTTCAGGGTGGTCACTTTGATCCTTCTGTGAGCCAGAAAAGACATAATCGGTCGAATAATGAACCAATCGACAATGATGTTGCAGACACCATCGTGCAATCGCACCAGGGGCTTCTCCATTCACACGCATGGCTACATCCTTTTGCGACTCTGCTTGATCTACATGTGTATAGGCTGCACAATTGATCCACACATCGGGGGCTTCATGTGCACCAAGGATCGAGTCAAAGGATTCTGGATTGGTAATATCTAATTCGGCAGAATTATACGCCCAAAGTGTGTGATCTGTCTGTGAGTCAGCCCACATCTGCCATTGCTGACCTAGCTGCCCTCCTGCACCGGTGAGCACGATCTTCATTTAGAAATCGCTTGGATCGGCTGTGGCTAATTCATTCGCCACCCGTAGAGATTCCAATGTACCCGCATCCGTCCACCACCCATCCATCACACTGTACACCATCTGTTGACGGCGAATATATTCATTGTTTACATCGGTGATCTCGAGCTCTCCTCGACCGGAGGGTTTGAGTGTTTTTATGATATTGAAGACCTCTGCATCATAAAAATAAATCCCTGTCACAGCATAATCTGATTTCGGATTGGCTGGTTTTTCTTCGATCGATACAATTTGATCCCCATCCATTTCAGCAACACCATATCGGTCAGGATCGTGGACTTGCTTCACCATGATTTGACTGCCTTGACCAGGGTAATTCGCAACCGCCTTTTGGAGCCCCATCTTAAAAATATTATCCCCAAGAATCACTGTAACTGGGTCCCCTCCTGCAAAGTTTTCCGCAAGGCCGAGTGCTTGGGCAATACCACCCGCTTCGTCTTGTACCTTGTACGTAAACCGACATCCAAAATCTTTGCCTGAACCCAACAAACTCACCACATCCCCCATGTGATCGGTTCCAGTCACAATAAGGATCTCCTCAATACCTGCACCTATGAGCTTTTTGATAGGATAATAGATCATAGGCATGTCACCCACAGGCAATAAATGCTTGTTGGTGACTTTGGTCAAAGGAAATAAACGGGATCCAGTCCCTCCTGCTAGGACAACACCTTTCATAACATCATGGCTAATGGGTTTTCAAGCATGTGCTTCAACTCGTTAAGGTACTCAGCAGCTTTTGCACCGTCTACAATTCGGTGATCGCTAGAAAGAGTGAGCTTCATTCGCTTTCCTGGCACAATGGCTCCATCTTTTACAACCGCTTCCTCGCGAATCCCACCCACAGCTAGGATGGCTGCATTGGGTGGATTAATGATGGCTGTAAACTCATCAATGCCAAACATTCCCAAGTTGCTAATGGTAAACGTACTACCATCCATTTGTTGAGGCTGAAGTTTCTTTTCACGAGCCAAACCAGCCAGTTCTTTAGACTCCGCAGAGATTTCCATCAGTGATTTTTGATCCGTATGGGTAATCACTGGCGTAAGCAAGCCTTCATCCACTGCCACAGCAAACGCAATATGAACATCATGATGGATAGTCATTTCGGACTCATTCCAAGAACCATTAACCCATGGATGTTTTTTAAGTGAGAGTGCGGCTGCCTTTAGGATAATGTCGTTAAAGCTAATTTTGACAGGGCTCACTTGATTGAGTTGGCCGCGAGCTTCGACGACATTCGCCATATCCACATCTACACTTACATAAAAATGTGGGTTTGTAAACTTGCTCTCAGAAAGACGACGTGCAATGGTTTTACGCATTTGCGAAACCTTCACTGTTTCAGAGCCACTCGACGGACGCTTTGCAGGGGCTGGTGAAGACGCTGCAGAGGACGGTGAACTTGCTGGGGTGGATGGTATAGACGCACCTCCCGTGAGTGCTTTTTCCACATCCGCAATGACAACACGACCATTGGGTCCAGATCCTTGTACGGATTGGAGGTCTAGACCTTTCTCTGCAGCTACTTTTTTAGCCAGTGGTGACGCTTTAACACGACCCTCTGTTGTGCCGGGAGTTGAGTCACCTGCATCTCCAGCCGGTCCGCCACTTATACCGCCAAAAATTGGATCAAAAGAGTCGCTACTAGGTGATGCTGGTGTGGATGCAGCGTCACTTGGAGATGGGCTGGATGGTTCTGAGGCAGTTTTTGTGTCAGGCTCAGTGGATGACTCACTGGCTGCACTAGATGCTGCATCTCCGCTTGCACCTCCTGCGACCAATCCAGAGATATCTTCTCCTGGTTCTCCAATCACAGCAACAAGCCCCCCAAGCGGGATTGTATCTCCTTCATCGACCAATAGTTTGAGAACCGTTCCGGAGTCAAATACTTCCATTTCCATGGTAGCTTTGTCCGTTTCTACGTCAGCAATGACATCACCAGCAGAGACCGTATCTCCTTCTTTAATGTTCCATTTTGCTAGGACACCCTCCTCCATGGTGTCACTGAGCTTCGGCATTTCTACTTTTATCGCCATAATAGTCGACTATGGTTTATAGATAACTTGCTTTACCCCATCAATCACATCCTGAACGGATGGGAACCAAGCATCAAATAGTGGTTTAGAAAACGGTGCGCTCACATCGGGCAAGGTTACTCGCACCACGGGCGCATCCAACTCGTCAAAGGCATCTCGTTGTAAAAGGTAGCCAACTTCGGCAGCTGTTCCAGCAAACGGATGAGCTTCATCAACAACGACACATCGATGGGTTTTCTTGACTGATGCAATCACCGTATCCATGTCCAAAGGTTTAATGGTGCGCAGGTCTACAATCTCAGCCTCAATTCCTTCTTTGGCAAGCTCTGCTGCAGCCTTGACAACGGTATGGTAAATCTTGCCATGTGTTACCAAGGTGACATCACTTCCTTCTCGTTTGACCGCTGCTTTACCGATAGGGATTAGATGTTCAGGATCATCATTCACCTCACCTTTAAGGCCATACATTTGCTCAGATTCCATGAATAGCACTGTATCATTATCACGAATCGCAGACTTTAGGAGCCCTTTTGCATCCCCTGGTTCGGACGGATGAATCACTTTGATCCCTGGAAAATGAGCATACATGCTTTCGTATGCGACGGAGTGTGTTGCCCCTAGCTGCCCTGCTGACGCGTTTGGCCCACGAAAAACAATTGGCACACTCACTTGCCCACCTAACATGTATTTCACTTTGGATGCGTGATTGATTATTTGATCGGCCGCTAATACCGCAAAATTGAACGTCATGAATTCAATAATGGGGCGTAGTCCATTCATGGCCGCACCCACCCCAATACCCGCAAACCCTAGTTCAGCGATAGGTGTGTCAATCACTCGTTTAAAGCCATAGGTCTCTAGTAGACCCTCGGTGACCTTATAGGCACCATTATATTCTGAGACCTCTTCCCCCATGATGAATACATTTTCATCACGTGCCATCTCCTCATCGATCGCTTGGCGTAGGGCCTCTCTAAATTGAAGTTCTGCCATAATTCTTACGTATGATATACTGGGTTTGGCTCTGAGTACATGTCCTCGTAAAGCGCACTTTCTTCTGGAAATGGAGAGTTATCCGCGAATTCAACGGCATCCATCACTTCCTCCTCTACTTTTTCATACATCGCGTCAATGGCTTTCTGCGTGGCCATTTTATTGTCGAGAAGGACCGTTTTTAAACGTTCAATAGGATCTAACGATTGAAACTCTTCCATCTCATCTTTGTCACGATACTTTTGTGGGTCACTCATGGAGTGTCCACGGTATCGATAGGTGCGAATCTCAACGAACCAAGGCATGGAATCCTTACGAACTTCATCGGCCATCTCTTTCATGGCTTCATACACGGAAAGCACATCCATTCCATTCACAACACGATGTTTCATGCCATAGCCAAGAGCACGCTCCCACAACTCACCAGTAGAATGACGGCGAGTCGCTGTACCCATCGCATATCCGTTGTTTTCAACGATAAACATGACTGGAAGCTTCCATAACTGTGCCATGTTCATCGTCTCGTGAAGTGCTCCTTGATCCACAGCACCATCGCCCATAAAACACGTGGTGACACGATCGAGTCCCTTATACTTGTTGGCAAAGGCTAACCCACCTCCAAGTGGAATGTGTCCACCTACAATCCCATATCCACCCCAAAAATGTTTCTCCACATTGGCGAAGTGCATGGACCCGCCTTTTCCTTTGGAGCATCCAGTGGCTTTTCCAAATAGTTCAGCCATCCCTTCTCTAGCTGAGATACCCCTCACAAGACCCCATCCATGATCGCGATAGGCCGTAATAATATCGTCGTCATCTCTCAGAGCAGCCGTCGTCCCCGTAGATACAGCCTCTTGACCGATGTATAGGTGTAAAAATCCCCCAAATTTCCCTTTTTGATACATCTGCATGGCACGTTCTTCGAAGCGTCTTTGAAGAATCATGCTTTCGAGCATCTCAAGGAGTTGTCCTTTTTTGAGACCTAACTTAGCAGGAGTTGTCGTTGTAGGTTCTGGAAGATCTACCGCTTTTTCAAAGAGCGAGTCCCCTTTTTTAGATGATTTTTTGGGGGTGGTCAACGCTGCAGCAGCCTTTCCAACTGGAGTAAAAATAGCTTCTTTCGTCATCGGCTTTGTTCACTTAATTTGGCTTCGAAGATACGGTTTTTTGGCGGGATTCCACCGGTATATCACAAGTGAGTCAACAGAAAGCTCCCTCAGATAGCAACTATTATTCAGTTGCATTTTTTTACTAAAACATCTTAAATTGCAACTATGAGTAAGTTGCAAAAAACCAAGGATAAACTATTAAATACAGCTCAAGTATTTACGTTTAAGGATTTAGAGTACTTACTGGGAAAATTTAATTATGTAGAAAAGAAAACTGGCAAAACCTCAGGTTCTAGGATTGCATTCATACAAATAAACTCCAACCATATTATAAGGTTGCATAAACCACACCCTGATAATGACCTAAAGAAGTACGTTCGGAATTACATTATTCAAGAATTAAAAAACCAAGATTTATTATGACCAATGTGCTGAAATACAAAGAGTTCATAGCTTCAATTCACTATTCATCAGAAGATGATGTTTTTTATGGCAAAATCGAGGGTATCGATGACCTAGTGACTTTCGAATCCGATAATGTGAAAGGATTAAAAGATGCATTCAGAAACGCGGTTCATGATTATTTAGCCTTATGCTCAGAGGCTGGGAAAACACCTTTTAAATCTTTTAAAGGCTCCTTTAATGTTCGTGTTGGATCAAAGTTGCACTCA
Source organism: uncultured Bacteroidota bacterium (assembly GCA_913057895.1). Taxonomy (GTDB): domain Bacteria; phylum Bacteroidota; class Rhodothermia; order Balneolales; family Balneolaceae; genus UBA8296. The sequence goes on from CAJXOH010000011.1 coordinate 28,592, forward strand.
AAAGCATATGAACACGCGCTTCTTGAAGGTAAATCTCTCAATCAATACGTTCATGATGCCATTCAAAGCAAAGTAGAAGAAGGTGAACGCGAGTCGTACCAGTAAAGTCCTCAAACAGCAACTACCCTATCTGCTGTTTAAGTTGACCCTCCGCAGCGCCTAATAATTCTGGGATCCCATCAGGATTTTTCCCTCCCGCAGTTGCCAAGCTTGGCTGTCCTCCACCACCTCCACCAACAAGAGCCGCAAGTCCTTTGACCCATGTTCCCGCATGACCTCCGCGTTGAATCAAATCCTCGGTCATTGCAGCCATGATTGCCACTTTCTTTTGCTCAGCATCATGTGATACCAGCACGATAGCAAATCCATCCGATTTTTGACGCAGTGCTTCATACCCCATTTGCTTGAGTCCATCCATGTCGGCTCCATCCACTTCAGCGGCAAGTAGATGAACATTCTCATCAACAGGCGTTGCTTCTGCCATCAATGTTGGCAGTTGTCCAAGAAGTTGCTTTTGAGAGATCGATTGAAGCTGTGATTCTACCTCTTTTTTTGCGTCTTGTAACTGCTGAATGGACTCCACTAGGGTAGACGCACCACCCCCGATCAGTCTTTGCGCTTCAGAATATGCATGAAGCTGACTCTCTACATGCGCTAAGGCTGCTTCGCCTGTTAAGGCCTCAATTCGTCGAACGCCAGCGGAGGCCGAGGATTCCGAGGTAATTACATACAACCCTAGCTCCCCTGTCGCTTGAACATGTGTACCGGCACATAATTCCACCGAAAACGCTGAATCAAACGTGATGATACGCACAGCTTCCCCATATTTTTCGCCAAAGAGCATCATCGCTCCACGATCCTTAGCTTGATCAATAGGGACATCTCGTTCCTCCGTCAAAGGGATGTTTTCTTGGATTCTGCGATTTACCTGCTGTTGAATTTGAGCCAATGTTTCTTGAGGGATTTGCTCGAAGTGCGCAAAATCAAAACGCATTCGATCATGCGTGACTAAAGATCCTTTCTGGACCACATGCGACCCGAGTGTTTCTCGTAGAATTGCGTGCAACAAATGTGCAGAGCTGTGGTGTTTAGCGGTCTCTGTGCGTCTAGTCCGATCCACCTTCGCCGTCCATGGGCCTGAAAAAGAGGCTGGTTTTCGATCTACCGTGTGAACAAATCCATAAGGCCCTTTTTGCACATCAAGAACCTTGAGTGTCTCTTCAGGAGACTCTAAAACGCCATGATCTGGTGTTTGCCCCCCACTCTCCGCATAAAAGGGGCTTTTATCCAGTAGGATGACATGCTTATCCCCTTTTTTTGTCGATATAGACGCTTTGGCGACCAATTGCACCTCAGTCTCAAGGTGGTCATAGCCTACAAATTCGAAGGCATCTCCAAGTGAGTCCAATGAGGTAACGCTAGCCTCAGGATTGAGTTGCCAATCAGTGGCATCGTTGGCTGAAGCTGCTGCAGCACCTGCAGCTCGGGCACGCTTCTTTTGTTGAGCCATGAGCGCATCAAACCCATCCAAATCTACTTCTAAACCTTGTTCACGGGCCATTAATGACGTCAAATCCACAGGAAATCCATATGTGTCATGCAACATAAAGGCTGCTTCGCCAGTCACAATGTCTTGGCCCTTCGTTAACTCTTCAAAACGAGTAATTCCTTGACCCAAGGTTTTAATGAAGGAAGCCTCCTCCGCTTTAATAATCTCCTTAAGTGATGATTTTTGAGCCTCTACTTCTGGGAACACATCCTTGAATTGGTCGGCCAACGTATCTACAAATCGGTGCATAAAAGGGTCTTTGTACCCCAGTCTATCCCAACCGTAGCGAACCGCTCTGCGTAAAATTCTGCGAATCACATAGCCTCTTCCCTCATTGGATGGCATCGCGCCGTCCCCTGCTGCAAATGCTACAGCACGAATATGATCGGCAATGACACGAATCGCGATATCTGTCCGCTCATTGGCTCCGTACTCAACGCCTGCATCCGTGGAAATAGCCTGAATGAGCCCTTGAAAAACATCCGAATCATAATTCGAGGTTTTTCCTTGTAATACGGCACAAATTCGTTCAAATCCCATGCCAGTATCGACATGCTTATCGGGCAGTGGTTTAAGAGATCCATCTTTTTGTCGGTCAAACTGGATAAAGACAAGGTTCCAGATCTCCATCACACGTGGATCATCGGCATTCACTAAGGAAGCTCCCGGCGTGGCGGCTCGCTCTTCATCGGAGCGTAAATCGATGTGAATCTCTGAGCATGGACCACTTGGTCCTGTATCTCCCATCTCCCAAAAATTGTCCTTCTTGCCACAACGTAGAATATGGTCCTTGGCTATTGACGTTTTAGACGCCCATAGTTCTTCAGCCTCTGTGTCTGCAGGAACACCATCTTGTTCATCACCCCCAAACACCGTAGCATAAAGTCTGTCTGGATCTAGGCCCCACCGCTCGACCAAGAGCTCCCATGCCCATGTAATGGCCTCTTCCTTGAAGTAATCGCCAAAAGACCAATTCCCCAGCATTTCAAAAAGGGTGTGATGGTAGGTGTCAATGCCAACTTCCTCTAAGTCGTTGTGTTTTCCACTTACCCGAATACATTTTTGGGTATCTGCGACACGACGCATCTCTTTGCCTTGGACCATGAGCCCTGACTGTTGACCCAGAAATATGGGTTTGAATGGAGCCATTCCTGCATTGATAAACAGCAACGTGGGGTCATCGCTAGGCACTACTGGCGAACTTGGTACAATGGCATGCTCCTTCTCGGCAAAGAAATCAAAAAACGACTGTCGAATGTCGTTAGCGGTCATGTATGTGGGTTTCGAAGTCATATCAGCGTATTAATATACCTCTTCAAAGAGTCGAGGCCCTGGTTTGACGTATGTCTTGAAGTCTTCCTCTGTGATCTTAGCAGCCCCAGAAGCAACACTCTTTAACCACGCAACTCCCTCGTCATTCTTTGGATCAAAATAACTTGAATGACCTTGCTGAAGAAGCGTTTTGTAAATCCCCCATTCCATTCCCTTTAACCCACAAATATAGATCAATGTATTTTTGGCAGCTACTTGTGTTCGAACAGCTTCTGGAGCATCTTCCAAGAGGGTATGCACATAGGCTTTGGACCCATCGGTGCGTCGATCTTCTCGTGAGATCGCTTTTAAAAAATGGAAGGATGCTTGATCTCTTGCAAGGGGGTCAAATTCATCCGCATATAAAACATCCGTGCGATAGGCACAGCCAAAGGCAAGGGTAGCCGATGTTTTGGATAGATCAAGATCTTGAATCATTCCACGAAATGGAGCCACTCCTGTTCCTGTGGCAAAAAATAGATACTGATAGGCATTGGCATCCTCCGGGAGTAAAAACCGCCGCCCACTTGGGCCAGTCAACAGTACAGGGTCGCCAGGCTGAAGATCGCACAAATAATTAGAGGCTACACCGGTGTACAATTTTCCATCAATCTCTTCGATGGTTCTTTTGACAGTGGTGCTTATGAGATGAGATTGCCCCCCCTCGCCACGGGACGGTGACGCCATCGAATAGAGTCGAAGTTTGTGAGGCTTGCCGTTTTGATCCTCTCCAGGTGTAAGGACTCCAACCGATTGGCCAGCAATCACATTGCCTTCCAATTGCGTGCCCGAGACATCAAAAACAAGATGTCGCACGATGTTTGGGCTTGACTCTTTCGTTACGATACGATTCTCAACCACCTTCACTTGGATGGGTGATTTCACGTTGTAGAGGTTGAGTTTTACCTCGGGAAGGGCTACATCAGCCATGGAAATTGAGTGTGCTAAAATTCAGAAACACCCAAAGATACAAAATGAATCAACCTCTATTTGGCATATCCAAACGGATGTGTTTTTCCTATATTCCGGCATGAGCAATGAACGCACGATACTTGTTTGCGCGAAAGAAACCCCTGATACGTATTCCGATTTAAGTTTTTCTGGAGGGGATGTTCAATTTTCAAATCCTCGCCCAGTTTTAAATGCATATGATGCCTCCGCTCTCGAAGAGGCCCTTGTTCTTTCGGAGGCTCATGGGTTTCGGGTGCATGTAGTCATGATTGGTCCTGAGCGTGCGGCCGAAACACTTCGTAAAGCACTAGCCATGGGAGCCGATGAGGCAACGTTATTGACAGGTGCACCAGAAGGTGCAGATTCTGCGGTTATCGCTACCATTCTTTCGTCATTTGTTCAACAATTTGGTCCTGATGCCGTCATCATGGGGCGCCAATCTCAAGACACCGATGTGGGATTGGCAGGAACTATGCTTGCAGAACACCTAGGTTGGCCATGGACGACCAATGCGATTGGCATTCGAGTTGAAGAGAATATGTTCTGGGTGAAACGACAAGGAGATTCCGCACAAGAGTCGATATCGAGTCCCATGCCGTGCCTGATCACATGCTCCAATAATCTAAACGATCCCCGTATTCCTACATTAAAAGGAATCATGGCATCCAAGAAAAAACCGATGCACATTATGGGGATCGACCAACTTCCTGGGGGAGAATCCCTGATCTCAACCCCTCCTTCTACGGTTGTGGACTCTCTCACCCCGATGCCTGCGCGCTCAAAAGGTCAGGTGGTGGAAGGGGATCTTGAGACCCTAGTAGATGCACTGGTCAAAGGCCTTGCAGCGATTCCAGAAACGGGGGTTGATGCATGAGAGTTTGTGCTGTAATCCCATGTTTTCAACAGGAGCTTCGTAGTTCAGCCCTAGAAGTGTTGACCAAGTCGTATAGCCTTGCAATGTCTTTAGGTGAACAATCCTCGGGCGCACAATCTTCGGGCGAACAATCTTCGGGCGAAAAAGCACAAGTAGAGGCATGGTTAATAGGCCCTGAAGCCGAGACTCACCAAGCAAAAGCAGCTCAATATGGAGCCTCAATACTTCGCCTTATGAATCTTGAGGTTGACGCAGACCAAGGTGGGGTCAAAGTATCACTGGGTCGACGTTGGGTCGATGCCATCGATGAAATCATGACGCAATCTACTTCAGAGCTCAACTCAGAAGGCGATGCATCTGATTCTACCCTGTTACTTTTCGATAATACTGAACTGACCAAGGATATCCTTGGTGCTTGTGGCGCTCGCTTAGGAGCCCCTGTCATTGCAGATGTTGTAGATCTTTCATGGGATGGGAAGCAATGTATTGCACAAAGACCAACCTATGCATCCAAGGTAATGTCCAAAGTCATTACCAGTGGCTCTGTTTGTCTCTGCTCTATTCGAGCCGGATTATTTGAGCCTGAAGAGCATCCAGTTGATGCTACTACACACCACTATTCTGCGCCAACCACAGATGCACTGGGGCAAGTCTTACAGGCACTTGTTGCGCCTGAAGGGGACACCGTTGACTTAACGGAAGCACCCATCATAGTGGGGGTTGGGCGAGGGATTTCGGACGAAACAGGTAAAGAGCTTGTGGCAAAGCTTGCAGAACTCATCCAAGGTGAAATTGCGATATCACGTGCTCATTTTGAGTCAGGCATGTATTCTCATACCCTATTGGTGGGTCAAAGCGGTAAAGTTGTCGCACCACGCCTGTACCTTGCTCTTGGGATTTCGGGATCGATTCAGCATGTTGCAGGCATGTCCGAGAGTCATACCATTATCGCGATTAATAAGGATCCAGATGCACCTATTTTTGAGATCGCCGATGTAGGAATTGTGGGTGATCTCTATCAAATTCTTCCAGCATTGAACCAGGCGCTAGAATCCAAAAAAGACGAGTGACCATGTTTAACATTCATGACCCTTATTTATTTGAGGATGAATTATCTGAAGATGATCGTATGATCATGGAGGCTGCACGAGAGTACTGCCAAGCAAATTTGGAACCGAGAGCTCTTCGTGGCAATCAAGATGAACATTTTGACCCTGATATCCCCAAAGAAATGGCAGATATGGGACTCTTGGGCGCATCTATATCTGAAGCCTATGGAGGGGGAGGTGCAAGCCAAACGGCCTATGGACTCATTGCTCGTGAAGTGGAGCGCGTCGATTCAGGATATCGAAGTTTTATGTCTGTGCAATCAAGTTTGGTCATGGTTCCCATCGAAAAGTTCGGAACCGAGGACCAGAAGAAACAGTATCTACCCAAATTGGCAAGTGCTGAACTCATTGGGTGTTTTGGGCTAACGGAACCAGATCATGGGTCAGATCCCAGCTCCATGGTGACTCGTGCGGTTCCCACTGATGGTGGATGGATTTTGAATGGCGCAAAAACGTGGATCACCAATTCGCCAATTGCAGATATAGCCATTGTATGGGCAAAAGTAAAAGAGGAGGACAAAGATGTCATCCGTGGATTTATTGTAGAAACCGCATGGAAGGGTGTCTCTACTCCGCACATTAAGGACAAGATGTCGTTGCGTGCGTCTGAAACAGGGGAGTTGGTCTTTCAAGATGTGTTTGTCCCTGAGACACACATATTCCCTGAGATCCGTGGACTCAAGGGGCCATTCACCTGCCTTAATTCTGCTCGATATGGGATTGCATGGGGAACCGTAGGCGCTGCTGAGTTTTGTTATGAACGCTCTCGTACGTATGTGGGTGAGCGTAAACAATTTGGTCATCCACTCGCGGCAAATCAATTGCCCCAAACAAAATTGGCCAATATGCTAACGGACATCACCACCATGCAAATGTTGGCATGGCGACTAGGTCAACTGCGAGATGCTGGAAAGGATGATCCCGCGATGATTTCCTTAGCAAAGCGACATAATGTTGGCAAGGCTCTAGATATCGCTCGTGTCGCAAGAGATATGCACGGTGGTAATGGTGTGACGGGTGATTATCGGGTGATCCATCACGTGATCAATTTAGAATCGGTCAATACCTATGAAGGGACCTATGATATTCATGGGCTCATATTGGGGCGTGAAATCACCGGGATCCAGGCCTTTGTTCCTAAAGGGTAAGAGTCGTACCTCAGTTATTCCGTCAGCGCCAATATCTGATATGTAAGTTGTATGTGTTCTATATTCTGTATATATTTTATACATGGACTCTGTACAACTCACAAAAAAGCAACGCCAATTCCTCGATTTTATCCTGGCATACAGGGAGCATTATCAAGTATGGCCAACGTATCGTGAAATTGCGGAAGAATTTGGGTTTAAATCACCAAATAGTGTAACTCAGAATATTCAGGCGTTAATGCGAAAAGAAGTACTTGTTCGCACACATGATGATGAATATGATCTAAATCCGGACTGGGCACGCAAGCATGGACTTGATAGCAATATCCCGGAATCACAGGGCATTCCTGTTCGAGGACTTATTGCAGCAGGGCTTATGCAAGAAGCGATAGAGACAGATCTTGGACATGTCACGATGGACCATTTGTTCCCAAACAAAGACAAGATATTTGCCTTACGTGTTTCAGGTATGAGTATGAAAGACGAAGGAATCTTTGATGGTGATTTTGTTTTAATCTCAGAAGGAACCTTAAGTCATGGCGAAATTGGTGCAGTGATGTATGATGGCGAAACAACACTCAAACGTGTGTACAAGGAGGCCGATGGGATACGCCTAGTTGCAGCAAATGATGAATTTGATGATATCGAGCTCAGCCCTAGAGAAGCCGAGGAGGTGACCATTATTGGGGCCTATGTAGGCCATGTCAATCGCTCAGGATTCTTCCGAGCTCCTGATAGACGTGTCATCCACTAATTTAGCTTGAGTACTCTGGGGTCGATCGAGATAAGTATTGCGACCAGGGATGGCATCGTGCAGTTGGGAATCCTTGATCCAAGCTCTGCCCCCATCATGCTTTAGACGACGTCTATTCTTTAACTGCTTGGCTTGTTCGTGAATATCTACTCTATTTTTCATCGAGGGTTTTCTTCTACGTAGCGTTATTGAATTTTCGGTAGAATGACGTTATATTATTAGGCTAAGATAAGTTGAAATTCTACCGTTGAAAAGTCTTCAATCTGGTAGGCAACGACAAAGTGTCTGTAAGATTATGTATGCAATCGTAAAAATTGGCGGTCATCAATACAAAGTTCGTGAAAAGGAAACGATCTTCGTAAACAAACTCAACACTGAAGACAAGACAGTAACGTTTGACGATGTCTACCTTGTCTCTGATGAGAAAGGGAAAGTGAGTGTTGGAACGCCTACAGTAAAAGGTGCTAGTGTTAAAGCAGCTATTGCTGATCAACTTAAGGCAGACAAAGTGATTGTCTTCAAAAAGAAGCGTCGCAAAGGATACCAAAAGAAAAATGGATTCCGTCAGTCAATCACGCAACTCGATATTCAAAAAATTACCTCGTAAAACGTTTCGTAAAGAAGGAGTTCACTCATGGCACATAAGAAAGGTCAAGGTTCTACCAAAAACGGTCGCGATTCTGTATCAAAACGCCTAGGAGTTAAGAAGTTTGGCGGTGAAACTGTTCGCGCTGGAAACATCTTGGTTCGTCAAAGAGGTACAAAATTCCATCCTGGACTCAATGTTGGGATAGGTGGAGATGATACTCTGTTTGCTCTAGAAGATGGTACTGTATCATTCTCTGACCGTGGCGGTAAGAAGCTCGTCAATATCGATCCAGCATAACGCCTTTAGGAAGCCCTCTCATGTTTGAGCTGCCTGGCCTTCCTCACCTACAAGCAGGTACTCTATTCTGTATTGGTCGCAATTATGTTGATCATGCGAAGGAATTGAACAACCCCGTTCCTTCTCAACCTCTTGTGTTTCTCAAATCAAGAAACACCCTAGTCTTTCCTAGCCCTGAGGCAGAAATCTTATTACCCCCTCAGTCTTCGGATGTCCACCACGAAGTAGAGTTTGTGTTTGCTATCGGCGAAGCAATTCATCATGCGTCTGAACAAGAAGCATTTAATGCCATAGCTGGTATTGCTATCGGCATTGACTGTACTGCCAGGGATCTACAGTCTAAAGCAAAGGAGAAAGGGCATCCTTGGACGCTAGCCAAAGGATTCCATACGTTTGCACCTATTGGGGAGTTTATCACATTGCCATCGCTTGGCATTCAATCTTCAGAGGGGCTCTCCCAGTTGACCATGTCCTGCACTGTGAATGGAGAGCAACGTCAGCATGGCTCGATCTCTGATATGATATTTAGCCCTACTTCGTTGATTCAATATGTATCAACCATTTGCCCTCTGGTTCCAGGAGATGTACTTTTTACAGGAACACCTGCAGGAGTCGCCAAACTACAAGCTGGTGACACTATTCAAGCTACCCTACATGATTCCTCCTCTTCTATCTCTCTTGATGTTGTTCATGCCCCAGAGGGTGGATAAGAGAGGTCGACTACCAGTATTTCTAGCCTTTCTCGTTGGCACGGCTATAGTCGTTAGCTCCCCAACGAATGCTCAGTCGATTGACCCCATAGACGAAGCACGTACTTCTTCCTATCCCGCTTGGATGACTCCAGGAGCCACCTATGCATGGCCAACTACAGCAACTACGTATCTAACGTCAACCTTCGCAGAAACAAGGAGTGCGCATCTTCATTCTGCGATTGATATCTCTACAAGAGCAGAAGAGGGACACCCAATATTGGCAGCTCGAGAGGGTGTGGTATCACGGATCATGATGGGCCCTTTCGGCTATGGAAATGCTCTGATGCTTACCCATGAGGATGGCAGCCATACGTTATACGCTCACTTATCCCATTTTACGGATGAGATCCAAGCCATCGGTGATCGGGTAAGGATGCCATCGCTACAAATGGACCTCGATTATTATCCACCTGTTGGACGGCAAATCCGTGTCAAAAAAGGGGAGTTGATTGGGTATTCTGGCGGCACAGGAGTGGGGCCACCTCATTTACACTTCGAGGTTCGATCTCCGTTAGGAGTTCCTATTAATCCGTTACTCGTCCCATTGGATGCACCTCTTCGTGATGGTCTTGCACCCCAATTCTCGTCGCTTTATGCAGAATTTTTTGACTCTGAGAGCCCTTATACACCTGAACCTTTAGGTGAAACCTTTATAGACCTACGAACAAGAGACCGCAAACTCCTAGTCATTCCAGCCCATAAAACACGCCTTAGACTATCTGTCGACGTTTTTGATCAAGCTGAAGGTGGAACAAATGTATATGCTGTTTACCGTTTACGATTGCTTCGCGGGGAGACACTATTGTTTGAATCACAAGCTGATTCCTTCACCTTTGATCAAACCTCAGATATGGTCGCAGATCGCCACCATGGACTCCTACGATCAGGACAAGGCGGGTATCAACGGCTTCATGTATTACCTGGGAATCGGTTCGACATGTACACCACACCGTTGGATGCCAATGAGCTGATTCTAGACGCAGAGCATGGGGTGGTTCATACCTTCACCATTGAAGCGGAAGATTTCCAAGGAAATCGTAGCCGGACCTCCCTAGAAATAATGCATGATTCGACCCTTTCATGGCAAGATTGGAAGCATTCCTCGGAAGGAGTTGAACGATGGAGACTCGACTCATTACGTACAGCTTGGCTTGGATCGATGCCCCCAGCTCTTGTAGAGCACATGACTGTGGATACTGTCTTGCACCAAAACAAACGACATGTCATTAGTTCGGTAGACGAACGTTTCGTGATGTCCATTCCAAAAGATGCCTTGTTGGAACCAACACGAGTTCATTTTACAAGTTTTGCAAGCGACACAGCCTACCATGTATTTATGCACTCTACACCCACTGGGTTTCGTCATCGAGCTAATGTTCGCGTCTATGGTGAGCCAGACTCAACACGTGGCCTCGCATGGGTAGGGTTTGACCCTCCAAAAGGTGGTATTACACTCTCCCCGATGGGTATTTCTCCCGCTGGATATGCCGTATCGACTTCGACTCGAGATTTTTGGTCACTTCAAACGATTCAGGACGAGGATCCACCTAGGCTAAAGACGATCCATATGAAAGAGGACCCCGTTGTAGGTCGGACAGTCTCTTTTTTGATCGAAGAAGAGGGGTCTATTGATCTAGGTTCTGTAAAAATGTGGCAAAATGGCCGAGGAGTCCTCCCAATCTATGATTTTGAAGATGATTCCTTCACCGCATACCATCCTGAACTTAACACCAAATCGGGTGACGTATTTATCCTTGAAATTGCGGACCAACACGGCCACTCCAGCACCTATCGATGGGTCATTCCCTAGGCTGGAACTTCTGCAATCATGGAGATCTCAACCAAGACCTCTTTTGGAAGAGTTTTTACCGCAACGGTCTCGCGAGCGGGTGGGATCTCTCCAAATGCCTTGGCATAAATCTCATTCACCGTTGCAAAATCTCCCATATCAGCAAGGAAAATGGAGCATTTGATGGCATGATCAAAGGACGAACCGGCTGCTTCAAGCACCGCACCTAAATTTTTCATGACTTGCTGAGTCTGCTCCTCTATACTCTCTCCCACCAGAGTCATTGTTTCTGGATCGAAAGGGATTTGACCGGATATATAGACCAGCCCATTGTGAATTATTGCTTGGGAATAAGGGCCAATGGCTGCAGGTGCATGGTCCGTGTGAATCGCTTTTCTCATATTATTACGTAGTTTTTTTGACTCCAATCATCGTTAAGGGTAGACTGATGGCAAAAATACTACAAGGCCATCATCTTGACCACCATTTATTTTGTGAATTCTGTGGTCAAATCCTACCTTTCAAGTCTACGATAAATTTGATTGAAAACTCACTCTCATGAAACCTTTTTCACTCCTATCTACTCTTGCAATTGCACTCCTATTTGTTGGATGTACAACTGTAAGCCCACTTGTCAAAGAGACGCAGGATAACATTGGTTCAGGTAACTATGAAGCAGCTCTCGCAAGTGCTGATTTGGCGATTGCCGAAAATCCAACAAGCGGTCTCGGTCAATATTACAAAGCTGTCGCTCTTGGCTCCATTGGCCAGGAAAACGAGGATATTGCTGCGCGACGTTCATACTACGAAGATGCTCTGTCTACCATGGAAGAGGCCAAATCTCTTTTTGATGCTGCAGAAGACGCTCCCGATGAAGCAGAGAATGCTGATGATGTGATTCGAGCGATTTGGGCTGATGAGCATAACAGCGCGGTAGAAGTTTTGACCGTTGATTCGTTGGCTGCAACGTTCGCAGATCCAAATCAAGTAGCTGTAGACCATCTTCTCAATGCCATTACACTAGCGCCAGATAGTGCGATCTCACATTCTGTTCTATCCTCTGCGTACTACCGTGTGGGTGATATTGAGTCTGCAACTGATGCCTACGAAACAGTTATCTCGCTCATATCTACGCCCGATGCGGATGATTACAACTACATGATCAACCTCTATTTGGCTTCCCAGCGATTTGAAGATGCACGCGACTTAGCGACGTCTGCACAATCTGCGTTCCCAGATGACGAGCGATTCATCCAATATTTAGCAGACTCATATCTACAAACCGGAGAAACAGACAAAGCTATCGCGATTGTAGAAGATCTCATCGCTGCAAATCCTGACAATCCTCAGTACCGTCTTGTGCTTGGAACACAGGTATATCAAACGGTCACGGAGCTCACTGACCAAATTAGCGAGATGTATGTAGAGCTTTACGATCAATCACAAGCGCTTCGTGGGCTTTCTGGTAGCGCTAAAGAAGATGCTGAAGCTGCACTAGCAGAACTCCAAGCAGAGGCAGATGCACTGGAAGCTGAGATTGTTGGCTATACAGACTTAGCCATTGAGCAGGTCACGCGTGCAACAGAACTAGACCCATCGTCAGCCAATACGTACAATATACTTGGTGTGATTTATCAGAATAAATCAGCCCTCTATTTTGACAAGCGTAACAATACTGCTGACTATGATTTAGCGGATGAATATGATGCGCAAGCTCGTGAGATTCTAGATATGGCACGAGTAGCCTATGAGCAGGCCACACAGCTTGATGAAGGAAATCCTGAGTACTGGCAATCACTCTTCCAGATTTACACGACGCTAAATATGCCTGAGAAGGCACAGGAAGCGATGGAAAAAGCTGGAATCTAAGAGGTTTCATGCGCCCCGTAGTCGTCGTTTCGGCGAAACGCACCCCTATTGGCTCGTTTGGAGGAGCTCTGTCATCCTTTTCTGCGGCAGAGCTCGGAGCCATGGCCATTTATGAAGTACTCAAAGAAGCGGGTGTCCCAGGGGAAAACGTAGATGAAGTCATCTTTGGTCATGTTTTAACAGCTGGTGCGGGTCAAGCTCCCGTTCGACAGGCGCTCATCAAAGCTGGCCTACCCCATCATGTGCCGGCGACAGCGGTCAATAAAGTGTGTGCTTCAGGGATGCGTTCGGTCATGGTGGCAATGGATCAGATTGCTTTAGGGCATGCTGATATGATCGTCGCGGGTGGAATGGAAAGCATGAGTCAGGTCCCATACTACCTCCCCTCCCAACGCTTCGGCTCAAAATTAGGACATACTCAGGCAGAAGACGGCATATTAAAAGATGGTCTTTGGGATGTGTACAACGATTACCATATGGGGTCAGCTGCGGAGCTTTGTGCACGCGAATGCTCAATATCCCGAGAAGAACAAGATGCATTTGCCATTGAGTCCTACAAGCGAGCACAGAATGCTCAAGAGTCTGGTGCCTTTGATGCTGAGCGCTTTGAGGTAAAAGTTATGGGTCGTAAAGGTGATGCAACAATGGTTCGAGATGACGAGGAGCTGTCTAAGGCACAGTTTGATCGAATCCCTACACTAAAGCCTGTTTTTGAAAAAGAGGGTACCGTTACAGCAGCGAATGCAAGCTCACTGAACGATGGAGCGGCAGCATTACTCCTTATGAGTGAAGACAAAGCGACCGAGCTTGGATTAACCCCATTAGCCCGATTACATAGTCACGCTAGTGCTGCTCAAGCACCTGAGTGGTTTACAACAACCCCTTCACTTGCAATCCCAAAGGCATTAGAACGCGCTGGATTTCAACTGTCCGATATGGATCTTTTTGAGATCAATGAAGCGTTTTCGGTTGTCTCTCTTGCCAATAATCAGAAATTGGAGCTTGATCCTGCAAGCGTAGATGTTCATGGAGGAGCTGTCAGTCTTGGCCATCCCATTGGTTGCTCAGGCGCTCGAATATTGGTCACATTGATCCATGCGTTGGGCTGGCACGATAAAACCATGGGGTGTGCAGGGATATGTAATGGAGGTGGTGGGGCATCTGCTATGGTGGTAGAAAGGCTCTAATCATTGTTTTTTTAAAATTAAGGGTGTATGTTTGTGTTTTAACCACCTACACAAACGCAATTTTTGCCTATCGAATCAACGCTACGACACTTTAGATAACCATAAATCGTAGTTGAGCTTTGCTCACGCAAGCTCTCATCCTTGATGATTCGACTGTTGTACACATTCCAACTCACAAATTGCTGGCGATCTCGCCCTAAGATTGGTCTATGCGTGGGATTCCTTGCGTTGTTGTCAACATCTCTGACCATTGGATGGGAAGCTAAGGCACAAGAGTTGATTGAGGTCCAAAGAGGCGTGGACTGGATTGAATTTGAGGCTCTGAATGAAGAAGGGGTGTTATCCATACCACTATCTACAATCGTCGACGCGCCCTTAACAGGTGAAGCAGAGATTTTATCCATCACTCGAACTCAGCCACCATCCAACACGGACACCCAAGGAGAAAAAGTTCGTTTGTTGGGGCTTTCAGGCTCCACGCCTATGGTTGAGATTATCCCAATGGTGGGTCAACAATCAGAAGTACGACTTTCACTTTGGAACGGTACCTCTATTGTGACCAGTGCAAGGATACGCGTGATGGTAGACACGCAATCATCGCGTCAACGTGATCAATTTGGACGAAACGTTGCGATTGCACGCTCGACAAATGGGTCAAACCAAAGGACTGATTCTCCATTAGCCTCTGGAACCTGGGTTCGGTTTGCGGTCGTAGAGACTGGTTTGTATGCCCTTCGCCCATCTGAACTTACCGAAGCGTCTGCATCATTTACTGGAATTAACTCGAATCAATTGCAGTGTTGGGGACGACCAGGAGTCGAACTTCCAGAGGTCAATAACGCACCAAGAGTCTCTTTTCAGCAACTTCCACTTACTCTGGATGATGGCGGTGATGGTATTTTGAATGCAAATGACCAAGCATGGGTCTATGTAGAAGGGCCTTCGGTCACTCGAGTTGCGGCAGATGGCACACTTGAGCATAGACTTCATGATAGTACGCCGAATACCTATGTCTATTGCACGCCGGATGGAGATGCGACAACAAGTATTCGAATGGTCATGGGTGAGTCTTCCGATGGCCCCTTACAAGAAAAGGCGCGTCAACTTGCCTGGATTGAAGAGGACCTGCAAAAGTCAGAGGATAAAATTCGCTCTGGTAGACAGTGGTTGGGGCAAACATTACAGGCGTCAGGGTCAGCGTCCTCGGCCAGCGTGTTGTCACTCGATGCAGCTCATGTTGTTCCTAATTCCCCCATGCGAGTTACATCTCAGTGGGTTGGCAGATCACTCTCACCCATTACAGTCACGCAATTTGTAAATACGGTCAGTGCAGGCAATACCACGATTCCAAGAATTTTTAGCTATACCTCTGAAGAAGGTGCTTCAGGAGTGGAGCGACGAATTTCTGGGACTCGAACGTTTTCTGCCACCGAGGGTCAATACGATTTACAGGCATCCATCTCCACCAATGATGCTTCTGGAGTAGCATTCCTTGATTGGGCTCGTATCGAATTTGAAAGCACATTGACAGCCACTGACGGCGTTCTTCAGTTTTTTTCCGCGGAAGATACCCCCTCTGGACAACCCCTACGATATGCTGTTCGTGGAATTCAAGAAGAAACGATTGCTCTTGATGTACGTAACCCGTTATCCCCGCGTTGGCTTCAAGTCACCTCGGAAACGGTTTCTGGGGAGACAAGACAACTCATTCATGTAGATGCTGCGTCAAGTGGGCCAGCTACTGCATTCTATATCACATCGTCCCCACAAGTGTTGACCCAGGCTGAGTTGGTTGCCAATCAAAACCTTCGTGGCACCCACCCTGATGCGGATGTAATTGTTGTGACCGATGAAGGATTACTCAATGAAGCCAATCAATGGGCTGACTACCGGTCGTCTGTGAGCGACTTATCCATAGCTGTGGTGACGCAGGAAGCGATATTTCATGAATTTAGCGCTGGATCAGTGGACCCTGTAGCCATTCGCGATTACGTAAAGCATGTGTGGGATGGAGCCTCTCAAAATCTTGGTCGTCAACCTACCACATTATTTTTGTTTGGTGACGCAACCTATGACCCTCGTGGAATTGTAGATGCAAATCGCCAAAATCGCGTGATTACATGGCAGAGTGAAGAGTCTTTGAATCGAATTAATAGTTATGGAAGCGATGACTTTTTTGTTTTGCTCAATAATGGCGAAGGAAATTGGTCACCAGGCACAACAAGTGAACGAATTGATATGGGTGTCGGGCGTTGGCCTGTTCAAACGGCTCAGGAGGCTTCCATCTTATTAGAAAAGCTGAAAACGTATGAATCGCTTCCCTCCAAAGGTGATTGGCGGACAACATTCACGTTTATATCCGACGACGATTTTCCAGAGGTCGAAATCAATCGAGATCTTCATGCAATCAATGCAGAAGGGACCGCTGAGGTGATTGATGCAACGGCAAGTGGGCTAAAAGTAGATCGAATTTATATGCTCTCCTACCCTGTGGAAAACACAGGTGGCGGCCGTCGCGTCCCGCAAGCCAATGAGGATGTCTTGAAGGCGTTCAATGAAGGCTCCCTTGTGATGAATTATTCAGGCCATGGAAACCAGTTTGTGTTGGCCGATGAACAGCTATTCACAACCGATGTGATTCCCTTGTTGTCAAATGCAAATAAGCCCTCCATTTTTGTAACAGCCACGTGCCAGTTTGGTCGTTATGATGACACAGAGGCTCAGTCAGGAGCTGAGCAGATCTTATTAACGCCTAATGGAGGAGCGATTGCCTCCTTCACAACAACTCGCGTAGTCTATACCTCAGCAAGTCCTGGAGCCAATAATTTTGGGCTCAACATTCAGCTAACCAGGGC
>CAJXOH010000012.1 GCA_913057895.1 uncultured Bacteroidota bacterium
AATCCTGGCAAAAAGCGTGCAATCAATGAATCCATCCGTAGAGTACCCTAGTCGAAAAATTCGATGAATTAAGCTGTAACAGGAGATGCTAAATTGGCAACATCATCCTGAACAAGGGCAATCTCATGACCTTCCCGCTTGAGTAGTGATGCGGATACAGCTGCACGTGCACCACTTTTACAGTGGACGACATATTTCCCAGACTCCCCAAGCTCATCCTTACGAACTTTTAAGCGAGTATGCGCAATATTGGTCGCACCTTCTGCATGCCCTTCTGCATACTCAGTGGCCTTCCGCACATCCACCACACTGTATCCTTCGTTGAGTTTTGCATCAAGATCTGCAAAGGTCATCGTTGAAAGGGTCTCAAGCCCACCAGCAGACTCGCCGAACGACGCTAAATCCGCAGGTGTAATGAACCCTTTGATATGATCGAGTCCGATACGAATCAAGTCTGTGACCGCTTCGTCAACATCCGCTTCATCAATCACGAGGTAAATCTCTTCATCCTCTAGAATGAAGGACCCTGCAATTGTATTAAATTGCTTGTCCATAGGGGAGAGTAGAGATCCTTTTAGATGTCCTGCGATGAACTCTTCTTTGGTGCGAGTATCAAGTACAACGACTTTGGACGTATCCAATCCACCAATCTCTTGAATGCTCAAGCGGTGGGGTTGTGGATAGCAATCCTTCAATACGCGTGGCCCAATTTTGTTGTCTCGCTTCATTCGAGCAAAGTACATGGGTGGCTCAGGTTGCCCCTCAAGAATAAAGTTCACAAAGTTATCCTCTGAAGAGGCTGCTTTGATGGAGGCGTTGTAGCGAAGCTCATACCCAACCGTTGTTTCTGGAATGGCACCTAGCGCTTTTCCACATGCGGAACCGGCACCATGTCCTGGCCAAACTTGCATGTACTCAGGTATCGCTTTGAAGCTCTCAACCGTTTTGTAGAGTGTTCGAGCTGAAGGCTCCATCGCTCCCTCCACAGCTGCTGCAGATTCAAGCAGATCAGGACGGCCAACATCACCCACAAAGACAAAATCTCCGGTTGCTACACCCATTGGCTCATCAGCTGCTGCACCATCTGTGATGAAATAGCTTAAGTGCTCTGGTGTATGCCCTGGCGTATGCCATGCTTTGATTTCGATGTTGCCCACCTTGAAAGCATCCCCATCGTACATCAATTGATAGTCATACTTGTCGTTATTGAGTAACCACTCATATTTCCAATCTGCATCTCCTTCATCAGAGGCATATACCTTGACCCCTCTTTCTGCAAATTCACGGAGACCTGAGATATAATCGGCGTGGATATGTGTGTCAGCGGCAGCAACAATAGTCAATTTTTGTGCCGCTGCATCTTCGATATACTGATCAATATCACGCATAGGATCAATGACAACGGCCTGACCGTTTGCCTGACATCCTACCATATATGAATATTGTGCAAGTTTTTCGTCAAAGAATTGTTTGAAATACATAATGAACTCCTTTTTTATGTTTTATGGTTTGATTGCTTTTTAAAAGTGTAAAACTGTTTAATGGGGTAACTGGTGACGCACCAACCCGTAGACGTAGGTTCCTAAGATGGCGGTAAGGATTGGTACAACGAATACGGTTGCTCCAGCGCCGACCAATGTGAACATCGGGGCTGGACATGCACCAATTAGGGACCATCCGAGTCCAAATATGGATCCGCCCACGATATAACGTGTCACTTGTTTTGGATCTTTTGGTGGAATCGTGATGGGGTTTCCGTCGGAATCTTTTACGTTGCTCTTTTTGATCCACTGGATTCCTATCGCTCCTACAACAATCGCAGAACCAATGACACCATACATATGGAAGCTGTCAAAAAAGAACATCTCTTGGATGCGGAACCAGGAAATCACTTCTGCCTTCATCAAAATGAAGCCAAAAAAGATTCCGAGGATAAAGAATGTAATAAGGTCTTTTGCTCTCATGGTATCGTCCTCGACTTAAATAATATTGGGGAGAATCAGATAGGTCATTAAAAGACCTCCTGCAAAAAAGCCAATTACAGCAATCAAAGAGGCGAGCTGTAAATTTGAGAGCCCTGAAATCGCATGCCCTGAGGTGCACCCTCCGGCATAGCGTGTTCCAAATCCAACCAGGAATCCACCAATCCCTAACACAGCCCATAAACTAGGATTGCTTTGGAGTGCTCCCCACGTAAAAAGTTCTGCAGGGACAAACCCATCAAAGTTGGTCAGTCCAAACCCTTGAAGTTTCTCTATCGCCGCCGCTGATAATTCAACAGGGTCTGGATTGGCTAACAAATAGCCTCCAATAAAACCGCCAAGAATAACCCCGACAGAAAACATCAAATTCCATCCCCCTTTTGCCTTCCAGTCATAGTTGAAGAATTCAACGTTAGCGACATTGCATGAAGCACAGATGTGACGGAGGTTTTCTGAGAAGCCAAACTGTCGCCCTGAGATCAGCAACATAATAGGCACCATTAAGCCAATGATCGGCCCAGCAATGTACCAAGGCCATGGTTGTGTCAATATTTCCATTCTTTCAATTGAGGTTGTTGTTTTCTTTCGAGGGGTAGTATAAGGCACAAAATTTTAAATGTCAATACTTGTAGATACAAGTAGCAATAAGCCAAGTTCCAGACGTGTTGTCTAGAACCTGACCTACCTGTATACCAAAACGTAAAAAGGCTCAATAATTAGGGATTCCCCTTAATCATGAGGTTCCAATATAGAAATGGAATTCCGTGCTTTTTCACCATATACATGTCCCACCTCTCTCTGGCTTGATTCATAGGGAATGAGGGGGTTGGGTTGTTGTCGTAATCAAACTCAGCAAGTACAGTCTTTCCATATCCTGTAATGAGTGGGCATGACCCGTACCCATTGTACTTTTTAGGAGATTTGATTTCGCCATGCTTCATGTATTGCATGATGTTGTGTCCTAGCACTTGAGCTTGTTTGCGAACCGCTGCTCCAGTTTTTGCATTTGGGGTACTCGCAACGTCTCCTAGACTAAACACATTTGGGTATCGAACATGTTGTAACGTCTCTTTGTCAACCTCAACCCATCCGGCTTCATTTGCTAGCGAGCTGTTTTTGACGAATTCAGGAGCTTGCATTGGCGGTGTAACGTGAAGCATATCATACTTGAAGGTTTTTTCTTCAGTAGAACCGTCTTCTTTTGTAATCACAAAATCAGCTTCTTTTTTATCCCCATGAATCGCCACAAGATTGTGTTTAAAATTGGTCGTCAATCCATAGCGATCAATAACCTCATTAAGGACTTTGGCAAAATCCGGCACACCAAAAATGATTCCACCTGCAGAGTTAAACAATACATCCACATCGTTTAGACGACCCTGTTTCCTCAAGTAATCACAGGTTAGATACATAATCTTCTGAGGAGCCCCACCACATTTAATGGGTGTAGCAGGTTGTGTGAAGATTGCCGTATCTCCTTTTTTGAGTGATTTCATGCACTCATACGTATACTCAACATCACGGTAAGAGTAATTACTACATACTCCATTCTTGCCAAGATTCTCTAGCAAACCAGGAATCCCATCCCAGTTGATTTGAATGCCAGGTGCTACAATGAGGTGCTCGTATGAATAAGCCTTTCCAGACTGTGTAGTCACCATGTTTTGCTCTGGATAAAACGTGGATGCGGCATCTTTGATCCATGTTACATCCTCGGGTATCACTTCTGCCATCGGTTTCAGAGATTTCTCTTTGTTGTAAACACCCGCCCCAATCAAGGTCCAAAGAGGCTGATAATAGTGTGATTCAGAAGGGTCAATTAATGCAATGTCTGGGGTATCCATTTTTTTAGCCAGCATAGCAGCCATGGTGAGACCCGCCGATCCAGCGCCAATGATGAGCACCTTGTGATGAGAGGCATACGGCATAAAATGATTTGCCGGAACGGTTTGCCCCTGAACCGTGTTTAATTCTTGTTGTTTACCCATAATCCATTCCCGATTTATATTATAACTTGTATTTACATGTCTTAGACAGTATACTCATCTAGTAATCTAAACTTTTTTTGATACAGGTCAAGCCATTATAAACCCCTCTAACTCACTTGAAATCAATGAATTCTGAAAAAGTCAGCCAATCCGTAGAACTTTCTGCGCTTAAACCAGGCTTGCCTCTTCATGAGCAAATCAGTCATTGGATTGAAACCAAGATTGATGAAGGTGTGTATGAATCCGATCAAAAATTACCATCGGAATTTCAACTGAGTGAGATGTTTAATGTGAGCCGTGTTACCGTACGTCGCGCTCTACAAACCCTAGAATCCAATCGGATCATTTATCGCTGTCAAGGACTGGGATCCTTTGTTGGAAAAGGGAAGACTCGGCAACCCCTTGTGCGACTCACTGATTTTATGGAGGATATGCATCGTGCCGGCATGGAAGCCAAGTCTGTGGTGCTATCTATGGGAGTTGTGGATGCTACTGCTGAGGTTGCTGAACAACTTGGACTGGCAGAAGGGCAAAAAGTTTTTCAATTGGACAGACAGCGATTGGGTGATAATCAACCGATGGCGATGGATGAAACATGGTTACCATTTGCATATGGTCAACTCATTGAATCCGTCGATCTTGGGAACCGTACCATATTTTCCATTTTGGAGCAAGACTATGAGATCCCTGTGATGCGTGGTTGCTATCAAATCACAGCTACATCTGCATCTGAAATGTTGGCAAAAAGCCTTCAGACTCATGAAGGTGATGCGCTCCTTTTACTGCACCGAATTGCATATACGGTTGGAGACAAGCCAATATTCTACCAGCGTAGGTATTACCGCAGTGATTCATTTGCCTACGAAATGCGATTGGATCGTGTGGAAAATGAAGGACAAGCCACACCTCAACCCTTTGATGAGACACCAATCCGAGAGATAGTGCCCATCTTCCACAGAAAATAGGCAGTCTACATCCCTCTAGGTTCTATCTTCCGTACGCATCCATTACGCGAATGATATCCTCCTCATCGCTTGGGTGCTGTGGGTCTTCATGCTTCCAAATTTCTGCGACAATACCCCACACGGCCTCACCGATCAGTCGATGTCGCTCTCCACACGATAATTCAATAACCTCACCAAGAGCTAAAGGTGTAGAAGGTTGTAACTCATCCGTTTGACTTCGGACGACCGAAGCCTCACCTGCAATTAGGCGCCAAACCTCTGATCTACGACGGTGATATTGCCATGATAGTTGGGCTTGGGGTTCCACCAATAAAAATTTAGGACTCAGTTTGGCGTATCCTTCCAATGCAACGATGTCAACCGTAGGAAACCAAGTCTTTGCAAAGTCAAGGGCTTGTGATTCGTCGACCCTCAAAAAACCACCCCAAGGACGAGTGCGATCTTCACCAACGATGGAGAACCCAAGACGTTTGGCTCGCTCAGTAACCACGTCGAAGAGATCTGTTTTTGCAAGACAACTCAATTCAGAGGGCTCAAATAATGGTATCTTCGCAGGGCTAGTTTGTTTTGTCATCTTTTCTTTTGCTGACTTTTTAGCCATTTTTGCACAACATGTAATGATAAAGTATACCACCATGATCCGTCGAATATCAACCCTTGGAAGTGTATTTACCTGCTTGCTCCTAATAGGGCTTTTGTTGCCTGCTCAATCCAATGCCCAGTTTGCAATTGGAGGTGGGTATGAATTACGAGACGAAGAGCCAAAAACGGGATACATGGTGATGATTGAAAATGGGTTTTTGAAACGTTTTCCCATGATTTCTCTCAAGACTAGGTTACACTTAAGCGTATTTGCAGATGAGATCTCTGTCAGAGACCAAGATGTGCTAAACCAATTGGAGCTTAGCGAAACCCAACAACTCTTATCTCAAGTGGACTCCTATGATTTTGGGTTGGCTGTATTAATGGGTGTCAACCTAGGGATTGTTAAACCTTATGCAGGCCTTGGTCTTGGCAATGAGTCCTACAAAATTGATTATTCAATTCCACCATCGCTCACTGTTCCATCAAACTTCAAACAAAGTTTGTCGGATAACGGATTCTACGGAAATGTGTTTATTGGGACAGAAATTTCGCCGATTCCAATACTCAAACCGTTTGTTGAGTATCGTTTTTCTACATTCCTTACACAGGAAGAGATAAACTACAGTCAAAACGGACGAATCTCTCTAGGTCTTAAACTTCAATTCTAACCACTCTTTATGACACGCCAGGATGTCGCGATTGTAGAGTTGGACAAAGAACAAAAACGTCATTTAGGTGAACTCCTTGACGTTTGCCACAAACATTTGGAGTATGTGGATGAAGAGATGATCCGAGATGCTTTTGCGTTGGCATGCCATTCCCACAAAGGAGTTACAAGAGCCTCCGGTGAGCCCTACTATATCCATCCCCTTGAGGTTGCAAAAATTGTTGCTAGTGAGCTCTCCATTGATGGAGAATCTGTTGTAGCAGCCTTGATTCATGACACGGTTGAAGATACCGATGTGACATTGACCGATGTGCGCGATGTCTTTGGTCCAACGGTAGCCAACCTCATAGACGGTGTGACGAAAATTGAAGGTGTCTTCAAAAACAGACAGTCAAAACAGGCTGAGACGTTTATGAAGTTAATTCTGTCCATGGCTGATGATATACGAGTTGTGCTCATCAAATTTGCGGATAGACTACATAACATCCGGACCTTACAACATTTGCCTCGAGAAAAACAGATGAAAATCGCCTCGGAGACGCTCGATTTGTACGCCCCGTTGGCCCACCGCTTTGGTCTGTATCAAATCAAAAATGAATTTGAGGATCTCTGTTTCAAATTGCTCGATCCAAACTCCTATAATTTTGTGGCTAGAAAGCTTAGAGAGAAAAAAGCCGCTCGTGAGGCATTTATTTCTGAGTTTATGGAGCCAATCGAAGAGGAACTTCGAGATCATGGATTAACCTTTGAAATTAAGGGCCGTCCAAAACACATTTATTCCATCTACCGGAAAATGCAGCGGCAGCAAAAGCCGTTTGAAGAGATTTACGACCTCTTTGCGATTCGGATTATTCTGGAGGACCCACACACTAAAGAAGATTGTTGGCGTGTCTACTCAATGATTACCGATTGGTATACGCCAATTCCTAAACGGTTTCGAGATTTTATCTCTGTTCCAAAAGCCAATGGATATCAATCTCTTCATACCACAGTGATTACAAAATCTGGGCAGCGGGTTGAGGTCCAGATACGAACACGAAGAATGGATGAAATTGCAGAGCGTGGACTGGCAGCGCACTGGAAGTACAAAGAGGGTGGCCAATCTGGTTCACAAACGTTGGAACAATTTGTGAGTTGGGTTCGAGAAGTACTTGATACCCCAAGACCTGAAGCTGCCACAGAGTTTGTGAAGGACTTTCAGTTGAATCTATATCAAGATGAAATCTACGTCTTTACCCCCAAAGGCGATCTTAAAACGTTGCCGAGAGGTGCATCTTGTATTGATTTTGCCTTTGAAATTCACTCTGAGGTAGGGGAGCGAGCAATGGCCGCCAAAATCAATGGTAAACTTGTCCCACTGCGTCAAAAACTAAAGATTGGAGACCAAGTTGATATTGTCACTGGCCCAAAAGTGAATGTAAATCCTGACTGGATTGAAGATGTTGTGACTCATAAGGCCAAGGCTCGGATCCGACAATATGTGCGACAAAGGCAACGGGAAGTCTCTGACAAAGGTCGTGAAGCATGGGAAAAACGCGCCAAGAGAAACAATATCGAACTATCGGATCAAGAACTGATGAAAGTCTCCCACCAGTTAGGTTTTGATAGTTTGCAGGTGATGTTCTTTGACATTGGGGCTGAGAAATACGACATCGGCAAACTCTACCGAGCGGTCAAAGAGTTCAAAAGCAAAGGACGTCTTGAGAAAGAAGAGGAACAAAAAGAGCTTGAATCTATACTGACACCAAGCCTTGAGGAGGTAGGTGAAAAATTCACTCGTGAGGCAAAGAAAGGGATTAATGATCAATCCTTACTGATTGATGGAGGTCTTAACCACGTCAAATACCATTTTGCCAACTGCTGCAACCCAATTCCGGGAGATGAAGTCATGGGGTTTATTAGTCGTACAGGGGATGTTAAAATTCATCGTACCTCTTGTAAAAATGCCATTCATTTGATGAATTCTGATGGAGAAAGAATTCTAGAGGCGTCTTGGGCTCGAACACCAGACATGCAATTTTTGGCAGCCATCAAATTGGTAGGTGAAGACCGAGTTGGCCTCATCAATGACCTGACCGATGTGCTTTCAAAATCTCTTAAGACAAATATGAAAAGTATTAATGTGAGTAGTGATAGTGGTGTCTTTGAAGGGATTGTGACTCTTTATGTAAGTGATTTACGCCATCTGGATCAGATCATGGAAAAACTCAAGCGGGTTCAAGGAATTCGCACGGCACACCGCTTCGAGTAAAAACGCATCTAGATTCTCCTAGATGTCCTCACAAGTACCTGTTGTATTAAAAAAGGGCCTTGAAAACTGGCGTCGTATCCCATCTTTTGTATATTGAGGGTGGAGAAACAGTTCGGGAGAACTGAATAATAGGGATGGAGTTATGATTACATACACAAAAAAAGACCTCGTACGAAGGGTCTCGGAATCGATGCAGGTGCCTTTGAATCAAGCAGAACCGTACGTTGATGCGGTGATTGATTCAATTCGTGGTACCATGCTTATGGCAAGCCCTGAATGTAGAATTGAACTACGTGACTTTGGTGTCTTTGAAGTAAAAGAAACAAAGGCCAAGCCAAAAGCAAGGAACCCAAAAACGAACGAGATTATTTACGTACCAAGTCACCGAAAAACACATTTTAAGCCAAGCAAAAAGCTTAAAGACTTTTTGCGCCAGCCATTAGACTGATTGGATTGACAGATAAAGGGCGACTCTTGGGGCTAGATATTGGTGCAAAGCGTTGTGGCCTCGCTTGGACGGATCGAATGCAGATGATTCCTTCGGTCATAGGAACCTTCTCAAAACAAGAGCTAGAGCACACGATTCAAGAACGTGTCATCTCTGAGCCCTCACCTGGAATTGTTGGGTTTGTGCTCGGCTGGCCAGTTCAAGCAGATGGGACCCCGTCTGCATCCATGCAAGATGTGAAGGCATTTGAGGGATGGTTGAAAAAAACATTTCCTGACATTCCAATCCATTACCAGGATGAGTTTGGATCCTCCCAAGAAGCCATGGAGGTAATGGTCACTTCTGGTGTATCTAAACGAAAACGAGCTCAAAAGGGAGCTGTGGATTCTACCGCAGCAGCCATTATCTTACAGCGATATTTAGAACATCGTGGATAGTACACGTTAAACACCTTGAAGCATGGCTGTTCGTCCAATAGTTACGTACAATGACCCCGTCCTCACACAGGTTGCTATACCTGTGTCCAAGGATATGGTAGAGCTGGGTGTGTTTATTGCGGATATGTTTGAGACCATGGATCATGCCAAAGGATTGGGCTTGGCAGCCCCGCAAGTGGGGCAATCTATTCGGCTTTTCGTAATGGATGCAGATGGATTGGATGAAGAGAACCCTGCTGATTCTACGCCAATTGGGCGTCGTGTTGTCATCAATCCTGAAATCATCTCTGAATCCCAAGAGACGGTAACCTTTGAAGAGGGATGCCTAAGCTTGCCCGAACTTAGAGATCAAGTGAGTCGAGCCAATGAAGTTACAGTCCGATTCCAAGATGAACATTTTGCATCTCATGAAATGACTCTTCGTGGATGGACAGCACGCGTTTTTTTACACGAATATGATCACCTGGAAGGGATCTTATTCATTGATCGTATCTCTGCGTTTAAGCGAGCACTTCACAAAACAAGGCTAGCGTCCATCAATGCCAATGAGGTCGATGCGGGCTATGAAATAGCTCCTAAACCGTCAAACTCATGACTCCTGGCACGTCTTCAGCATCTGGCATGCGAGTGATTTTTATGGGCTCGCCTGAGTTTGCTGTACCCTCCTTGGAGGCGTTAGTGCACGAAGGGTTTGAGGTTTGCATGGTTTGCACACCTCCAGACAAACGGCGATCTCGAGGCGGACCCCCCGAGCCAACGCCTGTCAAAAAAAAGGCAATGGAACTAGGATTGCCTGTGCAAGATGTTCTAGATGTACATGACCCGAAATTCCATAACACCTTACGAGCCTTAGAAGCAGATCTATCCGTGGTCGTGGCATTTCGATTGTTGCCCAATGCAGTATTGGATGCAACACGTTTGGGTGCCGTCAATATCCATGCATCGCTGTTGCCAGCGTATCGTGGTGCAGCACCAATCCATCATGCCGTATTAAATGGTGAGAAAGAGACAGGATGTACCCTTTTTGTCTTGAATCAGCAGATGGATGCGGGACAAATTCTTGCCCAAAAAACCTCTCCTATTCACCCAGATGACACAACAGGGGATGTGTATGAACGCCTTCAAACACTGGGCGCCAAGCTTCTTGTCGAAACGCTGCCCGCATGGGACAGAGGGGAACTCACACCGGTACATCAAGATGATCGCAATGCCACACCTGCTCCCAAAGTTTTCTCGAAGGATGGATGGCTTAGGCTTGGATTATCAGCAAGCCAGGTTCACAATCAGGCCCGTGCGATGACGCCTACTCCAGGGGCTTGGATCCGGGTTCAAGGCGAGAAAGTCAAAATTCACCGAACAAAGACTCTTGAATTGTCAGAATTACCCTCGTTTAGTCGAGATATCAAGTCACTTGAACTAGGAACGCTTACCCTGTGGAATAAGCGCCTATTTGTGGGTTGTGGTGAGCAAACAGCGTTGGAAATCGTACGTTTGCAACAACCTGGAAAAACGCCAATAGCAGGCTATGAGTATAGTCTTGGACGGGAGTTAGACCACCTTCACGTCGAATACTCACCAGAGTTTTGAATGGGTGTAAGACGGTCTTTTCTACCGACAAAAATAAGGTTGGTGCATAATCAAGAATCGATGTAGATTTTAGCCATCAAGAAAGACCTGAACGACCACGATGGAACAAAACTCACCATTTTTTGACGCAATTATTCAAGGGAATCTAGAAGACGTCAAATCACATCTCAAAAAGGGACAGGATATCAACGAGACACTTGCGAATGGGTCCACGGGTCTCATTTTAGCGGCTCAACATAATCATGAAGAGATTGTGGATGTCTTGCTGGCCAAAAAGGCAGATCCAACACTGACTACTAAGACGGGGGGTACGGCTCTGAACCGAGCAGCGGAGCATGGAAACCTTGACATGATTCAAAAACTTCATAAAGCAGGGGCAGTACCAGGATTACTCGCCTTGGTCATGGCGGCTCGAGAGGGACATCTACCCGTTGTGGAATGGTGCATACAACAAGGAGTAGATGTGAATGGGCAACTGCCATGGGGATTCACGGCTCTCATGATGGCTGCGCGTGACGGGCGTCAAGAAGTTGTGGAATGTTTGCTTGCTCATGGAGCCAATCCCAAACTCAAGAATAAGGATGATGACAGCGCTCTATCCTTAGCTATTGAGAATGATGAAGATGACGTGGCAGACGTCCTAAGAAAAGCTGGAGTTGACTATTCGAAGCCAAAACCAAAGTCTTCAATCCCTCCACCTGATGAAGATGACGACGACGAGGAATCAGGAGATGATGATCTTCCTGATGAGGTCGATTTATCCGATGAAGAAGAAGATGTTACGCAGAAGGAAGAAGAAGAGGTTGACCTTGGGCGTGATAAAGAGGAGGATTAACCCTACATTTACACACTGAATTTGTCTAGGGTCGCTCAATGATGGTTTTGCTGCGATACACTAGATTTAAAACCAATCATAACGAACTCGCATTTTTATGGCAATTCAAGTTGGAATCAATGGATTTGGGCGAATTGGACGCCTAGTCACGCGCGCAATTTTGGAGAATTATAGCTCTCAAATCACCATTAATGGGATTAATGATCTCACAGATGCTGCAACTCTTGCTCATCTATTTAAGTATGATTCAGCACAGGGTGCTTTTCAGGGAACCGTCGATGTTGAAGGTGACTATCTAATCCTGAATGGTCATAAGATTAAAGTGTCTGCGGAGCGTGACCCATCCAAACTTGAATGGGGGTCTAGAGGAGTAGACACGGTCGTGGAATCAACAGGATTTTTCACCGAAAAAGAAAAAGCAGAAGCGCATCTCGCCGCAGGTGCAAAGAAGGTGATCATCTCAGCTCCTGCCAAAGGGGATGTTAAAACGGTTGTCCTTGGAGTGAATCACGACACAATTGATGCCGATACCACTATTTACTCTAATGCAAGTTGTACAACCAACTGTCTTGCACCCATGGTGAAGGTTTTGGATGATGCGTTTGGCGTGGAGAAAGGATTCATGGTCACGACTCATGCCTACACAGGTGATCAGGCTCTGGTTGATGGGCCACACAAAGACTTACGTCGTGCACGCGCCGCAGCCATCAATATTGTTCCAACCTCTACAGGTGCAGCCAAAGCAGTGGGTTTGGTACTGCCTCATCTAAATGGAAAACTCGATGGAAAAGCGATTCGCGTCCCAGTGGTAACGGGGTCCCTGACCGACTTAACCGCACAGCTTTCCCAAGAAGTTACAGTTGAGCAAATTCAAGAAGCGTTTCAAGCCGCTGCATCAGGGCCACTCAAGGGAATCCTTCAATTTTCGAACGAACCACTGGTATCCTCTGACATCATTGGAAATACTCATAGTTGTATCTACGACAGTGATATGACCATGGCCGCTGGATCCCTTGTGAAGGTGACTGGGTGGTACGATAACGAAGCTGGATACTCTAACCGTACTGCCGAACTGATTACGAAGGTTGGGTAACGTGGATCTCTGCGGTGATGTCCGCAGTTTTTTCCAGCGTTTTTAGTACGGAGCAGTATTTCTCCACAGAGAGTTTCATGGCACGTTCTGCGCGGTCTTGAGGAATGTCACCCACAAGGTCGTAACGCAGGTGTATGGCTGAAAACTGCGTATATCCTTTCATTTGGTCTCTAGTCGCGTCAATCTCAACTGTGAGATCTTGAATGGGTAGCTTCTGTTTATTGAGAATCATCACAATATCGATGACGCTACAGCCGCCTGCCGCAGCCACTAACGCTTGCATTGGGCTGAACCCGCCGTTAACACCGCCAATATCTTGAGATCCATCCAATCGCAGTGTTGCGCCAGTCTCGTTGGTCGCTTCGACGAGCATCGCATCGTTGATGCGCTTCATCGACACATGAATCGATTTTGGCTTGGGTGGAGGTGTAAAAGCATCATTAGATGCTCCACCTGTCTCTGAAGATGGAGTGGAGGATGTACTCATTGAGTATTTGAGCTAGGTTGGGATTACTTCTTGCTACGGATAATCATTTCACCGACAACATCGTCGATGGAAATCTCTTTTTCTACCAATAAAACGAGTAGATGATATAGAAGGTCTGCAGATTCCTCAATCGTCTCTTCTTTCTTCTTATTCTTAGATGCGATAATCGTTTCTACGGCCTCTTCACCTAACTTTTGGGCAATTTTGTCGATTCCCTTTTTGAATAATCGAGTCGAATAAGACCCTTTTGGTAATTGCTCTTTTCGATCTTGAAGAACACGCTCAAGCTCTTTCAAAAAGAGCACGGGAGGTTGGTCAACATGCGTAGACATATCGTAGAGAATGGGTTAGTCCTGCTTCCCTACAATGGTAAGAAAATTTTGTAATAACATAGACCCAGCTCGGCCTGATTTCTCAGGAGAGAATTGTACACCCATGTAATGATCCTTGGCGACGACCGCTGTAAACGTATTATCACAGGTTGCAGTCGCTATGGCATGATCCAAAGGGGGAAGAAAATCCTGATGGACGAAATAAAAGCGCTGATCTTTGCCAATTCCATGCAGCAATGGATGTTCCTGAACCGTTTGCAATGTATGCCATCCCATGTTGGATGCATTGCATTCGTGTTGGTGAAACGAGTGTACCCGACCGGGGATAACCCCTAAATAATGTTGATTATCCTCATCGTGTCCCTCGGTAAGAAGATGCATCCCATGATTCACCCCAAGAACAGGTTTTTTAATCTCTCGAATCCATTGTGTGCATGACAAGGCATCAAAGGCATTCATCGACGTGGAAGCAGGGCCTGGACTAGAAATGATCAACCCGTCGACTCTACTCAGAACTTCAGGATCTGTGCTAGAGATGCAGTCTACCCCATGTTGTCGAAGAAGCTCACATAGTGGTGACGAAGAGTTGGGAGGATATGTCAAAATGCCTATTATCATGGACTTATTTGAAACAAAACATCGCTTGTCGACGTTTCAATACAAAGACATCCGAAAATCCTATCTTACAATCATGACAACGATTGCGCAGCTCACTTTTATTCCATTGTATACAGATCACCCTAAAGAAAAGGTGGAGGAGCTTCTGGAGTTTTTTGCTCAAGAAGATGTTGAGGTTGAGATTGGATACTTGTCTACGACCATCAAGGGAGAAAAAGAGACGGTATTTGCACTCATCAAGGAGGCATATGATACCATGAGCGCTCAAGATGAGCAGTTTCGATTTCATATCGAATTATTAAGTCCGATTGCCTGAACCTACGTCTATGGTTGAGATTCGGAACTTCTGCATTATTGCACATATTGATCATGGTAAATCAACCCTTGCGGACCGACTGCTAGAACGAACAGGGACGATTACAGAGCGTGAAATGCAAAACCAGATCCTTGATGATATGGATCTGGAGCGTGAGCGTGGCATCACGATAAAGAGCCATGCAATCAAAATGGATTATGATAGACCTTCTGGAGAAAAGGTTGTACTCAATTTGATTGATACTCCAGGCCACGTAGACTTTGCATACGAGGTTTCTCGGGCACTAAAGGCGTGTGAAGGGGCAATCCTTGTTGTCGATGCAAGCCAAGGTATTGAAGCGCAAACGATCTCAAACCTGTATCAAGCGATTGATCAAGGACTTGAAATCGTCCCAGTACTCAACAAAATTGATCTTCCAGGTGCCGACCCTGAGGGCGTTGCACAACAGGTTATGGATCTAATTGGTTGTAGCCGGGACGAGATTCTCGCGGTCTCTGGAAAGACAGGTGAAGGAGTTATGGACTTACTTGAGGCAATTGTTGAGCGAATTCCAGCACCATCAAGAGAAGATGATAAGCCATTAAAGGCTCTGATTTTTGATTCTGTATTTAATACCTATCGTGGATCGATTGCGTATGTCCGCGTGATGGAAGGTACCCTAAAAAAGGGGGAACCTATTCTGTTTATGGCCACAGGAAAAGAGTACAATGCAGAAGAAGTAGGCTTTCTCCGAATGAAACAGACACCAACCGCTGAACTGCGTGCAGGTGATGTAGGGTATGTAGTAGGTAGTGTGAAGTCACTCCAAGATTGTCGGGTTGGGGATACGCTTACAACGCAAAAAAATGGGGCTAATGAGCCAATTCCAGGATATAAAGAGGTCAAGCCTATGGTCTTTTCTGGAATTTATCCTACACAGAGTGAAGATTTTGAGGATTTACGTTCTGCGTTGGAGAAGCTCCAATTAAATGACGCATCTCTGAACTACTCCCCCGAAACGTCTAAGGCACTCGGATTTGGGTTTCGTGCAGGCTTTTTAGGACTGCTCCACATGGAAATTGTCCAAGAGCGATTAGATCGTGAGTTCAACATTGATATTATCACGACGGTACCCAACGTGCGTTATGAGGTTCGTCGTACCAATGGAGAGAGTGTATTCGTCGATAACCCGAGTGAGATGCCTGAAGCGGGGTTGATTGACTATGTATTGGAGCCGTTTATCCGTGCGAGCATTATTACACCAGCGGACTATATTGGGCCAATTATGAAGCTTTGCCAGGAACGACGAGGTGTCTATATCAATCAGTCGTTCATGCAGAACAATCGCGTGGAAATCGTCTATGAATTACCTATGGCAGAGGTTGTATTTGATTTTTACGATCGCCTAAAAAGTGGAACGCGAGGGTATGCATCTCTTGATTATGAGTTTATTGATAATCGTCGCGGACAACTAGTCCGCCTCGATATCTTGATGAATGGAGAACCTGTCGATGCACTTTCCAGTATCGCACACCGTGAAAAAGCCTACGACTATGGCAAAAAGATTTGTGCGAAGCTTAAGGAACTGATTCCTAGACAACAGTATGAAGTGGCTATTCAAGCTGCGATTGGAAATAAGGTGATAGCCAGAGACACCATTCGAGCCGTTCGGAAGGATGTAACGGCAAAATGTTATGGTGGGGATATTACTCGAAAGCGTAAATTGTTAGAGAAGCAAAAGGAAGGAAAGAAACGGATGAAACAGATTGGTGCCGTTGAGATACCGCAAGAAGCGTTCCTTGCGGTGCTTTCCATGAATAACGATGACTAAACGTATTGAAGGGATAGATAGAGTACGATGATAAAAACGCGTTCATTATGGGTCACTTGTTTGGCTTTAGTTTTATGGTTTGGAGCCGTTGAAGAGGCTTGGGGCCAATTTCAAGATCCACTATTTCGAAAAGTTGAGGCGGTCGATGCAGATGCATTCGAAAAACGGTTTGCCGATACCAAATGGACGGGACAAGGCCTCTATCAAACCGCTACCATTGACCGAATTCCTACAATTGAGCTGAGAGCAAGGCTGCAAGCTCAATTTGGAGACCCCACGGTGACACTTGGAGATCTATGGGGAACGCCTAGTTATCGACCTGGTAAGGCCATTCAATTTGAATATTGGTTCATCATAGATGGGGAGATTCCCATGATGATTTTGGATCTTGACGGGCCATTTGAAAATGGACTGGTGTATGTGGGCGCGTCCCGTTATGTCGATCGTAACCCTGAGATTAAGCGTACATTAGACAGACTACTCATGAAAGAAGTAAAGCAACTCGGTGAGTACCAAGATGTCTTTTTCTCTCCTGAACGAGAGCAATGGTATTTTGTATCTTACCAAAATGGTGAGTTTGCTCGAGATACAACCGATCAACCCGAACAATTTTAAGCCCCTTTCTTTTGGCTGAGAAACAAGAATCCACATTCATGCAACAGCTACGAAGTTGGCTAGATGCGATAATTGTGGCATTGATTGTTGCGTCTGTATTAAAGGTTTTTGTCTTTGGAACCTATCGTATTCCTACGCCGTCGATGGAGGATACCATGGAGACGGGCGACTTTTTGATTGTGTCGAATCTTGCCTATGGACCTCGTACACCGATGGTATTGGGGATCCCCATGTTCCAGTGGTATATCCCTGGTGTCAACCTTCCGTGGACACGGATTCCTGGTCATAGCGAGATTCAACGCAATGATATCGTGGTCTTTAATTACCCGATGGAAGTCAAGCCGATTTCCATGAAAACCAACTACATCAAACGCTTAGTAGGCATGCCAGGGGACGTGCTCGAAGTCCGTGATAAGGTGGTCTATATTGACGGCGTGCCTGAAGAAACAGTCCCATCGATGAGAACGCTTCAGCTAGTGTTTGTGAACGAAGGGACGATGTTAGATCGCGATGTTGTCGATGAGTTGGACGCGACCATTTTACAATATGACCAAGACCGCATGTATTTGGTTAACGCTCGAATGGATGCACTGGAAGGACTGGCTGCCACTGCCAACGTTGACTCGGTGGTCCCATATATATTACCTGCGGACTATCAAGAGTTCCGACAACGCCCGTTCGACTTCTCAAAGGGATTCGTGAATCATGATAACATGGGCCCCATTCCAATTCCTTATAAAGGAGAGGTCGTTGAGCTCTCTCTAGACACATGGCACCTGTATAAAGATATTGTGACCCGATACGAAAAGAATAATGTTCAGATTGAGGGTGGAGAATTTATTGTCAATGGGCAGCCAACTACCACCTACACGATCCAGCAAGATTATTACTTCTTTATGGGTGACAACCGTGATGATAGTGAGGATAGCCGATTTTGGGGCTTTGTACCGAAAGATCACATCGTTGGAAAAGCTTGGCTTGTCTACTTCTCATGGGACTTTAAGGGGTGGCCTGACTTTAGCCGTATGTTTACGGTGATCCACAATCAGTAGTAGAGAGCTGTAGGCGTCACTGCAGGCTAGGTGTGCTCGTGGGTTAGCCCTATGCTTGCGTGTTGGTGTTATGCTTCCGCGAATAGCTTCTAGGCCTTCGCGATCGATTTCCCTTTTGAAATCCCTTCCCGGATGGCCAACTGCCCACATCCTGCATCAATATCATCACCACGACTTCTGCGCACTGTCGCACGCACACCATGCTTCGACAAGGCTTGCATAAACGTGTCCAATCGATGCTCTCGAGCTCGCTTAAGTTCCACACCTAGTACGTTGTTGTACATGATGATATTTACCTTGGAAGGAATCCAGGAGACGATTTCTGACAATTCCCTAGCATCCTCAATCGAGTCATTAAATTCATCAAAGAGCAGATATTCATAGGTAACCGGCTTTTGAAGGGATTGATAATAGAGCTCTAAAGCCTCGCGAAGCGCAGATAAATCCAGGGACTCATTAATGGGCATGATTTGGTCACGTTTGCCATCATTTGGGGCGTGCAACGAAATCGCGAGGTTGAAGGGCGCCTTTTGTTCAGCCAACTGTTTGATTTGTTTGGACAGCCCTACTGTAGATACGGTAATACGTTTTGGGGAGAGCTCAAGACCCAGGGGTGAGGTAATCATCCCAACGGAGTCTGTAACCGCCTTCATATTATGAAGAGGTTCCCCCATGCCCATGTAGACGATATTTGTGATCCCTTTTCCATAAGAATCTATCGCAACCCGATTCATTTGGACTGCTTGATCTGCAATCTCCCATGCTTCTAGATTTCGAAAATAGCCCATCTTACCCGTTGCACAAAAAGCACATCCAAACATACAGCCAACTTGTGAAGAGACACACACGGTCATCCGTTGAGGAGAGCCATCTTGGTCAAAGTCAGGGATTAGGACAGCCTCCACAGGTGGAGACTGATCACGCCCTGTTTCAAATAAAAGCTTGATAGTCCCATCTTTGGAACGAGTCTCTTTTCGACGTTCCAATTGTGTGATGGTGGTTGTGTGAGCGAGTGACTCCCTGAGTGATTTTGGCAGATTGAGCATGTCATGCACATCATGAATCTCTTTTTGCCACATCCATTGAAACAACTGATCCCCTCGATAGGAGGGGATCCCTTGTTCGGAACAATAGTCCCTTAATTCCTGATGAGTGAGGGCCTTAAGATTAATAGGCTGGCTGCTGTCCATCCGTATAGGTTGCCTCGAGTCCAAACTCTTCTTTTAGCAAATTCGTATAGGTCTCATAGAGCAACACATAACTTGTGTAGTTGTAGGCTACCCCATGGGCTCCAGGAGGATAAATCCGTAGATCTACATCCTTGCCAGCATCTGTGAAAGCTTGAATCGCCTGCATGGTATTTTGCACATGAACATTCTCATCCATCGACGAGTGTGCAATTAACATTTTTGCTTCTAAATTCTCAGCATAGGTTGCGACGGCTGTTTTGATATACCCATCCAGATTCTCTTCGAGCAGCCCCATATAGCGCTCCGTGTAGATGGTGTCGTATAAACGCCAGTCTGTCACAGGAGCCCCAACAATAGCAACTTGAAAGACCTCAGGGTATAATACTGGCGTTAGACTTGCCATGTATCCACCATAGCTATGACCGCGAATTGCAATTCGATCCTCGTCTATCCACTCTTTTGCACCCATATACTTGGCTGTTTCTGCAAAATCTTCGGCCTCAAGGAGTCCTAGCTGCTTGTAAACAGATTTTTCGAATTCTGCCCCATAGGCACCCGTTCCACGATTGTTCACATTGACAATCACAAAGCCAAGCTGAGCCAAGTATTGGTTCCACCCACTTGTTTCAAATTGATTGTATACCCCTTGAGCCCCAGGTCCTCCATAAATACTAAGAAGCATTGGATATTCCTTGGATGGATCAAAATCGAATGGCTTAATCACATAGGCATCGAGAGTTCTACCATCAGAGGTGGTAATTGTGGTGAGTTCTCTAGGGCTATAGGCGTGGCTCGAGATGTAGTCACTGACCTGCTCATTGGCTTCTAGTGTTTCGAGTTTTTCTCCTCCGGAAGCTGTTGTCCAAAGCTCTACCTGTCTAGGTGTATCAACATTGGAGACTCTTGTAATAAAGAAAGCGCCATTTGGCCCCATGGTAATGTTGTGTCGACCCGCCATTTCAGTGATGCGAGACTTTTGTTCTCCATCAAAGTTGATGGTATACAATTGACGCTCCAAAGGAGAAGCCTCGGTCGATTCAAAGTAAATCTGCTCAGTACTAGAATTAACCGCGTGAATTTTGGTGACTTCCCACTCTCCTTGAGTGACTTGATTAATCAAGTTGCCATCATAGTCATATCGATAAACATGACTCCATCCATCTGAATCACTAATCCAAAAGTACTCTTCACGATCAGGTGGGAAAAACATCAAATTGGAGATTCCAGCAAAGAAATCATAGACATCAATCCAGCCATTTTCTGCAATCTCTTCCATGATGACATCACCCTGCCCCGTATTAATGTCGAACATGTATAGAGATAGATGGTTTTGTGCTCGGTTCATGTGTTGAACAGCCAATTTGGATGGATCGCTCGTCCAGTATAGGCGTGGCACATAGCCATCACCAAGCTCTAAATCCATCCAACGCTTATCGCCAGAGCTTACATTAACCACGCCAATTTTTACGGTTGGATTGGTTGCTCCCACTTTTGGATAGGGGATTTCAACAAATTCAGGATAGCTACCACTGTAATCGGTAGAGACAAATAAAGGGACATCACGCTCATCGGTCTGCCAGTAGGCAAGGTGTTTGCTATCGTATGACCAAGACCACCCTTGGACAATGCTAAACTCCTCTTCATAAACCCATCCAAACCGGCCATTGTACACATTTTCCTGAGCGTCAAAGGTCAATTGAGTTGACTCGCCCGACGCTAGTTCCAAAACAAAAAGATTCCCTTCATGCTCATAACCCATCATAGTTCCATCTGGAGAGAGCTCTGCAGTGAAGGCATCCATGGCGGCTGGCTCTAGAGTTTCATTCTCAACACTGAACATGTAGTAGTCCGAAACACCACTGTAACGATAGATAGGGCGAAAGTTTGTCTCAAAGACAATGAATTTGAAATCCTTTGACCACTGGAATGAGCGATACTCGAAGGGTTCGTCTGTCCCAGGAAATGTATACTCAGATGCTTTGAACGTCAATTGATCCTCACCTGTAGCAGGGTTATACACTCGAATTTCTGGCCCATCCTGAGAACGAGACGTGTAGGAGTAACGATCTCCACCGTCAATCCATTGGACATTTGAGGGCCCATTTGATCCGCTTAATTGACTTGATGCTCCCAAGGCTTCTTCCAATGATCCATACACCGCTTTTGAAACATCTTGAGCGACAGTGTGGCTCTGGAAAGCCATGACCAGTAGGACGGGAAGAACCCAGGAAAAGAGAGTTGAATATCGTGATTTCATAGGAGGTTGGATTTTGTTTTGCTCGTAGACAGAGTAGAGCGTTATTTGACGCATCTGCTCAAGCCTTATGATAGTAAATCTTGAAAAAGAATCATTCCGATAAGCGAAAGTACTACAATAATTGCAATGCGGTTCCAGCTTATTTCTTTGGCAGCGTCGGGTAAAATCTCTGAAACTGCCATCCAAATCATGGCACCGCCGGCAAAACCTAGACCAGCGGGCAAGTATTGTGAAAACGTTTCGACAAACAAGAATGCCGGTACGGCCATCAAAGGTTGAGGAAGACTAGAAAAGATACTCCAACCCATAGCGCGCAAGGCAGAAACCCCACGAGGAACCATTACTAATGAGATGGCAAGACCCTCAGGGATGTTGTGAAGAGCGATAGCCGCTGAAATAAGTGAGCCAAACGATTCACTTCGTCCAAAAGACACACCAACGCCAATCCCTTCCGTAAATGAATGAACAGTCATGACGGCGAGAATTAGCAACATTTTACGACCCGCTAGCTTGTCAATATGTGCAAATTGAATATCCTCATGTCGTTCTAAGAACATGGCACTCAATACAATAAATACTAAACCAATTCCAACCCCAAATGAAGTCATAGTGGCGTCTTCTGCAATCCCTTCCGCCATCAGATTAAAACTTGCGGCAATCATTAACCCAGCAGCAAGTGCATTCGCTGAGCCAAGGAATTTTGGACTAAATTCTTTTGCGAAAAAGAAAGGGATCGCACCAAACCCTGTTGCGATCGCTGTAATCAGCGCAGCAATAAAGACCCAAGCTGTAGGACTTTGCAGAACCTCCATCACCGAGTGATTTAGCTTGGCGGGTGATCAACCATGGCTACCGTCTCTCTCACCAATGCTTGTGCACGTTCATGTGTGCTGGATTCTGAATAAATCCGAAGCACAGGTTCCGTGCCAGATGGACGAACAAGCAACCACGATCCATCTTCCATGATATGTTTTACACCATCGAGCATATCCCATTCAACAACCTTTAGTCCAGCAATTTGTGTGACCTTTTTGGCTTTACACGCGTCCATCATGGCTTGCTTCAAATTTTCTTGTGTATGAAGATCTTCTCTCCACGTTGCATGGAGACCAAATTCGTCAAACAAACCCTGGATGAGTTCGCTCAATGACTTCCCAGACGTTACGACCATCTCTGTGATCAAAAGCCCAATATACAATCCGTCTCTTTCAGGGATATGCCCCTTCACAGCAAGCCCACCTGATTCCTCACCACCAACGATGACATCCCCTGATATTATACGCTCTGCGACATGTTTGAAACCGATAGGGCGTGTCTCAAACCCGAGGCCATATTTTTCAGCCATTTTATCGAGCATTGTGGTCGTGGAAAACGTTTTGATTACATCTCCTTTGAGCCCTTTAACCTGTGATTGATACCAAGTAAGTAGTGACAACATTTGATGTGAATCGACGAAAACACCACGCTCATCGACCATCCCTATTCGATCGGCATCTCCATCATTGGCGAGTCCCACTGCACAGCCATGCTCAACAACGGCTTTTGGTAGTTCTGGAAGGTTTCGTTCAATAGGCTCGGGTGCTTGACCATGAAAACTCGGGTTTACTTCCGCATGGAGAGCAACCACCTGGCCAGGTAACAGCCGTTCTACCAATCCCATGCCTGCTCCATACATCGCATCATGTGCTATTTTGATTCCACTCGCTCGAATCGCAGCCAAGTCAATCTTGGATTCAAGATCTTTGATGTATTGATCTACTAGATTGATTTCTTCGATTAACCCGTTGGCTAC
Organism: uncultured Bacteroidota bacterium; assembly: GCA_913057895.1. Taxonomy (GTDB): domain Bacteria; phylum Bacteroidota; class Rhodothermia; order Balneolales; family Balneolaceae; genus UBA8296. Next base: position 23,308 of record CAJXOH010000012.1, read on the forward strand.
GTAGTGGTCAAAGCTTTTGAGTGGTAATGGCGTGTTGATGGACGGGAGGTGTGACTCTACAGCTGAAATCTGATCGGGAGTCGCCGGCCCACCAAAGGGAGCTTTGATTTTGAACCCATTGTACGCGGGAGGGTTATGGCTGGCAGTGATGACAATCCCAACAGCATCAAAGGCCAATGCTCCCCAACTCACTGCGGGTGTAGGTGCAATGGTGTTGGCGATCTTTACTGGAATGCCCATCTCCGCAAACGTGCATGCACAATGCTCTGAAAACTCTCGACCTAAGAAGCGTGCATCATGTCCAATGACGACTCCATTATTTGTGATGGAATCGTGTTGAATCCATCTTGCCGTAGCTTGTGTGACACAGTTCACGTTATCGAATGTGAAGTCTTTTGCGATGATGGCTCGCCATCCGTCAGTACCAAATCGAATCATGCGATTGAAGAATTAAGGAAAAGGGTATGTTGAAAGGTAATAGTTTTTGAGGCTTCTGGTAGCTTCTAGGTCGCTCTAAATTCTAGTATCTTGCTAATTCAAGGGTATTGTCGTGACTCACTTTGGAAGATGCTTTGATCGGCACTACAAATCGCTATTCAAATCTCCTGCATAAATGATCATTAGGTCGTCCCACTTTGTTAAACCCTGGAAACAACGATTCATGGGGTTCTTTTTACTATCATCTTTGATGTTTGTTGGAGTTAGTTCTGCAAATGGCACGTGGATTACTCAAACGGACAGCACGAATCACTCGATTCAGTCATATGTAGAATCAGGTGACTTTGAGTGGATGGGTATGATTCAGTTTCATGCGTATGCCACACCGTATCAAAACGCTACATTTGCGTCCAATCAGTTTCGAGTGGCACAATCCCGTTTAGGTCTTAAGGGGAGATTTGCTGATGGATATGGCTTCCAGCTGCAACTCAATGCTTCGGCAAGTCCAAGTTTTCAGGGGATTAATATTTATAAGTTGTTTTGGGACGAAAAGGTTGAACTCCGTGTTGGGAATATGAAAATGTTACCAAATCTGGACTTTTTCCCTTCCCCTGCGGAAGATGACTTTATAGGCCGAAACATTGGATCAAACTATTTTCTTGGAGGACCAGACATTGGAATCCGTGGTCGTGTCTCTCATGGCCCCATGAAACTCTGGCTTGGGATCTACAATGGTGAAGGGCGCTCCACCAATCAAGATGAAAAATTTCTTGGAGTGAGCCGTTTTCAGGTAGAGGCCACGCGCTGGGGAATGGATATGACATTTGGAGCCTTTGTCCAGGCAGGATACAGTGATCAAGTTCGCATTGGACTAAAGAGAAAATTTCTCGTGGATGGGTATCGTGAGTCTATAGGTTTGGATACTCGTATCGAAGCAAAAAAGTGGTTTCTGGCTGCAGAAGGGATTCGCTCTCAGCTCGATCTAGTCGTCGATAAAGAGGTGGAATTTTTGTCAGGCTTTGTGACGATGGGCTATACACCCAGTGAGATCAACACCTTTGCAGTACGTTGGCAAAGAATGGATCGTACATCATCAAATACACTCAAGCATGATGCTACATTAGGATACAAACGTGCCTTGAGTGATGTGATTGCCGTTCAGCTTAACCTGATTGGGTACATGAATGCAGACTTTGGCTTTGAAGAGTCTGAACTCAGGCTAAATGTCCAACTTGCTTTCTGAGAATCTATCTACGAAGCTTTCGACGCTTTTTGAACCGGTTTTCGTTGAAGAGCTTGTACGATCAGCCAAAGTCCAATGAGGATGGCTGGGATACTTAATAATTGCCCCATACTTAAAGGCCACTCAGTAGCAAACGCCGCTTGTCTCACCTTTGTGAATTCAAGCATAAAGCGACCTGTAAATAATACACTCAGGAATGTACCGAGTAACAATCCCTTCGGAGGGAGCTTGGCGTATCTATGTAGGATGACAAGCAAAATGACCAGGACTACAACACACCACAGGGCTTCATAAAGCATGGTTGGGTGGCGTGGTAACATATCGCGTTGCGCAAATACAATCGCCCAGGGAAGATCTGTAGGCCTTCCCAGGATTTCTGAATTGAAAAAATTACCTGTCCGAATGAACATACCTGCAATCGATACACCAATGACTATTCGATCTGCAAGTTGTAGAAAGGTGATTTTTTTGAGGCTTCGAGCATAAAACCATAAAGCGAGTGGAATCGCAATGGCAGCGCCATGACTTGCCAATCCTCCCCTCCAAATCTGTGGAATAAGCTCAGGGTTGGCCAGATAAAACTCTAAATCGTAAAAGACAATATGCCCCAATCGGGCCCCGATGACCGTTGAGAATAAAACGACCATGAGCAGGCGATCCATTTGTTCTGGTGTTAGGCCGATATGCACCATTTCCTTGGATGCAAGCCAATAACCGGAGACAAATGCGAGGGCAAACATCAATCCATACCATCGTGGTTCAATTGGGCCAATGGTAGAAAATCCTGGACCTTGGATAATTAAATCTAGCAGCTGAATGCTTACAAATAGGACAACAAAGATGCCCCAATATCCAAAAGGAATGGGCGAGACGCCCTTTTTCGTCCAACGACTATGTAGCCATTGAGCACCTATAAATCCTCCACCTAGAGCAAGCCATGAAATAGAAAAGGGTAAATCAATCGCTGGGACGGAGAACAACACTGGCTGACCATTCCATACAATGGCTGCGAAGGTGGTTAAAAAGAATTGTAGACTCATCACGCCCAATGATTCATTGCTGTTTGCAACCGTCGTAACACGGTCTTTTTACCAAGAAATGCCAAACTTGGCGTCAAATCTGGTCCAAATCCTGCTCCAGAGATAGCCAATCGTGTCGGGAGCATCACTTTCCCCAAACCGACCCCCTGCGCATCTGCCGTATCCTGAAGCCATGACTTATATGCCTCAGCATCCAGTTCATCACTAGGATGTTGCTCAAGCGCTTGGTGTAATGCATGAATCATAGCTGATGCTGAATCGCCAACCTTTGCCATCCCTTTTTCATCGTAGGAGGTGGGGTCTTCGAAGAAAAACGCACCCATTTCAAAGAATTCATCAATTCTTGTTATACGCTCTTTGAGCAGTGGCATACAAGCAGTAAGCGCTTCTTGCGTAACGCCGGACAATGTCTTTGCCGCTGGAAGATCGAGAAGCCGCTGGACGATTGTGTCGTCAGATTGCTCACGCAAGTAATGTTCGTTATACCACATGAGCTTTTTATAATTAAACACAGCACCTGCTTTGCTCACCTTTTCAAGGGAAAAAAGGTCTATTAATTCATCCATTGAGTGGATTTCTGAATCATCACCTGGACTCCAACCTAGGTAGGCAAGAAAGTTCACAAGGGCCTCAGGCTCATAATTTCCATCAATATAATCTCGAGTATTCACAGGGATCCCTTCTTGCTCTGCCTTACGTTTGGATAATTTTCCTCCACTCGGAGACATGATTAACGGTAAGTGAGCCATGGTAGGGGGCTCCCATCCAAAGTAGTTATACAACAAAATGTGCTTTGGTGCACTACTAAGCCATTCCTCTCCACGGATCACATGAGTGACCCCCATATCGTGGTCATCAACAACGTTTGCAAGGTGATAGGTTGGCATCCCATCCGATTTCATGAGCACTTGGTCGTCCAATCCCTTGGTTTCAAAGGTAACCACACCCCGAATGATATCTGTGAATTGGACGCTCTCTCGACGAGGGACTTTCAGGCGAATTACATAGGGATCACCTGCTTCAAGACGTTTCTGGACCTCTTCAGAGGGTAACGTCAACGAGTTTTTCATGGATTGACGAGTAATGGAATCGTAAGATGGGGAGGGATTGCCTGATGCCTTAAGGCGCTCTCGCATCGTTTCAATCTCTTCGGCGGTATCGAATGCATAATAGGCAACATCTGCGTTGATGAGTTGCATTGCTGCCTCCATGTAGCGTTTCTTGCGCTCACTTTGTCGATAAGGTCCAGCCTCTCCTCCATGTAAAGGACTCTCATCCACCTCTATCCCACACCAAGCGAGTGACCTGACAATATCCTCCTCAGCGCCCTCGACAAAGCGAGCCTGATCGGTATCTTCGATTCGGAGGATGAAGGAGCCACCATGGCGTTTGGCAAAAAGATAATTATAGAGCGCTGTGCGAAGCCCTCCAATGTGAAGAAATCCGGTTGGGGATGGGGCAAAGCGAACGCGAACAGAAGATGGGGCAGAAGATGACACAGAAAATGACATTGAAGAAATGTTTAAGCCAAAATACAGATTCTATGGGAAGAAGATGTCGTGGATTGCTTGAAGTGTTAAAGGAAATGCGGGGTTTGGATGATCAGCATGCAAATAAGGTACGTGAAGATGCCAACCGTGCGTATCCATCTCCAAGGGAAGAGCATAACTCTCACTCCAATGCCGTAGTTGTGATTGTCCTTCTTGAGTCGCATGCAGAAATGTCAGAATGGATGTCGTCGTGTCAAGGTGTGTGTAAGCCATGGCTATGGCCATCCAGCCTTCACGATAGGGTCTATGGTTTGAAGGTGAATGGTCCGAAGATTGGTCCAATAATGAGCGTGAAGACTCAATGAGTGTACCTGGATGGTCTGGGTTAAATGTGTTTCGGACTCGAACTGGAAGTCCCTGACTCATTATGGGGCTCAATGTTTTAGGATGTAAGACTCTAGCTCCTGCTAGAGCAAGGTCTTCCGCCTCATCATAGGAGAGCCTTGGAATGTGCTTTGCTGTGGGCACTACCCTTGGATCAGTCGTCATGATGCCATCGACATCCGTGAAAATGGTCACATTTATCGCTCCTGTAGCCTCCGCAATTAGAGTGGCTGTAAGATCAGAGCCTTCAAAGCCAAGTGTTGTGGCTTGACCTGTATGAGAACGCCCAATGAATCCGCCAAGTACAGGCACAGGTACCTGTGACGATGGGTGCTCACGTTCAATCGCACCCCAAAAAGATGCTAAAGCAGGGTGTTGCATGAATGCTGAATTGAGTTTGTCCCTGGAGACGCTGGCCGCGCCATGTTGTTCATCGGTCAGGATTACCTCACGAGCATCGACAGCAATGGAAGGGATACCTGACCCTTGGAGTACCCATTGAAATATCTGTGAGGTGGCTCGCTCCCCAAAGCTCAACATGGCATCCCCATACGAAGATGACAACGGTGAGGGATGACCCTGAAGATCGTTTGCCACACTCATTGCTTCTACATGGAGTTGATCTAAGAAGGTGTCAATCTTTTCTTGTAATTCGCTGCGACTTTGACCATCCTCGATGCACTCCAATGCAATCTCTTTGTGAGTTTGCCAGATTTCTGTCAGTCCACCATCTACCTTGTCTAGCTCTGCTCGAGTAGCGTACTCAATACACCCAACCAAACTACGCGTTGTTTTGCCAATGGCTGACACCACCACGATCAAGGGTTGCTCGACTCGTCCCTTTTGAATGTGATCAATCACGTGGCGCCATGCACGTGATGATGCAAGTGAAGAGCCCCCAAATTTTACAATGGAATGTGTCTTGATCACGGTAGCATCAGAGTTTTGGAGAAAAGAATATATTGCATCATCATTTAACAGTTGAAGGTCGCGCAATTTTGGCAAAAAAAGGGGAAAAATTAGAGAAAAAACTCACACTAATGGACGTGTATGCCATTAGTACTGGAGCGATGTTTTCCTCCGGGTTTTTCTTGTTGCCTGGGTTGGCAGCTTCTCAAACCGGTTCTTCCGTCTTTTTAGCGTACTTATTGGCAGGATTTTTGATCCTACCTTCCATGTTTAGCGTGGCTGAGCTCTCCACGGCAATGCCTCGTGCTGGAGGCGCTTATTACTTTATTGATCGAAGTTTGGGTCCTGTTATGGGAACCATTGGAGGGATGGGGTCATGGTTTGCGCTGATATTCAAAAGTGCATTTGCACTGATTGGAATGGGGGCGTATATCGCAGTCTTTATTGACCTACCGATTATCCCTGTGGCAGTCGTACTTACCCTAATTTTTGGTGTTCTCAACATCATTGGGGCAAAGGAGTCTACAGGACTACAGCGGTTCTTGGTTGCTACGTTGATCACCATTATGTTCTTCTACTTGGTTCAAGGGCTCTTTAAGATTGCAAGTCTAGACTTACAAGTCATTTTAAACGATCGATTTGACCCCTTTTTCCAGTTTGGGTCTCATGGGTTTCTATCGACTATCGGGCTTGTATTTGTCTCATATACTGGCTTAACCAAAGTTGCGAGTGTTTCTGAGGAGGTTCAAAATCCAGACAGAAATATCCCGCTTGGGATGATTTTATCTCTTGTCACAGCCTCAATCGTGTATGTATTGGGTGTGCTCCTCATGGTCATCTACCTCGAACCTGCGGAGTTTTTTCAAGATTTAACGCCTGTAGCAACCACTGGAGAACTCTTTATGGATTGGCTTCCCGGCGGAGTAGGGCTTGTATTGGTGGTCGTGGCTGCAGCTGCAGCATTTGCCTCAACCGGTAATGCGGGAATATTATCAGCATCTCGCTATCCATTTGCTATGGCCCGAGACAATCTCATTCCGTCTGTGTTTGGAAAGATTAGTACAAACGGCACACCGGTGATTAGTGTCATTGCCACAACGGGTACGATGATTGTATTGCTGATTTTGTTCAATGTGGAGTCGGTTGCAAAACTGGCATCTGCGTTTCAGTTACTTCTTTTTGCATTGCTCAATGTTGCGGTCATCGTCATGCGAGAGAGTAAGATTGAATCCTATGACCCTGGGTTTAAATCCCCGCTGTATCCATGGGTGCAAATCTTTGGGATTTTCTTCTCCATTGTACTCATCCTTGAGATGGGGATTCTAAGTGTCCTTTTTACACTTGCAATCGTATTTGTTTGCGTGATGTGGTACTTCTATTACGCGGTTGATCGAGTTGATCGTCAAGGGGCAATTTTTCATGTAACGGCACGAATGAGTCGTCATGTGGACGAGGGATTGGATAGTGAACTTAGAAGTATCATGAGGGAAAAAGGGCTGCGTAAGGATGATCCGTTTGAAACGGTTGTGGCTAGATCGATGGTCTTTGATCAGTTCAAAAAGGACTATGACACTCTTTTGACTCAAGTTGCAAATCATATGACAAGTCGTGTCAATTGTGATGCTACCTTGTTAAAGGATCGATTTGCCGAAGGGCCTGATGACCACGCGATGAATCTTGCCGATGGCGTTTGTCTGCACCATGTGCGAATCCCGGATGCAACCTCTTCAGAAATGATTTTGGTCAGAATGGCCAAGCCAACGGTCATCAAGGAACTTGGAGACGAATCTCTTCATGCGATTATTTTCTTGGTGAGTTCAACTCAAAATGCAACACAACATTTGAGAATTCTCGCACATTTAGCAGAGGTTATAGACAGTGAATCCTTCCTCCAGCACTGGGATAATGCCAAGGACGAAACAGAGTTACGAGAGATATTACTTCGAGATGAGCGGTTTGTAAATCTAGTGATTGGAGAGACGGAGGCGAGTCGAGCTGTGATCGGTAAAAAATTACGAGAGATCCGCTTCCCAGGACAAAGTCTCGTTGCTGTGATTCGACGTCAAGGAATTGTGACCATCCCACATGGTGATACAGAGCTTATGGAGGGAGATGAAGTCTCCATTATCGGGGAGCTTCCAGATATTGAAACGATCCGAAAACAGTACTGTTAGATCTGCGCGAGCTACGATGGGGTGCCGTTTTCCATGCGGACTTCATCAACGGTGTACCCACTAGAAGAGGATTCAGATAGCTTCATGAAGGGTGCTGATGCCTCATGGTAGGCCATAAATATCCACCCTTTTTCAAAGGCTTCTTTTTTTAGCGCTTCTCTCGACTCAGACGCTTCCTTTGGATCTACATCATAATTGGCCTGATATCGTCGAAGTAAAGCTCCCTTTGACCCTATTACATCCCCAGCCATGACATAGGTGGGCTCTGATGGGGAATCCTCTCCAATGATCCACGCTACTGAATGGCTGGTATGGCCACCAACATGTCTAGACGACCATCCGCGTAGTGGTATCGGGCCATTCTCTACCCGTTCAAAGGATGCCCGTGAGACAACAAAGAAGAAAAACTCCGTCTCCTTTTCTCCATAAAACGATCCTTTGGTTTCCACTCGTGCAATTTCATTCCGATTGACCCAGTGAGTAGCTTCTGGAAAGGTGAGCTGCCAAAATCCTTCTTCTTGATGTGCCAATCCACCAATATGATCAATGTGAAGGTGTGAAATCACCACATCGGTAACATCTTCAGGGGTGAGCCCAAACCTAGCTAGATTTTCTCGCATAACCTCAACGGAGCCATCTTTTGTGAATTCACCCATTCCAGGGTCCAAAAGGATCACCGCATCATCCTGAAGGATTAAAAATGGATTCAAGGATAGTTTTAACGCACCTTTGGCTGCGTCTTGTCCTGGTTGAAGACGATGAAAGACCTTATCCATCCCCACGGAGAACACCCCTTCATGCAGTGCATATATGGAACGGGACAGTCCAGCCATAGGGTGGTTAATTACTCTTGGAAGAGCGCTTTTTGGAGGGTTGACTCTGCGAGTCTTCAAAGGACTCGTAGGCCTGGATGATATCTTTGACCAAGCGGTGACGCACGACATCACTTCGGTCTAAATGGACAAAGGAAATCCCTCGTATGTTGGCCAAAATAGTTTGTACTGTCTTAAGCCCTGATTGTGTCGATGAAGGCAGATCTGTCTGAGTAATATCGCCTGTTATAATGGCTCTAGAATTGAACCCGATTCGAGTAAGAAGCATTTTTAATTGCGCTTGGGTTGCATTTTGAGCTTCATCAAGAATCACAAACGCATGATTCAGTGTCCGGCCTCGCATGTATGCAAGAGGAGCGATTTCAATGATATTTTTAGATAGGTAATAATCTAGACGCTCAGGGTCAATCATCTCTTCCAACGCGTCATAAAGGGGGCGAAGGTATGGATCGATTTTTTCTTTGATTGCTCCTGGTAGAAATCCTAATGTTTCCCCGGCTTCAACCGCAGGTCGAGCCAAGATGATTTTTTGGACCCGCTTACTTTTGAGTGCAGCAACGGCAAGGGCGACCGACGTGTAGGTTTTTCCAGTTCCTGCCGGGCCAATGGCAAAGACGATATCATGATCCTCTGATTGGTCCACGATCGCTTGTTGACCTTTTGTTCTAGCAAGTACAGGTTCACCACGATGGGTGTGCAAAATCGCTGAGGGATCCTTGGTTTTTCCTTTGGCCTGTTTTGGCGTCGTATTTTTGGGTGAGTCCGATTGAGCTGCTTCACGAAACGCCCTGTTTGGTGAAGGACTCCAAAGAGTCACGAGTGTATCAATGTCATGAGAATCGATCTCTTGACCGCGTTGAATCATTGATTCCAACTCTGAAAAGATCTCACGCAACGCAGCGGTATCTCGTGCTTCTCCTGAGAGCTTAAGAGTAGACCCACGAGCTGTAATAGTACAATCTGGAAAAGATGACTCGAGTTGTTTAAGGTGACAGTCCGACGGCCCGAAAAGCTCTAAGGGCGTACTATGCTCTAATGAAAAAACAAGAGGGTCTATGGTTGATTCAGTAGAAGAAGGGTCTGTCATAGTGTGAAAAACAGAGTGCGTAACGTCATTTAGTTGGCGATCATTACTTAAGAGCTCGCATGTTCAATTTTGGTATGAAACAACGCCCATCGCTCCTTTCGATCCGGGGCCTTAAAAAAGGCACTGCCCGCTACTAAAGATTGTCCTCCAGCATCCAAACAAGCATCGATGGTTTCTGGTGACACACCTCCATCAAATTGGATGATAAAGGATGCTCCATTCTTAGACCGCCAGTCTCTGAGTGCTCGTGCTTTATCGAGCGTTTCCATGATAAATGTTTGCCCACCAAAGCCAGGATTTACACTCATGATCACGACAACATCAACCATCGCTAGCACAGGTTCGAGTACCTGCCATGGGGTCGACGGATTAATCGCTACTCCAGCAGCAGCACCTAAATCATGAATTTGCTGTATCGTCCGATGCAAATGGGGGCACGCCTCGGCATGCACAGAAAGGATATCTGCACCTGCATCTCTAAAGGGGCTCAACATTTGTTCGGGTTTTTCAATCATCAGATGAACATCCACCGTTGTATCGGGGGCAGCATGTCGTACCGCACGGACGGTGTCTGGCCCAAACGTAAGGTTGGGGACAAAGTGGCCATCCATAATGTCGCAGTGAATCCACGGAGCACCTAGTGCTACGGCTTCGCGGACGTCATCACCCAAGTGTCCAAAATCTGCAGAGAGGATGGAAGGTGCAATAAATGGCGTTGAGGGTCGTGTCAAAGACATAGTAGAAGATACGGCTTTGAGCGTATTTCAAGGAAGAGAATCTCGGGTGCCACCCTCTACACTTGCTTGTTCACGTTCCGCTTCCTCTAACGTCCCTTGTTGTTGTGCAACAATCAGTGTTAGGGCTTCGCCTTCTACAAGGAGTACATCATCTGGGATAACCTCAAGGACCGTATTTGGCACCACATCCTCACCTACTGGCTGAAATCGAATCTCTGCAATTCGTAACCCTACTGCTTGAAGTCGCTGCTGAGCCTCGGGTAGTCGTAGTCCTACCAATTCAGGGACACGCACTCGAGTATCGCCTAAACCATCACTAATGACCAGATCGACACGTGCGCCCTTATCCACCGTATCTCCAGCTATTAATGATTGATCAAGCACCGTATTTCGAAATCGATTTGATTCATAACGGAGATTCCCAACCGATAATCCTGAATTTTCGAGCTGGATCGTCGCGTTTCGTAACGACATGTCCACCACACGAGGGACCACCGCTTTCGGACGCGATTGTGCATTTACAGTAACATAGACTCGTCGGTTTGGCTTAACAATGCTAAAAGGTTTAGGGTTTTGATCGATAATCGCATTGGGTGGAACATTGGTTTGATTGCGACGAGCAGCGATGCCCACCCGAAGGCCCGCCTCTTGAAGTGTAGCTACGGCTTGATCATACGATAATGCTGTGAGCTCTGGAACAGTAACGCCTTGACTAAAGCGAGTGTACCATGGCATGACAATCCAAATGAGGATGGCTCCTATGATTCCACCTATGACAACAATACCTGCAATGGCTTGCCACCCATCTTTACGAATATGTCGAAGTGGAAGTCTCATCAAAAATGGAGTCGTAGTGTTGCAACTTCTGACGGGGTGGATGGGGCAGCCAATTCAAGTCGTGCTTGGGCCAATTGCCTCGAAAAAAATGAATCAAATGCAGAGATCACATGGTTTATGATAACAAGTGAAAGCATAGAGGATGCGGTTCGATAATGATCATTGAACGCCTGAGCTTGATCTCGTCCTTCATAAAAGAAGGGAGACATTTCTGATCCATTCCAAGGTAAAAACACATCGGTTGGATCAAAATCAGACCATCCTGGCCCGTATTGATAATATTTACTCACAAGCTCATAGTATTGCTGAGACCCGTAGTCTGGCATTACGTGAGAAAAATTATTGGCTCCACGTTGGGTTCCATACACATACAACGTATTTCTTTCGACATTTCGGAGTAAGTCAATGGGAACTCTCGCCCAATCTGTTTGAGTCTCAAAAGCGGGTTGGAGGCCATTCACCTGCTGTTGTAGGTCGGACAAATAGGGATTGGAGAGCCCATGTGCCTCATGGTAGTCAAGGATCCATTGCGCATATTTTACAACGCTCCATTGTTGATTGGCAAAGCGCTCATAGGCTCGTTCCCCTTTTCTAGCGTTGGATTCATTTGAGGCATAAATCGCCCAAACAGCAATCTCAACTCCTAGATATAGCGCTCCGCGACCCCATTTTTTATCCACGAGTTGGGCTGAGCCTGGCAGAACGAGTGAGCTCACCCATCCAACACCTGGAGAGTACAGGCCGTTTTGAGTCGATGCGGCGGACGCATGGACATACCCATCCATCGTGCGATCCCCTCCGCCGTGTTGGTCATGGTCAAAAGAATACGCAGAGGGTAAGAGCATTTGCCCCGCATCCATTTGAGCAACCATCTGCATGGCCATACGGGGACTATGCTGAAGGGTGGGGTCCATCCATTGCAAGTCCAACTCTTGAGCTTTCGCGAACGATGTGATCGATGTCACCGTCCACCAACCCACAAGCGCTGCTATGACCATTGCAACATTGAATGGTCTAACGAAGCAGTGCAAACGGACTGTAAATTTTGTAAGGGCTGACATGTCAAAGGAAAGCATGCATTATAATGGGTCAAAATCAAAGGTGAATCCAAGGTAAAATAGCCACTCTTGTCCATATTCAACGCTTCGAATCCCATCAGGTGTGACAAAATCTTCCGATAGATTCACATCAAATCGATTCAAGCCATACGCTCCACTTACAAAAAACTTCAATGGGAAAAGGTAATGTTGATTTAGTGCAGTGCGTAGCTCGATCTCAACTCCATGTTTCAAAGATTCATCTGCAACAGATGTTGAATTCCATACTTTTCCAGCTTCATAGGTCGCCTTCAAAAACACTTTGTCCAACGTCACGGAGCCAAGTTGCCTTGCAATACCCGTTCGAAGTGGTGTCGAGACACTTGCCTGGAGTGTTGCTGTTTGCATCCCCCCCAAGGCAAAGAAAGGGTAGGAACGGACGCCACTGTATCCTGCAATGTAATCATGATAAAAAGAGTCCGTAGGGTTGTTTAGGTAGGCAAATCCTCGAGCCTTTACTAGAGTATAAAGTGTGCGATTTGGCAAGAGTTGGGTCCATCTATGGCCCAAAAAGCTTTTCACTTCAACGGAGTGATTATTAGAGACGGCATAATTTGGAGAGAGCGCGCCATCCTCGATTTCATAATTCTCAAGCAATTTGGAGGGTTGGTATGCATATCGAACTCGCGCTTTCACCCCTTGCATGGCAATGTCATTGTGACGATTGGGTGCTAGAAGCTCCATCACGCCCCCTGTAAAAAAGGAGAACCCTCGAAAATATTCACTCGATTGTTCAGGGATAAATTGCTTGAGTTCTTTGCTGATAAAGCCGTCGCTGGTAACACGATAGGGTGAATAGGCAACACCACTCTCAATAAACGTGTAAGGGTTGAGTTTGCTTCGGAACGTGAGACTTGCTTCCCATGCGGAATAGCGAATATCGGCATTTGTGGTTTCTGGCAAGCAAGAAGTACAGGGGAATTCGTCGATAGTTAAGCCCCCTTTGACATTTCTGACCACATTAAATAGCTCTGCAGTCACGGTTGGAGACCAACGCTTTTTGATGAAGGGAAGCCCACGAAATTCCATGGAGAAGAACAGATCCCTATCCATCGCAAAAAGGTTTGAGGGGGCTAGTCCATCCGACAACGTACTCGCGTCTGTGGATCCTGGTCCGATAGCAAGTCCTCCGAATAAGGTTGTTTGACCAAGCACGTCCCTAGATGCAACATAAGTCCCAATTTTGATGTCTCTCCACAAATTCCCCAGAGCCCCTCGTCCATCAAGGGCTCTAAGTCGAGATGCAGTTGTCCCATTTTGCTGTGTATACCCATCTACACGAACCATAGGATAGTAGCTCCAGCCATGCGTTGTTTGCTCGTAAGGTCTTGCGCTCACCACAGGTTGGTTTGTGACCTTTGGAGTGCTTTCTCGTTGGGGGGCATTCCAAAAATCGACAACAGGAAGTTCGTCATTGACTTGCGGTCTATCCATCCTTGCAAGTTTGTATCCCTCATCGGTGAAGATGGACATGAGAATGGAGGAGTCTCCAATGCTTGGCATGAAGAGCCCTCCTTGGTGTAAGGCAACCTCCTCCATACGATTGGTTTCACGGTGCACACGATACAACCCAAAGAGCCCTTCAAGATCTGCCACAACATAGACCCATGGAGATTGCGGCTCGACATCTGGCATGATATCGCGGAAATCCACGCCGTCTCGGTCGAGCAAAATTCGTGTTTGTGTCTCTAGATGTTGAGGCTCCAAATCTGACTCATTATCAGCGATAGCCCAGCGCAGATCTAGTTCAAGAATTTGTCGTCCCTGTTCTTTTCCGCGAGCCACCCACAATGTTTTCCCATCTGCCCCCCATCGTGGTGAAGAAAACGTTGTACTGAGCGTGGAGCTCGTGAGTGGAATGATCGTTGAGGGATCCTCCAGGGAAAGAATCACAAGTTGTTGCCGACCCGGTTGATTTTCGATCGCGACAACCCATGGTTGGGTTGGGTGCCAGGCTGGATCACTAAGTCTTGCATCCGTTGTGAGCCTTGATTCTTTCTTGGTCTTCAGATCAAGCACCCATAAGTCATTATAGAGTTCGCCCTGTGCATTTGGCTTGCGCGCTTTTGTGTAGACGATTTTATCCCCTTCTGGATTGAACGAGAATCCACCTGTCAGGTAGTCCATCAACGGTTCCTGAAGGAGTCCGTGCGATGCATAATGGGATAGTTCATGGGACCACCATCCCTCTTCTTGGGTGGTAGTTAGTAATGACGCATTTGGCTGCTGACGTAATTCGTTCAACGAAGCGACCATCAGTTGTGTTCGAGCATAATCGCGTTCGCCATTGGAAAGCCAGACCAAGGAATCAGATCCTGGAATAAATCGAGGCATCAAGTTATAGAATCCATCCACGTCCAACGTATCTAGCTCCGTCCATCGATGTCCTTCAAAAGAGTCAAAGTAGCGGGCATACTCCTCTCTTTTTTCATCCAAGAACGCTTCAAACAGTTCCTCCCCTGAACTCTCAGTCACCTGCTCAATAATGGTAGAAATATCTGTTTGTCCACCGGTTGCAGCTTGTCTACTAATGTCGGCTAACACGCTTTCTCCAAACCGATCAGCAAGATAGAGTGTAAACGCAAAGCCCTGATTGTAGACAGCCTCTCTTTCAATGGAGCTTTTGGAGGTGAATGTTCCCATTTCCTCCAAGCTCAATGATGTACCGCCAAGCAACCTGGTGCGGAACAACATATCACGATGAGAATCCCAACGGTCATAATTCACTGAATCAGTCATAAACTGAGCCGTCCCTTCTGCCATCCAAGCAGGGACCCCTACAGAAGCAAAAGGCACCGTGACAACATGGCGTGGAAACCCATACAAAACATCGGGACGTCGTTCATTTTCGTATGCAAGCCATTGCAAATAAACCACAGGAATCGAACGCCTGCGCGTCATCATCGTTTGTATCTGCACGATGTGTGTGAATTCGTGTGCAATGACGTTTTTATACCATTCATGCGTCCCACGAAGGGGGGTATCAAGTGAAGGAAGCCAGATATCAATGGTGTTATCAAAAAAGTATGCAGCACCATTGGAGTAATCGACACGGTCTTTAAGGATAATACTCACCTTCGAATCGGGCATGTGATCATAGAGCTGAGTAATAGGCCCATAGACCTCCTCGGCAATCTGTAAAATGGTCTGAGCGGTTTCCTCTATTTGGGCTTGCTCAGGGCAGGGGGCCACGGATTCTGGACATCCTTGTTGATAATGAACCAGGAAATGGTCTGATTCGAGCGTGCTCCATTCAAGATGATTTTGTGGATACTCAAGCATCCAAGGCGATACTTGTCCCGCCGCGATCATTGAAAAGCCAAAACTGACCCCTAAACACCCCAGAAATATCGCGAACAGTCTCTTCATCGAATGATAGCTAGATTAAACTGGTGGTGGTCTTTCAAGGTACCGTCGGCAGATCGAGCGGATACTCGAACAATGTATATGCCTGAGCTCCACTCTGACGTGTCGATTGGAATCTCTGCGGGAGCGATGCCGCGTGTTTGCAGCTCCCCTTTATAGCGAGTCACGCCTGCCATGGTGATCACATGTACTTGGACAGTTGCAGGACTAGTGGTCATGGCTCGAATGATGGTCTCATCACTAGCTGGATTAGGCCAATTGTACACGTCGTCAATGACCAATAGACGATCGGCGGGTTGTTCAGAGGCAACACCTTCCAAAAGCGTAGAGGCTGATCCTTTACCAGCCCAAGATGTGAATGATTGACCCATCGCTACATCGGAATTCGCTGGGAGGCGATAAAGAACAACCTCACCCGATGGACTTACACTCACAAGTTCATCGCCCACAAACGCAAGTTGTAAAGATGCAGCTACCTCGCCAGGAGAGCCTGATGAACTACCCAAGCTAACAGGCCGTAATCTTGAGGATGGCATACTCATCGCTAAAGGTTCTAAGGCAATGGTTCCGTCTAGGTAATGGGGGAGTGCTACTATCGCTGTTGATGAGAGAATACTCCCAGAGGTATTGTTTGACTCACCAGTGCCTCCATTGCTGCTTGATCTCTCATTCAACCGAAGTCCAAGAGGTCGATCTATCCAGGTGGTATTTGCAAGCAAAGGTGATTGTGATGTCCATGGAAATCCGTCCACGACAGCGCCCTCAAGATTGGTTGCAGTCCACATAAAGTCTCCCTCATGAGGGTAGATCCAATCAAGGGTTTGATCCTGATCCAAATCCATCCATGAAGTACCTAATGAAGAAGAGGTTGCTGAGGGATTCAGTGAACGGTTCAATGGTCGTAAGGACCATTGTTGTGAGTCCTCGGTCAAATCAATCCTGGAGACAGTACCCTCTACATATACAACCAAATCATAGCCTACACGTTCTCCAGAAGCATCCCGTCTTTGGATCCAGTGAAGCATCGGAGGGTGGACGCTTGGAATTGGTTCACCTGTTGAGGAGAATGAGGCGTCCAAAAGGGCAAACAACTCCTTTTCCATCATGACCCGTCCAGAGGCGGAGGGTGATTCTATTTCAATGGAGGAGCCAATCCACCGTGCTTCATATCCATCAATCCGATTTTGTAGAACGGGCTGACCTAGGGTTGCGAGAGCCTCTCCAGTCGTAACGTCCAAATGCCACGTTGAATAGAGGGCAGCGATGATATTTTCATCAACAAGACGTAATGGGCCGCGCAGGGAGGGTACTGGGGTCTCCCAGGCAGGTTGTGTTAACGCTTGACCCGATGAGCACCCCGTCATTTCCTGACAAGGGAATGCCTTGACCATCGTTTGTCCCTCATGCATGTGGCTTGCAATGAGTTGATCTCCGTCAAAAAGTAGACTTCCGTAGGACCCTTCGGCGACTTTTTGAAGTTGTACACTTCCAGAACCGTAGGAACCTGTCGTTGCGGGCCACTGTAATTCCCACAAGGCATTGGTCGTGGCAAACCATGCGAAGGACCAGGAAGATGATTCCCAACTCACGAGATCATGACCTGCATGATACATAGAAGGGGGTATTGGATCCTGAGTAGTATTCACATAGAGTCGTTGAAGCCACGGAAGGTCTTGGCTTTCGGTCGCCCTGCGAAGGGAAAACGTGGCCACCGGTTGTGTGTCTGAAAAGTCAAACAGTTCAAACCACGTAGGGGCGCCAAGTGCTGAATGATTGGAAGGTGTAGACCCACCATCAAAGCGATTTGCATAGAGTTGAATATCTTGGCTCCCAGGTCGAATGACTCGCGCGTCGTTACCTCGCCACCAAAAATCAAAAGCAGATCCTGATGGGTCAAATATTGTAACTCCAACTTGGGTTTGATACCCAATATCTTGAGCGCCATCCGCTTCCTCTAAATCGACACCACGAGACTCAGGGTTGTCATTGATACCCACACCAGCTTGGAGTGCTTCTGCAATTTTTCCAGGTTGAATATGCCACAAAAGAACGCCGCCAAGTAGGGCACGATCGTCGGCTGTGCCCGCTTCTTCATCTTCTCCCACATCCAATCCACCTGGTAATGCTACATCATAATGACTAACGTCTACCAAAACGCCTTTGGGTAATGATTGATCAAATCCTTCCACCTGGACAGAAAACAAGGAATCGGTCGCGCTACGTGTGATTATTTGCTCGGTACCATCAGGCAAACGAAACGTAAGTGTAATGGGCTCTCCCGATGGATTTCGATGCCGATTTTCCACCAAGAAGTAATCTGCAGCTAATGTCTCGATTCGTAAAACATCACCTGGAGTTTGTCCTCGAGCAGCGGCCAAGCTCACAGAGGCAAGCCCAAACGATGAAAATTGTTCTTCCGATACCGATTGTGGCTCTACCCATCCGAGCCACTGCTTCTCCCATGCAGACAAATTGGGTGGGAACAAGCCTGCAACGGCAAAAATCCCGGCACCATCCATAAGTCCAAAGCGTCCAATACCTGATTCTCCCGTTTGCGTGTTAAACAAATCAGGCAATCCAAAATAGCTCCCAATCTGAGCGCTCAGCATCCCATTAATCGACAAGGGAACCAAAAAAGGTTCATTATTTATATAAAATCCTTTCCGAGTTTGGGTTCTGGGAATGAGCATTCCATGTGTCACACTCAAACCTGGGACTCCAGTGGAGATGGCACCATCAAACCCTGATCCAGCAAAACCGCCTCCATTGGGTGAGGTGCTAAGTTCAACCAAGGCGTCTTGATCAAGAAAGACGGAAGGAAGGTCCTGAGGGGTTTTCTCTAACGTCGTACCTGTAAGTTCAATATCACGGCCAATTCCAGCGTGAACCATCACAAAAATTACATTCTCAGCAGGAATTCCTTGAGCCAACACCCCTTGCAAGGCAGATTGATGGGCCCCAATAGAGGCGGACAAGGACCACGCTTCATGGGTTAACTCAGCAAGGGGTTCGTTGGTGGGTGATTCACCAATAGGAGAGTAGGCTTCCATTGGTTTTGACACACGTACAATCTCAGGCAAGACCAGAGTGATCATGGAGACTCGCCCTATGGATTGCCGTTCAAAATAGGTTGCTGCAAAATCGAGATGACTCTTTACGTATGCGGCGTCGTGTGGAAGCGGATCAATGTTTGTGGACAGTTCCTCTAAATAAGGAATCGATCCAGGTCCAAACGTACCATTGCCTGAGGTGTAAGGGTTTTCATCGGGTTGGAACTCCACGCGAAGGGCGACCAGTGCGTACTCGCCCTCCACCATAGGAGGCAATTGTTCCACTCCTTCTTGAGCATGGGAGATTGAGGGCCAAGCACTGACCCATCCCACTATACCTATAAAAAGCCCTTTGTAAACGACTTGGACGACGTTCGGAGGTAGGATACCACTAAATCTACAGGTGAGACGTCGTCTCAAGGTCATTCATTTTACAGCTTACAAGTTGAGCAACACGCTCAAGCGGATGGTGTCGGCAAGGGGATGATCCTCTTCTAGGGTATAAATATAACTGAAATCGACCCCAAACATTGCATACCGTAATCCAGCGCCAAGCGTGACAAACTTCCGGTTTCCATTGTACTCATGCTCGGTATAGTACCCACTACGCAACGAAAACAAATTATTGTATGTGTATTCAAGTCCAACACCCATCATGAGCTGATCCATAAAGCTTAGCTCCACGGTCTCAATCCCTGTATTTCGCTCAAAAGAACCCCAAGATTTTACGAGGGCTTTGAGCACTGGCATACTTTGAAAGGTTGTATCGCCATTGGCAACAACCTGCTCATTTCTTGCCATGACTTTAGAAATATCTTGAGCAAGTGTAAGAGTATTCACCCCATTTTGATCAAGTTCCATCGTAAATGCCCATCCAAAACGGAGCATCGTTGGTAATGGATCCTTCTGTGCATTGTCGGTGTACTGAACACCAGGGCCAATATTCGAAAGATTGAATCCAGCTTGAAAACGACCAATTTTGTTCCCAATAGAAAGCTCATTGGTGCGATACATTGCTGCCAGATCGAGTCCAACGCTTGACCCAGGGTTTACACGCTGTCCACCCACACTACCGCTTGCGAGTGATGAGTAGATAAATCGAAACCCTGTTCCGAGTGCAAGATTATCGCTTAGCTCATACCCATAGGATAGACCTGCGGCAACCTCATAACTATTGAAACGGCCCAGTTCAAGCCCTGTTTCATCGGTTCTGGTTTGCTCACCTAAATTCAAGAAAGTGATATGCCCACCGATGGTTCCAATCCCATCCACATGAACAGCTCCAACGAGGTAATCGTAAAAGAGGTTCGCATTGAAGGCAGGCAACCAATTCGCATGGGTGATACTGACATTGGTTTGACGCTGGAATGCCAGACCCGCTGGATTCCAAAAGATGGCGGAGGCATTGTCAGCAAGGGCAACACCGGTATTCCCCATCCCCGCCGCACGGGAATCAGGCTCAATTTGTAAAAAGGGGACAGCCGTAATTCCAACTTGGGCATGTCCGAGTGACGTACAGCCTAAAACGGCTGCTAAAAGGCAAAGTCGACGAATCATAAGACGTATAGGTTCATTTAGAAGTTCATAACGGTTGACGTCCTTCAATTATTGAAGGATGACGAGCGTTTCGGTTTTTTGTCTGGATTGTCTTCCTTGGCCGGTATCTGCTCCAACCCGAAGCACATAAAGATAAGTACCATTAGCCAGGCGATCATAATCCCGGTCGCGACCATTCCATTCAAGGTAAGCATATGCACTGGATGTTTGTAAGGTTTCTCTGAGATGAACAACCGGTTTGCCACTTAACGTAAAGATGCGAACATCGACGTCTAGAGGGACTCCCGGTTGATTATGCTCGAAATAAAAGCGGGTGAACGAGTTCATCGGATTGGGGTAGTTTGCCACTCCCCGAATCTGTAATTCATCGGATGTAGCCACATCAAACGCGATGGCCTCCTCCGTTGGATTATTGAAGACGTCCCAGGCTCTAACTTCAAGCGTGTACGCCCCTTCAGGTAGATCCTGAAGTGGGTATTCGATTCGACCTCCACGGTAATCGTCAAGGTTGGCTTGGAAATAGTCATTCAAGACGATTTCCTGTGTTGGTTGTGTATCGATGGTAGCTATGATCTCATGTCCTATACCTGTTGCGGATGTGTTGACCCCGGTTTCGTCGCGCAACTCAACGAAGAGGGTTGGGTTTGGGTTGGTTAATGTGCCATTCACAAAATCTGGGCTGTTGAGATAGAGATCGACCTGAGGGCCTTCTCCATCATTTTGTACTTCTGTATTGACTCCTTCAAAGCGAAACGACTGGGTCGACCCTGAGGCATCTGCTCCAGCTCCAGCTATGGGTCCAGATCCAGAAAGACCATCAGAGAGCAGGGACGTCACATACCCTAAGAGTCGAGCTGGTTTTTCGTCAAATCGAACATCTCTAGGAATACGAAACGTTGTTTCAAACTCCCCTTGAGTTACTGAAACACGACCTGTATACAACAAATCAGTCTCTGCAGAATAGGCACAGTTTTCAAGGTAGCATCGTCCTTCATTGACCCATTCACGATCTGGTAATGAGACGTCTCGCTCCGCATCATACAATCGAAGCACCATTTCCCCATTGAAAGAAGAAGAGGTCAGTCGGCTCAGTGGGTCAATGACTCGGCCCGTCACCGTCACTTCATCAAGCGCTTGTAGAGACAGATACTCCTCCTGAGGGGCGGTTTCTTGCGTTAAGGATACGCCATTTAGCGTCTCAAAGGCGATCTGTTGTTCGGGTAACCCAATTCGCATGGTAGGGTCCCCTAACAGAATGAATTTTCGTGAATTAAACCCTGCACCCTCTGACGTGTTTTTGGTTCGACGGTAAATATCGCCAAGTGTACGAGGTTGTCCTTGAGCATCTCTAGCAATCATGGCCCTGGTTAGCTGAATGTTGAGCCCAAAATTATTGGCTCCAGGACTTGCTGAGGTATAGACAACGCGAGTTGTTGTAAAGGAGGCAATTGCTCCTCCATTAGGCGTTAATAAGATCTGCTCAGCTCCTGACTGAGCCTCTGTGTCA
>CAJXOH010000013.1 GCA_913057895.1 uncultured Bacteroidota bacterium
TTAAAAATTTACTCCTGATTTAAACTATTCAATTAATAAGTCAGGTTGTGTAACTATAGTTACAGTTGTGAAGGTATTGCGATAGTTACTTTGTTCTTGACTACCAACTATTTAAAGATTTAATCGGGTAAGGAGACCTGCACAACAATGAGAATCAATTCTAGAAGTTGTATTCAGGGAGTTTTCATGACTCTTGTTGTATGTACATTTCATTCACTTTCAAATGGGCAAAACCTCAAAGTAAATCTTATTTCTCCTTCCGACGAGTCAAGCGGTGTGATTGATCCACTAGTAGACGGTGAAATCAATGGTCCCATGAGGTGGATATTTAAATGGGAAAGTGTGAATGATGCAAGTGAATATGAATTAGAGTGGATTCGACTCTTTAACTCAGATGCACAAAGACAGACCATAGAATGGGATGCAGCTAATGGAACAGAGATGGTCTTTGGATCACCAGACGGAGTTTGGTGTTGCTTTGGGCGTAATGAGACATACGCTTGGAGAGTACGTGCTAAGGTACAGGATACTTTAAGGGAATGGAGTGATGAGTGGACGTTCACAACTGCTGATTGGATCGTTCCAAACGACCGAGATCAACAGATGCTCGATCAAATTGGTTGGATGAAGCCAACCGTTTGGGATTCAACAAAGTTCTATGCAACGGCCGATATTGCTGAGGACATTCTTTCGCTTCATAAAGAATCCTATAAAGCTCAAGGCGATTTGATTGGGCACATAGCATCTAAAATTTATATCTATGGTGCCGATGAGTCTTTATGGGACCCTGTTTTGGATCAACAGTTTGAAGATTGTCTAGCCTCAGGTAGTCCTCATTGTGGGCGCCAACCTCATTATATGGGAATCAATTATGGACACGAAGCCACAATAAAAAATGGAATTGCCGTCAAAGGAATTGGTCATGGCTGGCCATGGTCTAGTGTTGATGATAATCGAGAGAAAATGGCGGACTTCATTGGTCCTAGTGTTTTGCAAGATACCCACGAGTGGACGCATAACTTTGAAGCCTCTAGGACATTTTCTGGCGGAAACTACGCACTTGGCACACCTCTATGGTATATACATATGACCTCAGGACCTTTTGGATATGCATTCGATAGAGATTACGGCTACTCCATAAATGAGAAGTATGAATCCAATTTCTATCGAAGTGCCCTAGACAGTGCAGGAAATAGTTATACAGCAAATACACCATCTGAGCCAGATCATACAAGAAGTAATATTTATTGGGTCTTTGATGACTTTCGCAACGACCCTACTGCAAAAAGGGATTCGATGCTCAGGGCTGACGAAAGATATACTCCTGCTGCTGGACATTATTTGGCCTATTTAACGAGCCCACAACAGGTTTTTATTGATAAGTATGATGACAGAGCCTGGACAAAGCCCTTTGAACAACAATTTGAGGATGCTTTTGGCATGACTGTCCTGGAATTTAGCCGTAAGTTTTATGATTGGATGCTCACAGTAGACGGTCTTAACTGGACATATATTTTACCAGATGAGCACTCCACAGAGTTGTTCCATTATCCAAAGCGCTTTACAACCACCCTTCCCGCTGACGATTCAGAGACTATCGGGCGCAAGCCTGACTTCCAGTGGGTGGCAAGTACCGACTTTAGCTCCTATCAAATCCAACTATCACTCACCGAAGATTTTTCATCCCCTGTCTACACTATGGATGTCGAAGGTGCGACCAGCGTCTATCAAGATGAAGTCACCACCGCGACACTCGACACCGCACTGCAGGCAAATACTACCTACTACTGGAGGATGCGCTCGATCCTGGGGGTGAATCAATCGGACTGGACCACAACCAAATCCTTCACAACCGGGACCAGCGTATCCACTCAAGATGATGCACTCCCCTTGCAATTTGGCTTGGCTCAAAATTATCCCAACCCATTTAACCCACGCACAACGATTGGGTTTGTACTTCCAGAAGCTCAGCATGTAACCTTGGAGGTGTACAATTTGTTGGGGCAGCGTGTGGTGACATTAATCGATAGGCCTATGGGCGCTGGGCAACACTCAATTGGGTTTCATGCCGCAGACTTAGCCAGTGGTATGTACTTGTACAGACTTAACGGGGCACAAAGTGGCGTCCAAACCAAAACCATGTACCTCATTAAATAAAGATTATTGCAACTATGCACTTTACTACATTCACTAAAATTATTTTCTCGTTAGCAGTTCTATTTACAATTCAAGTAGCAGTCACATACGGCCAAAATTCTACAATACCTACACCTCTTATCCCTACAAATGGACAAAAACAGGTTCAAGATGAGGGTGTCGATCCAAATGACAATATTCAAATTACATATTCGTGGTCTAGTGTAGAAGGAGCTCAAGAGTATGATGTATGGATGCTTGGGGCTGGTTGTGGTCCACATTCTGGAAATCATAGCGGAGGTGGGCCTGAGTGGACCTGGCCTACGGGTCACCTTGGGATTCTACCAAAAATTTATACTCTAACCGATACTACTGTTTCAAGTGATTCTGGTGAAATTTGTAAGCCAACATATAGTCAAGATTACTGGTGGAAGGTTAGAGCTGTAATTGATGATTCTGCCCACACTTGGAGCGAGTATAGTCATTTTACCTCTACTGATATTAGGACTCCAAACGACAAGGATCAGCAACTATTGGATCAAGTTGGGTGGATGAAGCCAACTGTATGGGATTCTACAAAATGGCACTACACTGCTGATATAGATACCAGTATGCTCAACTTACATAAAGAGTTATACAAAGTTCACGGTGATCTGATTGGTCATTTTAATTACCATGTATACATATTTGGACCAAATCAAGATCTGTGGGGACCTGTGTTAGACATTAATAATAGCAATTGCGAAGCTGCTGGTCATTGGTGTGATGGGCAGCCTCACTACATGGGTATTGCAAGGGGTAATTCTATTTTCGAAGAAGGTGAGTATCCTAACCTTGGAATTGGACACGGGTGGCCTGCTATGTCACCTCAAGAACTGTATGAAAGTAAAGCTCCATTAGCAGATGGAGAGGCCTCAATCGCAGACGTGCATGAATTTACCCATGTTTTTGAAGGAACTAGATTAATGAGTGGTGGTAGTAAATATGGGCTTTGGTATGTTCACATGACGTCTGATGGCGGGTTTCGGTATCCATTTTTGAGGGACTATGCAATTGACATTCAATCTAAATACGTGGAGGGTATTACTTTTTCAGCACTTGATTCTCTTGGTAATGGATATGAAACGACCACATGGGGTGAGGATAATGAGAGAAGCGCATTTTTTGGAATCATTAGTGGTGAGTATGATGGGCCCTTAAGTCCAGGGAAAAGAGATTCACTAATCGTTGCCGGTAATTTGACGTATGGGGGGATGCTTGCTGGTTACTATTTAGCTTATTTAACGAGTAATCAACACATTTACATTGATAAGTATGATGACAGAGCCTGGACAAAGCCCTTTGAACAAGCCTTCGAGGATGCCTATGGCATGACGCAATTAGAGTTCAGCCGTAAGTTTTACGATTGGTATACAACTGTAGACCCCCTCAAATGGACATATATTTTACCAGATGAGCATTCCACAGAGTTGTTCCATTATCCAAAGCGCTTTACAACCACCCTTCCCGCTGACGATTCAGAGACTATCGGGCGCAAGCCTGACTTCCAGTGGGTGGCAAGTACCGACTTTAGCTCCTATCAAATCCAACTATCACTCACCGAAGATTTTTCATCCCCTGTCTACACTATGGATGTCGAAGGTGCGACCAGCGTCTATCAAGATGAAGTCACCACCGCGACACTCGACACCGCACTGCAGGCAAATACTACCTACTACTGGAGGATGCGCTCGATCCTGGGGGTGAATCAATCGGACTGGACCACAACCAAATCCTTCACAACCGGGACCAGCGTATCCACTCAAGATGATGCACTCCCCTTGCAATTTGGCTTGGCTCAAAATTATCCCAACCCATTTAACCCACGCACAACGATTGGGTTTGTACTTCCAGAAGCT
The DNA here is from genome assembly GCA_913057895.1 of uncultured Bacteroidota bacterium. GTDB lineage: Bacteria > Bacteroidota > Rhodothermia > Balneolales > Balneolaceae > UBA8296. The sequence continues at coordinate 4,035 of CAJXOH010000013.1, forward strand.
CAGCATGTAACCTTGGAGGTGTACAATTTGTTGGGGCAGCGTGTGGTGACATTAATCGATAGGCCTATGGGCGCTGGGCAACACTCAATTGGGTTTCATGCCGCAGACTTAGCCAGTGGTATGTACTTGTACAGACTTAACGGGGCACAAAGTGGCGTCCAAACCAAAACCATGTACCTCATTAAGTAGAACACCTTAATAGCCTACTGCATTGTTATGAAGAGAGAATCTACAGGGAGCTGGTTAGCATACGGTTTGATCATATTTAGTTTCACATTGACTCAATTGTCATTTGGCCAAACGACTAAAGTACAACTCCTCTCCCCTGAAAATGGCGCGACCAATGTGAATGAGAAACGTGATGGGTATGAAGTCCAGGACAAGGATAAACTTCGTGTTGTAACTAGATGGCAAGCGGTGAGTGGTGCTGACTACTATGAATTCGAACTAGCTGCTGAGGCAGGTAGTTCCTTCCAACCTGCCATAGTAACGACAAATCAAACATCATTTATAATTGGAACTACTGATGATGCAAATTTTTGTTGTTTCGACCCAGGTTCTACTTTGTTTTGGCGTGTTCGAGCTATCATTGGGGATAGTGCCCATGCATGGAGTGATAAGTGGAGTTTTACCTTTGCAGAATTAACTCATCCTACGACTAGAGATCTAGAGTTACTGTCAACAGGATTTGGAGTGCCAGACACAGTCTCTCCAAAATATTACTTCAGTGATGATATTTCAGAGCACACTCAGCAACTAATTACAAACGCAATATCTGATGCATCGGAGGTACTAGGTAATTATGGTATTTCTTTTTATGGGGTAGGTGATTCAGTGAATGAAACAATGCTCAAAGCATATTGTGAAGAATCAACAACATTTTGGGAGGGTGTTAATTGTGATGAAATTGATTTAATGACTCATGATATAACGAGGGGTGTTAGAGATTACATTGGCACAAGTAATGGAAATGCTGGGTTTGGTGGTACAATGGTTAATGATGCAGGTAAACCTAGAGCTAAAATGCCCATTGTGATGGGGCTACCGGTATATGAAGAACAACAAGGTTGGGATAACTATGATATTAACAGAGAAACAGTAGCTATTCATGAATACATGCATATCCACCAAATAAAAAAAGCCTTGACCTCTAATGGATTGAATGAATTCAAATTCCGATGGTACAATGAGGGTGGTGCGGATTACTTTGCCGTGGCGCTTGCTGAGGGATTGGGATATGAGTCATGTGGCTCAAATTGTTCAGGGCGAAAGTCATTTCGTTCATTTATGAAGCGTAATTACGATGAGTACGTGGAATCCGGAAAAACAATTCAAGAATGGATGGAGCCGACTGCCACTAGTTATGCAATTTATGCTTGGGCGGTGGGTTATGCGGTTCATAAATATGGATTACAGCGTGTATTCATGGAATACTATGATTGGCATGAATATGAACTTGGATCAACAGCTACACAAAACTTCAACGATGTCTTTGATATTCCATACTCAGACTTCTTGTCTGAATTTGCAGAATTCATGACAGGAGATATCGATGAATTATTGACTATTTTTGACGGTATCCCAAGCGCCTTGCTCCAACTTCACGTTCCAACCATCCCTTCCATTCTAAGCATTGAAACGTCACAGGGAGTACAGATAACATGGAATGACATTAATATGTACTCAATTTTTGGAGTTGAAATAAGTACTGATTCTACGTTCGAAGAAGTCATTTATACCCAAAGCGCAATCTCAGATACTAGTATTGTAGTAAACTTAGATTTAGCGGAAACACAACAATACTACGCTAGAGTTAATCACAAAAATGGCTCTGCTATCTCAAACTGGAGTAATTCATATCCATTCTCTGCTGAAACCTCAACCAGTATAGAAGAGCACTCACTACCTTCCCTGTTTAGTTTAGAGCAGAACTATCCAAATCCATTCAATCCGTCCACGACAATTGAGTTTTATTTACCTTCATCGCAACTGGTAACTTTAACTCTGTACGATGCATTAGGTCGAGAGGTCATGAGCGTAGTTGAAGGGCGATTACATTCAGGGGCTCATTCTGTACAATTAGATGCCTCTTCTCTCGCCAGTGGTATGTACTTTTACAGACTTACCGGGGCACAAAGTGGCGTCCAAACCAAAACCATGTACCTTATTAAATAAAGATTATTGCAACTATGCACTTTACTGCATTCACTAGAATCAATCAAAATTCAATTTCGGTAGACCCTTTACTATCTCAACTGTCTGAATACTCACGTTAATTACGGATAAAAGTAAGTCAAGAATGTATTTCGGATTTCCTACTTCCTCAGACCAATCATTCGGGTCGTTAGTTATTCCACTATAGAGTGGAAACTCACCCTGATTATTGGGGTGTTGAAGGTCTAATTTTAGAGACAAGTTCATACACAAAAGATAATGTGTATAAACTAAATTATTAAGTCTCTTGGGGAGTACGTGGGGAGTAATATGGGGAGTAAGTCGCCTTGAGAAATTCTAAATGATATCATATCAATGACTTACAAGGATTGTAAGTCGGGGAGACAGGATTCGAACCTGCGGCCCCACGCTCCCAAAGCGTGTGCTCTACCGGGCTGAGCTACTCCCCGAATGCAATCATGGGGAGTGGAATTCCCCTTGCAAACAGACATCAAAAATAAGGCTAGTCACTGCCATATCAAAGCATATTGATTGTCAATCTTTGAATGCCAGCATCTCACTAAAACAATGGCTACCTATTAGTGATACATAACCTACTCTACTTTCCACTCGCAGAAGCAGGTGCCTCCGATGAGCTACCAAGTTCTGCACCACTTGATGCATCGCTAGAACGTCCAGTTGATTTTTGTGCTCCAGCAATCGTACGCTCATCAGGTTGGGTACTCGTTGTGTCTTTCGACGCCACTTTTGCACCTTTCTTTGGAGCAACCCAGCTAAAGACCAATCCATCTTTTGTTTTATTGAGCTTAATCTTGATCGTTGATCCTGCAGCACGCTCTTTTTCAAGCAATGTTTCAGCCAGGGGCTCTTCGATATACCGTTGAATTGCTCGTTTCAAAGGACGTGCACCAAACTTAGGATCATATCCTTTCTCAGCGACAAAATCGCGTGCAGCATCGGTTAGATCCAATTGATACCCAAGACTTTCAACGCGACTATTCAGTTCCCCAACTAGATTCAAGATGATCTTGCCAAGATCTGGTTTCTCGAGTGGTTTGAAGGTGATGACATCATCAATTCGATTCAAAAACTCTGGATTAAAGACATTTTTGAGCGCGTCTTGGATCATAGCCTTCATCTTAGCGTAATCAAAGGCATCTGCAGACTCACTAAATCCAATCCCTTTACCCATATTCTTAATGTCACGGGCACCAATATTGGAGGTCATGATAATGATGGTATTTCTGAAATCGACTCGACGACCTAGCGAATCGGTCAGCACGCCATCATCAAGTAGTTGTAACAAGATGTTAAAGACGTCTGGATGTGCTTTTTCAATTTCATCGAGCAACACGACGCTATAAGGTTTGCGACGTACTTTTTCAGTAAGGATTCCTCCTTCTTCGTATCCAACATACCCTGGAGGCGCACCTACAAGACGAGATACGCTAAACTTTTCCATGTACTCACTCATATCAATACGAATGAGTGAGTCATCTTTATCAAACAAAAATTTCGAAAGCACCTTGGCCATCTCTGTTTTCCCTACACCTGTAGGGCCAAGGAAGATAAATGATCCAATGGGGCGATTAGGGTCTTTCAGTCCTGCCCGAGTTCTTTGAATGGCTTTTGTGAGTTTCTCGATTGCCTCCTGTTGTCCAATAACGTGCTTTGATAGTTCCTCGCGCATACCAAGCAAACGAGTACTTTCGTTTTGTGAGATTCGATTTACAGGAATCCCACTCATCATTGCTACTACACTGGCTACATCATCTTCATTCACTTCATGAATGATGTTTTGGGCATCCTGTTCCCATCGAGCCTTGGCTTCATCTAATGAGTCTAGGAGATTCTTTTCGGTATCGCGATATCTGGCAGCCTCTTCAAATTGTTGGTTTTTAACCATTTCGTTCTTCTCATGGCTTACCTTTTCGAGTTGCTCTTCCAGCTCGAGTATTTCCTCGGGGATATGGATATTCGATAAATGTACTCGAGCTCCCGCTTCATCAAGGGCATCGATAGCCTTATCTGGAAGGAAATGATCGGTTACATATCTCTCTGTCAAAGCAACACAGGCATCCAACGCAGCATCTGAATACTGAACGAGATGATGGCGCTCATACTTGGATTTAATTTGCTTTAAGATTTGATGCGTTTGCTCTACGGTCGTTGGTTCCACCATGATTTTCTGGAAGCGACGCTCAAGGGCACCATCCTTTTCTATGTACTGGCGATACTCATTTAGTGTTGTCGCCCCAATGGCTTGAATATCGCCTCGCGCGAGGGCAGGTTTCAACATATTTGAAGCGTCCAAAGATCCAGAAGCACCCCCAGCACCTACAAGTGTGTGAAGTTCATCTATAAAGAGGATAATATTCGGATGCTTTTCGAGCTCTGTCATCACAGCTTTCATCCTCTCTTCAAATTGACCTCGATACTTTGTTCCTGCAACAAGAGCGGTTAAATCGAGTGCAACAACACGCTTATCGAACAATACTCGAGACACCTTTTTCTCTACGATACGTGTGGCCAATCCCTCAGCAATGGCCGTCTTCCCAACCCCAGGTTCACCAATCAGTACGGGGTTATTCTTCTTGCGGCGACTCAATACTTGTGCCACGCGCTCAATCTCTTTTTCGCGACCAATAATTGGATCGAGACGTCCTTCTTGAGCAGCAGCGGTTAAATCCTTGCCAAAATTATCCAGTACAGGGGTTTTGGATTTGTCTTTCTTGTCACGGCCAGATCGACTTGATCCGCTACCGGCATCTGAATCATCGCTTTCATCTGCTGAATGTTCTTCACGAGCCTTGCCTGAAATGATCATATCAAGCTCTTCGCGCACCCCATCATAAGTCACATCAAACTGCAACAGAATTTGGGCTGCAATATTTTCTTCGTCTCGCAATAAAGAGAGCAATAGATGCTCGGTACCTATGGTATCACTCTTGTAGAGTTTAGCCTCTAGATAGGTAATTCGTAATACCTTCTCGGCTTGTTTGGTCAGCGGAATGTTACCAACTGTTACAGATCCACCTGTACCACGTACTGTTTCTTCAACGGTGCGCTTGAGGGAGGCAAGATCACAATCTAGATTCTTAAGAATTTTGACCGCAACACCATCACCTAGGCGAACAATCCCGAGCAAGAGATGCTCTGTCCCTATATAGTCGTGCCCCAAACGAAGTGCTTCTTCGCGGCTGAATTGAATAACGTCTCTTACTTTGCTTGAAAAATTACCTTCCATTACTGACTGCGTTTCTACGTTGTACGATGTTTAATCGATTGCTTTGTGCTTTTTAAGGTATGCTATGTACGCCTCGTTTAGTAGAAGCGTCACTTCTTTACCGTTACAAGAAGTATAATGATAACACGCATGTTGCTAGCTATCGTTTGATTCCAAAGTAGGGTGTGCCGAATGTAAATCCAACACTATTTCGTCTGAAATTTGTTACAAAGATAGACGTTGTCAACTCAGCAAGGAATGCCCTGTCATTTCTTTGGGCTTTGGTAGCCCCATAAGAGCTAGAAGGGTAGGGGCAATATCAGCGAGCTTGCCGTTCTGAAGCGTCTTTCTTCGACTTTGCTGGGCTTCTACTTCAGGTTCCACTAAAATAATAGGGACTTCTGCGGTTGTGTGAGCGGTGTGAGGACTTCCATCAGGTTTAATCATCACATCTGCATTACCGTGATCCGCAATAATGACTGCTCGATATCCTTGTGTAGATGCAGCATCTAGGCACCGTCCAAGTTGAGTGTCCACTGTTTCTATGGCTTTGACGGCCGCATCAAAATCCCCAGTATGCCCAACCATGTCGGGATTGGCATAATTCAGCACAATCAAATCAAAGTCACCCGATTCTATTTTAGGTACGAGTTGATCTGTTAATTCAATGGCAGACATTTCGGGCTGAAGGTCATAGGTTGCGACTTTTGGGCTCGGAATAAGCAGTCTTTCTTCCCCTGGATTGGGCTCTTCAATCCCACCATTCATGAAATAGGTTACATGAGCATATTTTTCCGTTTCAGCGACTCGAAGTTGTCGTAATCCATGAGCAGCAATCACTTCGCCAAGTGTATTTGTTAAGTGTTGTGGGGGGTAGGCAACATGAACGTAGGGGGCAAAGTTTTCGTCATATGCTGTAAACGTGATAACGGGACCTTGATGCTTCACAGGAGCAGTCCCTTGAAAGTTCACATCCTCGAAACCAAAAAATCCTTTTAGAAGTTGACGAGCTCGATCCCCTCTAAAATTGATACACACCATCGGATCGTCGGGGTGAATTCGACTCTCTTTAACCATCTTTTCGGATTCTCCGACTACAATAGGAGGTAAAAATTCATCCGTGATGCCCTTGGAGTAGAGCGATTTTATGTCTGATGAAAGCGATGAAGCGGATCGAATCATCGCGTCCCCATTCACCATGGCACGATACGCTTTTTCAGTTCGTTCCCATCGCTTGTCACGATCCATTGCGTAATAGCGACCAACGACGCTTGCTATCTCTACACCGGGTTTATCAGCAATAAATGTTTGTAAGTCATCCAAGAAGCCGACTCCGGAAGAGGGAGACGTGTCCCGACCATCGGTAAAGGCATGTACAAACACATTAGGAATTTGATGGTCATGCGCAAGAGATATCATTGCATGAAGGTGATGAACATGCGCATGTACCCCGCCATCACTAAGAAGTCCAAAAATATGAAGCCTCCCCGTCGATTTTGCAGTTTCTAACGCAAGTTGAATGGCAGGATTCGATGAAAAATCACCCTCAGTAATGGATTGATCGATCCGAGATAATTCTTGTCTTACAATCCTACCAGCTCCAATATTGAGATGGCCTACCTCGGAATTACCAAATTGACCGACTGGTAAACCAACATCTGGACCACTTGCTGAACCTTTGGCATGTGGACAAGTCTTTAATAGACGGTCCATGACAGGGGTGTGTGCTTTTGAAATAGCACTTACAGCTGGGTCTTGGGTACATCCATACCCATCCAGAATAATTAAAAAAGCTTTGTTGTAAGTGACGGACGAAGGGGTAGCGTCAGTCATGCCTTATGATAGGCTGTTCACGTGTTTAGTGAGACGTGACTTCTTGCGTGCAGCATTATTTTTGTGAAGCAAGTTCTTCACAGCCATACGATCTAGGTATGCTACAGCAGGCAATAGCGCTGCTTCACCCTCTTTCTTACTTGAAGATTCAAGTACTTTTTTGATGAGTGTACGTAGCTTAGAACGACGTGAGCGATTGTGCGCCATGCGCTTTTCGCTTTGTCTTAATCGTTTAATCGCGGACTTATGTTGTGGCATATCTTGTTTCTGACACGGTTTACTTACAGTACAGTAAATTAGGAGTACTTTGATTCACTTGCAAACCGAATCTTTGAAAAAACGCAAAAGGTTCTTACCATTATAATTCTGTCATGATAATTGTATTAGACGGCCCGGCAGGATCCGGAAAAAGCTCTACAGCGAAGGCGATAGCAGACAAGCTACATCTTCAGTATCTAGACTCGGGTGCATTATACCGTGCCATTACCTATCAATATATCAAGGCAGGAGAGTCAAGTTCGTTATTTGACAATTTGGATAAAATGAATCTCACATTCAACTATGACGCTGGAAATTTTCGAGTGTTCATAGACGATGAAGAGTGCACGGCAGCCATTCGCTCAAAACAAGTATCTGGTAGTGTCAGTAAGGTGGCTGCTAACCCATTGGTTCGCAAATATGTGAATCGTTTGATGAAGAATTACGCTTCTTCTTTTGCGTCCATTGCTGATGGGCGTGATTTGGGTTCAGCTGTATTCCCTGATGCAGCAGTAAAGTTTTACCTGCAAGCATCTGCAGAAGTCCGCGCTGAACGAAGAACATCTGAAATGCATCAAATGGGTCAAGAAGTATCCTATGATGAGGTGCTACAAAATATTATGGAGCGCGACAGAATAGATTCTTCTCGAGAGCATGACCCACTACGCAAAGCTGAGGATGCGATTGTGGTACAAACAGACCAGATGACATTTGAAGAGCAAGTTGCATTGTGCATTCAACACATTTTATCCAAAACGTCACATACGACATAGCAAATAGTAACTAGAAGTAAAGAAGTACTAACGTGTAACCATTAACCCTTATCCCATCACAGGCGAGTGCCTTGATGTGGTATGAACCTTTAACTACATGACATCATCTGAGAAGGACGTGACAGCGTCCAACGAAACAGAAGCTCAAAAAGACAGTGCAACAGTAAGCAAAGAGACAGAAAGCAAGGAAGTAAGCACTGAAAAATCAGAGGCCAAGAAAGCAAAGCCTAAAAAAGAGACAGCCAAAAAAGCAGCAACCAAAAAGGCATCTACTGAGAAAAAGGCTCCTAAGAAAGCCGCTCCTAAAAAAGCCACAAAGAAAACGGAAGAAACTGCAGAGGAATCCCCAGCAGAAGAGGTCGCAGCCAAGGAAGTTGCAGCTGAATCCACTGTTGAGGCTCCTGCCGAAGAGCCTGTGAAGGCCGAAGCTGCTCCCGAAGAAGCTCCTGCTCCTGCTGCAGAAGAGCCAAAAGCGGTCACTGAGCCAACTGACTCAGAACCAGAATTTAAACTTCCTGACTTTTCAGGGTCCGTAAGCGACGTTGTCTACACATTTGAGCAACTCAAGGCGAGTTCTGATGACTATACCGAAGAGGAATTCGGTGAATTAGTCACCATGTATGAAAATACACTTAGCCGAATTGAGGAGAAAGAGATTGTCAAAGGGGTCGTTTTGGCCGTAGATCCCAAGTATGTCATTGTTGATATTGGATTCAAATCTGAGGGTATAGTCCCAATCAACGAATTCCCTGCGAGTCTATTGGAAACTCTCGCACCAGGTGACGAAGTTGAGGTTTTCCTTGATAAAGTGGAGGATCGTGAAGGTCAGCTTATCCTATCTAGAAAGAAAGCAGATATACTTCTTGCATGGGAGAAAATCGAAGCGGCTCACGAAACGGGCGAGATTGTTGAAGGATTCATTAAACGCCGTATCAAAGGTGGGATGGTTGTGGATCTTTATGGAATTGATGCCTTCTTACCTGGATCTCAGATTGATGTGAGACCTGTACGTGACTTTGATGCATATGTTGAGAAAACCATGGAATTACAGGTGGTGAAACTCAATATGCAAGCAGAAAACGTTGTGGTTTCTCACCGCTCACTTATTGAATCAGATCTTGAGGACAAGCGTCAAGAAATTCTCGAAACAATTGAGAAAGGTCAGGTTCTTGAAGGAGCTGTGAAAAATATCACCGACTTTGGGGTCTTTATTGACCTTGGTGGTGTTGATGGACTTCTTCACATTACCGATCTATCGCATGGTCGTGTGGATCATCCAAATGAGATTCTGTCCTTGGATCAAAAATTGAATGTAGTTGTGATTGATTTTGATTCGAAGTCGAAGCGTGTCTCTCTTGGATTAAAACAGCTTCAACCACATCCATGGGATGAAATCCATGTGAAGTATCCAGAGGAGTCTAAAGTTCAGGGTCGCGTTGTATCTATCGCAGATTATGGAGCCTTTGTTGAACTTGAGAAAGGTGTTGAAGGACTCATTCACATCTCCGAAATGTCTTGGACTCAGCACATCAAGCATCCGTCTCAGCTTGTTGAGAAGGGGCAGGTTGTTGAATGTATTGTCCTAAATGTGGATGATGATGGGCGTAAAATCTCACTTGGAATCAAACAACTTGTTTCCGATCCATGGGAGGACCTACATCATCGATTCCCAATCGGTTCGAAGCACAATGGAGTTGTCCGTAACTTGACAAACTTCGGTGCATTTGTGGAGCTTGAATCAGGAATTGATGGACTCGTTCACGTGACTGATCTAAGCTGGACGAAGAAGATTGATCATCCAAGCGAAGTGGTTTCCAAAGGACAAGAGCTAGAAGTGATTGTTTCTAGAATTGATGTTGAGAAGCGTCAAATTTCGTTATCTCACAAAGAAACACTCGAAAATCCATGGGATAAAGCGCTTGACGAACTAAACGTAGGTGCTGAGATTACTGGAACCATCTATAAGGTTACCGAAAACGGCTTATTCCTCAATCTACCGATTGGTATCGAGGCGTTTATCGGAAAGAATAGACTAGCCGAGCAGTTTGATAATCTTCCAAATGCATTCAAAGAAGGCTCCGAATTAACAGCCAAGATCTTTGAGTTTGATGGAAGTTCAAAAACGCTTGAGTTATCTCAATTGGACAAAGACTTTGACAAGTCGAAGCCAAAGCCAAAGCCGAAGAAAGAGAAATCTCCTTCCACACGCTCAGTGAATAATCAAGTAGAGGCTGCAACTCTAGGCGAGATGTCTGGTTTAGCAGATAAACTTGCTGAGCTTGAAGAGGCAGAAAAAGCAGATGCTAAGGCTAAAAAGGCAGACGAAGAGAAAGAGTCAAAGCCTGCGAAAAAGGCAAAGAAAACAACCGCTAAGAAGGCAGCTGCAAAGAAAGATGAAGCTACTGAAGAAGAGGTCAAAGCGGAGGATGAAGTATCATCTGCTGAAGTAGAAGCTACAGATGAGGGTGATTCCTCAGCCGCAGCGGAAGAAGAGAAAGAGTCTTAAATAGAGACCTTTTCAAGATTTACTAAAGGCGTCTCACGAACCGTGGGATGCCTTTTTTATTGTATAGCGCCTTTATAAAAATAGATGGTCTTTTCGTCAGGATTGCTAAAGCTTTTCACCTTGGTTCCATGCTTTGCATTGTAGTTGTATACAAGATTGCGGATAGAGTTTAGCTCTTTCTTTGCATCGTATATTACTTGAACAGCCTCACCACCTTCCACAAGTTTATCTAAATACTCATAAACTTTGCTGTATTTAGACCTAGATGAGCGTTTCGAAAAGATATCTTTTCTTTTTACAGTTCTAACCTGCATATAGATATAGATTAAATGGTATGACTAATACTATAGTCAAATATAATACATTCAATCTAAAAGTAAAGATTAAGGTACAGGAACAGCGTTAAGGATTTTATCTACGATGATTTCTGAAGTAATCTCTTCAGCTTCTGCCTCAAATGAAGGGATAATTCTATGACGAAGAACATCAATGGCAATTTCGCGTACATCTGATGGATCTGCGAAAGGTTTGTGATTCATGAAGGCATGCGCTTTAGCAGCAAGATTCAAATTAATACTTGCTCTAGGAGAGGCTCCAAATTGAATCCATGGTTTGAGTTCTGCAAGTTCTGGATACGTTTCAGGCTCTCTAGTGGCAAAGATTAGGTCAATGATGTATTTCTCTACCCGCTCATCCATATAGATTTCATTAATGAGTGAGCGAGCTTCCATGATTTGTTTCACATTAGTCACAGATTTTAGAGCCTCTTTTTTCCCTGTTTTGGACATTCGACGCATGATTTCGAGCTCCTCTTGTTGGCTTGGATACCCGATATGAAGTTTCATCATGAAACGGTCCACTTGCGCTTCCGGTAGGGGATAGGTTCCTTCTTGCTCGACAGGGTTTTGTGTAGCAAGCACCAAAAATGGTTCATCTAACGGAAATGTCTCTTCTCCAATGGTGACCTGTAGCTCTTGCATCGCTTCCAATAAGGCACTCTGAACCTTTGCAGGAGATCGGTTAATCTCATCCGCTAATATGATATTAGAGAAAACGGGCCCTTTCTTCACCGTAAACTCACTAGACTTTTGATTGTAGATCATCGTTCCTATCAAATCTGCGGGTAGCAAATCAGGAGTAAACTGAATACGTTGAAACTTTGTGCTCAATACTTGTGCCAAGGACGATACGGTTAAGGTCTTAGCAAGGCCTGGGACACCCTCCAAGAGAACATGTCCATCGGCTAAAAGCCCAATCAATAATCGGTCGATCATGTAGCGCTGCCCCACGATCACCTTGTTCAGTTCTGTATAAATGTCATCAATGAAGGCGCTTTTGTCCTTGATTTTGCCTTCTAATTGGTCTAGTTCGGAATTCATACGTTGATTCTACTGGTTGTTTGGTACTTTTAAGACGATTTAAGATAAGAGTTTTTGTGTGCGATGAGCATTCTTGATGCTATACTACTGGGTATTTTACAAGGGATTGCTGAGTTTCTTCCGATTAGTAGCTCTGGTCACTTGGTGCTAGCCCAAGAAATATTAGGCATCTCCTCACCAGGTGTCACCTTTGAAATCATGGTCCATGCAGGGACTCTTGGGAGTATTCTGTGGTACTACGCAAAAGACATTACAAATATTGCCAAGGGATTTTCAATTTCGGGTCGAACATCGCTGGAACAGCCCTCATCTTGGGTATGGATGGGTTGGCTCATTCTCTCCATGATTCCTGCCATGTTTATTGGTGTTGGATTTCGGGAGCCGTTGGAATCCTTGTTTGAAGATCCAGTATGGGTTGGAGGATTCTTAATGACCACGGGGATCATGCTCTTACTGACACGTTGGATTCGAGTCGGACGCTCCACGTTAACGTGGCAAAAGGCACTTATCATGGGTGTGTTTCAAGCATTTGCGATTCTACCAGGTATAAGTCGAGCTGGAAGTACCATTACAGCCGGTCTTTTGGTTGGGTTACCACGCGAGGAAGCGGCGAGGTTTTCTTTCTTAATGGTCATTCCTGTCATTGGTGGAGCCACGTTACTTGAAGTCATCGACCTTCTTCAATTGGAGAACGGGCTGGTCATGGACGGGCAACTGGGCTTGTTGCTGATAGGGTTTGTTACGTCACTCCTTGTAGGTATAGCCTCTCTGTCCTTACTCGTGAAGCTACTAAACCAAAACAGCTTTCATCATTTCGGTTGGTATTGCTTGATCGTAGGTGCTGCCGCAATTGGATGGTTTATCCGTTGAGTTGATGCTGGATATTGGGTACCTTTGATGCTCGTCATGGAAATCTACGCCTTCATTCTTCTCTCTCTGCTAGCCATCGCCACATCCATTGGCACGGTTTTGAATCGTAGCGCAGTCAATAGCGCATTATTCATGGTTCTTCATTTACTGACTCTGGCAGGTCTCTATTTATTATTACGGGCTCAATTTTTGGCCATTATTCAGGTGATCGTTTACGCTGGAGCTATCATGGTGCTCTTTTTGTTTGTCATCATGCTCCTAAACGTTGAGGAGGAAGAGAATATCATCAAAAACACTCGTTTTGGGTTCATAGGAGCTTTCATGGTCGGTGCTTTGTTACTAGGACAAGTTGTCTATTCCCTGCTTGGTCTTGCTGGGTTCTTGCCTGAATTATCAGGTCAAGCAGAAGCTATTGGCACCGTTGAAGCCATAGGAGATGTTATGTTTACGGACTACCTGCTCCCGTTGCAAGTGACGGCAATCCTTCTCACATCGGCGGTAGTTGGCGCGATGATGATTGCGGAGTTTACCCATGCAGATGGAACGCCTCAAGATGTGATTGAGCATGCACCAGAGGATCGCGTTGAGGAGGGAGGAGCATGATCTCTATAGAATGGTTTATAGCTCTGAGTGCTGTACTCTTTACAATCGGTGCGATTGGTGTGATGGTGCGTAGAAATGCGATTGTTTTGTTTATGTGCATTGAGTTAATGCTTAATGCGGTAAATATCTCGCTAGTAGCCTTTAGCTCGTACCATGGCAATATTGAAGGCCATATGCTGGTGCTATTTGCGTTATCGGTTGCTGCAGCAGAAGCCGTTGTTGGTCTAGCGTTGATTATTGCGTTGTTCAGAAACACTCTATCCGTGGATATACGGAATCTGACATTGATGCGCTTTTAGGTGTATACAAACACTCTACAGTAGTAGAATAATACCTACGATAACCATCGTACCCACAATCCATCCAATCGCTGACTCGATAGACGGTTGAGCTAACCTAAAGCGTTGCGCTTTGGAGGGTCCAGTTCCTTCGGCTCCGCGGAACCACTGAGTCATTGAACTCGCAACTTGCCGTACCAGACCATCCACGGCTCCAAAGAGTGCCCAGGAGGTATCAACGACAAGCCTTCTGAGAGGTTGTCCACCATGACGGTACAAGAGATCTAGATCCAAGACTGAGCCCGGTTGATACATCCATTTTCTGAGCAGGACAAACGCAAAAAATCCACCAGAAAGCGTCATTAGTGATTCTGAGATTGGGTACGCTTCAAACGGAGAAAATTTCACAGGATAAGGGAGCCATCCATACAGTAATTCAGGCATGACTCCGAACAGAAGACAAAGCCCTGCACCGACGCCCATCGCAATCCATTGACTCATAGGGAGGCGCGTATCTTGTCCGTTTGAGGAACCATTGGATGCCTTTTCCTTCTGCTGACTGTCATGCACAGCTGCATCAAGCCGTGGTTTAATCCACATGGCATAGGGGATTTTTAGTCCAGTGTGTAAAAAGGTACCAATCGATGCCGCAATCAAGACAAGCATTCCAGCCTCGTGATGTGCTTTGCCAAGGGACTCGATAATCATTGGTTTGGAGATAAATCCACTCAAAAGAGGGACGCCAGATATAGAGAGTGCACCTACCATGTAGACGACAAACAACGCCCAAGGGAGAGGTTTATCGGGTTGCTTCCAGGGATGATTTTGGCCATCGTCAGAATGATCCCACTCCATCAATGTTGCCCGCCCTGCATAAAATGCCATGGCACCTGCACACATAAACAGCAAGGATTTATACAAAATGTGGCTGAATGCGTGAGCTGCTGCTCCATTTAAAGCCATTTCTGAGCCTACTCCAATAGCAGCCATCATGTATCCTAGTTGTGCAATGATCGAATAGGAGAGGATCTGTCTCACATTATTACTTAGAAGTCCATAAATCGTGCCAAAAATAGCCATCACAAGGCCTGCAACCAGAAGAATATCAAGCCCAGGAAATAGACGAATCATCACATAAATGGCAGATTTCGTCGTAAGTGCACTCATAAATACGGACCCTGTCCATGACGCTTTTGCATAGGCATCCGGTAACCATGCATGAAACGGGACAACAGCGGCGTTTATTCCAACTCCAAGGAGTAAGAAAAGCGGCCCAAGGGTGGTGGTAGGGCTAGCAGCGATATCTTGCAGGAGGGTCGCCCATGAGAGTCCATCAGTGAAGGGCTGTAGCTGAATCGATCCAGTTGAATGGACCTGAAACAGTATCCCCATGAGTAAGAATCCACCTCCAAGGAGATGGTAAATCAAATATCGAACCCCTACAGCAGATGAATCGACGCTCCTGCGAGACCAAATGAGCCAGGTAGACGCAATGGCCATGAGTTCCCAGAAAACAAACAGTGATAAATAGTCACCTGCCAAGACAACACCTACGGCACCAGCCCCATACAACATGGTTCCAAGACTTTCACCTGGGTCATCTAAAGACCAAGCATACAGTGAACCTGTAAGTAAGACGAGGAGGAAAATTGTGGCAAACAATCGACCAAGGGGATCTGAGACATAAGGCATGAGGCTATAATTCCCATAGGATGCACTCACAACACAGTATTCAGATGCTTGAACAACAGGGAGACTCCACAAAAAGGCCAGGCCCAGTATGCTTAGTAGCATCATCCATGCAGCTCTGTAGTAGCGGGGTAATAGTGGAATCAATAATGCGCCACCCGCGAGAATGATTGAGGGTGGAAGATTCACCATAGAAAGTGCAATCGCCTGAAGATCCATTACGATTCCCCTCCTTTTTCAGACTGAACCAATAGTCTTTGCAACCCTTTGGCAATGAGTAATGTAATAGCAGCACTTCCTAATCCATACAGCAAATAAAACGCTGGGATTTCGTTCCACCAGTGACTAGCATAGTCAGATAAATACACCCATTCAATCAAAACACCTGTGATTCCTGCAGCCACCGCAAGGGCCACAGGCACAATGACTAACCACTTCTTCATAAGGAGCCTCCTGAGTGAAATATTTGTTCCATAATCACCGTAGCAAGATCAAGAATGTGGACAAATGCATTAGGAAAGAGTCCAAAGATCACGGACAACAAAGCCGTTGAAACGAGTGGGACAACCATCCAAGGATTTGCCTCACCATGTCCTTCTAAATCCTGTCCCCCAGGCTTAAAATAGGCTCTAGCAACAATTGGAAAGAAGTATCCAGCATTCATTAACCCGCTCAGGATAAGTAAACCAAGCGGAATCCATTGTGCGGCTTCGATCGTGCCAAGCGCCAAGGTCCATTTACTGAAGAATCCATTGATAGGAGGAATTCCTGTGAGCCCCATGGCTCCAATCGTAAACGCAGCGAATGTCCACGGCATCACCTTAGCTGCGCCATCAAGTTGAGAAATAGAATCTTTGTGCAGATTCACATAGATGGCACCAGCACAAAAGAAAAGGGTGATTTTCATGGTAGCATGAGCCGCGATATGCAACACGGATCCAAGCACACCCGACATCGTCATTAAGGATACCCCTAGGACAATGTACGAGAGATGACCCACAGTGGAGTAGGCAAGGCGCCGCTTTAAATTATCCTGTTTAAATGCTAAAAAGGATGCTACGGTAAGTGTAAATGCGGAAAGGACCATCATTAACACATCTGCCCCAATTTGCTGAAGTACACCAAAGCCAAACACAAATCCACTTACGCGAAGTACCCCGAAAACCCCTGATTTTACGACTGCAACCGCATGTAAAAGCGAGCTTACAGGGGTCGGTGCAGCCATTGCGGAAGGGAGCCAACTGTGTAATGGCATGACACCTGCCTTGACTCCAACCCCGATAAACATCAGGATAAAAATGACCCAAAGTTTCCCTGTTGATAGTGTACTAGTTGTCAACGCTGCAAGTCCACCTGCTTCAAAATCAAGGGTTCCAGTCTCCATGTAGAGTAATGCTGCTCCAGCAACCAACAACAACCCTGCCGTTAGGGTATACGTTAGATACTTTCTAGCGGCTTGGATTGCAGCGTCACTCTCTTTGTGAACGACAAGAGGGTAGGTCGAAAGGGTTAAGATTTCATAGAAAACAATAAACGTAAACAAGTTCCCTGCGAACGCAACACCAATCGTAGAGGAAAGACTCATGGCGAATGCAGCAAAAAAACGTGTTTGTTTGACCTCACTGTTTCCACGCATGTAGCCAATACTGTAGGCACTGGTGAATATCCATAGACCTGAGGCTATCAGCGCAAAAAAGACTCCTAAAGGATCTGCTTCTAGCTCAAAGGGGAGACCAGGCGCTATCTCAAATAGTGCTCCCCCGACCGTTTCTCCTTGTAACGCTCCAGGGATTAAGCTAACAACGAGCCCAAATTTGATCAGTGCGGCAATGAAGGTCCAAGCTTCACGTAGATTAGGACGATTTGAAGACAAAGCAATCAAGGGAATCGCAAAGAGCGAAACCAACACAGCCAATAGTGGTATGAACTCGGATTGCACCATCATCAGGTTGGGAATAGAGATTGAAGGACCTCAAGAATAGGAGCATTGATAAACCCAAACACAAGCAACGTAAGAGCTAGCATGAGGGCTGGAAGTCTCATACCCCAGCTCACTTCGTTCATTGGGTGTTTACTTGCTTCTTTTTGCCCAGAACGACGTAAATACACCTTCTCTAAGATCCCAAAGAAATAGACTGCATTGAGCAAAGAGCTCGATAAAATCACACCAAATAAGATCCAATGTCCTGCTTCAATCGTCCCGAGAGCTAACATCCATTTGCTGAAGAACCCTGCCATTGGAGGCAATCCAATCATAGAGATCGCAGCTAGAGTAAATGTAGCCATTGACCAAGGGTACTTGACTCGATAACTATCATTGAAATCACGGATATCGACCGACCCCTCCTGACGCTCCAAGTGACTAGATACCATAAATAAGGTGGCCTTCATTAGAGCATGATTTAGTACATGGAATAGTGCGCCTGCAAAGGCTAGAGGGTTCATTAAAGCGACCCCCATTAAGATGTACCCAATTTGTGAAATGGAGCTAAATGCAAGCATCCGTTTAAGGTTTTTCTGTAGAATCGCCATTACTGAACCAAACAAGATGCCAGCTCCTGCAAGCAATGCGATAGCATCCGATAGCGGCCAAACAGCATTTAGTTCTGTAGCACCAAAGACATACAGTAAAATGCGGATCATCACATAGGCTGCAACTTTAGTACCGATGGGGGCTATAAGCGCTGAGCTAATAGAGTTGGTTTGTGTGTATGATTCTGGGAGCCAACCATATAATGGAAATAGTGCAGCTTTCACCCCGATGCCAATAATCATCAACAATAAAGCCACAAGGACACCTGGCTCTTGTGCTATGAGCGGGATGATGGCCATCATATCGATCATATTTAGCGTACCTGTCATCGCATACATGAAGCCCACACCAATTAAATAGAGTGTTCCCCCGACAGTCCCAAGGATGAGATAACGGAACGCAGCAAGTGGTGCTTGTCTCGATCCAATTGCGATGAG
Organism: uncultured Bacteroidota bacterium; assembly: GCA_913057895.1. Taxonomy (GTDB): domain Bacteria; phylum Bacteroidota; class Rhodothermia; order Balneolales; family Balneolaceae; genus UBA8296. The sequence continues at coordinate 22,595 of CAJXOH010000013.1, forward strand.
GGCATAAGAGGAGAGGGAAGAGATCTCTAAAAAGACATACAGGTTGAATAAATCCCCTGTGAGTATCATCCCGTTGAGTCCAAGCAAAAACAACGTCGCGAGTGCGTAAAAGGTTGGTGGGTGTGCATCGAGATGTTTATCAATATTCCCAGCAGAGTGCCATAACACTACCGCAGCTACCCCATTGACAACCATCAGGAAAAACGCACTCAATCCATCTAATACAAACTCGATACCAATGGGCGGTGCCCAGCCACCAAATCCATATCGAGTGGCAGGAAATCCAGCGTCAGTATGGGCTTGGACCACAACCCAACCCACAAATGAAAGAAGTGCAGCCACCAATGCACCCATCGTTGCTAAGGGTTGGGCGCTTTGCTTAACACGAACACCTGCCAGTACGATTAGTAATGCCACACTAATGTAACTCACCACAAACATCGCTGGAAGATTCGCTTCAATCATCAGAGTCCTCCATAATCGCGTTGTGTAGATCGTCTTCCTCTAATGTTTTGAAACGATTCCAGATGTTGACTAACAAGCCAAAAGCAACGCCTTGAGTTGCCACACCCACCACGATCGCAGTTAGCATGAGCGTGTGGGGTAGAGGGTTCATATACCCATCAATCATTTCGATAGGAACCGCATCCCATTTCACTGGGACCGTACCGCCCATTTTTGAAGCCAAGCTCACAAAAAACATAATTACGGCTGCCTGAAAAATGGACAATCCAATCACCTTTTTGACCAAATTTCGCTTAAAAAACATCCCATAAAGCCCTACGCACATAATGGCAAGGGTAAACGCATAAGCATAATTTGACAGGAACGTTTCCATTATGAGGACACCTCCCCGTCGGCCATTTTATCATAGATCAGTACCAACGCAGCCATTACGGCAAGCCCAACACCCACTTCAATAATAAGGATACCAGTATAGCGCAGATACTCTGGTGACAGTCCAGGGATCGGAAGACCCTCATAATCCAAGAAGTTACTTCCCAACAGCATAGCCAGTAACCCTGTGCCAAAATAGATGAAGACGCCTAGGACACCCATAGGAGTGGTAATGGCGTTACTCAATACCAAACTGGACGTTTTGGATCCACTTGCAACGCGCATAAGCAGTACTGAGGCAGCCAAAAGGGCACCCCCTTGAAACCCACCTCCTGGAGAATAGTGACCATGAAAAATGACATAGAGCCCAAACATCATGATGAATGGAGCCAACGCACGAGCACCGAGTAAGGTGATGGGGCTTTCAAACGATCGTTTCACTGTTCACCTCCATCGATGTCATGAACCTTTCTCCGATTGGTCAACAGTACGATCAGAATCAACCCAGCCGTAAAGACAACAACAACTTCGCCCAAGGTATCTATGCTTCGATAATCCCCAAGCACTACCGTGACAATATTGGGTGTCTTCGCTTCTTTGTAGGCTTTCTCGATGTAATGAGCGGCTGGCGTTGGTCCACCAGTAATTGTCGTTTTTTCATTCATAGGTGCGTCCAAATCGCCTCGATCTGGAAGTCCCCACATTCCCCAAGCCATCAAAGCCGCGAACCCTGCCAAAACCAACCATTTGAATCCTTTTTGTAGCATGACTAATCGCTTGTTTTTTCTGAGGTTTTGTGGATAGCTATCACAAAAAGGATGCCGGTAACTCCCGCACCAACAACAGCTTCTGTGAACCCAACATCTACAGCTCCCATAGCAGCAAATAAAAGAGCTGCCGAAAAACTGAAGACCGATAACATCACTACTGAAACGAGCAGATTACGTGCCTCAAGAGCCACAATGGCTGCAAAGAGAAGAAAGGCAAATAGAAGTAGCTCAAATTCCCAAATCATGACAGGTCCTCACTACGTGGGTTTTTTGACGCTGAACCAGCCTCTTTGTCCTTTGATCGCGCACTAGCAGAAGAAGGTTGAGTAGTAGACCCATCCAATTCCCCCTTTCGAAACAAAAGGGGTTTTAGACCGCTATCCATGGCGGCACGAGCAAGAGCATGGGATCCAATTGGATTGGCAAGTGCCACAAAAAGTAACACGAATGATAGCTTCCCCATGTTGATGGTAAAGCCTTCCAGAACCATTAACCCTACGATAACAAGGAGTATCCCTAGTGTATCCGTTTTACTAGCTGCATGGGTTCGTGAATAAAAATCGGGTAAACGAATCACTCCAATACTACCAATCGCCATAAAGCCTATACCAAGAACAATCAAAACCACAGATATCCATTCAGTAACACTCAATTCAATCATCGTTTTCCTCCGGATGGGCTTCGGCAGTCATATACTTCGCGAGTGCAAGAGAGGAAATAAATCCAAGTGCGGCATAGGCAAGAGTTATATCGATAAACATCCCAATTCTATCGTAGAAATAGCCAATCATTGCAATGAGTACAATGGTCTTGGTAGCCATTGCATTCGCCCCAAGAAGTCGATCAAACACAGTAGGCCCCTTCCAAACTCTCACAAGAGGAATAATAATCACCACCATCAACACCGTAGCTGCAACCAATAGGAACGTATTCATCGGTCTATAATTTTGGGAGATCTAGGTTGGAATGGGTGATGCTAACATCATGGACAACGGGATGATCATCGGGAGAAAAAACGCCAAGCACTTTTCTTGGAAGCGAGTCATCGACAATACCCGCATAGGTTTTTGGAGAAAGTGCATGCACGATAAACTGGTCCCCTTTAATGTCAACCGTTAGTGTTCCGGGTGTGAGTGTAATAGAGTTACCCAAAACCATTTTTGCATGGGCACTTGGTAGATCCACTCGAAAAGTCACCACGCTAGGCTCTATGTCAGTTTTTGGGTGAAGGATCATGCCTGCAACTTGAATGGCCGACTTTACAATCTCTACGATTAACCAGGGGACAAATGCAATGAACTTATGGAACCGAACGGAAGTGATGGAATCTCTTTGATCTTCAAAAAAATGGACGGTCCGTATCGAGTTGAACGTAACCAAAACAATGAGTGCACTGACCACACCAAACCCGATGTGCATGGCGTCGAAGAACCCACTCAACACAACCCAGAAAATCATTAATGCAACAAAAGAGAAGGCGAATCGAACAACTATGTCCCGGTTCACGATCGAGGGGTTAAGACATTCACATTAGAGCGGTGGAAGGAGGGGTGCGAGAGTCATATAAAGACTCAATCTTTGAGCCGTCATCACATCCATTTCAACCGATAGCGAACTTGAAAATAGGAAAAACCCAGACTTTCCTTCAAAAGATTTGGGGTGTTTAATGGTTAATTTATCACTAATTTTAGCCCACTTTGATTGAGGGTCGAGATTTGACGCATACATTTGCTTGGTCTGTAAAGCACCTGGATGGTCTTCTCGACTGAACCCCTTCATTATGTCTTACACCACGCTTTTTGCTCTTGTTCTGTTGGGTTTGCCTGCGGTTGGCGCACTTACTCTTGGTGTAGGTGGTCTATCAAATGCATCATTGCGCCAAAAGAGAACCACCTTTGGGGTATTGGCAACCGCTGCAGTGTATATCCCATTTCTTGCGACACTTTATTTGGGATGGAACGTGTTTCAGTCTGGAGCCTTTACGGTCAATTTTGGGACATTCATCGATGCAGGGCGATGGTCTGTTGACTTGGCATACCTCATTGATCCGCTGTCAATCACCATGGCACTGGTTATCACTGGAATAGGCACACTTATACATATCTACTCCATTGGCTACATGAGCCATGACCAAGGAGCATGGAGGTTTTTTGCCTACCTCAATCTTTTCATATTTGCCATGCTTCAGTTAGTGATGGCTGATAATTTGTTGGTTTTATTCATTGGTTGGGAGGGTGTAGGGCTTGCATCGTACCTTCTCATTGGATTTTGGTTTAAGAAGCGCACAAACACCAACGCAGCAAATAAAGCCTTCATTTTCAACCGAATCGGTGATTTTGCATTTCTTGTGGCGATGTTTTTGTTGCTTCAGGAGGTAGGTACACTTCAGTTCTCAGGACTTCTTGAAAACGTAGGGATGATGTCACAGGACACACTTTTCTGGGTGGGTCTTCTCGTACTTATTGGTGCCACAGGAAAGAGTGCACAATTCCCCTTATTTGTATGGCTTCCTGATGCAATGGCAGGCCCAACCCCAGTTTCTGCATTGATCCACGCAGCGACTATGGTAACCTCTGGACTCTACCTAATCACTCGACTCTCACCGATGTTCGTGCTCTCGCCGGAGGTAATGATGATTATGGCCGTCATAGGTGCTTTGACAGCATTCATCGCTGCAACGATTGCGTTAACTGAGTACGATATCAAGAAAGTACTTGCTTATTCAACCGTATCGCAGCTCGGGTTTATGTTCCTGGCACTTGGATCTGGAGCTTTTGTTGCTGCTATTTTTCATGTTGTAACGCATGCATTTTTCAAAGCTCTTCTGTTCCTCGGGAGTGGATCGGTCATCCATAATATGGAACATGCTATCGAGAAGACACGTGGAAAGATAAAGGTGGGAGAAAACGATGGTGCAACTGACTTAGACCCTCAAGATATTCGTCTCATGGGGGGTCTTCGGCACTCCATGCCAATCACATTTCGAACTTTCTGGATAGGAACTCTTGCAATTGCAGGGATTCCACCATTGGCGGGTTTTTTCTCCAAAGATGAGATTTTAATGCACACATTTAGCATGGGAGTAGGGGAGTTTGCAGGCCCGCTCTATATGGTGCTTTGGGCTGTAGGAATGGGAACCGCCTTTTTGACCGCCTTTTATATGGTGCGACTCACAGCTACAACATTTCATGGCGAGAGTCGCTTAGATGCAGCACTTCCTGGTGCATCTTCAGCATTTCATGAATCGCCACGCACGATGACATTCCCGTTATGGAAGCTTGCCATAGGGTCTATCATCATTGGGTGGATTGGATTGCCCAACTTTGTGGTCGAATCATTGACAGGACAAGAAGCACATATTCATCTACTCAAAGAGTGGATTTACGCTCAAGCAGCCGATCTAAAGGTGACATTATCCTATGCTACTGAATGGGCCTTGTTAGCAGGATCTATTGTGGTCGCAACCATGGGTGTATTTGTTGGATGGAGATCTTATGGGAATGGCCAATGGGAACAAACGGACAACATGCTCCAGGCAAGATTTGGTGAACTCTACAACACATTCCGAGAAAGATATCTGCTAGATGAGTTTTATGAGAAAGTTGTAGGCGAACCTGTACAGTGGATCTCCAAGAACATTTTAGAGCCGGTAGATCGTATCGGAATTGGTGGGATTGTCGCCTTTTTCGGAGCTACAACTAGAGTTAGTGGTGGAGTACTTAGAATCTTACAGGCAGGACTCATCACAAATTATGCTGTATTTATCCTACTTGGAGTTTTATTTGTCCTTGCTATGATGATACTCGGACCCGTCGTTGGAGGGACCCCATAATGGTGCCAGAGTTTATCTTACCATGGATTCTAAACCTTTCGATGTGGATCCCACTCATGGGATCCCTGTTTCTATTTCTATGTGGTAGCCCCAAGCGTGGCAGAATCATGGCCGTGCTTTTCTCAACGTTGTCGTTGGTATTTACAGTTGTTTTGACACTTCAGTTCATGACGAATTATGCAGCGTCAGTTCAATTTGACTCTGTAGGATCAGCACTTTCTGAATCGATTCGCCTTGGGTATGTCGTGGGTCTTGATGGGGCTAGCATATTACTATTTGCTATGACCTCATTTATTGGATGGGTTGCAATCCTAACTGCCCCCAAAGTGTTTGCCCGTACCAATAATGCGTTTTACGGTCTCCTTTTGATCTTACTAGGTGCATCATTGGGTGTGTTTGCCGCTCAAGACTTGTTCTTGTTTTATGTATTCTTTGAGCTAGCGCTCATACCTATGGCATTCCTACTTGGTATCTGGGGTGAGGAAGAACGTACATCAGCTACCTACACCTTTGTGATTTACACCTTGGTGGGGTCCCTGTTGATGCTGGTTGGAGTATTAACCATAGGGTTCACAGCAGCTTCTTTGATGGAGGGTGTATCTTTCACCACTCATTTTGATGATTTAATGGCTGCAGCACACTTATTTCAAGAGTTGCCATTCTGGGTCTTTGGATCGTTCTTATTTGCATTTGCCATCAAGATCCCACTGTTTCCATTCCATAGTTGGCAAGCAAATGCTTATGCACAGGCACCCATTCCAGCGGTACTATTTATGGCACCCATTATGGTCAAATTTGGATCGTATGCGCTTGTGCGGTTTGTTATTCCATATTTCCCCGTCTTGTTTGCACAAGTCACCCCCTGGATTGCAACTCTTGCCGTGATTAGCATTCTGTATGGCGCCATGATTGCAATCACCGCAACTGACATCAAGAAAATCCTGGCATTCTCTTCGCTAAGCCATATGGGCTTTATCGTACTTGGCCTTGCAGCATGGAATGAGACTGCTATTCAAGGCGCTATGTTGCAAATGGTAAACCATGGTCTCACCACAGCGGCATTGTTCTTAGGGTTTGGGTATGTGCTTGTGTCAAATCCGAGTCGCAATCTTATGGATCACGGAGGCATTGCTTCTGACCGACCGGTATTGACTACGATGATTGTCATTGCCTCTATGGCTTCTGTTGGACTTCCCGGGTTGAACGGATTTGTGGGTGAGTTTATGATTCTATCAGGTGCCTTTGACTCTTCCCATTTGGGCACAACACTTTATGCGGTTCTTGCAGCCATTGCGGTGATACTAGCGGCCATGTATACACTTCGTTTATTGAAATTCACTCTATTTGGGACGCCGAACCAAACGCCAAGCGAACCAACTGGGCAAACATCTGACCAATTACTTGATCAAGCAGATGCACACAGCGCAGCTCAGCAACCAAAAGGATGGGTGCTAAGTTTGTTTGTACTCTTGATGATTTGGATTGGTTTCCAGTCACCAACATTTACAAGTTTTTCAAAGAATTGGACATCTTCGATTGTCGAGCACATTGAGCAAATAGGCTCCTTTGAACCAGATTTTGAACCTGATAATGAGTGACGCTCTTTATTCAAAACCACCCCAAGAACCCTCGTAAGAAATCTATATGCCAGCGCAAGCCCTTACAAATGATGAATTGTCACAGCAACTAGAGGCTCTACCAGAGTGGACACATCAGAACGATGCACTCACTCGGACCATCACGCTTGGCGATTTTCGGGAGGCGATGCAATTTATGATTGCGATCGGTTTTGAGGCTGAATCGCTACAGCATCACCCTGAGATCACGAATGTGTATAATAGAGTGTCAATACGTTTGACAACGCATGATGCTGGAAACAAAGTCACAGCACTTGATATTGCCTTGGCTCAAGCCATTGATTCCTTATTCACACCTTAATCCAACCCTCACCATTGATTCTAACCAGATCGTTTAAACCATGACTACAGATCTACTAGCATTTTTACCGGGTCTTCTGACAGCCATTGGTGGATTGGTGATAATGATATTGGGTGCATTCCGTGCCAAAAAGCAGGTTGTGGTTCCTTCAACACTCCTATTCCTGCTGGGTGCCTTTGGTGTGGCTATTTGGCAAGCAAGTATGCCAACGAGTGTTGCATTTTCAGACATGGTTCGCTCGGGATCATTTGCCTCTTTTTTGATTGCAATCATTGTTTTTGCAGGAATTGTAACGACACTTGTAAACCAGGAAGTGATGCAAGGGCGAAGAGCCCATTCACCAGAAGTGTATGCAATGATTCTATTTGCTATCACTGGAATGATCACTTTTGTGTCTTCAAATCATCTCCTGCTTCTTTTTGTAGGATTAGAAACCATGTCTATTGCGCTGTATGTCTTGGCTGGACTATACAAAAATGAGCGTCATGGCGTGGAGGCGGGTCTCAAGTACTTCATTCTTGGTGCTTTTGCATCGGGCTTTTTACTCTACGGGATGTCATTTGTCTACGGTGCCACAGGGTCACTTCATTTTCAGGCACTGGCGCTTGCATCACCTGAGGTTACGCAAACACTGTTTTTCAGAGCAGGGATTGGACTTATGCTAGTAGGTTTCTTTTTCAAAGTCTCTGCGGTTCCTTTTCACATGTGGACGCCTGATGTATACCAAGGATCACCAACAGCCATATCAGGCTTTATGTCTACTGCATCTAAAGTCGCTGCATTTGGAGCATTTTGGGTGTTATTAACGCCTATATCTTTCTCAGTAGATGCTTCAACACAAGCCGGCTCAGGGTCTATGGCTATATCTGCTTTATACTGGATTTCAATTCTCAGTATGGTGGTGGGGAACCTGACAAGCATTGCGCAACAGGACTTGAAGCGTATTCTTGGCTTCTCAAGTATTGGACATGCTGGATATCTCCTGATGGGCTTTGTCGTGGCAACCCCTCAAGCATTCACGGCCATGCTTTTTTACTTGGTTGCCTATACGCTTATGAACCTGGGTGCGTTTGCGATGATTGCCCACTTTGAACGTACATTTGGATGGACGGATGCGTCGATGGATCAACTCAAGGGAGTTGGACGGATAGCTCCTCGGCGAGTTGCACTGCTCTCGTTATTCATGCTTTCTCTCGCCGGGTTTCCACCATTAGCAGGATTTTTCGGGAAGTATCTTGTTTTTTCTGCTGCGATTGAGGCCGGGTTTGTAACCCTGACTGTGGTTGCTATTCTTTCCGCAATTGTTGGTGCTTTTGTATATCTACGTGTGATTGGTCAAGCGTATTTCGAACAGGGTGAGTCTGCTGAGTCCCAATCAGTTGACCCCCAAAAAGGAATGGGTTGGGGGATGGTGATTGCAGCTTCATTACTTGCGGCTGGCACCATACACTTTGGGATAGACGCTTTGATGCCATGGCCTTCGTTATTGGATTGGGTTAATGGATTTATGTAAGATCAACCCTTGAGGTCGACTACGTACAATAAATTAGTCTGCTTTTCGAAAAGCTCGTATATTTAAAGTCTGTCATCAATCGAGGGATATGATGACTGTTTTCACAGAAAACATCCACAGAACCCAAAAACATGTCTGATTTCTACGAAGTAACCTATGTTCTTTCTCCCGTCTTGGAGGAAGATGAGACCAAAAAATTGGTCGAGACCGTGAACGGCTGGATCGAAGCTGAAGGCGGAAAAATCGAAGAAGTAAATGAGTGGGGCCTGAAGAAATTTGCAACTCCTATGGAGGGCAAAACCAACGGCTACTACGTAAACATGTACTTCTCTGGCCCTGGAACAGTTTTGCCTGTTTTGGAGCGTCAAATTAATATTCATGATCACATTCTGCGCCATCTTGCACTGAAATTTGATGCAAAAATGATGCGCCATCGTGACTTGGTGAAGAAAGGGGATCTTCCAACGATTCTCGAAATTGAAGAAACTGAATCTGAGGAGGATGCGGAATGATTAAGAATCCCACACACCCAAAGAAAAATAATCTCAAGACAAAAGAGTGCAAATTCACTGCTGCGGGCATTGAGTATATCGATTACAAGCAGACAGATACTCTTGAGAAATTCATCAACGACCAAGGAAAAATTCTTCCACGTCGCGTAACAGGAAATAGTGCAAAGCATCAGCGTCAACTTGCTACGGCAATCAAACGCGCACGCTTTATAGGTCTACTTCCATATGTTGCCGAAAATATCCGCTAATCCCAGACGTTAACCTATCATGAAAGTTATTCTAAAAGAATCGATTGAAAAGCTGGGTAATGAGGGCGACGTTGTCAACGTAAAGCCTGGATACGGACGTAATTACCTAATTCCACAAGCTAAAGCCGTGTTAGCGACTCCTGGAGCTCTTCGCACCCTTGAAAACGAGCGTGAAGCCATCGAGCGACGTGTTGCTGCTACGATACAGGATGCTGAGAAGCTGAAGGATATGCTTGAGAAGACAAACATCACCATCGAAGTGAATGTTGGTGAGGAAGACAAGCTCTTTGGTAGTGTCACCAATCGTCAAATCGCCGAGCTTCTCACAGAGAAAGGATTCGATATTGATCGTAAGAATATCACCTTCGAGGAAGAGATTAAAACAACAGGTGAGTTTAAAGCCGTTATAGCGCTTGTTGGAGAACTTAAGGCATACCTTCCACTAACTGTGGTAGCTGCTGAAGAATAAACGTTGATCTATGCGATGGGCAATTCTTTGGGCACTTAGTACCCTCGCTGTCCTCAGTGCTCAACCCTCGCATGCTCAGCTCCTCGACCCTGTAAAATTTACGCTGGATGACCTGCCTAGTGATGTACGTGCAGGTCAGTCATTTGATGTATCGATCCAAACGACCATTGATGGCAAATGGCATCTTTATGCCGTTTCCCTAGATCCTGATTCGGGTCCCATTCCGACACAATTTGATGTGGTTCCAGGTGGGCTTCTTGAGTTGGCTGGAGAGGTATCAGAATCCGAACCCGACCTTGCATTTGACCCAAACTTTAACGCCGAGGTCGCCTGGCATACCTCAAATGCATCATTTAGTGTCCCAGTAAAAATCGTAGAACTGACAGAGAGCGTCCTGCCAGTAGCAGCCATTACAGTGCGCTACCAAGTGTGTGATGATCGCTCATGTTTGCCACCCAAGACCAAAACACTTGAATTACCATTTCAGAGTGTGGACGGTATAGCGATTGCTCAAATACAGGAAGAGCAGGAACTCACAGTTTCTATAGAAGAGGGTGTGTTGGTGGGCGGTCAGTCCAATGATTCTGCCACACCACGTCTGTCTCCACCCGGAAGCAATGATTTAGCAGAGTCAGGATGGCTTGCATTTATATGGATTGCACTCACTGCTGGATTTGCCGCGTTGTTGACCCCTTGTGTATTCCCCATGGTGCCACTGACAGTATCCTATTTTACGAAGCAGTCGCCTGGAGAAGCGCCCACGAAAGGGTCCACAGGATCTGCCTTCTTGTTTGGTTTTTTTATTGTTTCCACATTTACTGTACTCGGGGTCATACTATCGCTGGTGATTGGGGTATCTGGTGCGAATCAGTTCGCCTCGAACCCATGGGTTAATCTATTTATTGGGGGAGTGCTACTACTTTTCGGGTTGAGTTTACTTGGCTTCTTTGAACTCCAATTGCCCCATCAATTCACGAACTGGCTCAATACCCAATCCAATGAAAAAGGAGGATGGCTTGGAATCCTTTTCATGGCTTTGACCATCAGTGCCGTCTCATTTTCATGCACAGCACCTTTCGTTGGTGCTGTCATTGCAGCAACCGCAACCGGTCAATGGTTCGCGCCAATTGTGGGTATGATTGCATTCTCTGCCGCGTTTGCTTCTCCATTTGTCATACTAGCAATATTTCCATCTTGGTTGGAATCACTTCCCAAAAGTGGGACGTGGATGACATGGGTCAAAATTGCCCTTGGGTTTATTGAGCTTGCCGCCGCTGTTAAATTTATATCCAACGCCGACTTGGTTTGGCAATGGGGAATCGTCTCTCGCCCCTTTGCACTCTCAATCTGGATTGCACTGAGTCTTTTAGCGGCAGGGTATTTCCTTGGACTATATGCGATGGGCCATGAAAAAAGACCCGAATCAATTAGTATGCCTCGATTTGCATTATCGGTTCCATTTTTGGTGTTTGCAATCTATTTGATCCCTGGACTCCTTGGCGCTTCCTTAGGACTTTGGGATGCATGGTTACCTCCCAAACAAGCAACGGACGTAAGTGTGGTACGATCGATCATGCTACAAGCACCTCGCGGGGATGCAGCAGCGACCGTTGATGCAGAAGAGGGTTGGATGGACGATTTAGATGAAGCCATCGCCTTAGGCCAACAAACAGGTGAGCCAATTTTTATCGACTTTACTGGGTATACATGTACGAATTGTCGTGCAATGGAGACTCAGGTCTTTCCGTTGGAGGAGGTGTCCTCTCGATTTGAGAAATTTATCAAAGTGAGGTTATATACGGATGACGGAATAAAAGGCCCCGATCTTCAAAAAAGACAATTTGAATTAACGGGAACCGTTGCACTTCCAACCTATGTACTTTTAGATGGGCCTAGCTCTCAAAAAATTGCGCAAGTTTCCGGGTATATCCCTGCTGAGGAATTCATTTCTTTTTTGGACAAAGGAATCGAAGAGTAATACGCTCTATTTCTTCGTAAATCCTTTATGTCGTATAGGTCAACGATCAACGGCTAGACGAAGCCTTCTATTTACCCTCCTTGTCGGGTTGGCATTGTGCAGCGAGGTATCACTTGGACAATCCGTTACCTTGGATACGACGCGATCCTCACTCATCCTTGAAGCTCCATGTACGTCCTCAGATTCTACATGCATACGATTGGAATTACGCCCACGATTTGTAACGGGTACAGCTGATACTATAGGGGCTGACTCAGTTAGTCTTGATACTACTCGCTTGGATTCTGGCCGCATCGATTCTGGTCGCTTTGATCCTAGCCGCATCAATTCCATTCATACAGATTCACTAGACATAGAAGGTGTAGCTACCAGTGGGGTCGCCATAGAGTCAGCCCAACGTCTAGAAAACACTCAAACATCGACTCTGAAAGCCACAGGGTCTTTGAGTAGGTCCATTCTAACAGGGTCCTCTCAACAACCGACCTTGGATGGAGAGCTCCGATTACTCATTGAAGGCCCCATAGGGGACAATGGTGAACTTCGAGCAGAACTCAATGACAGGAACATCCCCATAATGCCAGATGGAGCAACTCAATCATTGGCTGAATTGGATCGCTTGCGTATCGAATACTCCTCACTTCTTGGATCTGCTGCCCTTGGCGATGTTTCGATAGACTATGCAGAGACTCGCTTTACACCGATAAAACGCATGTTACAGGGGGCAAGTGTACAAATACACCCTGACAAAGATGCCACCACTCAGCGAACTCTCGCCCAACAGCGAACTCTCGCCCAACAGCGAACTGCCACCACTCAACGAACCGTGCTTTCATTGGCGGCTCAACGAGGTGAAATTCATGAGCTCGTCATTCAACCTAAGGAAGGGATTCGTGGACCATACCCACTACAGGGAAAGTACAATGAATCGTCTATCATCATTCTTCCTGGTACCGAAAGAGTCTGGCTAAATGGCGAACGACTTCAACAAGGTGTTGGGCAGGGGTATCTACTTGATGCAGCGTTTGCTGAGATTACCTATACCGGTGGTGAGGTCCTTTCGTCGACAGACATTCTGAGAGTTGAATTCCAGTATATCACTCAAAATTATACGCGAACGTTACTTCAAGCTCAGTCGACAGCCAATGAGCTAGCTTCAGGACGACTGTCTGTCACAGCATCCTATCTTCGAGAGGCTGATGCCAATGAATCTGAGCGTTCTGAAGCATTCGAAATACTTGGCGATCCATCATCGTCTGTAGGGATTTCGGGTGTAGATTCAGTTGGACGCCTTGAGGATGCAACATTTCCACTCTATGCCAAAGTTGACACAGTCATTGGTGCTGTAAAACGTACGATTTATGAGTATCGACCAGGAGACCCCTCTGCCGTATTCCGTATTCGTTTCTCGAACCTGGGCGAAGGAGCTGGTAGCTACAAACGACTTTTGGATGAAACCAATGGGGTGATATACCGCTGGGTTGGTCCTGGTAATGGTGCCTATGAACCTGTGATTCAAGCCCAACCACCTGTTTCTAGACAGTTATTCACGCTAGCTTCAAGCGCACAACTGAATCCTTCTTGGCGTTTATCAGGGGAATGGGCTGTAAGCGATGTGGATGAGAATCGTTTTTCGTCCTTAGATGATCAGGATAATATGGATCACGGTCTATGGATTGTTTTACAGGGAGATTCATTGACACTTGCAGATGGTATCGCCCAAGTTAGTCTCGAAGCACGATTTACTGGCAAACGGTTCGAAACATTGGACCCTGTTCGCGATCCAATGTACGTTTGGCGTCTTGGACTCACTGAACTAGGAACCCGATCAAGCAATCTATCGTCCCCGCCACAAGCGATGATGGCGGAAACAGGTCCAACGATTCGCTCCACAAGGGCATTAGGGGTTGAGGAGCAATCACTTCAGCAGACGATTTCTTGGCAGTTACCTAAGCACAATATTCAGACAAGCACAACGAATCAGTGGATTAATCTAGGTGGAATTCAAGGGTGGGCACATCAATCGGATTTTTCTACGCAAAAAGCATCTGCCCAGGTTCAACATACAGCTTGGACGAATCATGGCTATCGAACCTCAATCCAAACCGACGGGGAATACCCACTGATAGGACAATGGGTTGTTGGGTGGGAAGGTGGATATAGGAGCCAAACACTGCAAGAGTCACTGCAGCGTATTGACATCAAGCCACATCTTGGATTTGAGCAAACAGGTATTAAAGCGTCTGTTTTTGGCAGATTTAGGGTGCTTAAGCGTCCAGATGCCCTCAATCCTTCGCAATGGGTCGAACAAGAGAAAATTCAAGGCGTAGGAGGGGCTATTGACTGGCAAATAACCTCGAGTGTCCATACTCAACAGACGATGGAGTGGAGAGTCAATCAAGAGGAAGCCAAGCAAGTCTCATTATTTCAGCAAACCCGCTATGGATTGACGTCAAATAGCCTTCAAGGAAATGTATTGATTCAACTTGATGCTGAACAAAGACCATTGCAGTCATTTAGTTATGTCTATGTAGGTCCACAATTTGGAACGCACGTATGGGATGATGTAAATCAAGATGGGATTGAACAGTTTGATGAATTTTTTCCATCGCTTGTCCCGGGAGAAGGAGAGTACCTGCTTCGCCAACTAATTACCACCAATTTTGAACCACTGAGCACACTTCGAGCAGAATGGCAACATCAATATTCAAACTCTGAGTCACCCTGGAGATGGTTTTCGACCATACGGCTTGTAGAGGAATCACGAATTGATAATCCAATGAGCCTGCTTTCATTTGACCCAACAAACTTCCTTAATCATCAAACTACACGATCAGGACGCTTTTCTGTCGATGAATCGATTGAGTGGGTTCGTCTATCCAAGGGAGTTGTCAAGGGGGCAGCATCACGATTTCAAAGAGTCACACTCAATGGATTGCACACTCAATCTTTACGTGATGCGGGTCGCGGCATCGAATCAAATACATTGACGTCTATTCGATTTTCCACCGAATGGGGCGCTGAATCCAAGCCAACATGGACGCCTAGTATTTCTTGGGAGTCTTCCAAAGTGGAATCAGGGGCATTCTCTAATCGAGTGTACGACCTCACGCGCACAACTCTTCAACTACTGTGGTCACAACGTCGATCACGCGCATTGACTCTTCAGGCAAGGTTTGGATCACAATTGACGCAAGAACATAGCAGTGAATCGGTTCTGGGTACTAGACCTCAAAGTCATCGACATAGAGCTGAATTTACAGTTCGCTCCTTCACTGCATCTCGTCTACAAACCCGGGCAACCGTGCACGGACAATGGATCTCTTCGACGCAATCCACGAACCCATTTGTGAATTTTGAGCTCACACAGGGGGTTGGAGATGGGTGGAGCGGTGGATGGTCACTCGATATCCAAGGTGAGGTTGGTGAATTTGAATTAGGGCTTCGATCGGTCGCGATATGGGTTGGAAATGACCCATTTGGGCGAGATAAAGGCGCTTCACTGCGTCAAACAGTTCAAGCCACTGCTCGCTGGATTCTGTAATGGAGCCGATTAAGTAAGTCTAAATGTTAAAAAATCAAATCCCTCTTTGAGTTTTTAAATAGAATAGACTAATATCTGTCTTTAACTAACTCTCCACTAATTAAAGTCATTCTCTGGAGTCATACTATGGAAACAATCGCTCTCTTTTTTCTTCAATCAGGAGCAGATGCTGGATTTTTTAATGTCATCGTAGAAAAATTTAATGAAGGTGGCCCTTGGATGTGGCCTGTATTGATCGCTCTGATCCTTGGTCTTGCCATTTTCCTCGAACGTATTATCACGCTCAACCTTGCAGACATTGATACCAAGAAATTTACTCGTGAGGTTCAAGAAGCACTGGACAACGGCGGCGTCGATGCAGCCATTGAAGTATGCGCGAACACTCGCGGCCCTGTTGCTTCTGTATTCCAAGCTGGACTTCTTCGTGCAGATGAAGGATTGGATGCTGCAGAAAAAGCAATTTCAACATTTGGGTCTATTGAAATGAGCTTCCTTGAGAAAGGACTAGTTTGGTTGTCGCTATTTATTGCGACTGCACCTCTTCTTGGATTCCTCGGAACCGTTGTTGGTATGATTGAGGCATTTGACGCGATTCAAGCGGCTGCGGATATCTCACCAAGTCTTGTGGCAGAAGGGATTAAAATTGCCCTTCTAACTACAGCAGGAGGTCTTCTTGCAGGTATTATTCTGCAGGTGGGATACAACTACTGTGTAAGCAAAATCGATGGAATGATTGCAGAGATGGAAGAAAGCTCAGTTGCACTCATCGATTCACTTGCGATTATGAAGCAAGGAAAGAAAATTCTTACTGACTAATCTGACTACGTTGGAACCCACGCGCCAAGATCGAAACAGCTTGGCGCTCAACGTACTTTCAAAGGAATCAAACTCATGAAATTACTCAGAACATTTACAATACCGATTGCTCTTATTGTTGCACTCATCTTGGCGCTTTCTAACCAAGGGCTTGTGGCAATGATTATAGCGTTTGCTCTTCTTGGAGGTGCACTGTTGATTGCACTTGCATCAGGTGCGAAAGGGCTTATTGGTGGACAGTCTGATATCAAGTCTATTGCTGCATTCGCGGTTCCATTTGTCGTCTTTGGCGGATCATTTGCTGCAACAGGCACGGGTCAAGAGGCTGGAGTGATCACACTAGTTGTAATGATGATCCTCATGGTTGTGGGTGTCACGCTCACAACAGTTCGAGGAGTCTTTAGATAACGGAGCAACTATGGCACTTCTTAACAAGAAAAAACGGCCAGATCCAGAAATACCAGGATCATCCCTCGCTGACATTGCGTTTTTGTTGCTCATCTTTTTCTTGGTAACAACAACCATCAACGTGGATACTGGAATCGGTCTAACCCTCCCTCCAATCCCGGATGAAAACGTTGAGCCACCTCCGATTAAGGAGAGAAACTTGCTCAATATCCTAGTGAACGCTCAGGGATTAGTGCTCCTGGATGAAACGCCATCTTCTATCACTGAAGTGAAGCAAAAAGTGAAAGACTTTATCACTAATTGTGAACCAGGTAACCCATGCGTGGAGAATCTTTCAGAGGATCCTACGGATGCAATTATCTCTATCAAAACAGATCGTCAGACACCTTACAACATCTACATTAATATGTTGGATGAAGTGATTGGTGCGTACAATGAGCTTCGTGACGAGAAAGCTCGTGCACTGTATGGAGTGCCATTTAGTGCACTTGAAGAGACATCGGAGCAATACCAGTCTATCGCAAAAGATGTATACCCAAAGAAAATATCAATTGCTGAGCCCGATGAGGGGAACTCATAACGAATAGTCGCACGACACAAACGCACGTCCAGTTATGGCACATTTTAAAAAGAAATCAGCGAATACAAAGCAAGACGTCCCAACATCAGCAATGCCTGATGTGGTATTCATGCTTTTGATTTTCTTCATGGTTACCACAGTTTTGCGTGAAGTTGAGCTTAAAGTTCAAATCGACTACACACAAGCTGAAAACATCGAAAAAATTGAACAAAAACGCCTTGTTAGCTATATCTACATCGGTCCTGAGAGATTGGGACCAACCGAAGTAGGTGAATCTAAAGTGCAGATTGATGACGCGATTGTTGAAGATATCAATGCAATTCGCACCATCATGTATGATAAATTAATGGAGCAACCTAGGCTTATAGTCTCTCTCCGTGTCGACAGAGATTCAGACTTTGGATTAATTACTGACGTGACACAAGAATTACGACACGCAGGAACCTTGCGCATCAACTACTCGACCAAGCGCGAGATTTAATCCATGTCTTTTCAAACCATTCAAGAAGTTGGTGCCGACCAGCTTCGTGAAGGTTTTCGTGCCTCAATCCAAGCTCAGCGTGCATCGGTAGGAGCATCCTTCAAAGGTTCGAATAACCTGACCTCATCAACGGTGTTTTTTCAAGATGGTGTCCATTTTGATCTAACCTATCAGCCCATGAAAGGGTTGGCGCAAAAAGCATTTACAGCTGCATGGTCAGAATTGCTATCAAAGTATGCCCATGCTCACCATGTGAGTGCAGTGATTGCCGCTCCCAATCACATAAGTGTCGAGTTGGTACACCAATGGGTAGAAGGACTTAATGAGGCATCCACGCGGGAACAGTGCATACTGCACGCTATCGATATTCAACCAGCCTCCACCGCTGTGTCAGTTGCACTTACGCTCACGGGTGCAATCGAGGAGAGTAATCAACCTTCAAATGGCACTGGCCCAACAACCAGTGGCCCAAAAAAAGGAGATCTACTCTGCGTAACTGGAGAGTTAGGTGCAGCTTTTGCCGGGCTTCGTGTATTGCTAAGAGAAAAAACGATTTGGCAGGAGGCAACTAATGCTAAACTCGAACTCGAGCAAACGTTACAACCAGACTTAGAACCGTATCAAGTTGTGGTGGCAAAGCAACTCGCCCCAATGCCAAATGTGGCGTATGCAGAAACGCTTAGGACCGTTCTATCGTCACACTCATCGCTTCGATTTGATCATGCTCTACTAAAAAACGGGTTACATAATGAACTTCAGACCCTTGCCAATAGGTGGGATTGCGGCTTTGAGTTTTATGAAAGTGCATTGCCCATCTCTCTAGAGACGCGTCAAGTGGCCGATGAACTTGAAGAAGATGTTACTCGATACGCACTCCTGGGAGGGGAAGACTATGAGTATCTCTTTACGATTCCTGAATCAGAGACAGATGTCCTGTCAAGTTTTGAGGGAATGTGTAATGTAATAGGGCGTGTTACCGCTCAAGAGGATGGAATCCTCATGCATTCGGCTAACGAAGAATCAGCGTCTTAGCAAGTGATGTTCTCATACTACTTGGTTTAGGAATGTGAATGCATGACAAACGAAGTAGGCCGAAAAAACGTTATATTTCGAGCCATAAATAAAGGTCATTTACAATAGATGTCAGAAGACAAAAAAGGAAAATCACCATTTAAATTACCAAACGTGGGAAATATTGGGGGCACGAAGAAAAAGAGTGCAACCTCAAAGGGAAATCCTAAGGGCCAAGGTGCGCAAAACACTCCTAAACAGGGTTCTGGTAATGGTGACGGCAAAAAGCAGCCAAAGTTTCCTTTATGGATTTATGCAATACCAATTCTGATTTTAGTCTTTTTTCAAGCGTTTTTCCTTCCAGGGCAACCTTCCGGACAAATCAAGTACAGTGTATTTCTAGACTATGTTGAGCAAGGCTACGTAGATGAGGTAGTCATTGTAAATGGAACCCGAATCGACGGGCTTTATACTGATAAAGCCATTACGGATGGAATTATTGATCCACCTAGTGAAGACCCTGATGCATTTCAAATGCCAGGACAAACACAAGGCAATCGATTTACCACGACCATGCTTGAGGGTGATGACGTACGTAGTGTCCTTGATGCAAACGGGGTTGAGTATGATGTTCGTATTGAAGAGGATTGGTTTGGTGGATTACTCATGTGGCTATTCCCGATCATGCTGCTCATTATTTTCTGGATATTCATTTTCCGGAGAATGAATCCTGGTCAGCAGGTGCTTAGTATTGGCAAAAGCAAGGCGTCATTGTATGACAAGCAGTCCGATAATAAGATTTCCTTCAAGGATGTTGCGGGTCTCGAAGAAGCGAAAGAGGAGGTAGAAGAGGTTGTTGAGTTCTTAAAGGCACCCAAAAAATTTACCAACTTGGGAGGAGCGCTACCTAAAGGTGTGCTGCTTGTTGGACCTCCAGGGACGGGAAAAACATTACTTGCTAAAGCAACGGCTGGTGAGGCGGATGTTCCATTTTTCTCGCTAAGTGGATCTGATTTTGTTGAGATGTTTGTGGGTGTGGGTGCATCGCGAGTTCGCGATCTGTTTAAGCAAGCCAAGGAAAAGGCACCATGTATCATTTTTATTGATGAGATTGACTCCATTGGACGCAGTCGAGGACGCGGAATGATGATGGGATCCAATGATGAGCGTGAGAACACATTAAACCAGCTACTCAGCGAGATGGATGGGTTTAATAGTGATAAGGGTGTCATAATTATGGCAGCAACAAACCGCCCAGACACCTTAGACTCGGCCTTACTTCGTCCTGGTCGTTTTGACCGACAAATATTGATCGATAAGCCAGACCTAAACGGACGTGTTGAAATCCTGAAAGTACATGCCAAAAAGCTCAAGCTTGCCAAAAATATTGACATGAAGGTGCTTGCAGCTCAAACACCAGGATTTGCAGGAGCTGAGCTTGCCAATCTATGTAATGAAGCAGCATTAATTGCTGCTCGTCGCAAAAAGAAATCGGTTGGGATGGTTGATTTCCAAGATGCGATTGAGCGTGTTGTTGCTGGTTTAGAGAAGAAGAATAAACTTATCAGCCCGCATGAGCGTAAGATTGTTGCCTATCATGAATCTGGACATGCAATTGTTGGGTGGTTCTTGGAGCATACTGACCCTGTTCTCAAAGTAAGTATTGTCCCACGTGGTTTTGCTGCACTTGGATATACCTTGCAAACTCCACTAGAAGATCGATTCCTAATGACGGTTGAAGAGTTAGACGATCGGATATGCGCATTGTTGGGAGGGAGGATAGCCGAAGAAATTGTCTTTGGTCGGATATCTACAGGTGCTCAGAATGATCTAGAGAGAATTACGAACCTAGCCTATGCCATGGTTGCAGATTACGGTATGAGCGAGGAGCTTGGTTATATCTCACTCAAAGATTCCCAAAACCCTGACGCGAGTTATGGCATCAATAAGAAGTATTCGGACCACACATCGCAACGTATTGATGAGGCTGTCCGAAATATTATTGAGCGCAATCATAAACGGACTAAGGAGCTGCTTGAATCCCGTCGAGATCAACTCGAAGAGATGGCCCAAACGCTCTTGAAAAAAGAGGTCTTAACACAAAAAGATCTCAAAGAAATGCTTGGACCGCGACCACAAGACATTGAAGCACAAAATGTTGAAGAGACAAAAGAGGACGTTAGTTAACATTACGCTAACAGTAGCCTAACACAACATTAACATTCCGTTAACGCTTACCAAACTTTGCTAGCCCATCTTTAGTTAACTGTGATCACTGCACAGATACTAATGATCTGCTATGCGCTTTAGCTTCAATTTCCTCGTTTTCCTGTTCACTTTTGTGGGCGTACTTTCCAT
>CAJXOH010000014.1 GCA_913057895.1 uncultured Bacteroidota bacterium
TGTCGATCCTGCACCCTTAGTATCACCTATATCTGACAGTTACATACAGTTTGGTGGTCTATTTGTAGACTCTGCCGATGATATTGTGATCCGTAATTCAAACCCTGATCGTGAATCAACAATCCATTATACACTCGATGGTACTGAACCAACTCCTGAGTCGCCATTATATACAGATCCAATTGCCATTGAAGATGGTCTCCTTTTGCGAGCAAAGCAGTTTAGTGGAGAGCAAGCAACTAGTTTAGAAGCTCAAGGGTCATTTCGTATTGTCTCTGCCGATGTACCAAAACACGTTCGAGTTGATTTTTATGAAATTGAGGAGGTTGAAGCCCTTCCAGATTTCTCCACAATGCAGCCCATTCACTCGACGTATACGTGGGAAATCTCGTTGAACCATTTGGATTTGCCTCGAGAAGAGAATATAGCTGCTGTATTTACTTCCTTTGTTGAGGTTAAAGAGTCTGGTACATGGAGATCTGTGTTGGCCTCTGATGACGGTAGTAAATTATTTGTAAATGGAATCCCTCTGATTGATAATGATGGCAACCATGGTGTGATTGAGGTGGAAGGAGAAGCTCCGATTCCTGCAGGCGTTCATGAATTACGGGTAGAATGGTTTAATGGAGGGGGAGGAAAATGGTTGGGGGTATTTGTAGAAGGGCCTGGTATGCCCTATCAAGAGATTCCTTATTCGATGTACGTAGCCAACCCCAATACTTATGAATAAATCTTTCCCACAACTATCATTAAATAACGACCCCTTAACTAATGTTCACGTATAAACAAGCCTTCATCATCCTTTTTTTGGTTGCATCAATCTTGAATCCGTTGCATGCATTCGGCCAATTCCAAAACTCGAAGGATCCACTCCGGGTTGCTATTTTGGGGTGTATTAAACAAACAGAACCTGTACCCTCATTTGAGTCATACGTGGGTCTAGATGCCGATTTGTCAATATGGATTGGGGATAATGTTTATGCAGACACAGAGGATGACCCTGGCTTCATACATGAAAGTTATGAGAAGCTAGCTTCTAAGCCCTTCTTTGACCAACTGATGGATCAAACCACTGTCCTTGCAACATGGGATGACCACGATTTTGGACTTAATGATGCTGGAAAAAATTACCCTTTAAAGGAGGAGTCGAAACAAATCTTCCGGTCTTTTTGGGGATTAGAGGATGTAATTCCAGCAGATCAAGATGGTGTTTATTACAGCAATTATGTGGACCACAAAGGGCATATTATCCAGTTTATTTTCTTGGATCCTAGATACAATCGAGATGATCCTGCATTAGACGGAAGTGGAGATACACTGGGTGAGCGTCAATGGCGTTGGTTTGAGCAAGAACTACAGAAGCAGGCAGATCTTAGATTCATCGTTTCTGGGTACCAGGTATTACTAAATCGTGATACAGGCTCTGAAACCTGGGCAACATTTCCAGAGGCAAGACAGCGAATGTTTGACATGATTACGCGTTCAGGAGCAGAGCATGTACTTTTTCTGACTGGAGATCAACACTACGCTGAAGTAGCACGAATTCGCGGAGCCTTAGATTATGATGCAATTGAGTTACAATTTGCAAGTGTTAATCAAATTGAATCCCCTGAAAAGAATATTCATCGAGTTTCTACAGTAGCATCATCTAAGCATTCATTCGCATGGCTTGATATTCATTTGGATGACACAAAATATGATCAACCCTATGTTTTATTTACAGTCAAATCACATGAAACAGGTGAAACTGAAGTGTTCTACAGAGTCAATTTGAGTGAAATTGAGCGGCGTTTTTCATTGTCTGCTAAAGAACGATTTGTAGAGAGTACAACAATTTCTATAGAGACTGATTATGATTATCTCACACCTAGAGTAGTTTTTTATGAAGGTGATGAGACATTGGCCGAAGACGAACTTCCAGACCCAACTAGCCAAGATGTAAGTCTAGATGAATTTGGATTATTTACGCGTAGTGGTATCGCAAAAATTGCATTGTTTGACGATGAGGGGTATCGCCGAAGTAAGGTCCAATCCATGAAACTTACACAACTCCTTCCAAAGGAAGCCCTTGAGCTATCATCTGAAGGCCTAAAACAAGGATTGGCATTTCGATATACAGAGGGTGTTTTTGAGGATATTCCAGATTTCTCAACTCAACGTATTGTAGCTGAAGGTGTAGCAAATGATTGGGATATAGCAGCGATGGCTCAACAAGAAGATCATTATGCTTTTGAATTTACAGGGTATATCAAGATTGAAAAGGAAGCTGTCTATACGTTCTCAACACGATCGGACGATGGCACTCGTCTATACATTCATAATGAATTGATTGTAGACAATGGTGGCTCTCACAGTGCACGCACCCGATTTGGACAGGTAGCATTACGACCTGGTCTTCACCCTTTTCGACTTGAATATTTTGAGGATTATTCAGGTCAATCTTTGGAAGTAGCGTTTGGAGAAGATGAAGAACAGCTCAAGTTTCTACATCCAAACGATATGTTTCACGACTAGTTTACAAGCGTTATTGGGAATGTAAACTGATTGGACTGATGTAAAAAGCGAACAAAGTACGTTCCAGAGGCTAAATTTGGTCGTGATACGCTTAATAATTGTCGACCCTTTTGTTGGAATCCACTATAAAGATGATCGACTCTCTGACCTTGCGTATTGATCAACTCAATATTCAAATACATCGTATTTACTAAGTCATACTCTATTGTAAAATCAGGATTTGATGGATTTGGGTAGATTTTTGAAACCGTAATGGGTGAAGATGTGTGCGGTGGCTTTTGCGAGCCATCCATTGACGTTGGTATTTTTTTTTGAACTGACCACGTATGAATCTTCTCTCCTTCAGGGTTTATAGCTTCAAAGCTCAATCGATTTCCTTGGATATCTACTCTAGATACATGAAAGGAGGCAACAGAGTAGAGCACATGATCAAAATCCCTTCCAAATGTATCCAAACCACCTCCACCACCTCCAGTGACTACATATCGAACATCATTTAATATCCCATACTCATATGAATGGGTATGGCCGTTAAATACAACATCGACTTTATATTGTTCAAAAAGGGGTAACCAATCCTGTCGAACAGTTGGATCTCCTGCCCAAGCTGGCCAAAATTCACTATAAGGTGGGTGGTGAAAGAATGCGAATTTCCATGTAGCAGTTTGTGCGTCTTCACTCTGGAGCTGCTCAACTAAAAACTGATACTGCTTCGATCCTTCTTGCATGGGGATATTGGAATCAAGAGCGATAAAAAAAGCATTACCCCATCTAAACGAGTAATAACGCTCTGTTTTTTCAGCGTTGTTGTTTGGCAAATAAAAATCATCTAGATAAGGAGCTGTATTGTCAGTGTAAGTATCATGATTGCCCACACTCAAATAAAAATTAAGCTCTCCCAATAGTGGTTGATAGATATCAAAGTAAATGTCATCATAACTACTTCCATCTCCTTGATGTACATCCCCAACATGGATCAAAAAATCAACAGATTTTTCCCCATGATTAGCTTTCATCCGATCAGAAACAGCTATTTGGTTTTGATTCCCCGTCCCACTGTCTCCCAAAATGAAAAAACTAACATCGTCTTTTTCATGAGTTGGAGCAGTCACAAACGAACGCTCTTCGACCATATCTACGCCATTATTCTTGACAATGTAGAAGTATCTTGTGTCAGGCTCTAGCCCATCAATCTCAAGATAATGCTTCTTGGTAGGCACCGGCGATGCTTTTTCGAATGTATAGTTCCCTTTTTCTGGGCCTAAATGGATAGATCCTTGGGTTTCTTGTAATGTTCTCCAGGCGATCCCTACACTATGCTGCGTAGGACGTTGTATATATGGATCACGTTCTTGCAAGACAGGATAAACGATTTCGATATTGGGAGCGTCAAAAACAGTGTAATCATAACTCACTTGAACGTTATCAAAATAGGCTCCACTATTCGCGTAGGTCAGTAAACCAATTCCACCTTGTGTGAAGGTTTCATCTTTGGCGAATAGGATTTCTTCACCGTCAAGGTAAATGGTAATTTCTGCACCACGTATATCTATAGTAAGGGCAAAAAAACCACTTGGAAAGGCTTCGGAGACTTTCGCTTCAGCAAGTGTTGTAACTAAGCCATTCTCAATTTTTTGAATGCGTTGAATTGGTGAATTTGCAGATCCTGAATTTCCTGCATCATTCATCAATAAAATGCGGTAATAATTATTCTCATCAACTGCTCGTACAATCAAACCAATACCATCATTGTCTGTGGACCTTAGAATTGCATTGAATGTATAATCTGACCAATCTTGTTCGCCTGTAAGGGCAATAGTGCCCATATGGTCTTCAAATTCTCTAGGTGGATCGTAGCCCCAAATATTGGATTTTTGCCGTAATCGTCCGTTTTCTATGACCCAGTTACTAGGTCCTGATCTTGGGTCATCATGATCATAGATTGACCACATTTGCAAAGAAAGTGGGGTGTCAAACGTATCGAGAAAAAGCACACTATCAGCAGTTGGTACAAACGAAGGATGTTCTGCCAACACAATGGACGTCTTGGGTGAGTGTGAACTGGAATGGTCCCCATTAGATCCAAGCACCATTCTATCGGTAACCAGAAAAGTTGTAAGAAAGAGAATGATGAAAGATGATAAAAGATGTGATTTCATATCAGGAGTTGTTACCAATACACATCCACAAGGGGAAATGCTGGACGATTAGAGTTTTGTTTAAGTAATTGCACAAATGTATCGTTCTGAGAGGGTGGGACTTCCTTTTTCACCTGCTCTACCATACTGGAATCCACTGTAATATTCATCAGGGCAACCAATGAGTCCGCATACTCTCTTAATTGCTCTCTTGAACGAACAACTTCTTGACTTCGAAGATCAAGACTACGCTGTTGATATAACCATTTGTTTTGCCAATTAGTCACGCGTCTTCCTAGCGAACCATCGTTATGAAGATCCATCGTCTGCCCCGTTTTCAAGAGTTCCTGATCGCGGATGGTAATTGCAATTGCATCCGAAAATTGACGAATAAATTCCTCTTTTGATCGAGTACGTAGGGGGATTGTTTCAGGAATCATCCAACGTAATACTTGCTCTACGGTATGAGAAGCCTTCGAAGTTGTAACTAAAACTGAGTTCAAGAGGCTTGGTGCTGCTTGTTTGATGAATTCATCAATGGCACTTTGAGTGACCTCTTTTCCTTCCACGCGAAAAAATAATTGTTCCACTACATTGTCAAATGGCTCTCTCTTTGTTGTGACACGTAATGGCTCCATGGTCTGTGCAATCCATCGATCTCCAGCTTGAAGGGCTTTGCGGTTGTAAATGATTTTTCTTGTGGATTCATATTGAAGTGGGATTTCGTCCTCTGCTATGGGGCTGCGAGTAATATTGGTGGGTTGAACAATCCACCATTGCCCTTCATGTTGAAAAGGGCGTGAAAATCGATTTAGCTCAACATTTTGAATGTTTTGTAGAAAAGATTCCGAAAGTTGATTGGCTTGAATCAAAGGAGTTTGGAATGCGTCCGCTGAAAGTGATTGACCTGTTTGGTCATCTCTTATATAGGAAAGTGCCGTCTCATACCCTTGGTCCATAGCGACCTCTCGTAATGCAAAGGCTTGCTGTTCA
Organism: uncultured Bacteroidota bacterium; assembly: GCA_913057895.1. GTDB lineage: Bacteria > Bacteroidota > Rhodothermia > Balneolales > Balneolaceae > UBA8296. The sequence goes on from CAJXOH010000014.1 coordinate 5,646, forward strand.
GTGGGTGCAATCAAATATCGAAATGAAAAACGGACTGCTTGTCGGTAGATTTCTTCTCGAATCTCCTGTTCTGATACCGTTATTGTATCTAGAATGGCTTGTTGAAACACTTGTTCTATCGTCTCTTCATGGGTAATCCAACGAGAATATGTTTGGTAAGAATCTCTGTTTGTATAACCCAGGTCCTTGGCTTCAATCGCGAGAGCTTTTTCGGCAATCATCAGATCAAGTATATCATAAACAGGATTTTCACCTTGAGTCATCGTTGGGCTTGCGAATGCAACATTCTGCAAGAGCTCTTGCTTTGTAATGCTCCAAGTATTGGAAGACGCAACAATCTCAGACCCCTTTTTGATATGCTCGGTATTTGTACAACCTCCTATTACAAAGATTGTGCACACAAAAAGCAAAGATTTGATTTGACTCATGTGGGTAAACATAAAAAAACCGGTGCCTAAAAAGACACCGGTTTATCCTTAACACTTCACAATAGGGTGATTCGTCTATTACTTGATAAGCATCATTGTACCAGACTTCACGAAAGATCCAGCCTGGATACGGTAAATGTACATACCGGTAGCAAGTCTAGATGCATCAAAGTCAACTGTGTATACACCAGCGGATTGACGCGTATTAACCAATGTACTAACACGCTGTCCAAGGATATTGTACACTTCAAGCTGTACATCTGACGCTTGTGCTAACGAATAGCGAATTGTTGTCGTTGGGTTGAATGGATTCGGGTAATTCTGATCCAAAGAGTACTCATTAACAAATTGCTCTTCTTCTTCATTAGATGTTACAACTCCATCGACTGTACGAGTCGCAGCAAACTTGTACTCACCACGCGAAGGATCACGCAAGCGATTAGAATCGTCATTACGTGGAGCAGAGTGAGCATCTTGACCAATGACCAAGAAGAAATAATCACCCGTTGTTTCTACTGTATAGGTGATTTTGGAGTGCCAGTCAAACCCACCATCATCATTCGTTTCAAGTTCATTTCCATCAGCATCGAATAGATACATGTATGCATCAAAATCGCGCTTCCAGAAATTACCATTGAACGGTGCAGTTTCACCTACAATTACATCCCCTGCTTCTGCATAAACACGGTAGTAATCACGATCATCGTGGAATCCATCAACATCAGCATCGTAGAGCATGTAATCACGGAATACACCATCCGTAGTTGTATAAGGTTGCTCTTTAGCCTCTTCGATAGAGTCATTTGACTCTCCAGCGTCTTTTAATGCTGTAATGTCATTACTCTTCGTATAAAGAGTGTATGCATTGTTTCCAACATCAAGAGCCGCGTTGTCAGCAGAAGCCTGAAGTTTGATGTAATAATCACCAGCCGCTTCAGGGATGAAGTTCATTTTCACGTTGTCATCACCATATCTAGTATTGAACGATGAACCATCTGCATATAGATTGGTAGTAAGATCAGATGCTGCATAGAACTCAACTTCAATCTCGATTTCATCATCTTCAGGTTGTGACGTTCGGAAATGATAAATACGATCCGCTTCCATGCTAATTTTGAACATATCAACATCTGAAGCATCTGTTAATGTTGCAGAAATGGATGCCTCTGCAGGAAGGACATTCGCAGTTTCAACAGTTGAATTATCCTCTGTTTCGGTTAAACCAGTGGCAATATTTAAAATGTAATCGCCACGTCTCATAGAACGATCATCACCACTTCCTTCCCCACGACTGTTTGCAACTTGTACATAATATGTGCCTGTAGAAGGTGCAGTAAATGATAACTCTGAGTACCAAGAGTTTCCACCATCGTCATCGTCATCAAGCTCAGTTCCAGATGCATCTAAGATGTACAGCTTCGTATCGGTGTCTCGATTCCACAAATTCGGATCCGAACTAGCAGCAGTACTACCTGCGACAGGTTTGGTCGTAACTGTGATTTTTTGACCCTCAACAAGCTCAAGTTTGAAGTGATCTAGGTCACCAAACAAACGAGGATGGTCTGCATTATATTGAACATACATACGATCTTGACCATCTACTAGCGCAGCTGGAAGTGCAGCTGCTTGCTCAATCGTATTGTCTGGTTCATGCTTAGTTTTGAGCGTCTCAAAATCAGTATTCTGGCGACTTAAGATTTTATATGACCCAGTACCTGATTCAGAAGAAACCTTCAGATAATAGGTCTTGTCTTCAGATGGCATGATATTCGCAATCTTGAAGTTGTCACCTGAGTAGTTGTCATACCATCCAGATTCGTCCATTAGAGTTGTCCCATCGATTTCATCAAAGAACTCAACAGTCAAATCACCACCTGTCGCTTGATCAACAGAGCGGAAGGAATAATTTACACCCGCTTTGAGATCAAACTTGAAGAAGTCAACATCACCAGCAGTAAGCTCTGCGTCATAAAGTTGCTCAATCGCAACTCCTGTAGCAGTTGCAAATGAATCATTTGGCTCAACTTCTTCGAAAGGCTCACCTCCTGAAAGGATATAAACAGGTTTGTCGCCAGCGTCTACCGCTTCAACTCGGACTACAAAAGTTGCAGAAGAGCTTGGCGTGTGAGTGATAGACCCATATGTAGACGTGCTTATTTCTGTTAAATCATCTGTGAGAAGTGTCAACTTCACATTTGCATCATCCACCAATTCGGCATGCTTCCCTTTTACAGTAAGGGTAAACTCTTCATCAGCTGTGAAATAGTAATGATCAATATCACCAACCGGAGCGATCATTCCTGTTTTTGCAGGAGCACCAGGACCTACTGCGATGGCATCTTGAGCTAATGCAGCTTCCAGTGTGTTGTCAGGCTCGTTTAGGACAAGATTATCCCAAACTTCGCCCTTGTCTACAAAACCAAACTCATAAGCACCTGTGCCTTCTGAGGATAGTTTTACGATGTAAGCACCACTTGCTGGAAACTCAAGATTCTTAATCATGAAATTGTTTCCATCACGAACGACAGTATAGCTACTATCAACAACTAAGTCTGTAGAAACCGCCGTAGATCCAAAAGCATCTTCATACTCATGGAAGATTTCAACCTTAACCTCTGCATCCACGCTACCTGTTGAGAACAGAGTGTAACTGTTGGTTTCAAAAGCAAAAATTCTGTAGTGGTCTTCGTCACCTGCTGTTAATTCACCGGTAAATGTACTATCAGCATAAGGTACAATCATTTGTGCCGTTTCAACCGAATTGTTTGGCTCGATTTCACGCGCAACATCCATGTATTGATATGCGAAAATGTCATACATCATACGACCTGGATCGCGATTATCGACATTTCTACCTGGATCACGAACTTGCGATGCCCATGCACCCATCCAAAAAATCAGAAGGCCATCTTCATTGTTTCCACCTGCTTCAACAATTTCAGCTGGAGACATCTTGATTTCAGAATGGATATTGTTAGGACCGTCTTGCTCCTCATCAGCACCATCATCGTCTTCGTCAAGTTTTATTGTAAAGTCACCAGTATAAAGGCGCACTCGTGGATCCGAAAGTCTGGAAGAACCTGCTTTTTTGTTTCCATCATTATCGCGGTAGAACCCAAAGTATGGTAATGTCTCAATAACGATGTTGTGATCTTTCTTGTAGTTCAAAAAGTAAAGGTCAATATCCTCATCACCTTCGGCAAGTAATTGAGAATAAACGCCATTACTTTGTGAAGGGATTGCAGGAGTTACAACTTTTACTGTGTCTGGTTGGTAAAGCATATTCGTACGGACGACCCCATCCGTTGGGAGGTAGTAATTTGGGTCCGCTACATTTTGCACGAGTGCGCTATAAGGATAATCTGGTTCTTTTCTATCCACAAAGTCAGCGAATGGAATCGCGTATGCCGTCATATTGTATGTTCCAACATCACCATCAGAGTTGAAAACCCACAAATAGAATTTCCCAGTTAGTTTATCACCTGTTGCTTGATCTACTGGTGAACTCCATCCAGTTAATCTGAATAGGCCAGCACCACCACGACCATCTGTGTCACGCCCAAGAATGTCTCCTTTGATCTGGTCGTTTCCATCTACGCCTAGGAAGTTCTCAACCACAGCCGTATCTAGATCAGACTCATGGAATAAGCGCATATCGACATCAATTTCTTCACCATCTGCGTCAAAGCCATGTAATCCCGCAAAATAGTACATCATTGTAGTGTCTACTGTAAATTCATAGACGTCAATATCCGTTGCAGAAGAAAATTCACCACTAACCAAACGTCCTGTATACTCATCATTTAGGACACCGGAAAGTGCTAATACGTCATCGATATTATTGGATTCATCAAAGAAATTGTTTGGCTCCTCTTCTGTTTTTCCTACATATGGAGATGCAATATTGCCTGTTTTCGCAAGGTTCTGAGATAGAATTGCTTGTGCATTGACTGATGCACGGCTTCTTTCTTCGTCTAATGCGATTTTAAGCTCTTCAGGTAAGCCTGAAAACTTTTCTTGTAGCTCAACGTAGATGTTGCCATATCGTTCTTCCATTGGCGACGCCTTCTTGTGAAACTGCGCGTGTGCAGTAGCAGAAAAAAGCATCAAAACAACGAGAGCCGTTAGTTTTGTGTAGAGTTGTTTCATGATTGCTTGGTTTGTTGTGTGTTTGATTGATTAGTTGTGTAACGAGATGATTCTAAAGTTGTATTGACATAGAGACTCTATGGGCACGCCCTAAACGCCCCCAATCAGACCATGCGTAGTCAAATTGTAATTGTTGTCTTGACTGAATCTTTGCAAGGACTCCAGCTCCAAGGGTTAATCCATTCACTTGTCCACGCTCAAAGAGATTTTGATACCCCGCCCGAATAAAGACGATGTCTCTGAGTCCAAATTCAGTTCCAAGATTAATGCTTTCTGTAGAGGCGGTAGGATGCATTACATCAATAGCGGTCATCGTATGGATATCCCCAAAATCTCTTTGGTAAGCCAGTCCAAATCGAAACAGTTGGGGCAATGGATAACCAGAGGTTTCATATGATACTGGAATGTCATTGACTCCCTGGTTAATCGGGTCTGGGTCAATGATTTCTTTCAGATTCTTTCCATCCATGGACATGTTTCCACCAAAATTGGAAAGTGAGGTTCCCATTGAAAGCCCTTCAATTGGTGTCTGGTAGTGGATACCAAAGTCAAGAGCCATCCCTATAGCTTTCTCACTCCAAATGCGTTGGTGAATGTATTTTGCAGAACCACCGACCGATATTTTTTCTGTCAGTGAGGTTGCAAATGTCAGACCAAGAGCAAAATCTCTCGCGTCATACCGTTCACCTGTTAGCGACCCATCGTAATCTCTAACATCTTGTTGTGGCACCCCAAGCGTTGTGAAACTAACACCCAGCATCGAGTTGAGTCCATATAGAGGAACCGTGGCTGCGGCATATTGAAAAGATGTCTCTGCTAGCCATTCGATATTGGAGAATGAAAGTCCTATACCCTCGACACCCATTAATCCAGCAGGATTCCAGTACATCATGTCCACGTTTCCGTACTGCGCAACATATGCTCCACCCATCGCCTCAGCTCGTGCATTGACCCCTAGCTCAAGAAATGGAGCTGCTACTGTCCCCTTGTTTGAGACATTACGCACAAAGCTAATTTGACCATTCACTGTAGCAGGAAGAGAAAGACTCCCAACCATCAATAGTAGGGTCAAACAAATTGGTAGATATTGGCTCTTTTTAATCATTTGATCACCGCAAATCGTCCTATTTTTTCTCCGATTCCAGGCGCTTCTACATGATAGATGTACACTCCATATGCAATTTCTAAATCATCTTCCGTGCGAAGATTCCAGCTCGCTATACTTTGACTAGTTGTTCCTTGATGTTGAATTGTCTTCACGTGACGTCCACTCATGGTGTAAATACGTATCGTGCATTCAAGCGGTAGGTTTCTGAAATCAATCCGTTTTTCCCCTCTACCAGGTAATGATGTGTTTCGTGACTCCAATGGATTGACTACGATGTATGGATCTGGAGCGACAAATATAGAATCGAGCACAGATGCATTCACCTGACTCTCCATAGTATTGCCAATCACCTTGAATTGATAAACATCTTTTGAAGTGAGTGGTTTATTGGATTCGATAAATAAGTCATCTCCATTTTTAGGCATCAATTCATCTGATATTTGTTGTGCATTCTCACGCAACTGAGTAGGTGAACGCAAACCTTGTAATAGAGTAGCAGCCTCACCAATCGAGAGTATCGTCTCTAACTCTTGGTCAATAAAGCTTTCAACCTCTTCCAAGAAAGGAAGTAATTCAGGCATAGCTATATCACTTCCGAATGGAATGGTGTTGTAACCACGAATTTGAGCAATTCGTAGCGCAGAATACCAATCATTCGCCTCATCTAGTATCGTGGAGAGTTGTGTTTGTAAATTCTCGGGTGCTGCGAACGTAAAACGATACGATGAGCCTGAATAGAGTGTATCATTTAAGAAAGGCACTGGTACTGCTCCAAAGACTGGGGTGATTTGATCACCAGGCGAGAGCATTCCAGATTCTGAATCTGTTGGAATGACACCTACTCTATCAGTGAACGAATAGGGGACCTGAAATGGATTATTGATATCGGTGACATCCCAGACTTGGAAATTTGTCTCTTTTCTTTGTGATTTGTTGATCGAGTAGGATTTGGATGCCCCTAATTCTGACACTCGTATTTCATAATCACGTGGAACTGCTACATTACTCTGTCCTGATGCATCACCGGTTACTCGCAATGAGGGGGATTCGCCAGTCTGAGTATTACGCAGCCATCTTGCTTCTTTAAAAGAAGGTGCTGATGGATTATCGATGGAAATTCGCATCCCGTCATACAGACGAGCAATCACTTCTTGACTCGTAAACATCGAGGATGCACCCCCTTGTACGTTTAGAAGAGTATTCCCAGTAGTGCTATTTTTTAGGGTGAATCCAGTGGTCACACCACCGTCAAAAAACATGGAATCCAATTCAAAATAGCGATTATCGTCAGTGAATGTGAGTTCGTAAGTATACCCCTGTTTATTCGCCTCATCTGGTACTAGAAATTCAATGCCAATATTCGCTGTCGATACGCCTGTGGCATGTGTGATGTTTTCACCGTCAATTTGAGGCGAAATATAGCCCGCCGCTGGAGCTTGTGGTACCACAACAGCTGCATTTCGATCAACATTAACGGGTCGATCAAATGCATCCACTTCAATTATTTTACTACTCTCCGTAGGGGTAATGTCAACCAAATTTTCAAATTCAGAAATCCCAGCTTCAAAAAATGAAGTGTGATAGCCTTGATCGACAGATGCCACTGCGTAGTAATATGTTCGACCATTTTGAACATCCTCGTCTACAAGTTCATACTTGAGGCCCGAATCCGTTCCCATATCGTAGGAAATCCCAAAACTACCAATCGGCACAGGGTGGGCACCAGTTAACCCGTTAGCTTTGTCAAATTGTGCAATAGGTGTCCATAGTAGAGGATTACCAAACGCATCGGTAATGGTTTTGATGTCATTAAATTCTGGGTCTGTACTTCGATACACTTTGTACATTTCAAAGTCGAAGCCATAGATAGGGTCTCTAGAAAATTCTGCCGATTCGTCCCAAACCAACGTGACTTTTCCATCTCCAGGTACAGCGGTTAGCAGTGGCGTCCTTGGTGGTTTGGCAAAACTATAATCAGCATTGTAAATGTTTTGCATCGTACGTTTATTACGAAGCATATCATCAAAGTTATTCCCTGCGAAGAAGGCAATAGAGAATCGTTGTGTTGATGCTTGATTCAGTGAGACAATTCCAGAAGCATAATTGTAGATGATGTCTGCTGTTTCTGTCGGAATAATAAATTCGGACTCAGGAACTGGTTGGATATAGTCATTCCAAAAAAGTTCATCATCATCAAGATCACGATCAAAGTCACTAGGTGTACGAATCACCATATTTGTTAAACCAATCTGATCGATCTCGTCATTATCTGTAAACTCAAAGTTTGGCTCACCTAGATCAGGAATGCCATTCGCTTCTGATCCATTAGCATCGGGACCAGTATACCCTTCGTCACAAGGCCCAAGCCCATCTGATCCTGTATCATCATTCAAGGTCTCAATCGTTAATTTCCCATCACCGTTGAGATCTTCACCTAGATCAAGTGCACAATTGTGATTGGCATCCTCGTTATTAAATACCCCATCGCCGTTTGAATCAATCCACCCCGTCCAATCGCCGTCATTGTCAATTCCATCCTCTCGACTTTCGTCAACCATACCATCCAAATCATTGTCTACTCCATCATCTGAAATACCTGGTGATTCTAGGAATCCAACCCCACCATACCCCACTTTATAGCCATTTCTAACAATGTTGTTTTTGTGCCATTGGTACGTGATATCATCTCTTGTATCGAACAGTGCTTCGTTGCTTCCAGTAGAGCCCCCAATATCATAGTCAACGATCATTGCAATGATAATTTCAGGGATATCTTTACGGCTTACATTCTCAACATCAAAGGTTGAGATGAAGATATCTTCAGCTAGTACACTTGACCATTGGTACTGACGAGTGGATATCTCGACACCCATTCCACGACGCCCACCTTGGGCCCAGGATCTTGAATCGGGCTCACCCGTTGATGGATCGATAAATGGGTAATATGGAAACTCATCGTTGTCCCGATCATCCGCGACATAATACGATTCTTGATCTCCACGTAAATACGCACCATAAGCTCCATTCCATAAGCCAGCTCTAGATCCAGCCACATTGTCTCCAAGCTCTCTGCTATCTCCAGGGTAACTTCCAACAGGCCAATATGCAGGCCATGTTTCAATCAGGTTAGATTGGGCAGAGAACTCAATATCGTTTGTAAGCTCTGTGTCAAGGATGCCGTTATTATTAAGATCTTCTCCTGAGTCTAAGACTCCATTCCCATTCGCATCTTCACTAATCCCACCCACATATGGAAAGCCCGCTGTTTCTAGCAAAGCACGATCTGTTGAATTGTTATTGAGTTGATTACTACTCTCAGGATCGCCGGTCATATTGTAATAGCCTGGCACTGGTGTGAAATGGTACTTATGACTTCCGTCAGGTGAACTATCGCCTCCACTTCTGTTGTAACTATCACTGATAATCACATACTGATTACCATCATCAGCATTAACCTTTCCACCCACCATAAAGCTCATGGTATGGCCATACTCAACACCTGATCCTTTAGGCCAAGTAATTTTGTTTGGAGACACATAGCTACCCCAATAACCTGCAGAAATGTTCACATTCGTTACATATGGGACTTGTATCAAATTCCCTGTCCCTAGTCCACCACGTATAAAATTGCGAAACGAAAGATTCGCAAGTTGGTTTTGTGATGAGGTTCCACGGAATAGCTGTCGGACACTCGATTGAGATCGACGTTGTTGGCGAATAATTTCTTTGTCAACCTCTTCTAGTCGCTTTTGAGCATCCTTTTCACTTGGTGTATTCTCTTTCGTTTGAGCTAGAAGACTCTCGAATGGAGTGAACATAAAGGCTGTCCAAAACAATACCAATACACCAATGTAAGAGAAAAAGCGGGTACTCATTATAGGTTCAATTGGATTGAGAACAGAATTTGCCTTGGTGTTGAATACCAAGTGGGACGAAGGTCTTGATCTTCATTAGTAAATAACCCTACATAATCATTGACAATGGATCGGTCCACTTCATCTTCTGCCAGACGAACAATTTGGTCAGCACGACCCGAAACAGAGTTTACAGATCGCTCATTGAGGTGGTTGAGAACATTATTGACCTGCAACCTTGCTTTAATAGCCTGATCGCCAATATTAAACTGTTTTTCGGCTGTTATGTCTAAGGTGAATATGAATGGTTTGTTCTCCGTGTTATCAAAAAAGAAATCAGGGAAGTCTTTTGTAGGATCAATAAATGTCGGAGTGTATGGCTGCCCTGAAGCTATTTGTTGAACAAACCCAATATTCCAGTTATCAGGAACACCAATTGTGAGATAGGTATTAGCCGTTAGTGGCTGGTTCCAGTTGAGATAAATCAAGCGTCGATCCACAAATACATCACCAATTTCTCCACGACGCCCTGCAACGATGACATCAGCTATTGCATTCGGATCAGAAGAGCTTCCTCGTACATCCTGGTACGTAATGTCAAAACCAGCGCCGAATAAGTACCCAGTTGGATTCGTGTACAGAGATAATGTACCACCCTTTATGAGTCCATAATCCCTATTGACTGTGCGATTATAGAAAATTCCATCCGAGGTGGAAAGAACTTCCAATCCAAGCAGGTTTCTAACATTTTTGTAGAACAAATTTATATCAAGGCCAATAAAGTCATTGAGTTGCTGTTGAAGGCCTAGCTCATATTTAATGGTTCTTTCAGGTTCAAGATCGGGGTTTCCAATTGTTGTGCCTGAAAGTCGACCTTGATTGGTGTTTTCGTCCACCGGATTTTGGAATAATCGACCGTATGCTGGCATTTGGGTAAAGTGACCATAGGCTACTCTGAATGCTCCTCGGTCAGAGATTGGGTAACTAATACCAATGCGTGGACTAAAATAGGTTTTGACTTGTGTTTCATTAAGATTCGATGACTCCCCAATGAGCATGGCCTGCTCACGCGTATTGAGTATCGTTTCTCCTTGTGTGTCATAGTACTCAAACCTCAAACCTGCCTTAACAACCAAACTATTCTCAAACTCAAGTTTGTCTTGGATAAAGGCAGCAAATTCAAAGGGTTGATTCTCAAATTCACGTGTCTCTCCTGTTAAATCCCGGAACGGCGCTCTTGCAAGTTCTATCGCCTTCACCGCTTCATAATATTCATCAAAGTAGCGGTAGGACGAAGCGTTACCAGGTCTTACTACATCCACTGGCTTTCTGTCAGGATCATCTGCCAAGTACCAACCAATAGAATTATTCTTTGAGGTAAATGTGTTAGTCCTAAATTGGAAGCCAGTTTTAATCTCATTGCTAAAGTTGATTTGCCAAGTAAAATCACCAGAAAGGATTAATTGGGTTTCATCAAATGTACTTCGACCATTCTCTGTTCCTCCAAAATAAAAGCCCGTTTCGTCATCTGAGCTGGAGAAATATGTATACCTCGGGTCATCAAACGATTCATAGGTACCATATCGAGACGAAGAATTCTTGAAGGATCCCCTGAGATTCAAAACCTTGTTGTTCCCAAACGTTTGCCTTGCTGTTATTATCGTGGTCAAGCTACTGGACTTTGATAATCCTCTCCCATCTGGAGCGTAACGTTTGCCATCGTTATATCCCTGACCTTCTCGCTGATTGTAGATGGCGCTTAATGTTAATTTGAGACCATCAATTGGACGCAACACAACCTTTGGATTGATGGTGTATGATTCACTCCATGACATATTTACCACTTCCCCATCACCATTAGCAAAAATGATTGGATTACCTTGGCTGTCCAAGATTGGGTCTCCAGACGGTGTTTTTGCTTCGTCCAAAGAGATCAATCGCGCATCATCTGGTGAAAACCTGTTGCGATACCAAAACTTGTAAGCGTCTATTCTCGCACCATCCTCAATGGTAAAGCGACGAACACCTTTGAGATGAGACACTCTATCCTCGTATCGTCCAGTAATGAAAAAACCGAGTGTTTTGCGTTTGTTTAATGGGCCAGAGACTGTGACCGAGAGATCTTTTGACTCTACAGGATTGTATAGATCACCATCAACAAAAAGTTCATCATCGCCAGAAAAGTATCCTCCAGATCGAGTAGAAATAGAGGCGCGGAAGCGATCACTTGGATCTTTTGTAGTTACATTTACGACACCCGATTGTGCTCCACCAAGCTCAGCATCAAAGGTTCCTGTTAGTACTTGCAACTCTTGGACAGATTGCACTTCGATGTCAACGGTATTTCCACCTCCCTGGCTGTAAACATTTTGAACAGGTATACCATCAATCAGGTAAGCGACCTCACGTGTGCGTCCACCTCTGAACGAAAATCCGCCGTCAGTAGCAACGACACCAGGTTGAAATCTTACCAGATCGGACACTTCTAAGGCAGGCAGTTTTTCGATGGTTTCTGCACTTACAAATGATACCGATGACGTTAGATCTTTCTGGACGATTGGTTTTTGAGCAATTACCGTTACCTCTTCACCTTCAAAGGCTTCCGTTTCAAGAACTACATCTAATCTCGTGGTTTGACCACTATTGATCTCAACATTTGTAAAAATTTTAGTAGCGAAGCCAATCGAGGATACTCTAACATCGTATACACCTACTGGTATACTCAGCAATGTATATTCGCCATCAACATTTGCGGCAACCCCCCTGTCAAGCTCAGAGATAAATACACTCGCACCGAATACTGGTGCACTCTCCTCATCAACAATGACTCCCGATAATTTCCCCGACTGAGCAACTGTAGTCCCAACTGTAAATAGTAGACCCAACAGAGCTAATGAAAATTTCATAACTCCTAACTTCTTAAAGCTGTGTTAAGAAAACGTTATCGAGAGGTTAACAAACCTTAATGTGAGAGTGTATTCTCTCTATTAGATTGGCACACAATTAGTTGAGACTATCTATAATAACGTAGATGTAAAAAATTTTTACGCAGATTGAATCCCAAGGGTGCTTCTTTGCTCAATAATTGGATCCAATTATGTACTTATTATTGGATTTCGAGCTGTCGCAATCCAAAAGGTTGAGTGTATGTTGTTCCACCACTTCCATGAATTTCAGCTCGGACATACGTTGCGCCCTTATCTAGAGTTGAAATATCAAGTTCAGATCCTGTATGAACTATTTCTTCCATCGAGACCCATACATATGCGTCTTCTCGAACTGGTATTCCATTTTCAGATGCCAGTACACGAATAATCCCTGATTCTGAATCAACATCTACTTCTACAATATCGGGCGTGAATTCCTCTGAAGGTTCCTCCCCGCGGTACAAACTCACGGAGGAGAAATAGAAAGCGCCATCAAGAAAAGCTTGCCTTAATTTCTCTGGATCATTGTCATCCATTGGGAATTCAACCCAATCGCCAGCAAAATGTTGCATAGTATGCATATCGTCAGTAGCAGTACCCCAAATGGGTCGATCAGGCATCATTGATGATAAAAGACGATCCCATAGGTTTTTATCGAGTGGGTGCTCATCGATTGGTCTAGTTCCATTATGAACTTCCATAGCCACTAAGTGTCGATGACGTTGATAAAGATCAAGATACATTGCCAGTGCATCATCTGGCACTCTTTCCCATTCTACGGGTGCAACGCTTATCGCTTGATTTGAAGACTGCTGAAGTAAAGGTGAACTGTTTGTTGTTTGCTTTGGGGCATAATCACCTGAAATATCCCCATTATATGGACCTGATACCCCTTCACCTGTATCCATTATCATTTGATTACGGTCACTTTGCCAATCCTCTTCGAATAGAAATTCAAGTAATAGATTGTCTCTATTATTTAGGATCTCCCCTTTTGCACGCGACAAAAGCTCTTGAGATGTGAGAGCTCGACTCCATAGTCTCATGTCATCCAAGTCTCCATGAAAGGCAAGATCTCCCCCTCTATGATCTTGTCCTAAATAAAATGACTCTGCCAACAGTTCATAATTACCTGCTGTATCATCTGTACGACTCACCTCTTCTCCGTTTAGATAAAGAATCACCTCTCCACCACGACGCACAGCTGCCAAATGGTGCCATTGCCCATCCGTCACAGGTACCCCGGGATCTATAGAAAGATCCGTGGTTTCTATTCCCACAAGGTCGTCATTGGCAGGATCAACATACACCCTTATGTGGTTATCGGTATGTAGCTCTAAATTGAGAACCCCATCGCTAGATCCCCCATTACCCATTAGAATATTTCTTCCTATATCCTGAGTCCGAAACCAACTCTCAATGGTAAAGTCTCCAAGTGTAACCTCTCTAATCTCTGGAGATAATGGCACTCTAACTCCTACTTGAGGGGCAAACCATGATGGCCAATGCATTGTCGGATGCGCCAACATTGCTAGCCCTTGTGAACTAAAAGCATTAAGCTCATCAAGTACCCCATGTAAATCTTCTAAAGGTGCTTCAAATTCACTAAAGAGACTAATGGTATGATGATTCCGAGAAAGTTCATTCCCTGGAGGACCAAACATGCCCAGTAGATCAGGGTCTCGATTTTCATACCCATCAGGTCGTTCTATATCCCCACGCTGGTATCTCTCCCATGCAAGTTCACTAGCTTCCATAGACTCAAATTCTGTCCAAGGCCATGTCACATGATCATGATCTGTAAGTGCAAGAACAGAATATCCTTGATCGTGATACATATCGACAACCTTGTGAGGCACATAATGGCCATCACTTTGGGTCGTGTGGGTATGGAAATTGGCCTTTTGTCTTTCCGATACGCTCCAATCAACCTCTTGGTATGGATTTAACACTACCTCAAGGCGTGTCTCGGGCGATGGCTGGCAGGCTGATAGAGTTGTCGCTACAACAAAAAGAGCGGTGAATTCTTTTATGTAAGGGGATACTAGTTTCATGGCTATTCGTTTTTGACTCCTGATTTATGACTGCGAAGTTGAGCTTTAAAAAAGTTCAGGTAAATCCTTTACGCTGTTCAGTATGTGGGTGTGTTCAATGGGCCCTAAAACATCAATTGAGTTTGCTCCACTTAGTACACCAATATTCATCGCTACGGATGCATTTTTTCCGCTAAGTAAATCCGCTGGTGTATCGCCTAGTTTTGCAACTTCTTTCACATTTTGAATCCCAAGTTCCTTCATTGCGTAATAAATCATAAATGGAGCGGGTCGCCCAACACCACCAGTATGTTCAACATCAATGGCTATATCTATCAACCCGCGCTCTTTCCACTGAAGGCCTTTCATGATGGCATTGGTGACATCTCGGTGAAAGCCTGTATCTGTTGCTACTTTGATTCCATTGGCATGACACCATTCAAAGGTATCCTCCGCACCCGGCATCGCTGAAACATTCTCTTCATAATATTGAATCATGATTTCAGTGTAGCGATGAAAAATAGTCATTGCTTCTTCTTCTAGTTCAGGGAGATGTTGTTTCTCTAAGTCCTCAAACTTTACATCAATTCCTTTTGTTTTGGCCAAAAAGAACTGGTACAGGTGAATTTTATTTGTCCCAATGGTTCGTTCAAAGTCTTGTAGTGAGACATCGAGTTTGAACTCTTTAGCTGCTTCATATAAACATTTTGCTACTGCATTATCGTCCTCAACAGTGGTTCCCGAAAGGTCAAAGATGGCTAATTTAATCATGTACTTGGTTTGTTTTTTGTTGTGAAAAAATTCAAAAAAGTTCTGTAGGTCGCTATTTCAAGATGCGATGATGACAGTGAGTTGTGACTGTTTCATGAAGGCCGTACACCAACACGTAAGTATCGAGATGATGATGCGAGGTCGAATGCTTCCTTCATTTGGTCTAGATTGCCTGCATCAAATACATGGTCCTCGAATGGAAATTCATGATAGTGATCTGTGATAAAGCGAACCCCTGCTTTGAAATCATCCACATTGTAATTGTGTAATCCTTTAAAGGTCAAACACTTTCTTATAACCTGCTCAGAATCCAATTCAACCTTCCTTTGTGGAAATGTACCTCCAACCCATACTGCTATCCCTCCAACATCTAACAAATCAAGCCCCCATTCCATGGATTCAGCAACTCCACTATATTCCAAAAGCACATCCAATACATTCTTCAAAGATGCTTTTTGTTCAGGATTCTTGTTTATGATTTGAACATTGTGAAGGTGGGTTGCCCCAAATGATTCTGCTGTCTTCAGACGATTGCTGTCAATGTCCATCACATGGATTTCCTTTGCTCCTTCAGCCTTGGCCATAGCCACAGCAACACAACCTAACATCCCAGCGCCAATGATTCCTACTCGTTTTGCCTTCAGGGAACCAGCCAACCGTATAGATCCTGAAACAGTACAGACTGAGCAGTTGATTATTGAAGCAACTGCATCTGGGACGTGATCATCCAAAACAGCTAAGGGTGTATGTTTGCGAACAATGGTATGTGAGGCAAAACCACCATGCAAATGACTATCGGGGGTAATCCTCTCATGTCCATATTTAAAGAGGCTTGCTGCTTTCTGAGGGATTCCCTTTTGTGACATCGGATCTCCAGGGTCACTCGCAAATATACCCCATGTAACGCGGTCTCCTTTGAGAATCTTTCGGCCAAATACATCAACGTTTTGCTCTGACGAAACATCCACTACTTGACCGATTGTCTCATGACCAAGTATCGTAGGTGTTTTCTCGGTTCGCTTTCCTAGATAGGTGTTCACATCACTTTTACAGATAGAAGAGAAGGTGTTTTTTACAAGTATTTCACCGTCCAAAAGTGCTGGAAACTCAACAGACTCAATATCTAAAGGATTATCTGGGGCGGTAAATACAACTGCTTTTGCTTTATTATGCATCAATACTAGTAATTCTAGGAGAGCATCGTTACGGGTAATGATGCTGTTTGATGATTTGCTTTTAATAGAATGAGATAGAATCCTGTGGGTAGACCTTCCAATGAGACCGCTTGTGAAAAAGTACCTCTTCCCATAAATCCCAAGTCGTATGTCTTAATTCTTTGCCCTAAAACATTAATAACATCGATTGTTACGTTCCCTTTTTCAGGAAGTTCAATATTCAATTGTACATCAGGATTGAATGGATTCGGAAATGCTCGAATAGAAATCTTGGATGGCAATGTGCTTTGGCTGCTAGCCCCTTCTAGTGAGGTTGCGCTTGGAAAAGCAAAATCTACGACGACCGGTACGTGATCTGAGGCTTCTTGAGTATCTAATCGCTCAAGTCCATCCGCTACGCCACCAGGAGTAAACGCTTCCTCAGGAAAACTAGGTGTATGGAGTGAAAACGAGCGTTTTTGTGTCAAAACAGAGCCTGAATACACAATATAGTCGAGTCGTCCTGCTCCATACGACGATCGCGGGCTGTACCATGTGAAGCTTGTTGGCATAAAGGGGTTTGGGGCTTTGCTATCCTCAAATGATGACCCATCCCAATCGGGGGTCATATCTGGACCATAGCTTGGATCGGTGTATTCCCCATGCACTAGTGTGCGTTGCTGGTCAGCGTCACGCACCAAGTTCATATCACCAGTGATAATGATGGGCGTCCCATCCTCTAGGTGAAACGCTTCGGGGCCCTCCCCTTTTTTTGCACGATCTATAAACTGCATCATGTTGTTAAACGCCAAACGGCGGCCATCATCATTATTGCAACAAGGAGGATGGGACGAAAGTACCATCATGGGCTGCCCCTCTTTATCCACCATGTAAACGGTCGTCTCTTTATCGATTTGAGAAGATGCAACGATTGGATAGCGCGAAATCAAATGGGTATCCCCTTCTCCAGCTGCGTGTCCTCCATGATACCAAGCCTCACCCTGGTCAGAAGGTAGCCACTGCTCAAATAGTGAAGCGAGTTGTTCAGAGGAATAATCATAGACCTCTTGAACCCCTATCAAAGCTGGATCTAATGCCTTAAATATTCGCCCAAAACGAGGGTTAATCAAGACATCAAACGGATTATCGCGATACACATTGTAGCTCACAACGCGCATGTCGCTTTCATCCTCTTTATCAAAACTAAAAGAGGATGGCTGATACACTTGATCGCTCATTGAGTATGAAAGCACACCCGTTTCTTGCTGCAAAGTAGCCCCTTTAGCAATCGCCACTTGTATTGTGCTTCCTTGTAGCCACGGCTCGCCATCCAGGAGAATTCGTCGATCAATGACGACCTCAAACTGTGTAGAAGAAACGGTTGGAGAGTTGACCATCCCCATTTCATAGGATGACTTTTCCTGGGTTGAATTACTCAAATAGGCTGTAATCTCTCGATTGCCAAAATCGACCAAGAGCTCTGCACCCAATGTGTTCCCTCCTGAGGACCAAGCTCTGCCTGTTTGAGCCAAACCATCAGCATCAATTAGCCATCTGTACTGGTGGCCATCTTGCAAGATGATCTCCTCTGCGAATTCTAAGTATAGATATAGATAGCGATCATCGTTGGTTAGCTTCACCGTTTTCACACCCGAGATGGAGGCAGATTGTTCAAATAGTGGCTCAATATCAGCCCAATCATCGTATGATTCGTCCAACTGGATTGCTTGAGCATGCAATGAGACAGGCATTAAAAAGAATGCAAAGACAAGTAAGCTTCGTAGGATAGTCGAACAGTAATGCATTAATAAGGAATTAATTTGAACACTAAGATAGTATGCCTGAGGCTTTTTGCCCTATAGATGAAGACTTGTTTGTCTTAGATTGAAGAAATTTAACGAAAGCATAATGGCAGTCTTCGTTTCAAGTAGGCATCATAGATTAAACTAACCGCGTATTCCTATCCAGATTTCATCATTCAGACTTTATCCTATGAATCAACCACAACGACGATCTCAACTATGGCTGTATAGATTCATTGCCGCATTCTCTTTGGCAATGCCATCGATAGCGGTACAAGCCCAACCATTGATTGACTTGTCTAGTGAAGCACAAGGCCTTACGATTCAATACCATACAACCTTTCACACGGGCATTTATGATCAGGGGGCTGCTGAAATCACCGCATATGATCCAGAAACCCAGCAATTGTTCTTCATTAATGCATCCAACAATGAATTGGTCGCATTAGACATCTCATCGATTGATGCACCCACTGTCCTCAGCACGGTTGATGCAACAGCGTACGGAGGAGCTGTCAATTCTGTCGATACATATAGGCAATGGGTCGCAATTGCTGTCGAGGCCGATGTCCAAACAGATTCCGGGTTCGTGGTCGTATTTCGAGCGGAGGATCTTTCTTATAGTCATCAGTTTACAGTAGGCCCACTGCCAGACATGCTAACGTTTACGAAAGACGGTACCCTATTGACAGCAAATGAGGGGCAGCCAAGTGTTGATTATTCGATCGACCCTCCAGGATCTGTGACCATTATCCGAAACGCCTATGATCCTAATGAAGCAACCATGGTTCATGCAGGCTTTGAGGCGTTTCAAGTAGATGAACTTGTGGCGGAAGGGGTTCGGATTTCTGTGGATGTTGACGAGGCTGGCATGGATTTAGAGCCCGAGTATATTGCAGTAAGCCCCAATGGAGCGACAGCCTATGTAACGCTGCAAGAAAACAATGCCCTTGCACTCGTGGATATCGCAAATGGCGCCATCACCGATGTTGTAGCGCTGGGGGCAAAAGATCATCGTCTTGAGCAAAATGTGTTGGATGTATCGGATCGTGATGGAGAAATATCGCTGAAGACTTGGCCTATTAAGAGCCTCTATATGCCCGACGGGGTTGCCACATTTGATGTGGATGGCCAAACCTATGTACTCACAGCAAACGAAGGGGATTCTCGTGAGTTTGGGTCGTATTCCGATGAGGTTCGGATGAAGGATTTGGACGTGGATCCATCGGTTTTTCCATCCTCAATGCTCAGTGATGAGAATCTGGGTCGATTACAAGTAATGAAGCCTTTCCACCCAAGCCATTTCAATGAATCTGGCAAGGTTCAAGAGGTGTATGCTTTTGGGACTCGAAGCATGAGTGTTTGGGATGAGTCTGGGACGCTGGTCTTTGATACTGGCTCTCAGATTGAAGAGACCCTCGCACGTTTGTTGCCTGGCTCATTCAATAGTGACAATGCCGAAAATGACTCCTTTGATGACCGAAGTGACGCAAAAGGACCCGAACCTGAAGCTGTAAGCGTCGCTACGATTGGTGAACGAACCCTGGCGTTTCTCGCTCTAGAGCGTATCGGAGGAGTCATGATCTATGATGTGAGTGTCCCAAGCAACCCACAGTATGTGGGCTACGTAAATGGGAGAAATTTTGAGGTACCGTTTGACGAAGATGACTCCGATGCACAAACTCTTGCAGCCGTTCGCGAATCAGGTCCAGAAAAGATCACGATGATAGCACCGGACGATCATCCAATTGGGAAATGGGTGATGGTGGTGAGCCAGGAGAGTACCGGTTCGATCTCCTTTTACACCTTAGAACTGGGCACACAAACCTCCAATGAATCGATCCATTCGGGGACCCAAAGCGATCAATACGTCATTTTGCATCAAAACACACCCAACCCTTTCAATCCAGAGACACGAATTACCTTTAATCTCAATGAGGCAACCCAAGTTGCACTATCCGTTTTTGATGTAACAGGAAAGAAGGTCCAAACATTACGAAATGGATTGTTTTCAGCGGGCACACATGAAGTTGGCTTTAACGGCTCTTCTCTAGCAAGTGGGATTTATATGATTGAATTACGGACCAAACATCAAACCCTTCAACGATCGATGGTTTTGGCAAAATAGACCAGTGAAAGGCGGTTTTTTGTGCCTTTTTCTAAGTCAACGATCTAGGTGTCGATTTTACCCTACGATGTGCTGTGTCCTGCTTGTGAAAAGGGGCACCCTTTCGAAGACTCACTTGAAGCGGTCTTCTCTTTGTCTAATGATGCCCTGTAAAAGAAATTGGGTTTATGTTCTGTAGCATCAAATTCTCTATGAAATACACTTGTGGTTGAACCCGATAAGGGTGGAACCAGCCAAGACCATTCACCTGTAACGGGCCTCCCAGCCTCTGATTCCAAGCGTTCAAATTGTTCGTGTTGTTCAACAGCAGTGTGATGATCAATAAGTTTTACGCCAGCCTTCTTGAAAGAATGCAGCACAGCGACGTTTAGCTCTACAAGTGCTTTGTCCCGCCATAGTGTTCGTTCGCTGGAGCGATCAAACCCCATCACATCTGCGACTACTTCGAGTTGATTATAACGATGCTTATCACCAAAATTACGGGCACCAATCTCTGTTTCCATATACCACCCATTAAACGGTGCTGCAGGAAAACGTACTCCCCCAATGTCTAAAATCATATCTGAAATAATTGGTACTGCATACCATGTTAACCCAAGAGTTGAAAACGCATGGGAGTCAGGATGTTCCATGGGAACCTGGAGTACTAGTCCTTCAGGCCATTTGTGTATGTGACGGGTCCCATCTGCTGTTTCAACCATCACAGGCAGTAAATCAAAAGGAGTTCGTTCTTCGGGTAAAGGAGGCGTCCAGCCTAGGTTTATACACTCTTGAGTAAAGGCCGCATTCATCGGGTCTCCAAAGATAGATCCATCCTCCAAGGTGTAGCCAGCATAACGGAGGAGTTGATGACTTACGATTCGAAAGGGAGCCACTCCCGTTTTGGGGTCTTCGGGTGGAAAGAGAGTGATTGCAGGACGTATGGCTCCACCATTGGTAGCAAACGCTATATGAGACTCAAGTGCTGCAAAGACGTCGTCGATATGTTGAACATGTCGTTGATCTAAGACATGCATTCCCTTCCAAAAGAGACGGCCAATACAACGTATTGAATTCCTCCATGCTACGCGTGCTCCATGTGTACACTCAAGGCTTGATAGTCTATAGGTTCCAGTCTCATCAATGGCTAATTGAATCTCTGATTTTCGTCGCTCAACCTCTTCACTGGTAGAAAGGCCTTCCTTATGTAATAAATCTTGAAAGGCGATGGCTTCATCGCGCTGAATGTTTGTCATAATGGCTAGAAACTACGCCATTTTCACATAAATATGGGGAAGATTTCGGCCCAATTCATTCACATCCATTCCGTATCCAAGCACAAAATCAGGTGCAATATCAAAGCCTACATAATCAACATCTAGCTCTACCTCCATCGCCTCTTTTTTACGACATAGTGCAGCAATTTGAACGCTTGCAGGCTGATGACTGGCCAGCTCATGAGTGAACATCTCGAGTGTTCGACCCGTATCGACAATATCCTCTATGACAAGTACATGTTGACCCTCAACTGCCAGGTTTAAAGAGGACTTTTGTTCGATTTGGCCCGTTGACGATAATCCACCCTTATAGCTACTCAAATGGATGGTATCAAATACACAAGGAAGGTGTAGATGACGAGACAAGTCCCTTGCAAAGGGTACAGCCCCTTGAAGGACAGTAATGATATGAAGTGGTGACGTATCGGTGACACCTTTGTCCAAGGCATCCACCCGAATTTGGGAGGCTAAAGCTTGAATCCTTTTCTCGATCTCATGGTCCATGATCATAGGGCGAAAGGTCATCCCCTCCACTTCAATGGGTTGAGAGGAGGCCTTCAAGGACGTATTCCATGCATCGGTTGCAGAGAGCTGAATGCGAAATAATGGTACTTGTGAATCCCGCTTATCTGGGATTCGTCGAGACTCGGCAATTTCTCCAATAGCTCCAACTTGAGTCACCCCGTCTGTAGGATAACACACCGCGACAAGTTCTTGGTTAGCGTCCACTACAACGGCGGCTTGAGATTTGCTGGAGCCAGTAATGCCACGATTCGCCAAAAAGTCAGCTACCGCTTGGTGGCCATTCTTCATTCCATAAGGCTGAAATAGATCTCCAGGTTCAGCACGTCGGATATGGAATGAATCGACCGTTTCGTCCTGATTGAGCACCCCTTGGAGGACAAATGGATTGACCATAAGGCTATCAGTCACCCCCTCATGTCGATCGATACGCCAAGCTTCTGAACGAAATACCTCCAACTTGGGAGCCACTACAACTTTGTATCCCGTTTTGGTGGTTTCAATGGTGGCGCCAGAGCCTACATCAAAAGCCTGGCCAGGATAACTTGAGCCCAACGACGTCACCAAAGATAGAATCGCTTTTTGAGTTGGGTGTACACCGTGGGACTGCAGCCATCTATGAAGCGTGAATTGCTGGACATTGAGTGGGAGTTCGAGCCAGGCTTGTCGAAGTAGCTCACCATGTTCAACAAGAGACTCCATTACATGATCAGCAAGTGCCATAGCAGTGCTGGAGACGTTCTCTAAATCGAGCAGTTGATTTTTCCAACCTGGAAACATCGTATCCATCGTGGGGATCCATGTTTGTCGAAGGACATTCCTTGCGTAGGATTGAGTGTTGTTCGATGAGTCTTCGCGGTACGCGATCCCTTGCTCAGCAGCCATTTGCTGAATGTCTTGTTTCCAAAGCCGCAAACATGGTCTCAGTACAGACTCAAGACCAAATTCTGATAGTGATGTAGCCTGCTGAAGTCCTCGAATGGCCTCCAGTCCAGCTCCTCGAAATAACCGTTGCAGTATCGTTTCTACCTGATCATCCAGATGATGCCCCAACAAAAGAGCTGCCCCTTGAGATCTCTGGAGAACCTGTCCAAAGAATCTGTATCGTACATCACGCGCCCATGCTTGAAGATTACCTGACGTAGCTCCTTTTTCATCACCTCTTTGGGCTTTGAAGTCATCAATCTGAGATTCCTGGACTCGATGACAGTGCATCTCAAATCCATAATTAGCCACAACTTGATGAACAAATCGTTCGTCACCATCAGACTCCTCCCCTCGCAGTCCATAATTCACGTGAGCTACATGAATAGGCCCAATGCCATTTTGTTTACGATACCATCTTGAAACAACCTCTAGTAAAACCATAGAATCAACCCCTCCACTCACACCAAGTACGATCCCATTACCCTGCCAAACCATGGGAGCATGGATTCGTAAAAGCTGATCTAGGGTAGTTTCTAAGGTGTCTAGCAGCTGCAAACTCATGATGCCTCTAAGGTTTCAAAACATGGGTGCAAAGCATCCACAAGATGAGCAAGAAGTCGTTCACGATTCCAGGTACAACCAGATTCGATAGCCAAAGAGGTCGCTGGATGCCGTAAATACTCAGGAAATTGACGTTGATTCACATTGAGTCCCACTCCAATCACCATACGATGTACCGTCCCTCCCTGACGTGACACTTCACTCAGAATACCACATACTTTCTTTCCATTCAGATAGAGATCATTCGGTGGTTTTAGGTCAAATGTTCCAGCCAAGAAACCTCCCAAGGCACTACCCAAGGCTCGTACTACATCCAGCGTGAATGCTTCAACCTCGACTTGTGATAACACCATGGGAGACTCTGGCACGTAGAGTAAAGAGAACAGGAGATTTTCACCTATGTCACTTTCCCATGTCCGACCCGCTTGCCCCTTTCCTTTCGTTTGATAGTCGGTGACCACTAATGACAATCCATTCACAGGGTCCACTTCATTCATTCCGTGATCATTCGTTGAGGCAAGTTCTCTGTAGTAAGTCACAGGAATGGGTGCCAACGCATTCAATTGAACCTCATCAAGATATGAGGCACTCGTTGTTTGTACGTTTTGCTCCATTTTATCCATGAGTTGATTCCTGCAAGGATTCGGCTACAGTCACAGACTCCTCTACAGAACGTGCCTGTACAAATCGTTCTGCAATGTGTTTCGCGGAGTCATGGGTTGTAGAGCATAGCGTATGTTTAATCTTGGCAAGTGCTGCAGGTTGCATGCTCAGTTCCGAATATCCGAGACCAAGTAGTGCTTTTGCATAGACTGGATGCGCTGCCATTTCACCGCAAACAGACAGTGCCACATCATGACCTCTTGCTTGTTCTGCAATCCAAGAGAGTGACTTCCAAAGAGCAGGGTGAGAAGGGATAAAATGTTTTGAGACTCGTCGATTGGTCCGATCAACTGCTAGGGTATATTGAATAAGGTCATTTGTGCCAATACTCAAAAAAGAACTCAACGTCACGAGTTCAGGTACCAACCACACGGCTGCAGGGGTCTCTACCATGACTCCCCACTCAATGGGTGCATCTCCCACGCGCTCCATAAGTCGAAGCATCTCACCAACGTCTGTAAGCATTGGAATCATGACTCTACAACGTCCAGGAAATTCCTTGGCAACGGCAGAGCATGCATCAAGTTGAGATTGTAATAAATGGCCTTCGTCCTCCAAAAAACGTAGTCCTCTCCATCCTAATGCAGGATTTGTTTCTTTAGGTGCTCCGGGTAAGGCTTTATCAGACCCCACATCAAAAAGGCGGATGGTAACCTTGGATTCACCTGTTGCAGCAAATGCAGCTCGATATGCAGAGAGTTGTGATTCATAGGTTCGACTGGTTGCATCCATGGCAAGCGCCTCAGTACGATACAACCCTATCCCATCTGCTAGGTCGGGATCATAGGCAGCCAGCTCCTCGACGAGTTCCATATTCATTCGTAATGTGAATGGGATTCCACATTCCGTTGTCGATGATTGTGCACGAATCTTCTCAAGCGCGATACTCGATTTTTCATAGGCATGTTGTGCTTCCTGGATAACAGCCTCATCGTCTTCAGTAGGATTTAGAATTACATTCCCTGAAGATCCATCCATCCAAATGGAATGACCCTGCTGAAGGGAAGATGCCGAAGAAAGACGAATATTTGTGACTGTAGGGATCCCCAATGCCTGGGCGATAATGACCGCATGTGAGGTTGGGCCATTCGATTGCAGCAGAAGTCCTTTGATGCTCTCTTTGTAGCGTAATAGTTCACCCATAGAGAGTTCATCTGCATACAAAATGGATCCATTTGGGATCTCAACAACTGCGTCGGATTGCTGAATTACTCGAATCCATTGATCACGGACCGCTGCAATATCCGCAATCCTTTCAGAGGCCCAAGGCACATTACGGCTTTTGAGTTGTTGAATGGTTTCATTAAACGCTTTTGGCACTGCAGATGTGGCAGGAAATCGATCTCTTCGTACAAATTTTCGAATGCGCTCCATTAAATCAGGATCTTGGAGCATCATCAGTTGAACGACAGCGAGTTCTTGTACATCTGGATGATCTTGACGATCCACGAGCTCTGAGAGCTCTTCAGTAACCTGCTTATGAGCCTCGCATATACGATCCCATTCCTCTTTTGACGTACCCTTCGCAAGTCTTTGATCTGGGATATCAAGTGTCGTTTTTTCGAGTAGAAATAGCGGGCCCTTTGTGATCCCACCCGCAGCTGGAAGCCCTTTAAAAAAAGCCATTATTCTTCCTCGAGGTAAAAGTTACGCTCGAATTGATCCACCAAGTGATCTAGCATCTCTTGTTCATCAACACCTTCACATATGAGCTTGATTTCAGCACCCTCCTCGGCAGCAAGAGTCATGATTCCTAGGATACTCTTTCCATTCACCTCAAATCCATAAAGCTCCAACGTCAACTCTGATTCAAATTTTGACGCTTCACGTACAAGGGCGGCAGAAGGCCTTGCATGAAGTCCCGCAGCCAAGCCAATAGTTACTGTCTTTTCAATCATGGTGGAACTTACAAAATCCGTTGAAAATGGGTATGTTCGCAGAATGCAAATTCAAATGATTTGTAAATCGTTCGAAGAGCTGTCACTCATGGAGCTCATGGCGATTTACCGACTTAGGCAATATGTCTTTGTGGTTGAGCAAAACTCTATCTATGAGGACGTTGATGGGTATGATCCAGGTTGTCACCACCTGATGGCAATGGATGGAGACGAACTTGTTGGCTACACCCGATTGTTACCCCCAGGGTTGAAAACGGAACACTCTTCAATTGGGCGAGTCGTAACAAAGTCCACCCACAGAGGCCGTGGGATTGGCATTGACCTAATGCATGCCTCTATTGAACAGGTAGAAGAGCTCTTCGAACCAGAGGCCATTCAGCTTCAAGCGCAGTCCTATCTTGAAGAGTTTTACAATAAGTTTGGATTTGAACGTGTGGGACCCGATTACATGTATGAGAATATCTTACATGTTGACATGATCCGAGTCAGTAAGTCGTTCGATCAAGAACAGACCTAGCCGGTTAATAACGCGGCGACGATGAATCCTACTGCGGATAGTTTAAAGAGAAAAGCTTTCCAACGCTTCATTACCATGAAGAGAACTTGTACTAAGATTGCCTAACGTGACACTTCTTTTTCTTTAATAAGCACATTCTTTCTCATATCCACAAGTTATCCACATTATTTTTAACAATAATCGTCTCTGCGTCGTAGCAAGACACTGTGACTATGTTGTTGTTTTTTCTAGTGTAACAGAATCAAAATTGGGTGGTCAACTCCAAAAAAGAAAATTTGGAGAGTTCATTATCCACACCAGAAAGGGGTTTACTTAAATTTCTGCTCTCGAACGACCGTTACAGGGTATGTATATGCAATGACTGCATAATCTTCAAAGTAGTGGTCAGCGATACGTTTCAGAATACGCTTAGCAGTTTCGTCGTGTACAATGGATTCAATCTTCACATTTCTTCCTTCCCAATCACTGGCATGAACTCCCCTAGACCCCTCTCCAACCGAGTCTGTGATTGAGAATCCTTTCGCACCTTCCTCCTTCATCAACTCAATGATATCGTCTTTGAGAAGCCTTTCTGAAACTACCGTCATACAATGAAAGTCAGAATCCATAGATGTGTAAGATTAACGTCTAGAGTTGATGGGTTTGCCTGAGAATTACATCCATGCTGCAAATCGTGTGGCTACCTCCACATATAATGGGATACCAAGTGTGATATTGAAAGGGAATGTAATTCCAAGGGATGCTGTAAGATAGTAGGTTGGATTGGCTTGTGGAAGTGCGATACGAACGGCAGCGGGGGCCGCGATATACGATCCACTAGACACCATAGCTGCAAGCACGGATGCACCAGCCACCGAAAGCCCAACTTGCAAGCCTATCCATGTTGCAAGCACCCCATGAATAATTGGCACAGCGATTCCAAAGACAATCAAGAACGGTCCTACTTTTTTTAGATCCCCAAGGCGTTTTGCAGTAGTCATTCCTAATTCAAGCAAGAACAAGACCAAGGCCCCTTGAAAGCCAGCGACAAAGAATGGAGAGACAGATTCAAATTGTGCTTCACCAGCTATCGCACCAATGACCACGCCTCCAACAAGAAGCACAATGCTACTCCCTGTCAACACCTCGTGCAGGGCTTTTTTGATGGAACCCTTCCCTTTGTTCGATCGATAGGGAATTAATAAGGCCACAATGATTCCTGGAACTTCAAGAATTGCAACAAGCGTCGGCATAAATCCTTCCGCTGTTTGACCCAGTGCGTTTAGATAGGATATGGCAGCAATAAAGGTCACTGCCGAGACAGATCCATAGTGAGCAGCTATAGCAGACGCATTCACTCGATCGATTTTACCTAAATAGCGAAGGATTGCATAGGATGTTAAAGGCGTAAGAATACCAAGACCAAGTGTAGCAAGCCCTGGTAAGGCAAACTGTGAGAGAGGTGTTTGGCTTAACGCTACACCACCTTTAAGACCAATGGCTAAGAGTAAATAAATGGACAGCCCTTGATAGATTGGACGAGGGAGTTCTAAATCACTGCGAACAAGTCTTGCAATGATTCCAAGGGCAAAGGCTAAAACAACGGGTGAGGCAAAGTTTGAAAGTAATGCGTCCATAGGTTGTTTTAAGTAATAAAGATACGAAGTTCATTGAAGATCGACGTAAAAGATTGTACATTCAATAACAATACAAGTAATACAGGTGCCTACATTTATGACCTCAACAATCCAACGTATTTATCCTGATGCTATCCCCATGACGATGCTGCAAAACAATGTTTGCAGTAATGTTCGTGAGCAAGGAGGTGATGGGGACCATACAATTTGGGCCACGTCGCTTTGCAGCGATGAGGTCACGAATAGTTTTCACTACTTCACCGAGCAAATGGCAGGGCCAGGTCCATTTATTCTTGGCGGAATTACTGGTTTACCCTTTGCAGGAATAACGGGGATGAAAGCCTTTTTGAGTCATGTACCAACAAGTGGCAAGGCCATGATTGTGTACGGCCCACACATTGGGATCACGAAAGAAGGTGAGTTTGGAAAAGTCCACCGAAAAAACCGAGAGGGTCTAAGCTCTTGCTGTGGATCCATTACTTCGGCAGTGGACTCCATCAGTGTACAAGATTCTGGCATTCAAGATGATCCATTGGATTATCAACAGACGCGAGTCATTCAACATTTGCATAACCACCGTGAAGAGATCCTTTCAGCAGAGCACCCTGTGAAAGTAGCCACCGATCATGCGTTTGATGCGATTGAGAGTAAGCTTTTGCGCATACTCGACCAAGTACTTCCAGAGTTTCCAGGCATACAACTAGTCCTAGTTGGTGGGGTTGAAATAAATACCGATTGGGATCAAGAAGATTTCTTTGATCTAAGGACCTATCGCTGGATAGAATCGTAATCGTGAACTTAAAAAGTAAGTAATAGATTACTTCATGACTGTAAATGGAGTCATTAAAACTCCACTAACATCGGATTCTACCACAACAAAATAGGTGCCACTAGACAACCTTTGAGCATTTAAATCAAAGCTATGTTGCCCTGCCATCATCATTTTTGAGTTCTGTATCGTCTGAATACGTCGCCCTAAAACATCAATGATGCTTACTGAAATGCTTGATGGCTTTTGAATATTCAGCTTAAATCTCGCTTTTGGATTAAATGGGTTAGGGTAGACAGTGGATAGTTCAAAGGTTTTCGGAATGGTCGTATCGTCTCTATCATTTTCTGTACTCACAGATATTAAGGGAGTTTCAAATGACTTCGTAGTTAACACTGAAAACTCTCCAGGTTGTTGAACAAATGTGAGCATTCCTTCTGAATCAACATAAACGGAGTCACCAGAAAAATAATCGTACCATCTCATATCATTCGTGAAATTGGTGATTTTGAAATTCCGAGTTTGCTCTGTAACACCAAAATTTCCAACAATTAAGGCTTTTGTCTCAGACAATGGATTCTGTAAATACATCCACTTTTGATCAACATTTAAGAAGTGTTTGACCTCCGTTTCTCCACTTGTGAAAAGCAGGTCTTTTTTTCTTAGTGAAATCAATGCGCTCCATTGTTCATAAATGGCGTATCGAAGAGGATTCTCGCGATATACCCATCGTATTGGCTTTGGGGCTGTACGACCAGGATCGGTCGGTAAACATTGTTCTTCAGAGGCGTATTCATGTCCTTTTAGACACTCTCCTGAGCCACCACCATATCCCAGTTCCCCAAATTGCCAAATCATCTTTGGCCCTGGCCACAGAAAGAAAAAAGCTCCAGCAATAGGTTGACGAGTTAATGCCGTTCGAAAATCTCTAATCGAATAGTCGCTACTAGAATTACCGTAATTAACATTTTTAAACATCAGCCACTGTTCGTCATGGCTTTCCATATACCCAATAAGATGTGGTTTTGAGAAGCCTGACGTTGAATGGTGAACACCACTAAAATCGGAGCCACTCTCATAACCCATCGTGGCTTGTCCATACGCGTAATTCATATTTCGCCATAGCAATGCCCCATATGCGGCCAATTCACGCTCTTCCCGGTTTTCAGCAAAGTGTTCTAAAATTACGTATGCCTCAGGGTTCACTGACCACAGTTGGTCTGCCATTCGCTTAAGTAATGTGATTCTTGATGCGTCGTATTGACTCCATGCTCCCACATCCCCAAGTGTATTATTTTGGGTAAATCCTTTTGACAAATCGAAGCGAAACCCATCAATGTGAAATTCTTCTAGCCAGAATTTCGTAACACGATCAACAAAGTATTGCGTGGCTAGGCTTTCATGATTTTTATCATATCCAACATTAAAGTCATGTTTTGCGACTTCGTTGAACCAAGGATTTTCCTGGGATGGCGGTCCATAATCACCATCTGAGTATAATCTAACCAATGGACTTTGGCCAAATGAGTGGTTTAGAACCATGTCAAGAATAACGGCTATTCCTCGGCGATGTGCTTCATTAATAAAATGTTTGAGTTGGTCTTTCGTGCCGTAATATTTGTCAACTGCGAAGTAAAAAGAAGGATTATAACCCCAAGAACTATTCCCTTCAAATTCATTGATTGGCATTAATTCAATTGCATTCACACCTAAACGCTCAAGATAATCCAAGGTATCTACTAAGGTTTCGAACGTGTGTTGATCGAGAAAGTCTCTCAACAGTAGCTCATAGATCACCAATTCCTCTTTAGGAGGAGGGGTGAAATCTTGATCTGTCCACTCAAATTCAGGCTCGTCTAATTCGAAAACTCCAACTTGAAATTGTGTTTGATTGTGAGGGTATGTTGGAAAGCTTGAATTTATTGCTTCAGGAATCCATCGGTCTTCATTTGGATCTAGAATTAACTCACTGTAGGGGTCAGCAATTCGAAGTTCACCATCGACCAAATACTGAAATCGATAGGGTTTATTAGATTCTAATCCGTTGAGAGTTATCCAAAACCATGTGCTATCAGCATTCAAAGAGTCTCTTTTTAATACATAGTCTTGCGATGCATTCCAATCATTAAAATCTCCAAGCAAGTGCACAATTCGTTTATTGGGAGCAAATAGTGAAAAGGATATTGATCCATCCCCGTATTCAGTGATTCCATCTTTTAGATTTTCGGGTCGTTTTTGGTCTACAGGAGACTCTGAAACCATGACATCAAACGATGATGAATCTCGAAGTCCGCCACTGGACCCAATAGCAAGTAACTTGTGCACTTTTGGCTCAGTAAATTCTATAATGGTTTTTAGTGTGTCAGTCGAGGTAACCGATATAGTATCTGAGTAAAGACCGTTTAGATCTTGTCGAAGTAACGTGATTGAACGATTTGTATCCTGAATAGTTGTACTTAATCGCACTTCAATCATCGGGGAGCACGCCTTCTCACAAAATGTAAAATCCTGCGCAGGCGATATGCGTGTTAGGGATATTCCCGTTTCTTCTACAGGGATAAACCAGTCCGAACCATCAGACATCCGTCCAACTTTAACAACTTCACCATTACTTTCTCCACGAAACAGCAGTGCAAGTTGCTCAATGTCTTCAGACTCAGGGACACTAAAAAACTCCCGAATACTTGGAGAAAACGTAAATGACCACTCGTCATCTTCACTCGGTGTCATTTTTAAATACGATGGGAATGAGCTCCAACTATCAGGACCACTTGGTTTTACATATTTCCAGTCTGTGTTTGAGGTTGACTGAGAAGTGATTACTCCCGCATACAAGTATACATCACCATCAAAACCCTCTAAATCCCCATTCCCAGCTGAAGCACCAAATGTGACTCGGAGGGTATCATCCTCTGAAAAAAATACAGGAGACCACGTCAATTGAGCATTGGCAGATTGTGCGAATACATAAAAACAACCTACTATGAAGACAGAAATAAAGCGAAACAAACCTAAAGGAATTAATTGATAAAAAAAACGCAGCTACAGTGAAGTAGCCGCGTTTAAAAATAAAAGGAAAAAACTTAAGCCCTTTTCTATTTCACTAACATCATTGAACGTACTTGGCTGAAGTTTCCTGCTTCAAGTCGATAAATGTATAGACCAGAAGACAATCCTTGTGCATTGAACCCAACCGCATGAACGCCTGCTGACATTGGCTTACCATTTACGAGTGTGGCAACACGCTGACCGATTGTGTTGTATACCGTTAGTCTAACGTTCGACGTCACAGGAAGCTCAAATGAAATCGTCGTAGTTGGGTTGAAAGGATTAGGGTAATTCTGATTCAGTTTGAATGTATTTGGAAGCTGGTCCACATCTTCAATTGACGTACCAACTTGGGAATAGCTAGGTGGCGTTTCCCAGTCCAAATCTGTGGCCTTCCAAGTAAGTGTAGGGAAGGTATACGTTGAAGGCCAAGATACATCCGGTAGATTGTCCAAATCATCTCCATCTGCCGTAATGATTGGCTGAACATATTGATAATGGCGACGTCCCGCATCAAATCCAGCCCCATGCACAAATAGAGATCCGTCTTCACTTGTTGGCTCACCATAGGCAACTCTGAATCCAATGTGGTTCAATGTTGGTAAGGTCATTTCATAATCCAACTCATAAATCATATCGCCATCTTCATCTGTAAAACGTAAACGCTCACGTTCTTCAGCAGTGTAATCTGCAACAAATGGTGATAAATCATCTCCTGGTTCTTTTATTCCTTGTGTAAGGGCAAAAAATGGGGTGTCTACAATGAGGTACACAGAATCTGATTCTGGAAGGAATGGTTGTGAAGCATTATCGACAGCAGGTGACATATCAATGCTAAATGTCACTGTGATTCCTCCACCATCCACATTAGCTGCTGTCATCAGAGCTTGAGGCGCAACACCATTGTAGTAGTGCGTTTCCGCAACTTGTGACTCAGCATCCAAAATCTCAAAAGTTCTATTACCACCGCCGGTTACACCTGGTTCTTCCCATCCATCACCATCTGCTGAAACTGGTAAATAAAACTCACTTGCTTCGTCATCTCTAGAGTCATCCCACCGAATGTAATACTTATAACTGAACTTTGACCCTACTGCAGTATTGTAAGGAAGGTTAAGTGCATTGAAGGTTCCAGCATCATTATTAAATGCCATTTGATTATCCTGACTCCAACCATTGAATTCGCCGCGCACATATAC
>CAJXOH010000015.1 GCA_913057895.1 uncultured Bacteroidota bacterium
TCGGAGCCTTACGAGGGATGAAAGACACTCAAATACCAATGGTCTTCAATTTGCTCGCTTACGGACTAACCGGAATACCCCTTAGTATTTATCTAGGCATCACCCTTGGGTATGGTGGGCAAGGGATGTGGACAGGTCTTGTGATAGGATTGACCGTTGCTGCCATCGTCCATGTCACAAGATTCCATCACTTGACGATGTCAACCATTCGCAAGAAAGATACAAGTATGGCCTAATCTGGCTTTTTGCTAGATGGATAAACGACTGTTAGGCCTCTGCAGCAACGTCACGAAGTACTTTATGTAAGATTCCTCCATTGCGATAGTATTCTATCTCAACAGGGGTATCAATCCGGCAGAGGGTTTTGAAAGAAGTCGTTTTCCCACTTGGATGGACTGCGTCAACACTTACCATAGTGCGTGGTGTAAGCGATTCGTCCACGTGGATAGTAAACGACTCTGTTCCATCTAGCCCTAATACGTCAGAAGATTCTCCCTCTGCAAATTGTAAGGGCAATACCCCCATTCCAACAAGATTTGATCGGTGAATCCGTTCAAACGATGTCGCAATCACTGCTTTTACTCCGAGTAATAATGTCCCTTTAGCAGCCCAATCTCGAGACGATCCTGTTCCGTATTCCGTTCCAGCCAAAGCAATCAATGGTGTTCCAGCCTCTTGATACTTCATGGATGCATCATAGATGGAGGTAACTTCCCCAGTTGGATGGTACGTGGTGTACCCTCCCTCCTGTCCTTGTCCTAAACGGTTCTTGAAACGAACATTGGCAAACGTTCCTCTTGTCATCACACGGTCATTGCCACGGCGAGACCCGTACGAATTAAACTCGGAGACCGATACCCCAGCGTCTGTGAGGTATTGACCGGCAGGGCTGTCGGTTTTAATGTTACCTGCTGGTGAAATATGATCGGTTGTAATCGAGTCACCCGCATGGACCAACACTTTGGCACCCTCAATTGGAGTGATAGGATTGACTTGTTGGGTCAAACCTGTGAAAAATGGTGGCTCTTGGATGTATGTCGACTCATCCTTCCATTCATAGAGCTGTCCGCCCGTCACTGGAATCGTATCCCAAGCTTCCGAATCAAACACATCTGCATACAGACGGTTAAACACATCAGGGCGAATCGCTTCATCCATCATTTCACGAATTTCTGCAGAGGATGGCCATAAATCCTTCAAAAACACGTCATTTCCGTCCTTGTCTTGCCCTAGTGGTTCGTTCTCCAAGTCAATATCGACTCTACCTGCAATCGCATACGCAACCACGAGTGGTGGTGACGCAAGGAAATTGGCTTTTACCCAAGGATGGATCCGTCCCTCAAAATTCCGGTTCCCAGAAAGTACACCTGCCACCACAAGGTCGCCTTCCCGGATGGCTGTTTCCACTGGAGCAGGTAGCGGGCCAGAATTCCCAATACAAGTGGTACACCCATACCCTACGAGATTGAAACCAAGTTGATCGAGGTACGGTGTTAGGCCAGCTTCTTCAAGATAATCCGTCACAACTCGTGAGCCAGGTGCCAATGATGTTTTAACGTAGGAAGGAACTTTTAATCCCTTCTCTACCGCATGTTTTGCAACAAGTCCAGCGCCCAACATTACCGACGGGTTTGATGTATTTGTGCAACTTGTGATCGCTGCGATCACCACATCGCCATGTTTTAGCTCTTGTGTTGACCCATTTTTAACGATGCCCTTGTTGGCAAGCTTTTCCTGAGTCAGGTTGAAGCCCATGGTTTGATCATCACTCGTCAACGAGTTTTGGAAGGTCTCCTTAAGGTGAGACAACACGATTCGATCTTGAGGACGCTTTGGTCCTGCCAAGGATGTTTGAACCGTACCAAGATCAAGTTCAAGGGTTTCTGTGAAGACCGGATCTGGCGTGTCGTCGGTTCGATAAAGCCCTTGTGCCTTCATATACTCCCGCACCAATTCGGTATTTTGGTCATCTCTTCCCGTCCGCTCCATGTATCGAATCGTCTCATCATCGACTGGGAAAAAGCCCATCGTAGCTCCATACTCAGGAGCCATATTGGCGATCGTTGCGCGATCGGGCAAAGACATCGAGCTAAGACCTGAACCATAAAACTCTACGAATTTACCTACAACACCATGTCGGCGCAGCATTTGAGTAATCGTAAGTGTCAAATCGGTCGCAGTGATTCCTTCTTTTAGTGAACCGGTTAGCTTCACACCAATCACTTCAGGTACAAGCATGTAAATGGGTTGTCCAAGCATGGCTGCCTCGGCTTCAATCCCACCTACACCCCAACCAAGAACACCCAATCCGTTTATCATAGTGGTATGGGAATCTGTCCCAACCAACGTATCAGGATACGCTACAGAGCCATCTGCTCCCTCTTTCGTAAAGACCCCTTTAGCAAGGAACTCGAGATTAACTTGATGGACAATCCCTCGGCCTGGTGGTACCACTCGGAAGTTTTTAAACGCTTTTTGTCCCCACTTTAGGAACTCATAGCGTTCCCGGTTGCGCTCCATCTCCTTCTCAACATTATGCATTAGAGCATATTCCTGTCCAAATGTGTCCACTTGAACGGAGTGATCTATCACAAGGTCGACCGGTACTTTTGGATTGATTTTCTCAGGATCCCCTCCCATGCGTTCGAGTGCAGAACGAAGAGCAGCGAGGTCTACGACAGCGGGGACCCCGGTAAAATCTTGAAGAACCACTCGTGAAGGTTTAAATGGAATCTCACCCTCAGGAGAGGCCGCGTTGTAGGTTGCCAAACGACGAATATCGTCTTCAGTTACTTCAAATCCGTCGAACTCTCGGAGGACTGCTTCAAGAAGAACTTTAATGGAGAATGGTAACTGGTCGACGTGATCAAAGCCAAGGCCTTTTAGTGCAGGGATGCTGTAATAGGTATCTCCTGATGAGGCTAAGGTTTGAATAACGGACGGAAATGGATGTGTCGTGGACATAGAAACTGGCTTGAATCCCAATAGAGTAAAAGAAAAGTAGACCCACTGTTGAGTCTAAGAAGGGTGAAAAATAACAGAATTCATGAACCTCTGCACCCGAAGAGTTCACAGAAAGTTCAGGGTTGATGTTAGCGATTAAATCCCCTACTTTATTTGGCTAGCTTCAAAAGCTACAGACTACGAACTTAAAGCATTGTGTCAGTGAATACTACGTCAAACAAAACGTTTTCTGCAAAGCCATCAGATATCCAAAAAGAATGGGTTATCGTTGATGCAGCTGAGAAACCATTGGGTCGAGTTTCTACAGAAATCGCTACGATTTTAAAGGGAAAGAATAAACCTGAGTACACACCCCACATGGATACTGGGGATAACGTTGTCGTGATTAATGCTGACAAAGTTGTGCTCACGGGTAACAAGCTTGCTCAAAAAGAGTATTTCCATCACACCGGATACCCAGGTGGAGATCGCTTCACAAAGGTTTCGGATCTCATGGAAAAAGATCCTGCAAAAGTGATTCTAAAAGCTGTTAAAGGAATGTTGCCGAAAAACAGACTCGGTCGCAAACTAATGACTAATGTCCGTGTGTATGCTGGAAGCGTTCATCCACACACTGCGCAGCAACCCAAGAAAGTTGAAAATTAAATTCTGA
Source organism: uncultured Bacteroidota bacterium (assembly GCA_913057895.1). Taxonomy (GTDB): domain Bacteria; phylum Bacteroidota; class Rhodothermia; order Balneolales; family Balneolaceae; genus UBA8296. The sequence continues at coordinate 3,617 of CAJXOH010000015.1, forward strand.
ATGGAACAACAATCATTCGTCGGAAGACGCAAGACTTCTACCGCTCGCCTCTACATCAAAGATGGCAAAGGATCGATTGTCATCAATGGCAAATCTCCTGAAGAGTATCTGCTAACACAAGCCAACGTCAATGTGGCACTTCTTCCTCTTCGTCTAACAGAGACTGAAGGCAAGTATGACATCAAAGTGAATGTCAAGGGAGGTGGTGTGAGCAGCCAAGCTGGGGCTATTCAACATGCTTTAGCACGCGCTGTTGACGGGGTCACAGACGGTGAATTCCATACACAGCTTAAACAAAAAGAACTTTTAACACGCGATGATCGGATGGTCGAGCGGAAAAAATACGGGCAACCTAAAGCGCGTAAACGTTTCCAGTTCTCCAAACGATAATCAACCAAACCATTCATACTTGGTGACTGCGTGCTGGGTGCCTGGGAGAATTCTCAGGTTAGCACAATGGATGACCCAAGTAGAAGCCTAACTCAACAATCATATACTATGTTAAAGCACGCGTCAGTCGACGAACTCCTTAAGTCCGGAGCACATTTCGGGCACCTTACCCGCCGCTGGAATCCAAAAATGAAGGAATTTATCTTCATGCAGCGCAATGGGATCCACATTATTGACCTTAAAAAGACCGAAGCATTCCTAAAAGATGCACTCGAGCAGGTCAAAAACCTTACCGCTTCTGGCAAAACCATTCTCTTTGTCGGGACCAAAAAACAATCCCGTGAGATCATCAAAACGGAAGCTATTCGTTGTGGAATGCCGTTTGTTACAAACCGTTGGTTAGGTGGAATGTTAACCAACTTTGAGACTGTCAAGCGCAGTATCGGGCGTATGCAAGAAATTGAAGCGCAGCGTAATGACGGAACCTTTGAGAACTTGACCAAAAAAGAGCGTCTCATGCGCGAGCGGGAGTACACAAAGCTGGAAGCTACACTTGGTGGAATTGCGACCATGAATCGTGTTCCTGGAGCTGTCTTCGTTGTAGATACCGTTAAGGAGAGTATCGCAGTGAATGAAGCAGTGAAATTGAACATCCCTATCATTGCGCTTGCTGATACTAATAGCGATCCAGATATCCCAGACTTCATCATCCCTTGTAATGATGACTCTGCAAGAACGATTCAGTTAATCACTTCTAACATTGCAGATGCGATTCTTGAAGGAATGGCCGAGCGTCAAGCAAGAGAAGAGGAAGAATTAGCGGAACAGTCCTTGTTAGAAAGCCAAGGTAAAGCAGATGCTGAGGTTAAAGACTCACCAGCAGCGAAGACTCGCAAGAGACGTACTCGCAAGCCTGATGCAAACAAGGGACCTGCTAAGTCTGCAGCAAAGCCAGCGACAACGAAGCCTGCTGCTGCAAAAGCGTCCCCAAAAGCTGAGCCAAAAGAAGACGCTAAAACTGCGTCCAAAGGCACAGACTCTGACAAGGACTCTGCAAAAGAAGCAAAATAATTTAACACGGTAACGACGAACCAGATACGACGAAAGAACTCATGAGTATTTCTGCGAAAGATGTAGCAAAATTGCGCGAATTGACTGGCGCTGGCATGATGGACTGCAAAAAAGCCCTCACGGAAACCAATGGCGATATGGATGCAGCTGTTGAATTTCTACGCAAAAAAGGTCAGCAAGTCTCCGAGAAACGCGCCGATAGAGAAGCAAATCAGGGATTAATCTTGATCCATATCTCTGATGATCACAAAAATGCCGCGGCGATTGAAATTAATTGCGAAACAGACTTTGTTGCGCGTAATGATGATTTCCAACAAAAGGCTCAAGCATTTCTAGAGACTGCATTCAATGAAAAAGTCTCTAGCGCGGACGATTTACTTGCCAAGCCATTTGAAGGGCGTACGGTTGCCGACGCACTGACCGATATGACAGGGTCTATTGGTGAAAAAATTCAAATTTCTCGTGCAATGTATGCGTCTACAGATGGTGGCTTTATCGATTACATCCACCCTGGAGCGCAACTTGGCGTGCTAGCAGAATTTGATGGCTCCATCAATAATGAAGACGTTGCTCGTGATGTAGCAATGCAGGTTGCAGCCATGAATCCAATAGCTGTCAACCGTGATGGTGTAGATAGCGATGTGATTCAAAAAGAACTAGAAATCGCTAAGGAGCAACTTGTCAATGAAGGCAAGCCAGCTGAAATTGCTGAAAAGGCAGCCCAAGGAAAACTTCGTCGTTTCTACGAAGAGCGGGTGCTTCTAGAGCAGAAGTTTGTCAAAGACAACGGTATTAGTGTCAAAGAGTACCTCGAACAAAATGGCGCTCCACTTGTCACAACATTTCATCGACTACAACTCGGCGAAACAAACGAGTCGTAAGTGAATGTCACATTAGGCTACCTTGATTTTTCATGGTAGCCTTTTTTTTATCTATCATACAGCTATGAAATACAAGCGCATTCTCCTCAAACTGAGTGGTGAAGCACTCCTGGGTGAACAAGGTCACGGGATTGACAGTGACGTCCTAGCTCGGTTTTCAAAAGACATAAAAGAAGCCCACGTACAAGGCTTTGAGATTAGCCTCGTCATTGGTGGCGGGAATATTTTCCGTGGAGTCAAAGGTGCTACGGAAGGGATGGATCGTGTACAAGGAGATTACATGGGGATGCTAGCAACCCTCATCAATGCAATGGCTTTACAAGATGCATTAGAGCGCCTCGATGTTCAGACTCGCTTAATGTCAGCGATTCGAATGGAGGAGATTGCAGAGCCCTATATTCGTCGTCGAGCCATTCGACACCTTGAGAAAGGTCGAGTCGTAATTTTCGGTGCAGGTACGGGTAATCCTTACTTCACAACAGACACAGCTGCTTCATTACGGGCCATAGAAATTGAGGCAGATGTGATACTGAAAGGGACCCGTGTCGATGGGATCTATAATGCAGATCCAGAAAAAGATGACGATGCAGAAAAGTATGATACTATTACAGGGGACCAGGTCCTGCAAGATCGTTTATCTGTCATGGACTTAACGGCATTAACCCTCTGTCGGGACAATCAAACCCCGATTGTGGTATTTAATATGAACAAAGAAGGAAACTTGTTGCGTGTCCTCAATGGTGAGAAAGAGGTTGGCTCCACCGTAACATGGTCTTAAGTGGATGACGCGTTTGACTGTTCATATATTCATGAAAGAAACGTACTAGCAGTAGACGACAACTTAGGTGATCAACATGCAATTTGAAGAGTTACAAGAGATAATTGACTTGGCAAGCCTCAATATGGAAGAGGCCGTTGAGTATTGTAAAAAGGAATTTTCTCATATTCGTGCAGGAAAAGCGAGTCCCGCGCTACTAGACGCGGTAAAGGTTGAGTACTATGGTGCTTTGACTCCCCTTCAGCAACTTGCCAATGTAAGTGCTCCTGAAGCTCGTCTCCTTGTTGTACAACCATACGACAAGTCTGTGATCCCTGATATCGAAAAGGCTATCCAATCCTCCAGTCTTGGGCTTAATCCAAATAATGATGGCGAGATGATTCGGATCCCCTTCCCTATGCTCACAGAAGAGCGCCGAAAAGAACTGGTGAAACTTGCGAAGGATGTGGCTGAGCAGTGCCGTGTCAGTATACGTAATGCGCGTCGTGATGCGAATGAGCAAATCAAAAAAACTGTCGCAGATGCATCACTTCCAGAAAACGCAAAGTTTGATGGAGAGGCAGAAGTCCAAAAATTGACCGATAGCTTTACGTCAACCGTTGACTCTATGCTTGATTCCAAGGAAAAGGATATCATGACGGTGTAAGGTTATGCCTATTGCCATGGATCAGGCTCTATTGCGACGATGTTAATTTCCACGCTCGAATTACAGGGATTTAAGAGCTTTGCCCAGAAAACCAGGGTGCAATTTGATACAGGGATTACCGCGATTGTGGGTCCAAATGGATGTGGAAAATCCAATATCGTAGATGCGCTACGATGGGTGTTAGGTGAACAGCGTGCATCCATGTTACGCTCTAGTAGCATGAATGATGTCGTGTTCAATGGCACCGCCTCTCGGAAGTCGCTTGGGATGGCAGAGGTTTCATTGACATTACGAAATAACAAAGGTGTCTTGCCGACCGAGTATACCGATGTCACGATTACCCGTCGTTTATATCGATCGGGGCAAAGTGAATACCTGCTCAACAATCAATCGGTGCGCTTGAAAGACATCATGAATCTGTTCATGGACACGGGTATGGGTGCGGATGCATACTCCGTGATTGAGCTCAAAATGGTGGAAGAAATTTTGAGCGATAAAAACCAAGAGCGACGCAGGTTGTTTGAAGAGGCAGCCGGAATTACGAGATACAAAGACCGCCGAAAGCAGACACGACGTAGGCTTGATGAGACATTGGCCGACCTACAAAGGGTGGAAGATATTCTTCGTGAGGTTCAAAAAAATGTACGCTCTCTTGAGCTACAATCGCAGCGAGCCATGAAGTCGAAGGAATGGGCGTCGACATTGGAGCGGCTGGATCAACAACTACATCGATTTGAAGTCGAGAAACTGGATGGTGAGCTAGGACCCTTGCGTGAGGCGATTGGTGAACTGGAACAGGAAAAGACAAAGATCCAGGCGACACTGGGCGAATTGGAGGCAAAAGAGACGACTGGACAGCAACACGTGCTCAAAGCGGAACAAGCGGAGGCTCAAGCTGTCCAAGCTACTCGGCAGGTGGAACAGCAACTCCAAGAGCTCCAAAGTGCCGTTGCAGTCGCCAAAGAGAAAGTCATTGCTGAGCAATCCTTGATCAAGCAGTATGAGGAGGATGTCACACAAAGTACAGCGGACATCGAAACCCTTAAAAAAGTGAAGGAGACGTCAGAGTCGTCTATCAGCGAACTTGATAAAGAACTTACAGGGTCCTCCGAGGAGTTGGAAGCCTCTCGAGAAGCGTTTCGTGTTGTGCAGCAGTCGTATTCTCAAACACGCACAGCCGTCATGGAGGCCGAGATAGCACTGAGTCGGCTAGAAAATGATTTACGTGAGATTCAAAATACCCGTGTTCGACTGGAGTCGAAACTAGAAAGTGCTACGGGAGATCAAGACAGACTCAACGAAGAAATACGTGAGTCAGAAGGTCAGGGTACTCAACTACAAAAAGAGATTGGCGCGCTCCAAAAAGAAGCCAATGAAGCATCCAAAGCTGTAGAAAAGGCCAAGATTGACTTACAAAAGGCCAAAGAGGAGCGAGAGACTGCTTTGCAGGCACTCACCGATGCCCGTAACAAGGTACAAGAGGTTACGTCTGATCTAGCTGCTGTAGAGAAACAAAAGGAGCTTTACCAGTCCCTTGCCGAATCACGCGAGCAAGACCCTCAAAGTGTTACGGAATTATTCGAGTCTTGGTCCTCTGCACCAGCATCTATGAAGACGTTATCGGAGGCTGTTCAAACCGATCCAGAACTTGCCCCGGCATTAGCAGGTGCGCTTGGTTCCCTTCAGCATGCGGTTCTATTGCCAAATTCAACCATTATTGACGAAGCGATTTCATTTTTGGATCTAAACCAAAAAGGGCGAGCACAGTTCATCGATGAGTCCGTAGTACGTACTCTACCCTCCACAAAGGTCCATTCTTCATCCATTGCGCATCACGTACGCTGTGACAACTCTCTTACACCGTTAGTGAACATGCTCCTTGGGCAGGTGTTGGTCGCGCCAACGCTCAAAGAAGCCAAAGCCTTGCGACATGATGGATGGGTAGTTACTCATCAAGGGGAACGTCTGTATGGACAAGTCGCCGTAGAAGCTGGGTCCTCAGATGCATCTAGCACCTCTGGTATTCGCCTTGGTCTTGCAGAAACTCTCCAGCGATTGGAGAAAGAAGCCAAAACTCATCAAAACGCGCTTAAAAAAGCAAAACAGCTAGTAGACAAAACACAATCATCGCTGGATGCATTTGCGCTGGAGTCGTTAGAACAATCCTACCAAAAAGCACAAGAGGTGTCCAATACCCACCAACGAGAGCTACATAGTTTGACTCAACGGCTCCAATGGGTGCAGCGTCGTCAAAAGGAGTTGGAGGAACAGCAGACTCAACTCACTACCCGAGAAGACGCTTCTCAAACACAATTATCCGACCTCGAGCCTAAGCAATCGTCATTAGAAGCATCGATTCAAACACAGCGGGCTCAACTTGAATCATTAAAAACATCTTTAGAGGAGCTAGATAAAGATCGGTCTGTACAGCAGAACCGTTTTAATAATGCACAACTACGCCATAATGATGTAAAAAATCGGGTCGAAACCGTTGAAAATGATCGCCGACGGGCTTCAGAAAACATACAGACCTATACGCGTAGACTAGAAGAGCGGAAAAAAACCATTGCACAAAGCAATCAAACGATTGAAGAGCTCGAGGCAACCATCGCTCAGCATACCAAACGAGTGGACACGCTCAACAATGACCTAATCAAGGCACAGCAACAGCAACAGGCTTGTGAAAAAGCGTCCGCTGAAGCCCGTGGGTCAATGAATGCACTTGATACAGAGCTTAGAGAATTACGCAAGCGTAAAGAGACGAACACCGAGCTACTCCACCTTCAGCAATTGACGTTGGAGAAAAAAGAGTTCACACGAAAAAGCTATACAGATCACATTTGGGAGACCTATAGCCTAGTCATGGATCAATTGACTGTTGACCTGCCAGAGAGTTTTGATCCAGATGAAGCACGTAAACAGATTGCTGACGTGCGTCAAAAGTTGCATCGAGCTGGTGACATTAACCCGCTTGCCGTAGAGGAATTTGAGCAAGAAAAGGAGCGGCTTGAGTTCATGGAAGGGCAAATTGCCGATCTTCAACAAGCCGAACAAGAGCTAACCCAGACGATTGAGGATATTAACCGAGAGGCAACAGAACGTTTTCAGAAGGTATTTGGTGAGATTCGAGAGAATTTCAAAAGGGTATTTGCAACATTATTCAAAGAGAATGATACCTGTGACCTGTTGCTTGATGAAGACGCCGAGGATCCTCTCGAAGCCAAAATCCATATTCTAGCCAACCCATCAGGCAAGAGACCTTCAGGAATTAGTCAGTTGTCAGGTGGTGAAAAAACGCTGACGGCGATTGCGTTGTTATTTGCGATATACCAAGTGAAACCCTCTCCATTTTGTGTGCTAGATGAGGTTGATGCGCCATTGGATGATGCGAACATCGAGCGATTTTCCTCTATGATTCGCAGCTTTGCAGATGAGACGCAATTCATCATTATCACCCACAACAAAAAGACCATGGCGAAGGCTGAAATGATGTATGGAGTGACGATGCCAGAAACCGGTGTAAGTCGATTGGTTGGTGTGCAGCTTGGGGATATCGATGCGTAGTTCATCAGACAACGAGTAGAGTACCAACGTATCCACGCAAATAAGCATCATGGCCCGAAAGACGTTTGAGATTCCTTCCATGTACCATGCTTCCATTATCAAAACGATAAAGGATGCAACCGCTGTGACCGATCCACGCAAGAAAGACTTGGATCCAACTGTCCTTGATTTTGGCCCCATTGAACTGCTCATTCCACGCCATTTTGGATTTTGTTATGGGGTTGAGAATGCAATCGATATTGCATACCGCACCTTGGATGAAAACCCCGATAAAAGGGTGTTTTTTCTGAGCGAAATGATCCACAATCCAACCGTGAATGAAGATCTTGAGCGTCGAGGCGTTCAATTTTTGTATGAGACAGACGGCTCGGTTCGTATCCCCATGAGTGAATTAACGGATCAAGATATTGTGGTGGTTCCTGCGTTTGGAACAACGCTTGAAATTGAACACACGCTCAAGGAGATTGGCATTGATCCCTATTCCTACAATACGACCTGTCCGTTTGTTGAAAAAGTGTGGAAGCGAGGTCACCAACTTGGGAAAAAGGGGTATTCCTTGGTAATCCATGGTAAGCACCGGCATGAAGAGACACGGGCTACATTCTCACACAGCGCCTCCCATTCACCTACAGTTGTGGTTCTCAATCCAGAAGAAGCCCAACAGCTAGCCGATATTATGACTGGTGATCGGCCCAAAGAAGATTTTGAGGAGTTATTCCGTCATAAAGCGACTCCCGGGTTCGATCCACATCACGACCTAAAACAGTTTGGTGTGATCAATCAAACCACAATGCTTGCTACCGAGACACAGCAGGTCATGGAGATATTGAAAAAGGCGTCTGAATCGTTGGCTTCTAAAGATGACGATCCTATCGATTTTGCAGATACCAACGATACGTTGTGTTATGCAACCAACGAAAATCAATCTGCAACCCTTGCACTTGCCGATGCCAAGCCTGATCTAGCTCTTGTCGTTGGGGGGTATAACTCTTCCAATACGATGCACCTTGTTGAGATTCTGGAGCATGTTTGCCCAACGTTCCATGTGCGAGATGTCCATGAGCTTGAATCGCCACAGACGATTCATCATTTTAACCAATGGACCAAAGAGCGCCTAACTACGCATAGATGGTTGGATGGACTCATAGAGGATCATACTGAAACACACTCTAGACCCTTACGCATTGCGCTCAACTCTGGAGCTTCTTGCCCTGATGTCTTGGTCGATGAAGTCCTGCTAAAACTGCTCGAGTGGTTTACTGAATCCTACAAAATGGATTGTACGCCTTTAGAAGAAGTCATGGCCCCGTATCAAGGGGTGATCACGTCATAGTAGGCGACTTGGACAGGTGTCACACCCAGCCAATCAATGACATACAACTCAGACGTTTTTTGGATTTCTGGCTGTACAAATCCTGTTTGATCCGCTTCTAAATCATCATAGGAAAGTATGGCACGTACGGGTCGACGTTGCATAACCTCCTGATATTGATCCACGGGGACCAAAAATCGAACAGTCACACTAGATGGATCTAGCGTGTATTCCTTACCAAGAGGTGCCCCTAGAATGTCAATTGGAAGTGTAAGTTCCCCTTCAGTGAACTGCTTCACAGGTTGCTCAAATTGAACAGCATCTACATCCAAAACGAGACCATTCGTGGCTGCTTCAAGCGGTATAGCTCTGGTTACGGTTCGACGAACGTCATCAAGGCTAAGATTCACGGTTGGCCATGATTCTAACGCTTCAACAATCCTTAGCCCTCCAGTCACACGTACACTCTCAGGTTGAACGGTCCAAGGCCCGAAAGGACCATGTTGTTGCTCATATCGAAGCTGAATGGCAGGACGGATAGGGACTTTTTTTGTCACTTTTGGTTCGTACATCAAAGAGATACCCTGTGGAGTCACACGCTGAGTCGATAGTCCAGGAAACGATGAGAGTTCGTTTGAAACCAGCGCCTGTATGTTCAAGTCAGGTGGGGCATCATCCAACGCAACCACAACCTCGGGTCGATTGGTTGCCATGGATACCAATTGCCACCCTTCTGCGGTGACCTCTGCAGTCACAACGGCTGGCCAATCTGATACAAGAACCTCATTCTCAGGAAACTCGGTTACGCGCATCGTGATTTCTAGCTCTGTGGTATACGTATTGTTTAGGTTTACAAGCATCCACAAGATGATGGCGATTCCCAATGAAATACCCATAGCAATGAATCGTTGCGTACGAGTCTGTACACTTCGCTTTTGTGCCGACCACTCCGTGGTATCATCTTCCAGCAGACCTGCGCGCACCAACCATGTCCAAAGTTTCTGTTTCATTGATCGCCTACTCTACCCTCGTACTCTAAGCTGTTGGACAACTTGGTCACCCGCTAACTCATTCAACTTTTGTGTAATCATCACCTGATTCATATGAATTTCATGGCGCCATGCAGCATCTGGCACTGTGAAAATGAGTACATCTCGTTCGAAATGAACTCTTGACACTCGTTGAGCCAACGTTGGGCCTAATGCCTCTTTCCATACTGATAATATACGTCCACGCATCACCTTTTCCTTCTCAGGATGATCCTCAAAGTAGGTCGTCAAAAGCGATCCAAGGCCTTGAGGTTTTCGTGGAGGTTTAGAGGGTGACATAGGTTGTATTTTGGTCTGAAAGAGCCTCACATGAGTCAAATAACGCGGTCGTAGCGGAGGTGATAAACACTTGTAACCCCAAGTCATGTAACAACGAAATGACGTCCGAACGATTTGCATCATCAAGATTGCCAAAAACATCGTCTAAAATCAATATAGGTGGCTCTTCGTGATGTTCATGAAAATACACCGCTTGAGCTAGTTTGAGGGCAAGGACAAATAGACGGTGTTGCCCCTGAGAGCCGTATTGTCGTAATGGGAGCCCGTTAAGTCCAAAAGCCAACTCGTCACGGTGTGGACCAATAAGTGATAGGCCACGTTCAAGTTCTCTGTCAAATACAGCATCCATTGCCGAAAGCGCATCGTCAACCGTGGGAAGGTTGGCAGGTGACACATCGGGCATGAATGTTTTGTATTCAAGCGTAGGATGTGCCTCAGTTTGGGCACTCAAGGCACTAAATTGTGTTTGCAGTCCCTTTTCGAGTTCATCAATCAACAAAATACGTGCATGGATAATCTCTATGACCGCTTTTGCATAAGGTTCATTCCACGGTTGTAATGCCTCTTTGCATGCCATGCCTTCTTGGGCATATTGGTCCAACAGCGCATTTCGCTGACGTCTAACCTGCCGAAAACGAAGTAAGGAGTCTAAATATGCAGGTGAGTATTGTGCTAAAAACCCATCCATAAATGATCGACGAAACGCTGGACCTTCGTGACTGAGCTCATGATCTTCACTTGAAATCACAACAACGGGTACTCGACCTATCAACTGGTGAAGTTTTTCTAGTGGAGCACCATTGACAAAGAATCGTTTTGGGGGCTTGGCGGTCCCATCATACCGACACTCAAGTGTAACCTTGGAGCGTTGTGTTGATGAAAAAATAGCTTCAATGTGAAAGGTGGACCCAGGCTTACGAGCCAGCCAGCGGTCTGTTTTCGTCACAAAACTTCTCGACATACACACCATATGGATGGCGTCAACAACACTTGTTTTACCAACACCATTAGCACCCGTTAGGATGGTGAATTGGGGATGAGGGGTGAGCTCAAACTCTTGATGTACTCGAACGTTACTGAGTTTGAGGGAGTGGAGCTTCATAGTCCAAAGACATCCGCACCCAGATAGACCGCCCGGTCTCCTAATTGTTCCTCAATGCGAAGGAGTTGGTTGTATTTTGCCATGCGGTCGGTACGACTCAATGATCCCGTTTTGATCTGTCCAGAATTCACTGCCACGGCCAAGTCAGCGATGGTTGTATCCTCTGTTTCGCCAGAGCGGTGAGAGATAACGGTCGTGAATGCATTTTTATGGGCAAGTTCAATGGCATCCAATGTTTCTGTGATCGTACCAATTTGATTCACTTTGATTAAGATCGAGTTTCCTACCCCTTCCTCGATACCACGTGCGAGTCGATCTGTATTGGTGACAAATAAATCGTCCCCAACCAGCTGCACGCGCTCTCCTAGAGTATCGGTTAGAGTCATCCAACCTTCCCAATCATCCTCTTGCATCCCATCCTCAATCGAGATAATTGGATACTTGTCAATCCACTCGGACCAATAATCCACCATCTCGTCAGAGGTGCGTTTCGACCCATCACTCCATTTGAATTCATAAAGCCCTGTCTCTGTATTGTAGAACTCAGAACTTGCTGGATCAAGAGCAAGCAATACATCATCCTGAGGTTTAAAACCTGCCTTCTCAATGGCTTGAAGAATAACTTCAACCGCTTCTTCATTCGATTTCAGGTTAGGTGCAAATCCCCCTTCATCCCCTACTGACGTATTGAGTCCTTTTTCTGACAACACCTTTTTGAGCGTGTGGAAAATCTCTGCTCCCATGCGAAGTGCATCGGAAAATTGCTCGGCACCAACAGGGACAATCATAAACTCTTGAAGATCGACATTGTTGTCGGCATGAGATCCACCATTGATGATATTCATCATGGGCACAGGCAGCGTCTTTGCGTTGACCCCTCCCATGTAACGCCATAGTGGCAATCCAGTTGTATTCGCAGCCGCCCTACACACGGCCATAGAGACCCCAAGGATTGCATTAGCACCTAGGTTGGCTTTGTTCTCTGTGCCATCCAAGTCTAGGAGAAGTTCGTCTATAGAGGTTTGTTCAAATACAGATTGGCCAACAAGCGCATCCTGGATTGTTGTATTGACATGGTTTACAGCCTTCAACACCCCTTTACCCATATACGATTTTTTGTCGCCGTCACGAAGTTCTACCGCTTCATGCTCTCCGGTTGATGCACCAGAGGGAACGGCTGCACGACCCACCAGACCGTCTTCGGTTAATACTTCCGCTTCGAGTGTAGGATTACCTCGTGAATCTAATATTTGTCGCGCTAAAACGGCTTCAATCAAGCTCATGTCAAAGGAATTTCATTTTGGTTTGTGGAAAGATACAAACCTTATGTTAAGCACACATGAGGCTTTATGAATCCAATAACCGCAAGCTAATCTACTACGTGGGTAGCCATGGTTTAGCCTAGTATTGCCGCATTAACGGCGTGTACCAAAGCTGAAGGAGAGCATGGGTGTCACAAAGAACGATTGTGAATCAAAAAATGGCTCATACACGAGTGCACCAAACTCATCGACGAGGTAGGGAAACTCACCAGGGCCAGCAAATTCATTGATCGCAGGCTGATTTGGCATCATCATTTGGATGGACTCAGGGTAGTAATACATCATGACAGAGAATTCAACGCGACCCACACGCGATAAATCTTCTCCAAAATCAAGCCCAATGGAAAACTCACTCACGGCACCTAGGGTCCATGATCCTTCGTCCCACCCACTCAACGCATCATTGGTTTGCTCAAAATAGTCGATAAATCGCTCCCGGTACCCGCTTCCATCTGCATCATTAAAATATGGATAGGTAAATGCAAAAACGGGGCCGGCCGCTCCAGAGACAAAGAATCGGTAACTCTCATCAATGCGATCCGCGAAAAGGCGGTATCGTGCACCTGCTTGGAGTGGAATCGAAAGGCCTCGCTTGTATTTATTGGGCACTACCTGAGTCCCAAAAAAGATATCGGTATAGGTTTGCTCTGAGACATCTCGAAGACCGGTCAATGTGAGATGTGTAAACAGACTCCATTGAGGGTTTAGGAGCTTATCGTATCGACCGCGCAATCCAAATCCATAGTTATTGGCAATAATACTCACTGAATAACTCCGCCTGAACCCTTCTGTGTATGGCCCCCCAACTTGATAAACCTCTAACACTGCAGGTTCTTGAATGAGTCTTGCTTGATCGCTTAGTGAGTTTTGATCTTGCGCGTTTAGTTCATTCTCCTCCGTATTTAAGGGCTCATCTGGCACAGGATCCGTTTGGGCAAATGCAACCGAAGTAGTCCAAACAAGCATGCATAGAAGTACGATAGCGCGGGTTTGGTACACTATACGCAAAGGATTCTTAAAGAAGAGTCCGTCCAAGAAAAGATTGGAGAGTATCATGGTTGTAAATTGATGTCTTTTTTCATTAAACTCAATCAGTTTAATCCAAAAACCATTATGAGCACAGTACATCGTTATGTCATTTTCGGGCCCGAGACTGCATTAGCCCAAATGCCAGGAAAAGTATTGGACGCTGTGAAGCCAAAATTCTCCTACGAGTATAACTCTCAAACAACCGGAGATATTGTTGTCGTTTCCGTGTACGAAGAATACGAGAGATCGAGCAACTCTACCGTTACACTGACAACGGTTATCGAAAAAAATTCAAAGTTTGTACGTGTTCAACTAAAAAAAGCTGGGGGTCGTATCGGTTTTAGAGGATCCTCCATCCGGGAAGAGCAGAATATTGAATCCGGTTTCTTAGAATTTGTGATGGATTTTGCAGATCGTCACGGTTGTTCCATGCAAAAAGATACCTCCGCAGACGAGCCTGAAGAATAACACTCCATGGCCTCATCCACGGTCCCCCCATCGCCACAGGAGTGGACAGTCCTATCCATGTTGGAATGGGCAACTGCCTATTTTGAATCGAAACAGGTTGATCAACCACGCCTAAGCATTGAATGGTTGTTGGCTGATGTGCTGTCCATGCCACGACTTCAACTCTATGTTCACTTTGATCGGCCTCTTACTACAACAGAGCGCGACGTCCTTCGGGAATCGGTAAAGGCTAGGGCCACGCATAAGCCTCTTCAATACATTACAGGTTCAACGTCATTTATGGGGTTAGAACTACAAGTCGATGAGAGTGTCTTGATTCCACGACCAGAAACCGAGGAGTTGGTCGATCATGCTCTGTCCCGCTGGTCCAGCACTCAAGATGAGCCCACAGTCTTGGATCTTGGTTGTGGCTCTGGATGTATAGCGTTGGCGGTTAAGGCGTCGTTACCCAAAGCAGTCGTCCATGGAGTGGATGTATCTAAAGAGGCATTAGCGGTATCTCATCAAAATAGCTCAACGTTAGACCTCCCGGTTGAATGGCATCATGGCTCATTCATTGACCCTCCACATGATGCTGTTTGGTCAAACGCCGAAAGTGTGGACTGGTTATTGAGCAACCCACCCTACATTCATCCGGATGAAGCAGAGACCATGCATCCACAAGTCAAAAAATTTGAACCTGCCCAAGCCTTGTTTGCCGAGGATCCCGTCGGGCTGTACCGAACCTTATGGATGTTTGCGGCCTCTGTTTTGAAGCCAGGGGGCAAGCTTGGTTTTGAATGTAATCCACGAACGATTGAGGAAGTTCTGGACATCGGATTAGGTGTAGACTTTGAGGCTGAAATCGTCACTGATTACCAGGGTCATAAACGCTTCATTTTTGCTCAAAAAGCAAGTTGAAATGAGTCGCATAAAGTCAATACGTTTCTCGTTAAAATGAATGTGGATAACTTGTGGAAAAATAGTTGGCGGTCTTAATCGTCTCAGCTGATTCATGCATAACACATAAATAAAGGGCATCTTTACTTTTAATTCACAGGTGGTCTTGATTTTCAACAAAATCTCTAACGTGTTGATAATCAATGCTTCTAAGGGTTCACTTACTTGTGGATAACTTTTTTATCCACGAAATCTTTGGCTTTGAGTTAATGCAAAGATTTCCAAACTTCTTCCCTGTAGTAGATGTCGGAATGGAAATAATTTGGTGTTGATAACTCACAGCGTTTCACATAGCCAAGACCATAAAAAAAGATAACCTAGTCAGCACGTTTGACTTACGAGAATGGGGAAAACAATTACAACAGCAGAACAATATTGGGAAGAATGTCTAGAGGTTATAAAAGACAACATTAGCTATCAAAAATATAAGTCCTGGTTTGAACCCATTATCCCCCTCCATTATGAACTTGACACCCTGACCATTCAAGTCCCGAGCCAATTTTGGTACGAGTGGCTGGAGGAACATTATTACACTATTCTTCGATCGACCATTGCCAAAGTTTTAGGACCAGAAGGCAAACTTGAGTACAGCGTTGTGGTTGAGAAAGCTGAAGATCTAATGGAGCAACGAAGTGTCTTCCTGCCTCAGCGTCCAATGCCACCCACCAAACCGCAAGAGATGAGCTATGCCTATACAGATTACTCTCCAGGTCGCATTGAAAATCCATTTGTCATTCCTGGCATTCGCAAGACGCAAGTAGATTCAAATCTGAATCCTAATTATGTGTTTGATCGGTTCATTGAAGGAGACTGTAATCGATTGGCTCGTTCTGCAGCCATGGCTATTTCAGAAAACCCAGGGAAAAACTCGTTTAATCCATTTTTTGTCTATGGAACCACGGGCTTAGGTAAGACCCACCTCGTCCAAAGTATAGGTAACCGTATCAAAAAAGAGCATGGGGACGATCTCTCTATTCTATACGTAAGCTCAGAAACGTTTACCAACGAATTTGTCCAGGCCATTCGAAATAATCGCGCAAGTGAGTTTTCGACCTTCTATCGTACGATCGATGTTCTCATTGTGGATGACATTCAATTCTTTAGCGGAAAAGAAAAAACACAAGAAGAGTTCTTCCACATTTTCAATGCACTGCACCAGGAAGGCAAACAAATTATCCTTTCGAGTGACCGTGCCCCCAAAGATGTCCCTGATATAGAGGAGCGTCTTATTTCACGGTTCAGTTGGGGACTCAGCGCTGATCTTCAAATCCCAGAATTTGAAACCCGTTATGCGATCCTAGAACGAAAGGCTGCTGATAATGGCATTACCATCGATCCTAAAGTACTTGAGTTCATTGCCCATAATTTCAAGTCCAATGTCCGTGACCTTGAAGGAGCTATCATCAAATTGCTTGCCACAGCTTCGCTCAAAAACGTGGACGAAATTGACACACAGATTGCAAAGAATGTCCTCAAGGATATGGTTCGCAGTTCCAATACTCAGATCTCGATTGAATCGATTCAAAATTATGTGTGCGATTACTTCGGCATTGAGTCCAACCGCGTAAGAGAAAAAACGCGGAAGCAGGAGGTCGTGGAAGCTCGTCAGATAGCGATGTATTTATCTAAGAAATTCACCAAATCAAGCCTCAAAACAATAGGACTGCATTTTGGGGGTCGTGATCACTCCACTGTCATTCATGCGATTACCGCGATTGAGGAGCGCGCCTCTACGAGCCCTAAACATCAGCGTATTCTTCGAGAATTAGAGCAGAAGATCGAACTCGCAACGCTGTAATCCGAGGAGGTGGCAATGATGGATCGCCTTACCATCCACGGGCTTCAATACCACGGCAAACATGGGTGGTATGACCAGGAAAAAATTGATGGAAATCGATTTGAAGTTGATATAGACGTCTATGGCCGTTTTCGCGGAGTAACCCAACTGGATCAAGTGGCCGATTATGAGGCGATGGACAAAGATATTCGAGCCATCATGGAGGGGCGCTCGATTGATTTGATCGAAACCATTTGCGAGAAGATTGGTGAAACACTCAAAACCAAGCTCCCAGAAGGATCAAAAACGTTAACCGTTCGAGTGCGTAAAGTACCCCCTCCTATTGAAACACCCTCTTCTCACGCGGAAATTCAAATGTCTTGGGAGATTCATGACGGCTAATTCCAAGGAAGACTTACTTCTACTTGCCATAGGTTCCAATGTGGGAGACCGGGCAAACGAGTGTCAGTGCGCACTCGAGTTTATTGCAGGGCATATCTCAGATCCATCGACATTGAAGTGTTCGAGCCTTTGGGAAACGGACCCAGTCGGACCCTCCGAAACCCCTTATCTAAACGCGGTCGTAAGCGCCTACACAACTATCCCTCCTCTTGATTGGCTAGCTGCAATCAAAACGTATGAGGCCTCCAGGGGGCGAGATTTAGATGCTCCTAGGTGGAGTGCTAGAGAAATTGATATTGATATTTTGATGCATGGTGAGGACCCTCTTGTGCACCCAGAACTCCATTTACCTCATATTGAACTGACACAACGACTCTTTGTGTTGAAACCACTTCAGGAGGTAATCCCTACTTGGAAAGATCCCCATCATGGACTGGGGATTGAGCACTGGATTCGTCAGGCACCTTCGCTATCTTGTACAAAGACATCTGTTCCATTTGGACTACCGTCTAGCTTGAGCACTCGTACGCAAAGGCCCACCCCCACAAACGATTCAATCCTCTAAACCATGGCTAATCAGTTTCAGTTTATCGCAATTGAGGGGGTCATAGGTGCTGGGAAAACCGCTCTGGCCAATCTATTGAGTGAACGCCATCAAGCACGCATGATTTTGGAAGAATTTGAGGAGAATCCATTCCTTGAACGGTTCTACAAAGACCGTAAGCGGTATGCGTTTCAAACCCAGTTGGCATTTTTGGCTAGTCGATTCAAACAACAGCAGCAAATCCATACTCAAGATCTTTTTCACGAATTTGTGATTTCGGATTACATCTTCGAAAAAGACCGCATTTTTGCTCGATTAAACCTTGATGAAGATGAGCTTGGGCTCTATGATTCAATTTTCCAGCTCATGCTGAGTATTTCTGCAAAACCCGATCTAGTGATCTATCTCCAGAGTTCGGTCGAGAGACTTATGCAAAATATTCGAATCCGAGGGCGCGAATTTGAGAGAGATCTCAGTGAAGGATACCTGCGTGAAGTGAGCGAAGCGTATAACCACTACTTCTATCATTACACGCAAACTCCATTAATGATCATTAATAGCACGGAAATTGATTTTGTTGGCAACCCAGATCACCTAGCCTACATCGAGGAGCAAATCTTCGAAAAACCCATTCGGGCATATACACAATTGCATATCGCTCCATGATGTGAGAACTTACGTTCATGATACGCTGGCTACTTCTTGGTTTGTTGATTTACATGGTGTACCGAATGATTCGGGGGATGATTTTCATCTCAGCGGTGCAAAAAGAGGCACGGAAACGGGCGGGACAACAAGGGCAAGGACCCTTTGTACGGACATGGACCTTTGGTACAGGTGCGCCAGGGCAAGGACGTCAACCTAGCTCACAACAAAGCCAAAAATCGGTGAAGGACAGACTCCAAAGTATCGAAGAAGCGGATTTTGAGGAAGTTGAACCAAGTGATGATGCTTCCAAATCGAACACAAATCAAAAAGGTTCACCATCCTAATAACCCAATTATCCAAACCCATTAGATATGGAACTTGAAGAACTGATTAAACGTGGCTACGAACTACTGGCTGAAGGAGATCTTGATCAAGCCCTCGACGCATCGCGTGAAATTCAAAAAGAGAATCCAGACGAGGCTGAGGGCTTCATCATGGAAGCTGAAGTGATGCAAAAACTCACCCAGTGGGATCCCTCTCTCAAAATGGTGGCCAAAGCTATGGAAATGATTGGGGAAACCTCTCGTCTTCTCAACCTTCGTGGGTATGCCCTCATGCAAAAAGGGGATACTGAAAACGCACGTGAAGACTTTGATGCAGCCATAGAGATTGATGATAGCCCTGTAGGTCATCGTAATGTGGTTTTGTGTCTTATCATTGAAGAGCGTGGCACTCAGGCTCTTGATTACTTAGTTGAGCAAATACGCAACAACCCAAAAGAGGTTGAGCATTGGGTATTAATGGGTGACATCATGAAAAAAGGTGGGCAAGCGGAGAAAGCACGAGGATTTTATGAGCAAGCCCTTACCATGAATCCCGATCATGCGTACGCTCGCAAGCAATTAGAAGAGTAAGTTAGGCTAGGAGTGTTCGCCAAATACTTCTTCTAATTGGTGAAACATCGTATCTTTGACGTCTTGCCCTGGTGGTGAAATTGGTAGACACGCTATCTTGAGGGGGTAGTGCTGGCAACGGCGTGCTGGTTCGAATCCAGTCCAGGGCACAATACTGAGAAACATCCCAACGTTTTTCTGATCCACGTTGTTTGACTTTCTATGGATCAAAAAACCCCTCCAAATCGCCAAGTACGTTCCTTACCTGTGACCTTCTATTCCATGGGTGTGAGTCTGGGACTTCTTCTGTTTCTCTTGCAAGGTTGTAGTAGAAGCGTTAGCCCTGAATTATTTGAAGACACAACGATAGAAGATCGACGAACCATTACGCAAGGTGAAACGACGCGTGAGTATTTGATTCGGGTTCCAGGTTCATACAACAATCAAAGTGAACCAAGAGCTCTCATCATAAATATGCATGGTTATGGCGGTGATGCAATGAGCTATCGTGCTTACGTTGGCGAAAAAACAGATCTCCATCTTTTAGCAGATCAACGCGAGTTCATTGTAGCATATCCAGATGCTTTCATTCGTAAGGGTGGTGGTGAGCCATATTGGCAGCCAGGTGATAATGGTGAAATGGATATCGCACTAAATGATGTCTACTTCATAGATCGAGTACTCAATGATATTAAAGCAAATTACTCCATAGATGAACGCCGTGTCTTTGCGTTTGGATTTTCGAATGGTGGCATGATGGCCTACAGCCTTGGCTGTAATTCTGGGGATATTTTTGCTGCTGTTGGGGGGATGGCTACAACAATGATTCCTGAGGAATGTAATGTTTCCCATACACCTTCAATCATTGCCTTCCATGGAACCGATGACACTGTGTTACCTTATAATGGAAATGCTGTTTGGCAAGCAGTGCCTGATGTGATGAGATTCTGGGTGGATCACAATGGATTATCGAGGCAAGACATGGAAATAACCGAGTTTAATAATAATACTATTCAGTTAGAGCAATACTATGGGGAACAATCCACAGTTTCACTTTACACATTCGAGGGTGGCGAGCATGTTTGGTTCACCGAACTAATTAATGGTATGTCACCAAGTGAAGTCCTTTGGGAATTTCTTGAGAACATTCGTTTGTGAGTTTGTAAGCATCCCGTCTCAAGTCAAAGAGTAGGAAACGATCACCAGGGCGACTTCAGTCACTTCAGCTTTCTACTTCACACTCTCAGGCGACCCTAGCCGCCTTGTGCCACAGATAAAAACGAAGAGAGGGCTTTATCTACGTCCAGTACAGACTTTTCTATCGCTTCCTTTATGAGTGAGACTCGCAGTTGTTCTGGATCCATCGTGTCGAATGGTGAGGGGGCACCTCCATAGCCTGAAGTTTGCTTTTCCTTAAACTTAGAAGCCGTGACTTCGAACTGATCGCTGAATCGTTGATCCCCAAATTGAGCATTAACCTGAACCTCAACGATTGCGCTACTAAACTCCGTTGTCCCTGTTTTTAGGGTTCCATCACGTGGATCTGCAATATTTTCATTGATTGCAACACTCAAAAGGATCACTTCTACATCCATCTGCGCTGGGGATTCAGCGTTGAATGACGACCCAAAATAGGTTTCCCATTGCTCAGAAAACACACCATTTGCCGCAACTGTATAGACTTGATTCTCTGAATCATCTAACTCAAGTGGTACAAGTGTTGCATTGACGGATGCTTCTTTCATCATAAATGGTGAAGAGCTACCACACGCATTAAACAACAAGGCAAATAGAAGGATATAGATAGATTTCATGGTCATACGTTGGATGAGGTAGGGATTTTATTAATGGGACTTAGGCATATCCAAAATAGTAAGTTTTTGTTTGAGACATTCAAAGCGCACCGGTATCACCCCAATGTGGTCTCCATCCATCTCAAGTTCTGGAGGTGCAACATTGTTGCCAGGCGAGGGCGTAATCTCCACCTTGGATCCTCTAAAGGTATGAACCCCTGGATGGGTCAATGGTCTTGCCTTACGTAGATGTACGTATTGTTTGACAAAATCTCTGAATCCAAAAGGTGGGATCACGATGACATCAAAGGCTCCATCGATAAGTGAGGCGTCAGGAGCCACGTATAAGCCATGCCCAAAACATTGCCCTTGGGCAACTACAGCATTGCTTACCTCTCCCTGCCATTCTACTCCGTCTACATTAATAGAGCAAGTAACTGGTTTGTAGGATAAAACAGACCCAACTATAGCCATCAAATACCGCATGGTTGCACCTAGCCATATGGGGAGTTTCTCCTTGCGTTTCATCGCTGCACTCCCCATACCTACATCCGCGATATTGATAAAAAATTGTTCATTGGGACCTTTCTCGGTCTGGTATACAGCATGCCCCACATCCATACGCATATCTTCCTTTTTTGGAGTTCCTGCTGATAGTAGTGTACCTAAGGAATGCACGCTACCTTTAGACGAAAGTGATTTTACAAAGTCGTTTCCACTTCCTGCAGGCACAAAACCTACCCTAATCATAGCTATCGCCTGCCAATCATATCGATCTTCAGCTGAAGATGTTAGATCGTCATGGTTCTTGAAATACTTGCAAAGAGCGTTGATGCCCTCATTAAACCAGCCGTCCCCTCCAATAAAAATGAGGTGATCAAATCCTTGGTTTAAAGCCTTATGGCATAGTTCTTCTCCTTGTCCAATACGGCTAGAAACAAATGTGGTGAATGTTATTTCAGGGCAATATGAAGCAAGCTTTTGACCTAGATCAACAGCTCTGTTTTTTTGACCATGAAGGAGTAATGCAACGTTCATATCTTGGAACAAGGAATCAATGATCTCACGTATACAATACCAAAATATCTGAATCCAACCGATGACAACTCAGCGAAATCGACCTTCTGAACAAATCTACAGCAACTACACAACGGAGGATTTTGCCGTTTGGAAGCTATTGTATGAACGTCAGATGAATTTTTTGACGGATAAGGTGGCTGTTGAGTTTATTGAGGCTTTAGATGAGGTGGGGTTCAACTCCGATGAAATACCCAATTTCAGAAATGTCAATCAGCGGCTTGCCCAGTCTACAGGATGGAAAATCAAAACGGTCCCCAATATCGCCGAAGCGGATGTGTTTTTTGAAAATCTAGCTAATAAGACATTTACCGCAACTTGCTGGCTTCGATCTATGGATGAGATCGATTATCTGGAAGAGCCTGATATGTTCCATGATGTATTTGCGCACACTCCACTGCTTAGTAACAAAGCCTACACGGATTTTTTTCAAGCCATGGGTGTGATTGCACTAGAGGTAATCGATGATCCCGAAAAGGTCAAGATGTTACAACGCCTCTATTGGTTTACCATTGAGTTTGGACTCATCCGAAACGATAATGATCTCAAGATCTATGGCGCTGGGATCATTTCATCCAAAGGAGAGTCTGAGCATGCGCTATCTGACAAATCAGAGAAGCGGCCGTATAACGTTGAGCAAATCATGGCACATGATTTCAGAACAGATGTGATACAGGACACTTACTATGTAATCGAGTCCTTCGATGAGCTAACTTCCTCGTTACCTACGATCAAAGAATTGGTCGCGTGAAGCGCACAACTGGAGTATTGTTCGAAAGTCAAGACTGCACTAGATTGCACCTAAATGTTGCCCCACACTCACCCAATGTGACCATCAACCCTTGAAGCCTGTAATCCATATGATGAATCGACGATTTTCCCCCACTCAAGTTGTGACCTTGTGCATACTCTCATTCCTGTGCCTTGTAAGCCCTTTGATCGTTACAGCACAACACACTCCCGACGTCTTACCAATGCGGGAACGAGCCGAAGTAATCGATCAATGGCTAGAGTATCGACTTGATCATGTCGTGCAAAAACTTATGGAACGTGAAGGTATTGACATGTGGGTCCTCGTGGCGCGAGAGTACAACGAAGATCCCGTCTTGCTTACAATGTTGCCAGCAACATGGCAATCTTCTCGGCGTACCACAATTCTTGTCTTTTTTCAACCTGCGCCTGGAGAGCCGGTCGAGCGATTTGCCGTTGCGCGGTATAATATTGGGTTTTTTGATTCCCAGTGGAACCCAGAAGAACAGCCGGACCAGTGGGCACGATTTGCAGAGTTAGTTGCTGAGAAAAACCCTGACAAGATCGGCGTAAACATGTCTGAACATTGGGCTCAAGGGGATGGAATCAGTCATACAGACTACACCCATTTGATGGAATCCTTACCTGAGAGCTACCAACGGCGGGTAGTCTCTGCAGAGCACCTCTCCGTGGGGTGGTTGGAGACCCGGACGACTGAGGAAATGACTACCTATCGTCAAATTAACCGGATTGCTCACTCTATTATTGAGGAAGGATTTTCGGAAGCTGCCATTACCCCAGGGGTAACAACCACAGAGGATATGCGATGGTGGTTCAGGCAGCGGATTCGGGATCGAGGCCTGACGGCTTGGTTTCATCCAAGTGTTCAAGTATTTCGAGCTGATCAAGCTCCTCATGATGGAGACTATTCCTCAGGGGTGGCAGCAAATGTGATTCTGCCTGGTGATGTCATTCATGTTGATTTTGGTATCACATACCTTCGCCTCAACACAGATACGCAACGAAATGCCTATGTTTTACGGCCTGGAGAGACCGCACCACCCCAAGGTCTTATTGATGCATTGGCCACAGGTAATCGTTTGCAAGACATTTTGACCAATAATTTTCGTGTGGGCGCGACGGGAAATGAAATTCTACTGGCCGCGTTGGAACAAGCAGAATCAGAGGGAATTAATGCGACCATCTACACTCATCCGATTGGGTATTATGGACATGGAGCAGGTCCTTTGATTGGACTATGGGATCGCCAAGAAGGCGTTCCTGTGCGGGGGGAATACCCTATGTATGCCAATACAGCTTATTCCATTGAATTAAACGCCGAGGTGATGGTGCCAGAATGGGGAAAACCCATCCGAATGATGCTCGAAGAAGACGCCTTTTTTGATGGGGAGTCGGTCGAGTATATCGATGGTCGTGCAACGGAGTTTTATTTGGTGCCACGTCCGTAGAGTGGATTTGATTCATCATTATAATGGCCAATTGTGCTAGTAGTGTGAATGCAACATCACTTCATTATATTCGTAGAGTACAAAGTGTCAACAGCTTGCGGTTGGGCTTCTATCCCCAGCAAGCAGCTATTTTAATGAGCAATCTATCTCCTATGAAAACCCTTCGCATCAAGGATTGGGCATTTCTGTCTTTGTCTATCCTCTTTATCTCTCTTTTTTCACACCCTGTAACGGCCCAAAACCTCGAGGAATTCGAGCAAAAGGTCACAGAGTTCACACTCGATAATGGCCTTCATGTGATTGTCATCGAGCGTGATGTCGCTCCCGTTGCTTCATTCTTGACCTATGTAAATGTAGGTGGAGTAGATGAACCCGTTGGTAATACAGGCATTGCCCATATTTTTGAGCACATGGCCTTTAAGGGTACCCATGACATTGGCACGACCGATTGGGAGGCAGAAGAAGTAGCCATTAACGCTACCGAGGCAGCCTATCAGGCCTGGCTCTCTGCAAAAAATGAAGGTGCAAGTGAGCAAGATCTAGAGTCCCTATGGACGGCCTTTACCGAGGCTCAGGAACAAGCCAAAACCTATGTTGTGAACAATGAGTTTTCTCAAATCATTGAGCAAAGTGGCGGCACAGGTCTAAATGCGTTCACGAGCTCCGACGAGACAGCCTATTTTTACAGCCTGCCCCAAAACAAAGCGGAATTGTGGTTCAATCTCGAATCCGCACGCTTCCGTAACCCTGTGTTTCGGGAGTTTTATGTTGAAAAAGATGTCGTAAAAGAGGAGCGCCGCATGAGAACAGACTCAAGTCCACTGGGTCGACTCATCGAAATGTTTCTGTATGAGGCCTATGACGTTCACCCCTACAGAAACCCAGTTGTGGGATGGGCCGAAGATATTACCGCCACAACCATTACCGATGCCAAAGCGTTTTATGAAACGTACTATGTACCTTCCAATATGACGATTGCTATTGCTGGAGATGTCGATCCAGATGAAATGAGGCGATTGGCAGAAACCTATTTTGGTGGATTTGATGCCGGTGATCCTGTACCAGAACCTGGTAAGGTTGAGCCCAAGCAAACGGAAGAAGTGCGCTTTACCATGGAAGATCCTTCACAGCCTGTTTGGCTAGCAGGGTATCATACTGTGAGTAATTCACATCCCGATTTTGCTGCACTATCCCTGCTTGGGGATATTATTTCGGTGGGTCGCACATCAAGGCTCTACAAAAAACTTGTGGAAGAGACACAAATGGCCTTGGCGGTCCAAGCATTAAACGGTTTCCCTGGTACACGCTACCCATCACTATTTGTTACATTTGCCGTACCAAACCGTGGAGTGGATGTCATGGATATTGAAGCGATGATTGATGATGAAATTGCACTGGTTCAATCAGGTGATATCACACAAGAAGAACTCGATCGTGTCTTGACGAATCGCCGCGCTAGCATCGTTCGTAGCCTTAACTCCAATAGTGGTCTTGCGCTTCAGGCAGCAACTGCGCATGCCCAGCAAGGAACATGGAAAGAGATTTTTACACAACTCGATGACCTTGAAGCCGTCACTCTCGATGATTTACAACGTGTTGCCAATACCTACCTCGTTAAAGAGAATCGCACTGTAGGGATGATTCAAAACACCTCAACAGCTGACGCACAATGATTCTATTGAACCCTTTTCACAACCCATTTCACAAACCAATGACACACTCGATAAAAACCAATGGAACTACCATGCGTAGTGCATGGATAGTCACACTATTGATGATCGGACTATCAACATCCGTTTTTGGGCAACAAGCAGCGTCTCTTCCTGCTTGGGACGAGATTGAGTACCCTGAGATCAAGAGCTTTACCAAGCCTGAGGTTGAGAGCTTTACCTTGGATAATGGCATGGAGTTTTTCCTGATTGAGGATACCGAGCTCCCATTGATCACTCTACGAGTCACTGTTCGTACAGGTGGCATCCTTGACCCAGCGGACAAAACTGGATTGACCAATATATTGGGCGATGTGATTCGCTCAGGTGGATCTCAAAATTATCCTGCTGATGAGTTAAATCAACTTTTGGAGACAAAGGCTGCATCTATTGAAACCTTTGGAGGGTTTACTTCGATGGGTGCCTCGATGAGCTTGCTCAAAGAGGATTTTGATGAGTTGTTGCCAGTCTTTGTGGATGTTGTTCAAAATCCACGTTTGCCGGAAGACAAAATTGACCTGGCCAAAACACAGTATAAAAGTTCCGTTTCTCGCCGTAATGATGATCAAGCAAGTATCGCAAACAGGGAATTTGAGCGACTCATTTATGGTGAGGATAGCCCCTATGGCCGTATGATGGAGTACGAAACCATCGACGCGGTGACTCGCCAAGATTTGGTCGATCGCCACGAAGAGGCCTTCAAAGGGTCCAATATGATTGTTGGGATCGTCGGTGACTTTGACAAAGAGGAGATGCAGGCCAAACTTGAACGTGCGTTTGGTGCATTGCCTGCAGGGACCCCGATTTCGTTACTTCCTCCAGAGATTGACTACGCGTTTGAATCGACTGTCAATTTGGTTGACAAACCCGATGTGAATCAAAGCTACGTCTTGATGGGCCATATTGGTGGGCTTCGCAGCAATCCAGATTATGCGGCATTACAGGTGATGAACCAGGTGCTTAGTGGTGGGTTTTCAGGTCGATTGTTCCAAGTGGTTCGTACCGATTTAGGACTCGCATATGCTGTATTTGGAGCCTACACCAGCGGAACGCTCTATGAAGGTCAGTTTTATACTGGTGTCATGACCAAAAGTTCTACCACGGCAGAAGCCATCGACGCGATTCGTGCAGAGGTTGAACGGATGCAATCAGAGCTGGTTACTGAAGAGGAACTTCAAAAAACAAAAGACCAGTTCCTAAACAGCTTGGTGTTCCGGTATGACTCCCGTGCAAAGGTGCTTAATCAACGATTGAGTAATGAGTATGTTGGGTTACCACAAGACGCCTTTGATGAACTGATTGAAGAAATTAAGGCAGTTACTATTGAAGATGTCCAACGCGTAGCCAAGGACTATCTTCGTCCTGATGCCCTACAGATTTTAGTAGTTGGGAATGCCGAAGAATTAGGCGATCAACTCCAAAAGTATGGCGAGGTGAACCAAATCGAT
This sequence comes from uncultured Bacteroidota bacterium, assembly GCA_913057895.1. Taxonomy (GTDB): domain Bacteria; phylum Bacteroidota; class Rhodothermia; order Balneolales; family Balneolaceae; genus UBA8296. The sequence goes on from CAJXOH010000015.1 coordinate 30,957, forward strand.
ATCACCATACCAACACCTGCGGATGATGCAGCTGCGGACACGGAATCGGGCGATGAAGCGGGTGGCGCGGAATGGTTCGGTCGAATGGCACAAGCCATCTTGCCAGGTGGGGATGTAGAGGGTTCGTTGACGACCGTCGCAACGACAGAAGTCCAAACACCCCAAGGCCCCATGGAGTTACCTGTCACAAATACGATTGATGTCGAAGCAATGAGTGTGACCTCTGGCATTGAGACGCCCGCTGGGACAATGACTATTGAAATCACTGAAACTTCTGGATCTCAACGTTTTGGTGCACAATCAATGCCGATGTCAGCTGAGCAAGTGAAGCAGGCTTGGCAAGAATTGTATGCCTCACCCACATGGATGGCCATAAACGCTGCGAGTTATCGTTCAGAATATCTTGGGGAAACAGAGCAAGGGTGGGTCCGCCTACGCGTGACTTCTGATATGATGGACGCCAGTGTAGAGGTTCACCTGGACCCAGAAACCGCACTACCTGTGATGACATCAATGCGTACATTTAATGCTCAAGTTGGCGCTACTATCACCACAGAAAGTGACTATAGTGACTGGAAAGAAGCCAATGGTGTGATGCAGGCATACTCTCGGGAAACAAGAGTTGATGGCAACCCTCAATCCTCAACTGTTCTGCAAAGTCATTCCGTTGAGTAAGAAATAGGCTGACTGATCAAAAAGCCATATCACTACGCACACAGAATTCACCCTCTATGAATATCATTCAAATATGTATATCACGTGTAAGGGACGCGGCCTTTGTGCTTCCGTTTTCAATGCTCTTACTACTGCCAGTAACAGTGACCGCCCAGCATTCACTTTCCCAAGAGCTTGATGCATATTGGGGAGAGCTAAGCCGAACAGTAGACGCTGGTGATTTTGAGGGCTATAAGGCACTTTATCATAAAGATGCCGTGATGGTGAATGAGATTTCGGGGTCAACGTATCCCATTGGAGATGCATTCGCAGGGTGGAAACAAGGATTTGATGACACAAAGGAAGGTACGATGGACGCTGAAGTTACCTTTCGATTTTCCAAGCGTCTCATCGATGGTGTAACAGCATTTGAGACTGGCATCTTTCGGTATGTTGCCCATCCTTCTGGGGAAGAACCGTCTGTTAGCCTTATCCACTTTGACGCATTAACGATCAAACAGAATGACATATGGGTGATGGTGATGGAGCGCCAAATCTCCATCGCCACCCAACAAGAATGGGAAGCGCTGGCAGACTAGATACCAGCGCATAATTCCCATCAAATACATCAGCAGGATTTCACTCCCAGCTTACAGACTCTGGGCGATCGTGTTCCCAATAACGCTTATCAAATGTCTGTTGGAGAGGGTATAGTTGGTCGAGTGAATTGGCGTCATAATAACGACCATTCATCATTACGTGGGTAATTCTGTTCGTATTACGTAGATCTTTCAAGGGATCATCCTCTAATACGACTAAATCTGCGAGTTTACCCACCTCGATAGAACCTAAATCGCCATCGAGCCCGAGAGCTTCTGCACCCATCAGTGTTGCTATATGAAGGGCTTCATGATTCTCTAACCCTCCAGAAGCCATCGCCCATAATTCCCAGTGAAACCCTAGACCTTGAAGCTGTCCATGACTTCCAACGCCCTGAATCACACCAGCATCATGCATTTTGTTGGTTTTGATTGCATGACGTGGGAAAACCATTTCATCATCACGCGCCCAAAACCCACGTCGACGAGTTGAAGATGCAAGAACATCCCAAGGGGTAAATGTAGCTAGCTTTTCATCATCATAAGGGTTTTCGCGGCTATAAAAGTACTCTTCACCCCATGGACCGCCATACGCCACAAGCATGGTAGGTGTGATCGCCATCTTGGTGAATGCAGCCGTTTGGATAAAGTCGTTGTACACATCCGTAATTGGAATATTATGCTCATGACCTGGATAGCCATCAATTAACTGGGTGTAGTTCAACCTTATATCCAATGCACCTTCTGTCGTAGGCATTAATTGTTGCTCGTGAGATGCTTCTATGATCCATTGACGATGCTTGCGATTTCCAACTCGATACATTTTGATCGTTTTGGTGTCGAAATATTCGCTGTATTGACGTAGGACTTCACGAGTATGATCTAAACTCTTAAGATTATACCCCCAATATCCAACGCCCGGACCTGTGGAGTAAATCCTTGGACCAACCATCAAACCAGCTTGCACCATATCACCATAACTCAACACATCGGTTGTACCTGTTTGTGGGTCACGAGTTGTTGTCACGCCATAAGCAAGATTGGCTGCATAACTCCACTCTTGATCTTTATGAAGCATACTCGTAGAGCGTAAATGGGCATGTGTATCAACAAACCCTGGAAGCACAGATTTACCTTCCAGGTCAATTACAGTAGCATCTTCAGGAATCTCAACGTCCCCAGTTGCTCCAACCGCAATAATTCGGCGATTTTCAATCACAACAACTCCATTATCAATGACCTCATCACCATTCATAGTGATAATATGCGCGTTGGTTAATGCAACAACACCCTGGGGAATATCTTGTTCGTAAGGGACCATAACTTTGATCTCTTGAGCAGCATACATGGAGTCTTTATCGCCTTCTTCTGCGTCACTGGTCTCTTCACTCTCTTGCGAAGCATCTTCTTCAGCATCTTCAGCTTCTTTTGCTGCTTCAAGACTGTCTTCGAAAGCCTCCGAAGCGGCTAAATCGTAGATGAAATGCCCTTTTCCAAGTGACCAATGAACTTGTTCTGAATCCCCACTCCAGCGTGGAAACTCTCCACCAAGGATGGTTAGTTTTTTAGCAGGAAATGCAGCATTCTCAGGGTTGCTGACCGAAATTGTAACAACATCCCCTACTCTAGGTACATATGCTGTGTAAATTTCGTTGTTTACCTGAGCAAGGACCTGAGACCCATCAGGGGAGTAAAATAGAACGCTTGCCTCGCTTGGAGGTGTCGGTGAATAGGTGCCATAGGTAGATATCCCCGTGATCTTTACATGTTCTTTCTTATCCGTTCCATCCCAACGCACGGAGACCAACTGACCATCATTATCACTTAAATAGATACGGTCATCTTCCTCAATAAAGTGGGGGAAGCGATGACCTGAAACATCCATAATGTACGTTGATGCACCTCCTTCAAATGGTAGCCAATGGTACTCATCCATTGCAGAATATGCAGCCCCACGACTACTCGATTCGGCATAATCATAATAACTCCCAGTGGCGACAATAATTCGTTCACCATCAGACGAAACAGCTGGTGTCGCATAAAATGCCGCCTCTTGGGTTACCTGTTCTGGCCGTATCCGTCTCGCATTAGGGTTGACCTTGTACACGTGTCCTCCCTCTTGTTGATCCCATGTAACGTATACAATATGCTCCCCATCAGGTGACCACGTAGGCATAGCTTCGGTCACATCCATTTCTGTGACTCTGTTTGGTTCACCATTTGGAAGATCCATGACATATAATTTATTCAACGCAGTAAAGGCAAGTTGACTCCCATCCGGGGACGGAGTAGCATCTCTAATTTGAGTTGCATATTGGGTGGGTTCATCTGATATCGGGTACTTAAACGTCATATCTGGACCCAATTCAAGAGTTACGTCAGCTTCGAAGGGTATCTGCGTTGGTTCTCCTCCTTCAATAGGAACCTTCCAGAATCCCCCTTTCTGAAAGAAGACTAGATGCTTGCTATCAGGAGTGAAGCTCATCCCTGGATACACGCCCAATGTTGCTTGTGATTCTTGGTCATCACGCTGTACAGGATAGACAAGCCACGTCTCCTCTCCTGTACTCATATTGCGACGGACTAGCCCCGTTTCTGTCTCAAATCGTGTGCCATAGACCATATAGACACCATCTGGAGACATTGTTGGAGTAAATGCTGACCCATAACGAGAGAGTAACGTACTGTTCTCGCCCGTTTCCAGATTGTACATTCCAATAGAATATTGGGGGAATTGCGCATTATAATTCCACCCACCAGAACGTCTAGAGTAGTAAATCTTACCACCATCGGCACTGAATTCAGGATCAATAGCTTTGAGGTTACTTGGCTCATCAACAATGGCTACACCTCTACCGCCGTCTTGATGCATGACATGCAATTTGAAATTGCGTCTACCCTTTGCCACGACAAACAGATCCCCTGCGGGAGACCAGTCCCCATTGATCATCCCTTCATCATTGGCTTTTGTCATTTGGGTAGTCTCCTTTGTGTCAACGTCAAGGATCCATGCATTTTCTGACCCTGATCGATCTGACATAAACAGGATTTTTGATCCGTCGGGTGAATATGTTGGATGGGCATCAAAGGCCATTCCTTGTGTTAATGGCGTCGCTTTTCCACCCTCAATAGGCATTGTATACAGGTCGCCCATAAGGTCAAAAACGATTGTAGACCCATCCGGGCTTATATCAAGTGACATCCAGGTGCCTTCTGTGGTCGTGAATGAAAGTTGACGAGCTGGGTCTAAAGGTAAATCTTCATTGTGTTTTGGATAGGTAGAGTCCAGATCCGTACTAACTAGGCTGTTGTTTTTACTTATTGGATCTGATGGAGAGGTGGCCATAGAAATTCCTGCGTATCCAACAGTAAGCAGCAGGATTATGAAGCACTCAACCCACGCATTTGTAGATTTTTGATTGATTCGTATCGACATCCTAAGAGGTGGTTAGTGAAGTGTAATTTTTGAATTAACAAGAACTTCTGCTTATTAGCAAAAACATCCCTTCATTCAATCGTTAAGCACCCTATTGCCTATCATACAGCTTGTGAATACCTTATATGCATGGAAAAAAACAAGACTTCTTCATGGGATTCACGCAAAGCAGCGGTGACAAACCTCAAACTTTTGGCTTTCATACTGCTATTGAGTGGTTGCGCGACATTGTTCACAGGAACAGATGATGATATTCGCTTTGAGTCAGATCCTGCTGGGGCAATCGTCTTCATCAATGGGTTAGAAAAAGGGGTAACTCCTACCACTGTCAATGTAAAACGCTCTATTAATGACGTGAACATCGCCTTGCAGCTTGATGGATATGAAACAAGACAATTTGTACTAGAGAAGGAGTTCAACAAAGCAAGTTTCTTCAACTTGTTTAATGTCCTTTTTTGGGCAGTAGATGCTGTATCTGGATCGTTGATGAAGCATGCTCCTCAGTATTATGAAATCACCCTTCGACCCAATGGCATGGTTCAAAGCTCTGTGACAATTGATATTCATGATGCACAGACGTTAATGACCAACGAGGAGGGAGCCCTAATTTTACCAACGACGAGCAAACGTGTGCTTGCCATTACAGATGGTGTTCCTGGCTACACACTTGTATTGGAGAGGCGCTAAACAACGCTACGCCATTTCCATGGACGTGATTACAATCCCAGGTATTTTTTCTGATGCCTAAATGCTTTTTTAGCATCACGCACAGAGGACACGACAATCCACGAACCTAAGGGAAGAACCACTACCCAAAGTGGATTCGCAGCCCAAGCTCCGGCAAAATCTCCTTGAACCAAACAGACACCTGCGCGGGTTAATCCACACCCAGGACATTCACGGCCGAGTAGTGAATCCAGTAGACATGGAATCCCCATCGTCCATCCAAAAGACGCATTCAAAATCACTGAGATACCTAGATACCCAAACACCAGGGCATAAGGCCACTCCCTCCGAAGCCAGAACAAAAAAAATCTCATAGGGTACTGTATAATCGGGTAGTATGTATGATTAGGAGATTCTCGTGGGTATCTAATGATTCATTAGTAGGCATCTCAATAGACATCAGAGCTACATGAATCAATGCCCTAGACTGTCTCTTTTACGAAAATAGACG
>CAJXOH010000016.1 GCA_913057895.1 uncultured Bacteroidota bacterium
ACTTTCTGACCTACCTTGATAAACCATGAGTTTTTGGAGTAGAGTTCTTTTTTTACCGCTGAATCTGGCCAAAGGTCACGAACTTCTAGAACAAACGGACACCCGTACCACTTGCTCAGTAACGCACCTGAAATTGCACCAAAAATTGGGGGTGAGGTTGCTATAACCAGGTCATATCTTTCTGGTGATCGAAACATGGCAGCAATACAACTCACCATAAATGAGAGATAAAAAACCAATTGCTCCCAAAGATTTCGTCGCCGGTTCATCGCTACCCATGTTCTAGTCACAGATATTCCATTGTATTTTTCTTCCACATGGGTTTGGTTCTCATACCCTGGATATGATTTTCCCACTGGATAATTTGGGAGCTCTGCTAATACACGAATATCGTAACCAGAGGTTGATAATGCGCGGGACATGACTTCAGCCCTTACTGCTCCAGCGCCAACCTCGGGCGGGTAGTACTGACTGATATAGAGTACCTTCTTCAAAGGTATTTTTTTAAAGTCGTGTCAAAAGGAGCACAACACTTACAAGTGCATTAACAGTAGAAATAACGGTTCGAAACCGTGACTCTTGTCGCTCTAATTGTGCTTCAAGACGTTGGATTTCAAGTTGTTGATCTACTTCATAAGTCGTGATTGGCGTACGGTCAACAAAGATAATGTCACCAGGTTCCAGTGTTGCTTCATCTGCAGGCACCCAAGCATAGGTGATATTTTTGATCACATAAATGCCGTTTTCGTTTGCAGCGGGCCCAAGTCCACCAGCCTCTAGAATATAATCGGTGATTTGCATCTCCTCTTGTAAAGGATAAAACCCACTTTTATTCACTTGTCCCATCATACGAATGTGATTTGGGGTGTAGCGAACCTCAATACTGTCTTGGTCTGTCAAGGCAAGGGTTCTTGACTGGACATTTTCAGGTTCGATGTAGATGAATGTCTGTTCCATGTCCAATTCATCAAAAAATAGCTGGAAATTTTCAAGATATTGATCGGACATTCGTAATTGATCTGGAGTTACGCGTTGCGTCCGGGATAAACGGAGTAAATCTGTTTTAAATGGTAGTTGTTCTACATTTTGTTGCCTTGACTGCTCACGTTTTGCATCATCATCTTTTCGATGTACAATGATGGAAAGATTGTCAGGATCCTTAGTGTACCCACCAGCTTCAATTAGAATCTGATGAAGGGGTGTTTCATCTTCGATAATTGGATAAATGCCAGGTTGTAGAACCTCACCCGATACCTTTATACTGCTTTGGGGTTGTTTGGATTCGTCTCTGCGTATGATGAAGCGGTCATTGGGTTGTATTTCATACGAATAAGCCTCATCAAAAGTCATGGATATAGGCTCGGGAGAATAAAGCGTAATGCTTTCCATCGATGCATACGAACTCAGTCCACCTGCAATTTGCAATAACTCTTTAAAAGACTCTCCTTTTTTGAAGGGTATTTCTAAATCACGAATGACTTCACCGGAGATACTTACACGGTCAAATCGAGGATTTGTCCTACGTACGTGAATAACATCACCATCATTTACGATAGCGTTTTGAGTTAAATCACCACCTAAGTTGTAAGCAAGAAGGTCGGTGGTAAGAGTATCCCCATTTTGTCTGTATACAAGAACATTTCTAAAATCAAGAAATTCTTTCTCCAAAGCTTCTTGCTTATCAAGTATATCAAACCCAAAAATAACCTCGTCAACTCTTGCGCCAACGGGGACTTTTATTACACCTGTTAAGGGTAAGTCTCCAGTGACATGCACATTGATACTTCTAGTCGTTAGGTTTAGCGGATTTGATACAGAAATACTCGGAAGTGGACGTTGCCCCTGCTGATTACCTTGATTCGGAATAGGAATATCTTGACCAACTGAGTATGAAGGCAATACTATGCTTAACGTGGATAATGCAAGTGTCGCAAGAAGGACGCTAAATACTTGTTTAAATAGTGAGCCGTTTTTTACCTGTACCAATACGATTAACCTCAATTACTATCACATTATTGTAATTAACAAAGATACACGCTCCTGGAGTCTAATTAAAACAATCCCCTCGATTGTTTCGTATACACAATAAACGAACGAAACCACTATTAGGTACGTTCTAGTGAATCAAATTATGACCGCCGGTCAAAAAACCGTACTATAATGTGCCTTAGTGTACAGCTTGTTCAATATCTATGTCCGTAGTCACGAAAACCCAATTACGTAGGGAGTCGATCCTTGAATCGGCAACGGAGCTTTTTATGGCTGATTCGATAGAGAATGTGTCAATGAATCAGATTGCACTACAATCGGGTATTTCAAAGGGAGCGTTGTACTTAGAGTTTGAAAGCAAAGATGATATCATTGTGACAATTGCTCTTGGGTACTGTAGGGAGCTTAACCAGAAATTTAGCCAGGTACTTACTCATTCATTGACCGGCCTGGAAATGCTTCAAGCCTTTGGCGTTCAACGATTGGAGTACGCAGAACATCATCCGTTATATTTACCAAGTCTCTATGTATATCAAAATATCGTCTCTCGAGATGGGTATGACGGAAGTACGACGGTTCGCACCTGTAAGAGTGAAACTGACAATGCATTGTCCTATGTCATTAGAGCGGCGCAGATTGGTATTTCGGATGGGTCGATTCGACCAGATATAAAGCCTGAGCAATTAGGATTGATGATCTTTGCTGCCTCAAAGGGGATGCTGGATCTATTTCAATCGCCAAAGCAAAGTATGTTCAATCATACACTTGTCCATAATGTGACCGCAGAGGAGGCAATGAGACAGTTTATGCAAGTCATATTGCACGGGATTACCCCAACAGATTCACAAAAGAAGCCGTGACCAAGGGTCAAACTATGTTACCTATCAGATACCCCCATACATTAATGCGCGTTTTACGACAGATTTACCCAATGCATGGAGTTTTTGCCGTGCTATTTGTTGGACTCATTCTAGGCCTAAACCATCAAACCACGTTTGCTCAAGGGAATGAAGCATCCACACCATCGGCTACCCTCACAAGCACACAACGTTTATCGATGTCGCTGGATCAGGCTATTCAAACGGCTTTAGCCAGTAATCGAGAACTTAGAAAAGCAGCTTTGGGCGTAAAAGATGGTGACGCCCAAGTATTGACAGCCTGGGCTGAAGTACTACCAGATGTGAGCGCAAGTGCCAATTACACTCGCAACATTGAAATCCCGGTTAATTTTATCCCTGCTCAGGTTTTTGATCCATCTGCGGCTCCAGGTGAACTCGTGCCCGTTCAATTTGGTACTGATAACAATTGGCAGGGTGGATTCACGGTATCCCAAAATATTTTTAAAGGACAAGCGATCATTGGACTGAGTACATCAAGGCTTTACAAACAAGCTCAGTCTCAAAACTTTGCGTTGGTATCTCAACAAATCATTACTCAAACACGTCAAGCCTATCACCAAGCTCTTTTGGCAAAAGAACGGGTGAAATTGCTTGAAACATCCTTAGCGAGGCTTGACAGGGTCTTGCAAGAAACACAAGCTCGTAGAGATGCAGGCCTTGTCGATGAGTATAGTGTGCTGCAAATAGAGGTACAACTTGCCAATCAACGACCGTCTCTTATCGAAGCACAAAATGGATATAAGCAAGCCATTCGTGGACTGGTGCAAATCCTAGGATTACCCGCTGGCGCCGAAATAGAGGTTGTGGGAGATTTGACTTCTTTTGTGATTTCAACGGATCGTCAGCCAACCCCTACAAATGCGAAACTTGCAGAAATCGATCAAGCAAATGGTCACTCGGCTCAAACCCTACTTAACCCAAGTGATGTAATTGATGAGCGTGCAGATATACAGTTTCTCGAGAGCCAAGTGGCGCTTCGACAAAAACAGTTACTTGCAACGAAGAGCGAATTTCTTCCTTCAGTGAGTGCTGTGTATAATTTACAATGGTCTTCAGCACAGCCAGGAACACCGGTAGTTTTTGAAGATGCAATCCGATTCCAGACGGTTGGTCTTGCGGTTTCATTCCCCATTTTTCAAGGAACACAGAGGATTGCCAATATCTCTAGAGCCTCGATTGAATTACAAACATTTGAAACAGACTTAGAACAAGCTCAGGTCGCTGCTGCCCAAGAAATTGCCACGTTACAAGATGAGTTTACTCGACTCTTTTTGAGTTACGATGCTAGACAAATGGCACTTAAACAAGCCCAAGAGGGATTTCGACGTGCTACTCTACGTCTTGATTCAGGGAGTGGATCCCAGCTTGAACTCACTGAGGCAGAACTGCAGCTTCAAGAAGCAGAATTCAATGTGGTGCAGCTTGCCCATGATTATCTCAATGCCAAGGCATCCTTTGATTATGCGATTGGTAGTGTCCCATTCTCAGAAACACGATCGATTGAAACATCGTTAAATCCTTAAATTCCATGAAACGTATCTCAACCCTATCCATTTTATTCAGTAGCCTTCTACTGCTTACTCAGTGCGGTGCCCCTGAAAACATGGACGCACCAGAGGAACTTGTCAGACGAGTGACTGTTGACACGGAAATCCTCCAACCAGAAAACTTTCGAAGTTACCTCAAACAAGTAGGTACCGTGACTTCAGATTTTGATGCTGTACTATCAGCAGAAGTGCAGGGGCGTCTTATTCGCTTTAACGCTAAGAAAGGTGATCGCGTTGAAGAAGGCCAGGTGATTGCCAAAATTGATGATGCTGCGTTATCTCAAGAAGTCAGACGCATGGAAGCGATGGTACGTCAATCCAAACTTCAATATGATCGTCAAAAAGAGTTAAATGACCAAGGAATTGGCTCTCAGAGTGATCTTGATAATGCTGAGTTGACCTATGAACAACAGGCGGCTTCATTGGCCTCATTGAAAGTCTCTCTTGAGAATACTGAAGTGAAAGCACCATTTAGTGGCACATTGGAACAAACATTTGTTGATCCCGGAGAATTACTTTCCCCTGGTACACCTGTCGCAAGAGTGGTAAGTACAACGGAGCTCTATGTTACAGTTGGAATTCCGTCTCGTTATGTTGGAATTCTCGCAGAAGGCGATCCTGTTAAACTGCAGTTCAACCAGCGTGACGATCTTCAAGTTGAGGGGACGATCCAATTTGTGGGTTCAACGATTGATCCTCAATCAAGAAGTTTTGAGGTTGAAGTTGGCTTCCCTAACCCAAATGAAATCATAAAAATCGACATGGTTGCAGATGTTGAGGTTGTATTGGACGATATGCCCAATTCGATTGTTGTGGGTGAAGAATATGTGTTTAGTAAGCAGGGAAATATGGTCGCTTACATTGTTGCAAGTGATGAACAAGGAAATCCAATTTCTAGAGAGGTCGTGATTGACCATGGTCCTGTGTATAAAAGTGAGACTGTTATCCTTTCAGGTCTAAATCCAGGAGATCAATTTATTACCAATGGTTCATCCTATCTCCAAGATGGAACCAGACTGCAAATACGGACGACATCGTCTGAATCGAATGCCTCTACCCCGGAGTCTGCACTTTCAGAAGCATTGAATGAAACCCTTTAGAACCAAGAAAACGAGTTTATTTCGCAACATTGAATCCCAAAGCAATGTCTAAAGACACGAACGATTTTCAGGGACGTGAATTCCCACTCACCAATCTATCGCTCAAGAACCCAATTAGTGTTCTTGTACTCTGCGTAATCTTCATTATTGGTGGATTATCTTCATACTTATCCCTTCCCAAAGAGGCTCAACCCGATATTACAATCCCAAATATTGTGGTTCGTGCAGCTTATCCAGGTGTGGCACCTGAGGATGTTGAGACATTAGTCACCAATGTGCTTGAAGATGAACTAGCCAATATTTCAGAGATCAAAGTGATGACCTCAACGTCTGCTGAGGGCTATTCTAGTATACTTTTAGAGTTTAACTCCGACGTAAATATTGATGAAGCATTACTCAAAGTCCGTGAGAAAGTTGATTTAGCAAAATCTGAGCTTCCTGGAGATGTTGAGGAACCTGTTGTGGACGAGATCAACCTGTCTCAGTTTCCGATTATGCAGGTCAATATTTCAGGTGAATATGGACTAGATGAGCTCAAGAAGGTAGCAGAAGACCTTCAAGATGAAATTGAAGCATTACCACAAGTGCTTGAGGTTAACTTAGCAGGAGGACTTGAAAACGAGGTCAAGGTCGATGTAGATCTAACCAAACTTCGTTATTACAACCTCTCTTTTGATGACATAACCAAGGCGATTGGGAATGAAAATGTCACTATTCCTGGTGGCTCTATCGATGTAGGGTCTAAAAAGTATCTGTTGCGTGTGCCCGGTGAATATGAGGATCCACAAGAGCTTGCAGACATCGTTGTGGTTACCAATAATGACCGTCCTGTCTACATTCGAGATGTAGCTGATGTACGCTTTGCACCCAAGGATCGAGAGTCCTATTCCTACTTAGACCAATCACCTGTCATTACCCTTTCCGTGGTTAAGCGTTCAGGTGAAAATATCATTGAGGCTTCTGAGCAAGTGAAGCAAATACTGGCGGATAATGAGGCCCTGGTTCCTCCAACAACGACGTTCAAAATCACGTCAGATATGAGTACCGAAATCCGGAAAATGGTTTCAAGTTTGGAGAACAACATTATTTCAGGCTTAATTCTTGTCATTGCCGTACTTCTCTTCTTTATGGGCGTTCGTAACTCAACTTTTGTAGGCGTCGCGATTCCATTCTCCATGTTCATCACATTTTTGGTGCTTTCAGCGTTGGGAATCACACTCAATATGATTGTGCTTTTCTCTCTCATTTTAGCATTAGGTATGCTGGTTGATAACGCCATTGTTGTAGTGGAGAATATTTATCGATATCTCGAGGAAGGGTATTCCAATATTGAAGCCGCCAAGAAGGGAACTGGTGAAGTTGCAATTCCTATTATTTCTGGAACGACCACGACCCTTGCAGCATTTACACCTCTCGCGTTTTGGCCAGGGATTGTGGGAGAATTCATGTCATACCTGCCCAAGACACTCATTATCACACTTGCAGCATCATTGTTTATTGGTCTAGTGATAAATCCAGTATTGTGTGCATTGTTTATGCGAGTTCCTAATCAAGAAGAAGATGCGCAGTCATCAAGAATGTCGAAGACAGGTCGCCGAATCATCCTGGGCGTGGGAGTCTTCGTGATAGGTTTCTTGCTTGTACAGAACCCTGTAACATGGTCCATGCTTCTTGTTATTGCAGGTGCGACCTACTTACTACACAAGTATGCCTTAACCAAGGTGGCTACATGGTGGCAAACAAAGGGAATGGCTGCAAGTCTGCGTAGATATGAATCTTCCTTGGGATGGGCTCTTCGCCATCAGTGGGTTGTTTTAGTTACGGCAGTTGGCGTGTTCTTATCTAGCTTTGTCATGTTTGGTATTTCATTGGGTGTATTTCAAACTACAAAAGTTGAATTTTTCCCAGAGGATATCCCACCTGCACGCCTTTATGCCCAAATCTCTACACCAGCAGGGACAAATGTTGAAACAACAAGGGAGTTTATTGAATCGCTTGAACAACGTTCACGTCAAATTCCAGAGATTAGTGATGTGGAAACCATCGTTGCAACGGCTGGTGCCCCAATTTCATCAGGGATGGACAATAGTGGTCAGACTCAGAACAAGGGGACAATCGTTTTGAACTTTGTTGATTATGAACAGCGCAAAGGGTCCACATTTGATGCAATGGAAAACCTTCGCAAGACATTGCCAGCAGATCTTGCAGGGGCAGAGGTTGTGATTGAAAAACCACAAGATGGTCCGCCAACTGGTAAACCCATTAACTTGGAGCTTATTGGGGATGACATGCAGCAACTCATGGACATTTCCGAATCACTTAAGCGTCAATTGGAAAATTCGCCTATTTATGCCCAATTGGAAGGACTCGATACAGATCTTCCTGAATCAAGACCTGAACTTCGTATTGATGTAGACCGTGAGCGAGCAGCATTGTTTGGGCTCAACACTCAGGAGATTGGGTCTACAATTCGTTCTGCGATCAACGGAGTCGAGGCATCGAGCTACAGAGATGGTATTGATGAGTATGACATCACTGTACGCCTCAATCCAGAGAGTCGTGAGAATCTATCTGCATTGAGCACACTCACTGTATTAACAGAAGGTGGGCAGCAGATCCCTCTCTCTGAGGTTGTGTCACTGTCAACGCAAGAGGGATATGGTGGAATTACTCATAAGGATCAAAAACGGGTCGTCACACTTTTTTCTGATGTTAGTAGTACAGCAAACCCCAACCAGGTCCTTGGTCAAGTGCAGTCAGAGCTGGCCAGCACATTGGAAAATTTACCCCAAGGAGTACGTTATGAATGGACGGGAGAACAAGAAGAACAAGCAGATGCAATTGCATTTTTGAGTAATGCATTTCTAATCGCCTTGTTTTTGATCTCATTTATCTTGATTTCTCAGTTTAATTCTGTAACCAAACCCATTATTGTACTGACATCTGTCGTGATGTCAATCTCAGGAGTACTATATGGATTGGTAATCTTCCAGATGCCATTCGTCATCATCATGACAGGGATTGGGATCATCTCACTAGCTGGGGTTGTGGTCAATAATGCAATTGTATTGATTGATTACGTCGACGTTGTTAAGTCAAAATATCCTGAAAAATCTACCTATGATGTTCTCATTATGGCTGGATCGACACGTTTTCGACCTGTTGTGTTGACTGCAATTACGACGACTCTAGGGTTGGTTCCATTAGCCATTGGGTTTAACATTGACTTTTTCACGTTTACGAATAATCCCATCGAGTTTTTCACGAACATCAATGAGTATTTGTATTGGGGTGGTGAGCAAGCGGCTTGGTGGAGTCCTATGGCTGTTGCTGTAATTGTAGGATTGATTTTTGCCACTGCACTTACACTGATTTTGGTTCCAGTCTTGTATCTTTTCATTGAACGTGTATCTGCCCAGGTAAAAGGGTTGTTTTATCCAACAACAACTGTATAGAACCCTAGGTAGACCCATTGATTCGTGAACCACAGATTCTAAGATCTTTGTCATGATACAACGGATTCAGTCATTATGGCTCTTACTTGCAGCAGCGATTAATCCATTGATGCTACTCACACCCATGCCAGAGCGCATGGCTGCAGACCCAGCCATTTGGATATACTGGGCTCCTATATCTATGTTAGCATTGGCTTCGTTTGCGTTAATAATGGCAATTCTTCTATTCAAAAAGCCTGGAATACAACTTCAAGTCATTCGTATTGGTACTCTTTCGCTCGCAGGGGTGTTGGCGTTTGAAGTTGCGATTTTATTCTCGCTAGGTGGAATTGGTCCATATTTATGGGATGAAGCGATTGCACCTATCATCACCGGTGCTAGTCTTGCTCTGGCCTATTTGGGACGACGAGCTGTACTCTCAGATCAGCAATTACTTGCCTCTGTCGACCGACTTCGGTAGGGAACGTGCCTTGTGAAACCGACGCAATCCGCAACACCCCCTCTCTGGGTTCCATTTTTTCTTGGTCTTGGAATTCTCTCTTTTGGATTTTCTCCCATATTTGTTCGATGGGCAGGTGAAACAGACCCCTATTTTTTAGCAGCAGGTCGACTTGGAATTGCGTGGGCACTATTGCTACCGTTTTGGTTGAGGCAAGGCATATCATTACCCAAGCTAAAGCGTGAAAAAGGGGTTGAGCCATGGGCAATTTTATTGTCAGGAGCCCTGCTTGGTGCACATCTAGTTCTATTTATTTCCTCTATTCAGTTTACGAGCGTCGCTTCAGCAACCGTTCTTGTGACCATGCACCCGATCCTCTTCATTGTCTTAGAGAGTGTCATATTTAAACATCAGTTTAGTTGGCGTGTTTGGGTAGGTGTATGTACCGCGCTATCTGGTACGTTGCTCCTAACGATAGGCTCTGAAGGGGATGTTCTCGCACTAAATGATGGGCAACCGCTTCTTGGTAATGGTTTAGCGTTCAGTGCAGCGATATTATTCGCGTTTTATTTTCTAATTGGTCGCTCTGTTCGCCAGAAGTCTTCTTGGCTTGACTATGTGTTTTATGTCTATGGTGCAGCATTTTTGACAGCCACAATTCTTTTTATGCTCTTGGCAGAGTCTCATTCAGGCTTTGGAGGTACCGCTTGGCTGATGGTTGTCTTGTTGGCTGTTGGCCCCACGATTATCGGCCATGGTTCTTTGAACTTTGCTGTGAGGTATTATTCAGCGACGGCTCTCTCTACACTAATTTTAGCAGAAGCGGTGTTAGCAACCTTATTGGCCTATTTTCTATTCCAGGAAATCCCATCTGCATTAACCGTAGGAGGTATGGTGGTCATTATGGGAGGTATTAGCCTGACGTGGAGTACGCGCTCTTCAACATAACCAAGGTCTGATCGTCAGCCTGTTCATGCGTGACCTGAGTCTGGTAGAATCTGATAAATTCATCCACTATGCTTTGTGAGGTTGCTTGCAAAGGGCTTTTCCCAATGACCTCTACTAGCCACTTCCCGCAACGCTCTTCCCCTACACTGTTTGGCTCAACACCAAGCGGTTTTTGAATCTCTTGCTCCAACACACCGTCTGTAACCCAACACATACTATCACGAGGAGCCATCATAATAGTGTGACTCCATTGGCTAGAATGGTTCGGATCCCACTCCATAACCCCTAATAAGGGTGCGGAAGAGGGTAATGATCGTAAATGAAATGGCTCGTTTAATGATGCACTATCCTTTAGAGATTCACTACCATCAGTATCAGAATACTGTATGAGATATCCAGCAGGATGGCCCGCATTTACATAGGTTATTTGTGCACCTCGCTCTGACGAAGAGGGCTTTTGCACCTCCAAAAACGCAGCTGTTACAAATGTATCGGAGGGTGTACTCGAAAGAAGCTGCTGATTCATTGCATGAGCAATTTCATCGACACTTGTCCCTCTTTTTGCCAGATACTGAAACAACGCCTGTACACTGGACATTAGTAAGGCTCCAGGAATGCCTTTGCCAGCCCCATCTGCAATCATTATGACGAGTCGATCATTTGTGGAATCCTCCATGATGTCGATCACGTCACCTCCAACTTCCTTCGCTGAAACATGTGCCCATGCTATATCCCAGGAATCATATTGTCTATCATGGTCTGGTAATAACGATGATTGGATAGATCGCGCTATGGTCAACTCGTTTTGAATGGACTGTTGTTCCACCTCAATTTGTTGCAATCGAATGGTATCAATCGATTGAAGGCACAACTGGGTGAGTGTCTTAATAAATCGAAGTTCTGTTGGTTGAAACTCACCATCGTTTATATGATCAAAAATCGAAAGTGTACCCTTAAAGGTTTTTTGAGTAGTTGACTCACCTGACCCAAACTCAATATGTTGAGGCTTTTTGGAGAATAGTTGGTCCGGATCTTTCTTTAGGCCATGAGAGACAAGAATTTCTTTGTGGCCACCATCGTGCCGTGTTAATGAAAATGCACGAATCCCAAGCTGTCCCATTAATGTGTACTTATAAATCTTAAGGACACCCTGCTCTGTTTTTTGAGCATGAAGACTAGTGATAGCCTCGGTCAAGGAGACGAGCTCACTCTCTTTGCGGTCTAACTCTCTGTTTGGATCAACGGGTTTGGATGGTGACATCCTTGAAGAGTTTAGGAAATGGGTTATGTTCGATCGAAGTGAAGAATAGCTCGGTGTGCACCAGATTTGCTACGTTCAAATGCTACTTGATCCGCTAAATGCTCCATAATAAATACACCCATTCCCCCTGTTCGTCGCTGATCTAACGTTGCATTAGGATCAAAAGGGGTATAGGTAGAAGGGTCAAAAGGGGTACCTGTATGCTCAATGACCACAGCAATGCTTGAGGAAGTGACCTGAATCTCTAGGCCAATGGTCTTGGAGGCATCCTCTCTATAGGCGTGTTTCACAGTATTTGTGAAAAGCTCGTCCGTGGCAAGGATGATATTATGGAGTAAATCCTTTGAAGGTGAAGGATCCAGTGGTACGAGACTCGACTCTAGGAGTGCACGAACGTCACTGCAATGGCTTCGTTTAGCTGAAAATGTAGTCTTTACGTGGTGTTGAAGTGCTGTCATTCATGAAGTAGACTGAAAACGTTGGTACGCTTCTTCATCAGACTCTAGAACATCGATGATCTTGCTAAACCCTAGAAGGTCAAAAACATGTTGGACGCGTTCAGAAAGATGCGTCACCTTAATATCACCACCTTCCTCACGAAAACGCTCGATATAGGCCATATAAACTCCTAATCCAGCACTTGCAATGTATTGAAGAGCTTGCCCATTGGTAATGACCTTGTATTTTTTCTTTTCGAGAAGCTTCTCGAATTCTTCTTCCAATACAACAGCTGTTTGGGCATCAAGTTCACCCTGAAGCTTTACAGTTGTCACACCATCATGAGTATGGGATGTGGTTTGGAAGGAGTCCATTGCCATGATTGCTACCAATCAATCGTTGCAGCATCATCAAGATGGTACACCCATCCTTCGGTACTATGATCATCCATGAGAAGTGTAACGGCTTTAGAAGCATCCGGCTCGGTTGCAAATCGGCCCAGTCTAACACGATACCAAATCTCCCCTGTAGACTCATCCCCAACTTCAATCACACTAGCGTTCTCAAAACCTGCATTCACCCAATATGATTGCATGGTTTCCGCTTTTTCAGCAGATCGCCAGGCAGAAAGTTGAACAACAAACATTCCTTCTTCATCATAGGATAATGTGGTACGCTCTGCCTCAACCTGTTGACGTAGAGCTTCTTGCCGAGCCGCCTCTTCAGCACGAGCAACAGCTTGAAGAGAATCCTCGCGAGCTTGTTCTATGGCTGCGAGCTCTTCTGGAGTGGGGGTAGATTCACTTGCTGGTTGATCACACTGTGTTAGTGTAAAGATTAAACCAACAGTCAATGGGAGTAAATAATAGGTCTTCATTCTATTTCATCTTGGGTTGATATAAAAAGAGGCGTAGTCAATGACCCGCCTCTTTCAAAAATCGATAATTCAGACTACAGATTAAAACGGGTGAACCGGTGCTGATTCTGCTCGTCGGTTTTTCTCACAACCTGGCGTGTTGGCATCTTTTTCAGATTCCATACATGGTACAGGAGCTTTTCCGAGTCCACGAGATTCAATTCGGTCTTCGCTAACACCATTGTTTCTGTAGAAATCAACGACTGCGTTAGCACGACGTAGAGAGAGACGCAAGTTATACTGATCGCCACCTACATGATCTGTGTATGCATCTACTTGAACATCAACAGCAGGCGCAGCAAGAAGTTTTTCAACATTATTCGCTAGTGCCTGAGCTGCCTCGTCTGAAATGTCTGAACGGTCAAATCCGAAGTAAATAGTTGCCATGTCGCGGACACGTCCTGGATCAGATGCGTCATTTGGATCGGTACCATTTGCAATTTCATCCGCATCACTGTACTCATCACCATCCGTATCAGGACTTAGTGGGTTGGTATTGTACTGAGTAACTTCCTGACCATCGGTAAGACCATCCCCATCCGTATCTGCATTGAGTGGGTCTGTGTTGTGGTCATTTACTTCAGCACCATCCATGAGTCCATCGCCATCGCTGTCTGCAGCAAGAGGGTCGGTATTGTAAGAATTTACCTCTTCGCCATCAGAGAGCCCATCCTCATCCGTGTCAGCACTCAAAGGGTCCGTAGAGTATTCATTCACTTCTTCTCCATCGGTAAGGCCATCCCCATCCGTATCTGGATTCAAAGGATCAGTGTTGTGAATATTTGTCTCATTTACATCTGTGAGGCCATCTCCATCTGTATCAATAGTTGCTGGATCAACCTTGTTGGAAGCACAGCTAGATAGAACAACGGCTAATGCCACGAGAGTGAGAAATTTTGGAAAAAGTTTTGTCGTTTTCATGAACGTACGTCAATAGTTTGTTTTAAGTACACTTAACAGCATACGGAAGTTACGCAACTGAATCAGTCTGAACAAATGTTTAGATGGCTTGAATGTCTACCTTTTCCGCCGAAAGATTGTATCTTTGGGATTCGTTTGGGGCTATAGCTCAGCTGGCTAGAGCGTCGCGCTGGCAGCGCGAAGGTCTGGGGTTCGAATCCCCATAGCTCCACAAATGAAGAATCGGGGGCAAGTTTCATACAGCCAGCTCCCTCTGAAGTCCGTCAGGGTCGGAAGGCAGCAGCGGTAGGAGGTCGTAGCGGCGTGATATGAAGTGCTTGCCCCTTTTTTTCTTGCAATTCCTATGTAGTGACCTGAACTCATGTTCAGAGATTCTAACTGAACTCATGTTCAGAGGTTTTTAACTAAACTCATGTTCACACCTACCCGTACAAATAGCTCTTCACTGCAAAACGCTTTTTTGAACAGCCATCCATCAGAGCCTGTTCCAAATGGCTCCTCAAAACGGTTAAAGCGAATCACGGCCATTGATTTGGGAACCAATTCGTTTCATGCAATTATCGCTGATTTATATGATGATGGACATTTTGAAATCGTTGATGCACTCAAAGAGATGGTCATAATGGCGGAAAAGGGGGTTGGTAAAAAACTTACTCCAGGCGCAATGGAGCGCGGGATTGCTGCCCTCCGAAAATTTTATAATCTGAGTGAGGGGCGTCAATCTGAAGCGATTATTGCTTATGCAACAAGTGCGGTTCGTGAAGCGACCAACGGTGGAGAGTTTATTCAGAGGGTAATCGATGAGGTTGGTCTCAAAATCAATGCGATCTCTGGCCTTATGGAGGCTGAATTAATTGCTTATGGTGTACAACATGGAGTAACAATTGGATCTACACCAGTACTTATGGCCGATATTGGTGGGGGGAGTGTTGAATTTATCGTGGGTACACAGGATACCACCTCCTATCTCACAAGCAAAAAAATTGGCGTTGCGCGTCTAGCTGCCATGTTTTTGGAGAATGACCCGATTACTCCAACTGAAGTTGAAGCCATTCAAGAGTACATCGAGAAAACCCTTGATCCCATGCAGCAACAAATAGGACGACTCCCTAGTGGTTTGATGATTGGGTCTAGTGGAACATATCAGACCATCGCTGCAATGATTGACGCCCGCCGCCCCAACGGTCATGGAGGTGTCATTACCAATGAGTTTGAGTTTACATGGACAGAGTTCAAGGCGCTATTCGATGAGTTTTTATATCTACCGAAGAAAAAGCGTCTGAAAGTTCAAGGTCTCGAGGAAAAGCGATCAGAACTCATCCTTCCGGGAATGATTCTTGTACACTCCATTATGCGGATATTCAATGTGGAGCGGGTAAAAATCTCCACACAGGCTCTCAGAGAAGGAATCCTCATTCGTTATTTCCAAAAAATGTACCCAAAGCTCACGATGTCTCCTGTGACCGAGGATCCCAGACGTGATAGCATTATGGAGCTTGTTGTGAAGTGTAACTGGCACGAATCCCACTCTATGCAAGTGTGTAATCTTGCTTTGGAGCTCTTTGATAAACTCCATGAGGTTCTTGGATTGGAAGAAACCGATCGTGAATTGCTAGAGTATGCAGCCATTCTACATGATATTGGGTACCATATTTCCCACAGAAAGCACCATATCCATGCCCTTTATTTGATTCTTAATGCTGATCTTCGGGGATTTTCGGAATCGGAGATTCAGGTAATGGCACATGTCGCCCGATATCATCGTCGTTCAACACCCAAAAAACGACATGAGTTATATGAAGCGCTTGAGAAACCGGTCAAAAAACGTGTCCAAAAATTATCTGCAATTCTACGGGTTGCTGATGGTCTAGATCGCAGCCACTACCAAAATGTTGAGGCTATGAATGTTGGGGTGAACGACAAGGAGATTACCATTACCATTCAAACGACTTCTGACCCCGAACTTGAGCTTTGGGGTGCAAGACGAAAATCATTTCTGCTCGAGCGGGTTTCTAAACGATCGGTGTTGATAGAGGCCGAGTCAGAGCACTCATAGCTGCACGGGTTCCAACGATAACCCCGGCGCTAGCTGCGGCGATGTACACAACAGTGGACCAGAATGCAAAATCAAGGGTAAGAACCCACCAAGTAGCGGGAGCTACCAAAAAAAGTAACGATAGTACCCAGTGAGCATGATCAAAAGGGAGAGGACGTCGTAAGAATCTACGAATCAGACGATACACGACAAACGCATAGGCTAGAAACCCAGCCACTACGACTCCAATCATTGGCGCCCACAACAGTAGTATGTATGGCGTGAGCGGATGCATGAGCAAGGTTAAAATACTCGACAATACAATGGTGAATGTGATATAGGCAAAGAAGCGGTCCATTATTTCAGCCAAATTTCTGGGTTCACATTCTCTGTGCCATCACGTACTACAAAAAAGACGACTTCCCCTCTAGAGGAGGAGGCTGTTCCAGATGCACCGATGCGATCACCAGCGGATACTACCTGATTTCTTCTCACGGCGAGTTCACTCAAGTTTCCATAGGCTGTTTTGTATCGCCCATGATTCAAAATTACGACATCTCCATACCCTTGAATTGGTTGGATCGCGACAACGATTCCATCACTCACTGCCTGCACGTTTGCACCACCCGAAGTGGAAATCTCCACACCTAGTGAATTGACTCTAGTGCCGAATACAGGATGCACCTGTACTCCAAATTTTTTGGTAATAACCCCTTGAGAAACAGGCCAAGGAAGTGAACCTTTTTGATTTTGAAATTGATCTTCGAAACTTACCAATAGTGCTTCGCTATCATCCTCTTCAGCAAATGTAGCAAGGTCCGCCGATCCAGCGCCGGGTGAAATGTCCGCACTATTTTCTGGAGGGGCACCACCTGCAAGACCCTCCAATGCACCTTGAGCAATTTGTTGTGCTTGCTCCAGTCTTCTTCGCCGCTCTAACTCTGCTTCTCGAAGTGCATCCGCTTGTGCAGAAAATGAGTCCAAGGCATCTTCGAGCTCGCCTTGTTCTTCTTGATAGGATGCAATCTGTCGTTCTAAGTTGCCCTTATCACGTTGTAGCTCTGTGATCCTGCGGTCAAGACGCTCCTTGCGTTGAAGTAAACTTGCATTTTCTGTGGATAACTCACCCTTTAGTTGCTCGTTGAGTTGGTTCTCATCTCTAAGTTCTTGCGTGCGTGTCTGAAGACTCGCTTGATTCACACGTATTTGTTCCACCTGAGCTTCTCGAAACGCTTCGAAACGTCTAAGGTATACCGAACGACTCAGCATGGTATTCAAGGAAGGTGCAGTAAGAATGACAGATAGAGTATTCATTTTCCCAAATTTGTACACATACGTCAGGGTCTCTTTGTAGTCCTCAATCGCCTCGTCAATGTCTTGCTCTAATTGTACAATATCAGCCTCAATCATTTGAATATTTTGATTGGATTGAGTGATTTGTTGCTCAATCGCGCGAATTTTTTCCTCTTGAAGGCGAATCTGTCGACTCAATTGTGAGGCTAACCGAAACTGTTGGTCGACTTCTTTGAGCGTTACATCGAGTAGAGATTGACTTCGTTGCAGTTGAATGGCAATTTGGTCGATCGTGTTTCGAGTTTCTCTTTGCTGTCCTTCAAGGAGCGCTTTTCGCTCCAAATAAACACTTTGTGAAGAAGCTGAGTCCACACCTATACCAAGCCATAACATTGCGAGAAAACCTACTAGCCATTTCTTATTTAGGGAAGATGAGCCCAAATTGTCGATGAGTTTGAGAGGGGAATTCATTCTAAATCAAGATGCGTCAATTTAAGCAACATGAGAACCCGAAGCGATTCATCGACATGTTGAAGTGTGACCTTTTGTGGATAGATGAATCCCTCGGATTGATGAAATCGCTCCATGGTCCAATTAAATCGTTCACCTTCTATGTCGGTTTGAGTCGAAGCTGACCAAGAATCTGTGTTGTCACCAAGAGACACGTTCCATTCAAATGCATCCGATAGTGTACTCAAAGGATAGATGGACCTACACAAAACATCAAGCATTTGTGTTTCTTTGGACGTTAGGTCTTGAGTGGGTTTTATGGTTAATGCCTTCCCATCACCACACTCGATGTCCGTTTTTCCAATCCCAAAACGCCCCTCTAATCCAAAAAATGTCTGTGACTGATTTGTTGAAAGAGTCATTCGGCTTCGCTCTGTACCCTGAGGGGTGGATACAAACATAGATCCCTCAAAACGGAGGGAAGAAGCTGCTTGATTCATGCGCTGCATGGTAGCAAAGGAGAGATTTTCTAGTCCATTTTCTGAGGCAACGTAAAGATCAGATTCGGTAAGAGTCCCACTGCGTAACGTGGTGCATCCTGTAAGTCCCCCAAGAAGCACCCAAGAAAGGGTAAGTGGAATAAAAATTCGTACCTTTGGGATTCCCCAAAAAACCATAATTCGGATCATGCAACGGCAGTTTGAGGAAATTAAGCAACTTTCCTATCCAAACCTTGAAACCAAAGTTTTAAAGTGGTGGGAAGAGCAAGAAACCTTTGCCAAAAGTGTCACGACTCGAGAGGACGGACTACCCTTCACATTCTATGAAGGCCCACCTACGGCAAACGGTAAGCCTGGAATCCACCATGTCATGGCACGGACTCTTAAGGACCTGTTTTGCCGTTACCGAACACTGAAGGGGTATAAAGTTATCCGAAAGGGGGGCTGGGACACCCATGGATTACCCGTAGAAATTGAGGTTGAGAAAGAGTTAAATCTACAGTCTCGCGCCGATATTGAAGCCTTTGGAATTAAAGCGTACAACGAAAAGTGTCGTGAAAATGTACTCAAATACAAAGAGCTATGGGATACCCTGACACAGCGAATGGGGTACTGGGTCGATTTGGATGACCCATATATCACATTCAAAAATGAGTATATCGAGTCAGTATGGTGGGCACTAAAGCGCCTTCATGAGAAGGGATACCTCTACAAGGGGCATAAAATTGCATGGTATTCACCAGGGAGTGGTACCGTTTTATCCTCGCATGAAGTAAGTCTAGGGTATAAAGATGTACAGGACCCCTCCATCACGGTTGTATTTCCTTTGCATAATGAACCAAACCGTGCATTTCTAGCTTGGACAACAACACCATGGACAGTTGTCTCTAATATGGCTTTGGCTGTACATCCTGATCTGGACTATGTTGAAGTGTCGATTGAAGGTGATCAAAGAAGTTATATCCTCGCCAAAGAGTGTCTTTCGCGTAATTTCACGGAAGAGCAGGCGCCCTCAATACGTCATACTTGGAAGGGGAGCGACCTATTGGGCATGTCGTATGACCCCCCAACGTCCTATGCGAAGGAGTATTTTTCTGAGTATGCCCCTGATGAGGATATATCACGCGCTTGGAAAGTGCATCCAGCTGAATATGTGACCACGGATGACGGCACAGGTATTGTGCATACAGCTCCTGCGTTTGGTGCCGATGACTTTGAGACTTGTCAAAAAGCGGGTATCCCACTGTTCAACCCTGTCAGTCGAGACGGAACGTTTACAGATCAAGCAGGTTCTCTTGAAGGTGAGTGGTTTAAGGATGCTGACAAAGTGATTTCTAAACAATTAAAGGCATCTGGCCACCTTTTCCGTCAAGAGGTTTTGGAGCATAGTTACCCGTTTGATTGGCGCAAAGGAACCCCCTTGATGTCCTTTCCTATTGATTCTTGGTTCATTAAAACAACAGCTGTCAAGGATAAGATGGTTGAAGCGAATCAAACGATTCAATGGAAGCCAGAAAGTACAGGTACGGGACGATTTGGGACATGGTTGGAGAATAATGTTGACTGGGCCATTTCAAGGCAGCGGTACTGGGGTACACCAATTCCAATTTGGGTGAGTGAGCAAGACCCAACGATTATCGAAGTCATTGGTAGCATAGAAGAACTTCGTGATAAAGCGGGCCTTGACGACGATATCGAGATTGACCTACACCGTCCATTTATCGATCAAGTGACATGGGTGAATGAGCAAGGCCATGTGATGCGCCGAATTCCTGACCTACTAGACGTGTGGTTTGACTCTGGAGCGATGCCGTTTGCTCAATGGCATTACCCATTTGAAAATGAGGAGCGTTTTAAAACAGGATTCCCTGCTGATTTTATCGCTGAAGGTGTCGATCAGACCCGTGGATGGTTCTACACATTGCATGCTCTAGGGATACTCCTTTTCGATGAGCCGGCATATAAAAATGTGATTTCTAACGGGCTAGTACTCGATCCTAAAGGAGAGAAAATGAGTAAATCGAAAGGGAATACGGTTGATCCTTTCGAGATGATAGAGGCATACGGTGCAGACACTGTCCGCTGGTATATGATGAGTAACTCAGCACCGTGGGATAACCTTAAGTTCAGCGAGAAAGGGCTAGAAGAGACACAAAGGAAAGTCTTTAATACAGTGACCAATGTGTATTCCTTCTTTGCGCTCTATGCAAATATAGATGGCTTTGATTATCAAGGCGCACCTGTAGCAAAGCAAGACCGCGCTGAGATTGATCGGTGGATATTATCTCGCTTAAATAGAACGATTCAAGAAGTAGATGACCATCTTGATCATTACGACGTCACTCGGGCTGCCCGATCGATGGAGAGATTTATTGATGACCTTTCAAACTGGTATGTTCGTCGCTCACGGCGTCGTTTTTGGAAAGAAGGTCAAAGCGTTGATAAAGCGTCTGCTTATCAAACACTCTACGAAAGCCTATCGGCACTCTCAAAAATGATGGCACCGATTGCTCCATTTTTTGCAGAATGGCTCCATCAGCAACTTAATGATGTGACTCAAAAAGAGAGTGAATCCGTGCATCTAGCATACTTTCCTTCTGTGGAGGTGACATCGTTGGATGATGCCTTAGAGCGTCGTATGGAGTTAGCTCGATCCATTTCAAGCATGGTTCTTCGTGCAAGAAATAAAACAGAACTCAATGTCAGACAGCCACTACAGCGTATTTTGTTACCTGCTGATGAACAGATAAAGCAAGACCTCGCAGGTGTTGAGTCTATTATTTTGGATGAAGTAAACGTCAAAGAGATTGAGACTGTGGATGACGATCAGCAAATTGTTCACAAGGCGGCAAAACCAAACTTCCCCGTACTTGGGAAAAAGGTAGGTGGGGCCATGAAGGACGTTGCCAAAATCATCCAAGGATGGTCCTCTGAGGAAGTACACAATTTTGAACAACAAGGCGGCTCGACGGTTCATCTTGACAGCGGTGAGCGTGTACAACTAGAGTCAGAAGATGTTGAGATTATTAGGACCGGTCTGGATGGCTGGAGCGTTGAGTCAGAACAAGGACTTACCATTGCTGTAGATGTTGCCTTAACGGAGTCCTTGATCCATGAAGGTCTTGCCCGAGAATTTGTTAATCGAGTGCAGAATATGCGTAAAGAGGCTAGTTATGATGTCACAGAGCGTATAGAAATTAGTTATCTTAGTGATTCGCCTGAGATTCTCGGAGCGATGACACAGTTTTCGGATACCATTCAGTCCGAAACACTGGCTGAGTCCTTAACACACTCGGCATTAGACGAAGCTGACTTCACCAAAACATGGGATTTCGATGGGCGTGAATGTACCATCGCCATTATGAGGAAGGTAAATTAATAACACGATGGCAAAACAATCTTCATCCAAAACTCCAGAGCACATTACCCCGTTTAACGACGAGGAGCTTGAGTATTTCAAAGGTATCATTCTCAAAAAAAGAGAAGAGGCAGAACAGGAGATGGAATCCTTGCAATCTTATTTGAAAGAGAGCATGGAAAACGCGTCCAATGAATCTGCATATTCATTTCATATGGCAGATGCGGGCACAGATGCACAAGAGCGTGAGAAGACATACATGCTCTTCAATCGTACCAAGAAATTTATACGTTACCTCGATGATGCGCTCCAGCGTATCGAAAATAAGACGTACGGGGTTTGTAAAGTGACTGGCAAGCCAATTGACAAAGGCCGCTTAGAGGCAGTCCCCCACACGCAACTGAGCATCGAGGCGAAGTTAAAGCGTCGGTAAGACACGACGCTATGTCACTAGAGAAGTCGAATAAAGAGAGTAAGGCATCCCACAAAAGCCAGTTGAGTAAACTTGGGTGGTTTTTGACACCTATGATCCTCGTGATACTTGTAGATCAAGTCTCTAAGTGGGTGATCCGCCACGACCCATCACTACACTCCCTGGATATTATTCCGGGATGGTTTCGGTTTACATACATCCTAAATCCTGGTATGGCTTTGGGTATTGAATGGTTGCCTACACCCGTCGTGGGTACAATTTCTACCTTAGCCACTCTTGGAATCCTGATTTATGTAGGCTTGAATGTGTCCAGGGCGCCCAAGCCCTTTTTGATTGCTATGGGTTTTGTGACAGGCGGCGCACTAGGAAACATCATTGACCGAATGTTTTTGGGTTTGGTGGAAGGGTATGGGGGCTTTATGCACGGCCATGTCGTTGATTTTTTACATTTTAGCCTCAAAATCCGCGACTTTTCAGTATTCCCGTACATCTTTAATGTCGCAGATGTAGCAATCTCCGTAACTGTGGTGACGATGTTACTATTCCGTAATAGGATCCTGCCTCCTGAAAACGAGGCGATTCAAGAAAACGAGATTGCTCAAAATTCAATCCAAGGGGACAGTCTCGACCATTCGTAAGCCAAAGCTTTCAAGACCTACGCGCGTGGTAGGATGATTTGTTAAAAGCCTAAGTTTTCTAATACCAAGTTCGTAAAGGATTTGTGCGCCTACTCCATAATCTTTTTCATCTCTAGCACGACCCTCTGAATCGTTGTGGCTATGTACCTTCATGTGGTGGTTCATGTAGAGTACAACGCCTTGGCCTTCCTTTTGAATAATTTTCATTGCCTTTTCAAGTACACCAGACTGTGTAGAATCGGTTGAACGAAATGTATCGGCCAGCACATCTGAAGAGTGTGCACGAACCAATACAGCGTCCTCCTGTGTCCATTCACCTTTGGTGAGGGCATAATGCCGATCACCCGTAGTCACTTCTTCCACGGTGGTAAGGGTAAACTCACCTATTTCCGAAGTAAAAGGTTGTTGAGCCAATACTTGAATCAAGGATTCATTTTCTAATCGATATCGTACAAGATCCTCGATTGTAATCATACTGAGGTTGAAGCGCTGGGCCATTTCCATGAGCTCAGGGACTCGTGCCATTTCCCCATCATCGCTCATGATTTCACAGATCACACCTGCTGGCTGCAATCCCGCAAGCCTTGCCAAATCAATCGATGCTTCCGTATGGCCTGGACGTCGTAACACACCACCCTCAACTCCAATTAAAGGGAAGACATGCCCTGGTCGTCGGAAGTCCTCTGCTTTCGTTTCAGGTGATAACATTTCCTGGATCGTGGCAGCACGATCTGGGGCTGAAATCCCGGTAGTTGTTCGCGCTTTATGGTCGATGGAAATGGTAAACGCAGCTTCTTCTGGATCTGCGCCCTGAAGGACCATATGATCAAGGTTGAGGCCTCGTGCTTTTTCAGCTGTAATTGGAACACACACCAGCCCTCTACCATGTGTGACCATAAAATTTATGGCCTCTGGAGTCACCTTATCGGCGGCCATCAAAAAATCACCCTCATTCTCTCGATTTTCATCGTCAACGACGATGAGCATCCTACCTTGACGAAGCTCTTCAATGGCCTGCTCAATCGTTGTGAACAACGTATCTGTGGACGACTGTGCAGATGACATAAGACAGTACTTCTAGCGTTAAGATTCCTTCTTGGAAGGATTTACATCAACAATCGATGCTTTGGTAAATCGCACTTTTACACCACTATCAACCTCAGCAAGGACAGTTTTCTCATCGATGGATTGAATATGGGCAATAATGCCACCAGTGGTGACGATTTTATCTCCTTTTTTGAGTTCAGAAATCATTTTCTCCACTTTCTTTTGTTTTTGAGACTGTGGACGAATGATGAAAAAATAAAAGACGAGAAATAGTGCTCCTAAAAAAACAAAATTAAGGATTGCTCCTTCTTGCCCTCCAGAGGGTGGAGCCATTAGAAAAACGTACATAGACGGTCAGTATTGGGATGTTATCAATAGATAGTGAAGATACGAACATCTGGTACTTTTCCCTTTCTATTGGAAAGAATACCAAATGGACGTAATTTTGTTGTCCTTTCGGGCGCATAGCTCAGTTGGTTTAGAGCACCTGCCTTACAAGCAGGGGGTCGGGGGTTCGAATCCCTCTGCGCCCACATCCTGTGATCGATGGAGGTATTACTCGTCCATTTCTTCTTCTTCAGAATTACGCTTTTTCCCACTCGGGCTTGCGCACATTTTTCAAAAAAATTCAAAGGTGCCTCCTTACAGAAAGCATTGATATTTTTGTGTTTATACAATCCTTGACATAGTATTTAACGTGTCAAAAAATCGACTAACGATCCAGAATAATCTTGGAATAGATTCATGGATTATCAATAAAAGAGTAGTGAGTAAATCATTGTTCATTATCCTGAATTCTATTAAATTATGATATCGTTAATAAAACGTTCTCTCAAATCAATCAATTATGGAAATTAAGTTCGTTAATAGAGCTCAAGTAAAGTCTACCAAGCGTAGGTCATCAAAGTTTAAGCCATTAATGGAAGCACTGGATAAGCTAAAGCCAGGTGGTGATGCTGTAGAAGTATCCTATGAGTCTGAAAAAAATGTAAACTCAATGCGAACTGCTGTGTACCAATATAACCAGGAGCACAAGGTTAAAATTAAGAGCGGAAAAAACGCGAAAGAGCAAAAAATCTATTTCTTCAGAGAGAAATAAGAATAAAGGTGAGCTACGCCGCTGTATCTTGCGGCGGTGTTTCCTCCCATTTTATGTAGAGGTTCCTCACGTCATCGATATGCGTCGGTAATGTCGAGGTACTCCAGTTAGTAGTATCGACAGCTGGCATAATATGTGCCTTAATCGTTCCAGGTGTAACAACCAAGGAGTCTCCTGGATTACGAGCACGATTTCCTTCAAAAAATACTGGCACGATTGGAATGCCAAGATCAATGGCCATTCGAAAAGGACCTTTTTTGAATGGGCCAACAAGCCCCTCATGTTTTCTGGTGCCCTCTGGCGCTATGACAATGGAAAGACGGTTTTTTAGAATGCGTTTGTACTGCTTATGAAGGTGTTGTACCGCCTGTTTAGAATTTTGCCGTTTAATAAAGATTTGACCCGTGACACGACCTAAGAGAAAGAAGACAGGGATGTATTGTATCTCCCACTTTGCCACGTACCGAGATCTTGGAATTCCTAGGGCAAAGATCGTCAATAAATCGATGGTGGCATTATGATTAAAAATATAAATGGCTTGTTTGGGTAACTCTGCATGAATGTGTCTTTCAAAGCGAATTCCAAGGATCCAAAAGCATGGAGCTATAAACCACGGGAGCACATATTGAGTCATTGGGTTTGTTGCATGGCCAAATGTGAATAGATTGGCTAGAATGACGATAGGGTACATCAAGAGCATGTTGATCACAAATAGCGCAATGGCAAGGCCACTTCGAATGGCGTAAAGAGTATTCATCGATCAATTCCCTCAAGATGTTCAATCACGGGTGGAATATCTTCATCTGGACTCATAACAATCCCCACTAGATCTACACGAGTCGGGGAGGGATCCATCTTACGTTCATAAATCCAGGCAGCTCCAGCTTTTTGGACTCGCCGTAGTTGTGAATCACTTAATCCTTCGTCAGGGTACCCAAATTGTGTCGATTGCCGTGTCTTCACTTCCACAAATACGATACAAAAGCCATCATAGGCTACAAGATCAACTTCACTTTTCTCAAAATGATAATTCTGTTCAAGAATCGTCCACCCTTTTGTGGTTAAATAGTCTGCAGCGACCGTCTCTCCAAGTGTCCCTAAATCTTGCTTTGTTGTCATTCTGATTTGCCTCGTAATGCTTGACCAGCTTCGGCAACCCGTACCAATGTTTTAAGATACTGTTGATGCTTGCCTTTTATATACGGAGTAATGGCCGTAGAAAACCTTTCAAACATCTCGATAAATTCCAGCACATTTTTCATCCGCTGGTGAACCTCCTCGCTTTCTTCTAGGCTTGAATCAACATGGTAAGCATCGAGTAATTCGCTCATTTTTCGTTGAACGGGAGCAATTTCTCGTTCCTGACGGTTGCGAACGATACAAGACACAATTTCCCACACATCTGCCTCTGCGATGTAGTGATCTTTTCTATCACCTTCTTTTTGTACTTTTTGAATCAGCCCCCAATGGATGAGTTCATGGAGGTTCATATTTGCGGTTCCACGACTAATACCTAGAGCCTCCATGATTTGGTCAGTAGTCATAGACTCTGGGTGTACATAGAGCAAGGCATGAATTTGTGCCATCGATCTATTGATTCCCCATGCATGAGCCATCTCACTCCAGAACTCCACAAAGTCTGCGCGAGTCTTTTCTAACGATTCCTGAGGTGATGCAGGTGGATTGTCTTGCCCCAATGGTGTAGAAGAAGAATCTGCCATGAAGTTTTTAATAATATAAAGTGACTTTTAGGAAGACATGGGTGAAAGTCCTTCAATGAAGGTTTCGAGTCTTTGTAGGGCCTCATCAAGATGTGCATCTGAGGCAGCAAAACTAAGTCGAATGCCATTTGGCTCCCCAAAGGCATCCCCAGGAACCATTCCTAGACCCGCATGCTCCAAGGCTTCCATACAAAAATCCGTAGATGACTCAATGGTTGCTCCATAGGCTGTTTTTGTCCCTAGCAATCCAGAAATATCTGGAAATACATAAAATGCTCCTTGAGGTACCTGACATTGTACCCCTTTCATGTGTTGGAGCCTGTCAACAACCTTGTCGCGTCTCGTACGAAAGGTTTGCTTCATGTCATCTAACTCAGAGAGAGGTAGGTCATAAGCCGCAATTCCAGCATATTGAGAAATGGTTGAAGGAGCGGATGTCTCCTGACTCTGAATTTTTGCGAGCCCTTTTGCAATTTCTACAGGTGCAACCATGTAGCCAAGCCTCCAACCCGTCATAGCAAATCCTTTCGAAAACCCATTTATAATGATTCCACGTTCAAAAAGATCAGGTGCTACCGTAAACAAACTTGGAGCCTCTCCATCATAGACAAGGTATTCATAGATTTCATCGGAATAGATCATCACATTTGGATGGGCTCGGAGAACGTCCGCTAGTTCTAATAATTCGTCTCTGGTGTAACAACTTCCAGTAGGATTGGATGGCGAGCAAAGAATAAGCCCACGAGTTTTTGGAGTAATGGCTTGTTTGAGCTGTTCAGGGTTGAGTTTATAGGCTGACTCATAACTTGTCCGTATAAAAATGGGAGTTCCCTCAGCAAAACGGACCATTTCTGGATAAGAGACCCAAAATGGTGTTGGGATAATGACTTCATCACCAGGATTAAGCGTCGCTAATAAACTAAAACCGATCGACTGCTTGGCTCCATTGGATACAACAATTTGATCGATACCAACCTCTAGACCTTGATCTCTAGATATTTTATGAGCAATTCGCTCACGCAAAGCAGGAAGGCCAGCATTTACAGTATACCCGTGATGTCCATCATGGATCGCTTGAATCGCAGCATCACAAATGACTCCTGGGGTTTGAAAGTCTGGCTCACCAGCAGTCAGTGCGACTATGGACTTCCCTTCTGCTGCAAGTTCCTTGGCTCGCGCAGAAAACTTTAAGGTTTGAGATGGGGCTAGTGCTTGTGCACGATTGGAAACTTGAAATGCCATAGAATGATCTAAAAATCAAAGATGAGTGAAGGGGAATCGAATCAAAAAAGGTTCACGAGGTAGCAAACTTCTGTCGAAGCGCCAAAGCTACAGGTTCAGGAACAAAGGAGGACAGGTCTCCTCCCCATGCAGCAATTTCTTTGACGACAGAAGCAGAAATGAATGTGAGTTGCTCATCAGGCATCAAAAATACGGTATCGATCTCAGGGGCAAGCCTACGATTTGTTAGTGCCATTCGAAACTCATACTCGAAATCAGACAGTTGTCGAACTCCACGAATAAGAATTTTGGTGTTTTTCTCCTTTGCAAAGTCAATGAGAAGACCCTGAAATTGTTCAACAGCCACTTGAGACGCCCATTCTTTCCCTTGAATGGCATCTTGTATCATTTCCACTCGTTCATCTCCTGTGAAAAGTGCGGTCTTAGTGTTATTGACGGCTACTGTCACAATAATCTTCTCAAATAAGTCACATGCTCGACCAAGTAAATCAACATGGCCATTGGTGATAGGGTCAAAGCTGCCTGGAAACAGAGCGGTTTTGGACATGTACGACACGCATTTATGGTTCAAAGATACTTAAAATCGTACGGCCATAGGGTTTTGTACGCACACAGTTGGGGTGTTCTGAAAACTCATGACGCCGATCATGTTCCAATATAAATGTTCCGCCATCTAAAAGAAGGTTTCCATCTAGGATGATTGAAGGAAGATCGGGAAGAGCAGGCCAGTCATAGGGAGGATCAGCTAGAATAATATCGAATGTGTGCGGCTTTTGATCCAAATAGGCTGAAACATCTAGATGATGGATTCGCACCTTTGCCTCAACGCCAAAAGCGTCGCATGTATGTTGAAGTCGCTTTACAACGTCTGTTTCTGCTTCGACAAAGTCTACGGTTGACGCCCCTCTAGAGAGAGCTTCTAATCCTAGGTTTCCTGTCCCAGCAAATAAATCGAGTACCGTATGTCCTTCCCATACATAACGAGCATCCAAGTAAGAAAAAATAGCTTCTTTTGTTCGATCAGACGTAGGACGAACCTTCTGGCTAGTAGCTGCTGGGATAGACTTACCCTTGAATGTCCCGGCTATAATCCTCAAAGATGTATGGGTACTAGTTCCAGTTCGGAGCGTTTAGCATCGTCGTTCGACGTAAATCACCGATTTGATCGTCAGAATCGGGATCTTCTAGTAGGTACACATTCGGTCGCAGTGTGTCATTCAGTGTATACGAAAACGTCGCACCAGATCTTGGAGATACGATAAGTTGATCTGCACTAAATGTATCGGGTGGTAAAAACGCAAAAATGGAATCGGCTTGTGCTGCAATAACGCTGTCAGACTTTACCCACTCAACCAGTGTTGCCAAGCCGTTTTCAGTTGGAGGGTAATCGCCAATACGAGAATTGTATAGTACAAGAGCATCTCTAACAAGCTCCATGCGATGACGAACATTTTCTGTCATCTCCTGTTCCGCGATGACGGCTTTATATGGATCTGTAAGTGACCTATATAATAAATAGGATAGAGCAACAACGATTACGAACAATACGATGCTTAAAATCTTGGTGCGTGAAGCGAGTCCCATGAGGGTAAAATCAATTGGTTAGTTAAAAACAGAAAATAGTCGCACAGTCTTTGATATGCAAACGATTGACTGAATCGCAATGTAAAAATTGTGAAAAACATTCTATTTTACTCTAGCTTATCTATCACACAAACTTGGTCATTAATCCTCACCATGATATACAAACAGCACGCTTTTTATCTATGTAAAACCCCACTAAGCGCCTCTGGTGTATCGGATGTTGAGGTGTTAAGCCATGAGGTTGATACTAAGGACTTCCCAAAGCTATTCCAGGAGTTTGAAGCCAAGCGTTCTCATGCTTTTAATCAGGATCAGCTCTACAGCATTGTTCGTGCGGATGATGTGTTTGACTTAATCCGGGCTACGTCGGCTGATGAGGCCAAAGAATTGGCCTGGGAAAAAGCACAACCAGATATTGTGACCAACT
Source organism: uncultured Bacteroidota bacterium (assembly GCA_913057895.1). Lineage (GTDB taxonomy): Bacteria > Bacteroidota > Rhodothermia > Balneolales > Balneolaceae > UBA8296. Next base: position 29,741 of record CAJXOH010000016.1, read on the forward strand.
TGCAGCACCGATCCATGCAAGACGGGGACAAAAATGCAGCGGCCATTCTTAAAGATGTCCACGGCATCGAGGATTGATCGAGATAGACTCAAGTCTTACTTAACGAGTATTTCATAAATCTATCTCTTCGTTCGATCAATAATTGATACTCCTCATCACTGCGTCTGCAATATCCGCACGGACACGACCGATTTGACTTCCATAACGTCGATTTGGATAAGTTCTATTCGTAAGAACAATGATGGCAATGTTTTTATCCGGATCAACCCAAAAACTGGTACCTGTAAATCCTGTATGCCCAAAACTATCGTTACTTGTCAGTGTTCCAGCTGTGCTAAAGCCTACACTTTTTCGATCAAATCCCAAGCCTCGCTGATTGATGGGTGACTGTTGGCTTGTAAATAGGTCAATGATGTCAGGGGTAAGATACTGATGTCCACCATAGGTTCCGTCATTCAGAAGCATGAAGAAGTATTTCGCCATATCTTGAACAGATGAGAAAAGTCCCGCATGGCCAGCAATTCCATCCATAAAATATGCGCGCTCATCATGTACTTTTTTGTGCACGAGGCCGCGATTATAAACCGTATCGATTTCTGTGGGTGGTATTCTGTTGGTGAAATCTGAACCAGATACCTCAGGATTGTAGGTAGTGGAGATCATGCCCATTGGCTCAAAGAACTCATCGTGAACATATTGATCAATCCGTTTTCTGCTTACTTCTTCAATAATTTCAGCTAGGATGATGAATCCTAAATCGCTGTAAACATACTCCTCACCCGGATGATTAATCAAAGGTTCATTCCGTACGGCTTCGATTAACTCCTTTCGAGTGCGTAATTCATCTACATATATTCGAAAAGCAGGGAGGCCTGAAGTGTGAAGCAATAAATGCCGGACCGTAATCTCCCGTTTTTTCCCCTTACCAAATTCAGGAATATATTTTGAGGCAAGATTGTCCAAAGAGATTTTTCCTTCATCTACCAATTTCATGATAGCTGTTGTTGTAGCCATAATTTTTGTGATGGATGCCAGATCATACACTCCCTTTGATTGAACCGCCTGGGTCTTAGAATAGTCATGATACCCGTACCCTTGCTGCCAAACGAGAGCACCGTTTCGCATCACTCCGACAACACCTCCAGGAAAGACCGAATCATTGATAGCACGTTGCATGATTTTATCTACCACGATGAGTGAATCGATGGACATATTGGCAGCAATTGGATCGTCGTAACGAACCGTTGTTTGAGGCATCTCAATTCCGTCTCCAATGTTGTACATCCCGGGAATTTCAGCTGGGAGGGTTCCTTGAATATCAGAAGCCCCAAAGATTGATGGAATGGTTTCTCGAACCTGGTCACTTGCGGCGGACCATGCCATCAAATGAACGTCAGCGTCTGGAAAATGTTCGACAATGTAGGGGTTGCCGAAGGAGAGCAGGATTTCTGGTTTATCGAACCCAGATAGTTGTTTTAAGATTTGGTGGTATTCTTCGGGCATCTGCAGTGCATGATAGGAGCGAACTCGTATGAAAGATCCAAGAACAATCAGGTCGGCTTGTTGAGCATCCTTCATTAACTCATTGATCTCCTCGTCACTTGTTCTTGAATCCAGTGAGTGGTATTGAGTATTATTATGATATCGACTAATCTCCTCTCTGAGCGTGTGAGCAGATGAGTGTTCCTCGCCATCCGATATTCCAACAATCAGAATCTTTGGATAATCAACCTGTCGTATCGGTAGGATTTTTTCGTTCTTTAACAGAGTAACCGATTCTCGTGCTACTCGATTGGCTGCATTCTGAAATTCTGGGGTATTAATCTTTTTGCTTAACGACGTTATGTTTACAAGCCGATGTGTAAAAATCCCCTTCTCTGCTTTCATTTGAAGGATCTTTCGAACGGAGTGATCAATTCGCTCTTCTGACAATTCTCCAGCTTCTATAGCCTTTATAAGTTCATTAATCGCCGCTTTTTCATCGGTACTTATCAACATTTGATCTACCCCAGCGTCAAGAGCTTTAATCACAGCCTGGCCGGGTGAGTAATGTGCTGCAATTCCTTGCATCTCTAAAGCATCGGTTACAATTAATCCATCAAACGAAAGGCTATCGATCAGAATTCTGTTCAAAATTGATGGATCTAGTGTTCCAGGCAGACCTTCATTTTCGCTAATATTGGGAAAGGCGATGTGCGCACTCATCACGCTCTCCATCCCTTTGTTAATAGACTCACGAAAGGGGACGAGTTCAAGCGAATCAAGCCTCGCATAATCGTGTGTAATGGTTGGGAGGGCTAAATGTGAGTCTGTTTCGGTATCACCATGGCCAGGGAAATGCTTTCCAGTTGTGATTAATCCCTGACTCTGAACGCCTTTCATAAATTCTTCCCCGTATATGGCTACCATTTGAGGATCTGAAGAATAGGACCGGACATTAATCACAGGGTTATTCGGGTTGTTGTTTACATCCAAAACGGGAGCATAAATTTGATGAACTCCGAGAGCATTTGCTTCCATTGCCGTTATTTTTCCCTTCACGAATGCATTGTAGGGATTTCCTGTAGCGGCCACCCCCATTGCTGGGGTAAATCTTGTTGTTCCGTCAATACGCATAGCAGCACCAAACTCCATATCCTGCGCAATCCACAATGGATATTTAGCTAAATCTTGGAGTTCATTAGTTCTCATGGCCTGACCGTAGACATCTCCCTGGAAAAAGATGACCCCACCAACATGATAATCGCTAATCAATTCTCTTAAACGAAGGTGATCAACATCGCGGTTGTTGGAGAATCGACCATACGCTCGAACCATAAAAAGCTGACCAATTTTTTCATCAAGCGTCATATCCTCTAATAGAGATTCAATATCCACGCCATCATTTCCTTGAATCGTATTTACGTGCGTTGAATCATTTTCTGCATCAAGAATCGTTGTTGTAGCTGAGTAAGCATCAAAACTAATTGAGATCAGCAGGAGAATGAGGGAACTGGTTCTTATCATAGATTTTTTAACGAATGCGAGAAGTAATCTCATGTTTTAGGACATTTTGCTAAAGGAGTGAAGTTTAAGCGTCATGGTTTTATGATCGCTGCATCGTGGAAAGGTACTTTCTTGGTCGTTAAATCGGTAACGCCACTTTACGCCCCCAGTTTTAATACAGTTACGCTTTATTTAGTAAGGTTTTGAGTTTGAAAGGTTCTGAGATAGTATGAACGGTCTATCGACTGGGTTCATTTACGTTGATTTAACCAAATCTCAAAACCTATGAAAACTCATAAAAACTTGAATCCCAATCATCAACGCTATACCACAACCTTGGTTCGTCAACTTGATCATTGGGTGCAAACACTCCCTGCTGAATTAGATGAACAAATGACCACTACAAAGGAGTGGCACTCCATGATTGCGTCATTTGAATACGTTCAATCCTTTCATCAGAAAAAAAGTCTAGATAAAACAACAGCTAGACAATTCATGGATATCAAAAATGCCATTCATGAAGTGCGAATGGAAGTTGATCGTACATATAAGGAAAAATACTCATCGGTAGTCGCTGAGCGCGAAGCGATCATTCAGCAAGCTTTGGGGTCAAAACACTTACGTTATGCTCGTCGTATACACTTCTTGCAGGAATTGCACCGAGCATGGGCCCAATTGCCAACGTTGATGCATATACATGAACGAGCATTATGGCACAGATTTAAAGCTGCTGTGAAGGAAGCCCAGCACTATGAAACCAAAACTCGAAAATTCGAAGTAGCAGACGTTGAAGTAGCTTACCATGTAAAAAAACATTTACTAGCCGAAGCTAAAATGGCCCAAAAGGAGCTGCCCAAATCTCTTGCATCTTCTCGTCTTCATGAGATCGAAATGCGCTGGAGAGATCTGCCAAACGTACATGCTGATTTGGATAAACGGTTGAGGGCCAAGCTACGAGATATCCAGAGGTCAGTTGAGGAACGACCAGATCAGTAATTAAATATTTTAGGTCACCTTTTCGGGGAATGTTGAGTTTATTGGTTGGGTACTTCAACCTTAACATTTAGTTAATAGAAACGCTATATTTTTGAGTGCTTTCCTTAACCAAGATCTAAACCATCCGGTATGAAAAAATTCAACATTTCCCTTTTTATGATCATTGGCCTATTTACGTCCATGGCCTTTGCTCAGTCGTACACGATTTCAGGAACTGTGAAAGATGTCAATGGCGAATCCATTTTCGGTGCATCCGTAGTAATTGCGGGTACTGTTCAAGGTGACGCTGCTGGTATCGACGGTTCCTTTGCAATAGAAGATGTTACTCCTGGTAATTACACACTTCGAGTATCAGCGATAGGATACAGTTCATTAGAGCAGAATGTAACTGTTTCTAGCTCTGACGTTGTATTAAACTTTGTGCTAGACCCTGAGAGTGCAACACTCGAAGAACTCAAAGTATTTGCGTCGCGTTCTGACCTTAAAACTCCACTTGCGTACTCTGACGTAAGCAAAGAGCAAATCCAGACTGAACTTGCTTCGAGAGATATCCCTGAGGTACTTAACGTATCACCATCTGTATATTCTACAAATCAAGGAGCAGGTGCTGGTGATGCTCGTATTAACGTTCGTGGATTCTCCCAGAGAAATACTGCCGTGATGATCAACGGTGTGCCTGTCAACGATATGGAGAACGGATGGGTATACTGGTCAAACTGGGACGGTGTTGGTGATGTAGCTGGTTCTATTCAGCTTCAGCGTGGTATTTCAAGCGTTAACCTAGCAGTCCCATCGGTTGGTGGTACAATTAACGTCCTTACTGAGCCAGCAACGACAAATCCTGGCGGAGCTGTTAAGTTTGAGAACGGTTCTGGTGCATTCGAAAAAACTACGGTTCAATTAAACACAGGGCTAATCAACGATAAGTTTGCAGTTTCATTCGTAGGTGTTCGCAAGAAAGGTGACGGACTTGTTGATGGAACCTGGACAGACGCTTGGGCTTACCACCTAGCAGCTTCTTACGTTGTCAATGAGAACAACCGTTTAGATTTCTTTGCTCTTGGTGCTCCACAGCGTCATGGTCAAAATCTTTACAAGCAAAATATCGCTACATATGATGCGGATTTTGCAAGATCTCTTGACGATTACGATTTAGCTGCATTAGACCGTTATCCTGAAAAAGGTCGTTTCTTCAATCAAAACGTTGCTCCAGTTAGCTCTTCATACGCTGGTAAGCAGTTTGTGGGTGACAGATGGACCGGTCCATCAATCACTACTCGATATGCATCTGATGAGATTATGGAAAGAGAAAACTTTTTCCACAAACCACAAGTGAACTTAAACTGGTACTCAAAGCTTAACGACAAAGCTACGTTGACGAATGTACTTTATTACTCAGGTGGTCGTGGAGGAGGAACAGGTACTTATGGTTCTTCACCAGTAAGAGATTTCTCAAATGGTGCATACATCATTCTTTGGGATGAAACTATTCAGCGTAACATCGAGAATGATGGTGGATCAGGACTAGCTCGTACCATCCTCCGCAATAGCCGTAATAACCAGTGGACTGTTGGTAATATTATGAAGGTTAATTACGCAGCAAACGAAAATGTGACGTTTGATTTTGGTATTGACTGGAGAACAGCGGAAATCGAACATTACCGCGAAGTTCGTGACCTTCTTGGTGGTACATACTACATAGATAATGCAGATCAGTTCAATCCAAACAAAGTGGTTGGCTTGGGCGATAAGATTGCATACAACTACACAAATACTGTTGATTGGTTTGGTGGATATGCACAAGCAGAATATGATACTGATGCATTAACTGCATATGGTATGTTTGGATACTC
>CAJXOH010000017.1 GCA_913057895.1 uncultured Bacteroidota bacterium
TCCATTGCGGATTGAGTAGCAGACTTCGTTTTAGGTGCTGTTGATTTAGTCATAGCCCAAAAATAAGGGTTTTTTCACCCAATCCCTTTTGCACAACTCCGTTGTTGGATAAGCCTTTACGCATCGATTTATACACGTAGTCCATCGACCCACGCTTTGCCTTGTGCGTATAGCTCGTGCACGTCGTCACCCAATAACGTTAGATGCCCCATTTTACGACCTGGTTTGCTCTGCGCCTTGCCATAAAGATGGAGCTTTGCGTCACTATCTAGAAGGTCAAGAGCTCCATCCAACTGAGCTGGTCTTGCATCCGTACCCAAGATGTTCACCATCACGGCTGCTGGCGCCCTCATTTGAGTTGAGCCCAATGGCGTGGAGGTGACGGCACGGACATGGTTGTCAAATTGAGAGCTTACACACGCTTCGATGGTATAATGTCCTGAATTATGAGGTCGTGGTGCGGATTCATTCATTAAAAGTTCACCAGACTGCGTCAAGAAGAATTCGAAGGCAAACAAGCCAATTCCATCGATGGCTTCCATTGCAGCCATTGCTAACTCCTGAGCTTTGGTCTGAATGTCTGGATCAACTGGGGCAGGGGACAATACCGCGGTACAGATTTGCCCTGTCTGAATGGTTTCACAGCACGGATAAACCACCATACCAAATTCATTTCGCGCTACTTGCACTGCGAGTTCTTTCACAAATGGAATCATCGCCTCTGCCAATATCTCATGCCCTGCATCACCCCCTAAAGACACAAACCCATCCTTTGCTTCAGCAATACTCGATACGACACGGTTGCCATACCCATCATACCCACCTTTGGACGATTTGAGCACAAATGGCCACCCATAGGACTCACCAAACACTTCAAAATCTTTTTCACCCGTGACGATTTGAAAGGGGGCTACGGGGATTCCTGCTTCCTGAAACGTTGATTTTTCTTTCCACTTGGACTCAACAGCCTCAAAACTATCTGGGCTTGGATAAATGGGTACACCAGTACGCTCGACCATCTCACGTAGTACATCAGAGGATAAAAATTCATTTTCGAGTGTGATCACGTTACAAGATTCTGCAAATGCTACCAGTGCATCTATGTCATCGAACGCGCCACTATAACTCAGTGGACTCATCCATTGAAGTGGCTCAGCCGCGGGCCGATCACTATAACTTGCGACTCGCCAACCATACCGAAATGCCTCCTGGGCAGACATTTTTGCCAATTGCCCAGCCCCAAGAAACCCGATCACATAGTCGGCTCGAAGGTTTAAGGTTTTACCCATGGTAATGAATCATTTAAAGTTTGATATTATCCATGCAACAAATGCCTATGGATTACCAACAGAAGTTACAACAGACAAAGCAAAGATTTGAGGAGCTCAATCAACAACTCTCAGATCCATCGGTCTTTGATGACCCCAAAGCGTATGCTGATCTAACTCGTGAGCATACACAACTCAAAAGCCTTGTAGATGAGTTTGATCGTTGGTCCACCGTACATAAAGCAATCACGGAGCATGAAGAGCTTATTGAGGCCAATGAAGACCCAGAGCTTACCGATTTAGCTTATGAAGAGCTCAAGGAGCTCAAACCTGAACTAGAGTCGTTGGAAGCGTCTCTTCAAGAGCAACTCATTCCCAAAGACCCCGAGGACTCCAAAAATTGTATTGTTGAGATACGTGCAGGGACTGGAGGAGATGAAGCGGCGATCTTTGCGGGCGATTTATATGATATGTACCGACGGTATGCCGATGAGATGGGGTGGTCACAGTCTATTTTGTCATTGAGTCATTCTGAAAAAGGGGGATTTAAAGAGATTGTATTCTCGCTACAAGGACCGGATGCGTTTGGTCAAATGAAATTTGAAAGTGGTGTTCACCGTGTCCAACGTGTGCCAGAAACCGAATCTCAGGGTCGAGTCCACACATCAGCAGCTACAGTTGCAGTCCTGCCTGAAGCGGATGAAGTGGACGTCCATATTGATCCAAAAGATTTACGCATTGATACGTTTCGCTCAAGTGGAGCAGGGGGGCAGCACGTGAATAAAACAGACTCTGCGATTCGAATCACACATATACCTTCAGGCATGGTAGCCGAGTGTCAAGAAGAACGATCTCAACATCAGAACAAGGAAAAAGCTATGATTATGCTTCGTAGTCGGATGTTTGAGCAAGAACTTGAAAAACAGCGAGCTGAACGGGATGCAAATCGTCGTTCACAAGTCTCTACGGGTGACCGCTCTGCCAAAATCCGTACCTACAATTTTCCACAAGGACGAATGACGGACCACCGAATTTCGTTAACCCTCTATAATCTAGATGATATTATGAAGGGTGATCTACGCAATATTATCAAGTCATTACGTATGCACGACCATCTCGAAAAAATGCAGCAACTCACATGATTAAACCACTTGGAGCCCACGTTAGCGCCTCTGGAGGTGTTGGAAATGCCCCCATCAATGCACACGACATTGGTGCAGATGCTTTTGCATTCTTCACCAAGAATCAAAAACAGTGGAAGGCCCCACCACTTAAAGATGAAGATATAGAGCGTTTTGGTTCAGAACTAGGCAGCGCTAAGATTGAACCGAAGCATGTACTCCCTCACGATAGTTACCTGATTAATCTAGGTCATCCAGAGGCTCAAAAACTGGCGATTTCTAGAAAGGCGTTTTTGGTAGAAATGGAGCGAGTTGAGCAGTTAGGATTAACGCTATTAAATTTCCACCCAGGAAGTCACCTGAAGCAAATTAGCGAAGAGGAGTGCCTTGAACGAATCGGTGAATCGGTGAACCGTACACTAGACGCGACAACGTCAGCTGTAGCTGTGCTCGAGTGCACAGCAGGTCAGGGTAGTAATCTTGGATACAAACTAGAGCATTTAGCAGCCATCATGGGGATGGTAGAGCAGAAAGACCGTGTGGGAGTGTGTATTGATACCGCTCACGCATTTGCTGCTGGATATGCAATTCACGAAAGGTCTGGATTTGATGAGTTTTGGGCTGAATTTGATGAACTCATTGGGTTTGATGCGTTAAAGGGTCTGCACCTTAACGACTCCAAAAAAGAGCTTGCTTCACGCGTGGACCGTCACGCTCCACTGGGAGACGGTTTCATTGGATGGGGTACTTTTGAGTGGATAATGCAGCACGAAAAGATCCAAGATGTGCCAATGATTTTGGAAACTCCAGAGCCAGAACGGTGGGCGGATGAAATTACTCAGCTTCGGTCGTTTGTACCGAGCTAGGAATCATCATTAGAGGGATTTTTTGCACTCGAGCAAATTCTGCGGCTACCGGTTTTGCTAATAGCCATTCAAAAAATGAGAGTCGGTTTCTACTCAATATGAGCAGGGTATTTGGCTTGCCTACCAAATATCCTTCCACGCCATCCAAAAAATCTTGCGAGCTGATTAACTGTACACTAATCTCATAATTGAGTTCGCTTTCCAGTGTCATGCGTGATTTGTGTAGCGTAGGAATGTCATCTTTAGGGAGTTTAATATGAATGCATTCAAAGTCCGCACCCAGTGCGTTGGCAAATGTTTTGGCTCTACGTAGCAATAGTCGATCTTCTTCACGAAAATCGGTTGCATACACAACATGATCCCACATTGTGGATGTTTCCTTGGATGAAATAGCAATCACCGGCACTGGACTCTCTACAATGAGTTGATTGGTGATATTGCCAAAAAGGCCTTTGGATGAGGATTCATCTACCTCGAACCCTAGCACAAGTAGAGAGTTTGGCTCCGATTTGACCAAGGATAGCACGGTGGCTACAGTTGCCCCTTCCTCCAAATGAATGTCAATGGGGATGTGTTGGTAGGGTTCACGCGCTGCATAATCCTCTTTAATAACGGATAAGGTTTGTTTTGCATCCTCTTTGCCAGCTTCTAAGTGTGACTCTTTTCGACCTGAAAACTCATAAGGTGGCTTGACAATGTGGGTGAGTTTGACCGAGGCATCCATGGCTTGAGCCAATCGAAATCCCATATCAAGGGCTGGCTCAGTGCTGTCAGAGAAGTCCACAACAATCCAAACCGTAGACGCAAATTGAAAGATAGTTTCTGTCTCTTCGACAGGTTTTGTTTTGATCATGTCCCCTTACTTTCACAGACTCATTCAAGCATGTAGCTCTGCTGGATCAATTGATGTGGTCTATGACTTATACACTTTTGAATTAATTTACTTTTTTTCCTCAACTTCACAAGGGTGACATGATCTGTCACTCATGGTTTGTATTTTGATCAGAGATAACCGCTAATCTATGGCTTCGTCGATTCTATGAACTCAACATTGTTAGTTATACTCTTGGTTGGTGTGATACTGCTTCTGATCCTTGTGCTGCTGTGGTCTCAGCGAAGAGGTGGAGGGGATGCTGATACGCAGCGTCAATTGACAGAGTTAACCCAGAAGCATTACCAAGAGCGTGAAGCGCTACAACAGAAGCTTGCAGATTCAGAGACTCAAAATGCACTTAAGGATCAAACAATAGCTTCTTTGAAAGAAGATTTAGCAGAAGAGTCGGCACGCATAAAAGAGATGCATGAACAAAACATCCTCCAGTTCGAGCAACTAGCCAATAAAATCCTCACTGAGAAATCCGAAACATTCAGTAAGCAAAATAAGACTCAAATTGAACAAGTGTTAACCCCTTTGAATGACCGCATCAAAGAATTCAAAGAGAAAGTAGAGCGCGTACATCAAGAGGATACCAAGCAGTATGTGAAGCTGGAACAACAGCTGGAATCCATTGGTAAGCTCAATGAAACCATGGTTCAAGAGGCAAAAAATTTAACCAATGCACTCAAGGGCGATGTTCAAAAGCAGGGTGCATGGGGTGAAATGATCCTTCAAACTATCCTAGAGCGCTCTGGTCTACGGGAAGGAAAGGAGTATGAAACACAATCTTCTTTCACGACAGAGGATGATCAAAGACTCCGCCCAGATGTTGTGGTTCGATTGCCTCAAGATCGGTTTATCGTCATTGATTCAAAGGTTTCACTAAATGCCTATGAAGCATACTCATCGACTGATGATCCTGCGGAACAAGAGCGTCATCTAAAAGCTCATGTCCAGTCATTAAAGACCCATGTATCTGGTTTGAGTAAGAAAGAATATGACAAAATTCATGATCAAAAGAGTCCAGATTACGTGTTACTATTTGTTCCTATCGAAGCTGCCTACACCGTTGCCTTGTCTAGGGAAGAAGCTTTATACACGGATAGTTTCGACAAACGTATCATCATTGTGAGTCCTACTACATTGATGGCAACGCTAGCGACAGTAGATACAATGTGGAGGCAACAACGTCAGACAGAAAATGCAATGAAGATTGCCGACCGAGGGGGTAAGCTTTTGGATAAGCTCTATAACTACCTCGATAGCTTCAAAGCCATTGGACAGCGTCTGGATCAAGCACAATCGAGTTACAACGAAGCATTGGGACGATTAAGAGATGGAAACGGAAACCTCATTTGGCAGGCAGAGCAACTCAAACAATTGGGTGTGCCTTCTTCCAAAGAAATCCCCGATGGATTTAGCCAGGAAGAACCTCCTTTGATAGATGATTCCAAGGATGACGAGTAGGGATTGTTGATTCAAACAAAAGACGATGTCCCTGCGTAGGGTGCTCACATTCAAATCGCCATGCCAGCAACGCCAATGATCCATGTGTAGTCTTGTTCGAAGAATTGGAACCAAAACCTGTTGGTCGATGCTTAGGTGCTCCATACTTCAGATCCCCAACCAATGGATGTCCAGCCTCTGAAAATTGGACTCTAATTTGATGGCTTCTTCCTGTGATCAGTTCTATAGCTACCAAGCTCATTTCTTGAGCTTCCTGAATCCGAGTAAAGTGTAGCTTCGCGAGTTTTGCATGTTTGCCAGTGCCATTATGGGAAGAAGATCGATTGGTTTTGTGGTCTTTCTCGATAACCCCTTCAAGGGTGCCATGGGAAGGTGGAGTACCATGAACCCACGCTAGATAGTGTTTGGTCACACTCCGTTTTCGAATCTGGTCTGACAGACGAGAAGCTGCCTTTGATGTCTTGGCCAATACCATAACCCCCTCAACATTACGGTCCAGCCTGTGAATCAGCCCAACAAATGCATTGCCAGACTTTTGCTCCTTTTCGATCCGCCAAGCTTTGCAGATTCTAATCAAATCCTCATCGCCAGAGGCATCTTCTTGTGAAAGTAATCCAGTCGGTTTTTGCACCACAAGCAAATGGTTGTCTTGGTAGAGCACCCCAATAGGTTGTTGTGACCATGGTTTGTGGATGGTCTCTATTCGGGAGTTATGAAGGATTGGTGTTTGCATGCATCCAAGGGGAGTAGCGATCTGCTGTGGGTCACTCAATAGAGTTATGGTATCTTATAAGTAAGACAATAGTAGCGTCGACGAGTTTCCTAACGTATGACAATTCAGGAAAAAATAGCATCTCTACCATTAAAACCGGGAGTTTACCAGTTTTTTGATGAAAAAAAGGACTTGCTGTACGTAGGAAAGGCAAAAAAACTTCGGCTTCGGGTACGATCCTACTTCCAGGATAGCAAAAATCATGATCGACGCATTCAGGTGATGATTTCCAAGATCCGTCACCTTGAGGTCATAGTTACTGACACAGAAGCAGAAGCGTTGATGCTAGAAAACACGATGATCAAAACGCATCAGCCTCGTTACAATATTATGTATCGAGACGATAAATCGTATCCATATATCTGTATTACAAATGAAGATCGTCCCCGAGTTTACCCAACACGTACACCGATCCAAGATGGCAGTCGATACCTAGGACCCTACGATCATGTGGGGCATATGAAAAAGACGCTTGATACCCTTCGACAAATGTTTCATTTGTGTACATGTGCTGTTTCTGTCAAAACCGTCGATAAATCTCGGGGTGCACCAAAATGGCGACGTTGTTTGGATGGGTACTTGGGTCAATGTTCGGTTGACCTCCCGCAAGATGAATATGTTGACTCCATTCGGTTGATTGAAAAGGTTTTATCAGGTAAAACTGAACAAATTCGACGTGAACTCATGGAGTCGATGGAAATGGCATCACAGGCTCTTCAGTTTGAATCGGCGGCCAAAATCAGAGATTCCATCCAATCCCTAGATGTATTCTCTCAAAAAATGAAGCTGGTGGAAGAAATCACCGTGAATAGGGACTTATTTGCGGTAGCTATCTCACAAGAAATAGATGAAGCATGTGGTGTCTTGTTCCGAATTCGGGAAGGAAAATTGATTGGCAAGTTTCATCGATACATGAAGAATCTTGGTGAGCGATCGTCTTCAGACATTATGCAATCGTTTGTGGAGGATTACTACACCGGGCAACATGCCGAAATTATCCCAAACGAGGTAATGCTCAGTGAACCCATTGAAGATCCTGATCCACTCTTGGAGTATTTATCAGATCAATTAGGAAAAAAAGTGAAATGGCTCTACCCCAAGATTGGCGATAAAAAGCAACTTGTGAATATGGCGCTATCCAATGCGGAGTTTCAGTTGAAGCAGCGTGAGCTAGAAAAGCTAGAAGCGGATCGTGATCGCACGCCCAAATCACTGGAGGATCTCAAAACATACCTTAGCCTCACAAGACTACCGCGAAGAATGGAGTGTTTTGATAATTCCAATATGCAAGGTTCTGATCCAGTAGCCTCCATGGTTTGTTTTGTCGATGGGAAGCCTCGAAAGTCGATGTATAAAAAATATGCCATTAAGACCGTTGTTGGACCTGATGATTTTGCCTCTATGCGAGAGATTTTGAGGCGTCGATATGGTCGACTCAAGAAGGAAGGTGCGCATTTGCCAGATTTAATCGTTGTTGATGGAGGTAAAGGCCAATTGAGTGCCGCAGTGGAGGTTCTTGAAGAGCTTGAACTTATGGATGCTGTGGATGTTATAGGACTTGCCAAACGACTTGAAGAGGTCTTCTTACCGTATAAGAAGGACTCTATTCTCATCCCTAAAACCTCTCCATCTCTTCGAATCCTTCAGCAGTTGAGGGACGAAGCCCATCGATTTGCCATCACGTTTCATCGTGATAAGCGCTCAAAACGTACGTTAAAATCAGATTTAACGACGATTCCTGGAATAGGTGAAACGACATCCAAAAAGCTACTACGCACATTTGGGTCTGTTCAGTCCGTCCGCCATGCCTCCCAAGCGGAGCTCCAGGAGGCCATTGGAAAAAAAATGGGGGCTCGTGTATACGAAGTGATGCAACAAAAGCGTTAAGGGTTCGTAATTTGATATATGGCACTACATTCACTTCATCAATCTACGGGTTCCTCTCGATCATCACTGAGTGATAATGAGCTTGTTGCGCTCTATCGCAAGAAGCATGATCATTTGGCGTTCAATGAGCTATTTAGGCGTCATCAATCCAAGATTTACTCGTACATATACAGTATGGTGCAGGATGAAGATCAGGCAAATGATCTTTTTCAAGAAACCTTTTCAAAAGTCGTCCAAAAAATGGGGGACTCTTACAATGAGCAGGGGAAGTGGATTGCGTGGGTGATGCGAATTGCTCATAATGCAACCATTGATTTTATCCGGAGACACAAACGGTATGTAGATGTCTCTGGTACTGGAGATGACGATTCCTCTAGTGATTACTTTGATAGACTCAGTGATCCTGACCAAGAAACAGCTGACACACAACTAGCAAAACGTGAGGACATCGATGAGCTATTTGAACATTTAGCCACGTTGCCGCAAGAACAAAGAATGGTGGTCGTATTGCGACATTTCTACGATCTATCCTTCAAAGATATTGCTGAAATGACGGATGTTAGCATTAATACAGCTCTTGGACGCATGCGTTATGCCCTCATCAATCTTCGTAAGTCCTTCGAGGCTTCACAGGAAAAACTTCCTACTCAATCTACTCATTCGACCGACCTAGAGACCTAATCTTATGACACCAGATCAACTATCTTGTATTCGATATCTCATGGATGAGATGGATCCCTCGGAAAAAATGGCTTTTGAGCGAGAAGTCGCACAATCATCTGACCTCCAGATTGAATTGGAATCCATGAAAGCGACCTATGCTCGTCTCAACAAAGCACGTTTGGTAGATGCTCCACAGCATGTTCAGTCTCATGTAGAACATCTTGCCTTTCTGCAGGCCAGTAAAAAACGGAGAACGAAAGGACAGGCTGTATGGATGCGTGCCGCAGCAATTTTTGCAATGGCCATACTTCCCGCATCTTACCTAGCATGGCAATGGGAGGGATCACCCACGACGGATGAGCAAGCAACCATGGCTAATCAATCTGAACGTTCTTCAGCTTCAACACCTCCAAATAATTCTACGTCAACCTCTAATCTTGCCACTCAGTATCCATCTGGGTCCACGATGAATCCATCTGTCGATGGGTGGTTGAATGAATCAAGTACCATTCAAATGGTGAATCAAGCCATGTCGTCCAATAGGATGATTCCATGGCAATCAACCTGGAGCTTAGCCCCAGCTGCGGCATCTTTCGCAACTCCTGATGTTCACCCATCGGGATCTCCAGTATTTGACTCATTATACCAAGAGAGTTACAAGAAACTTCGACGGGTACAATCGACACCACTTACACCGAGTATGAATAACGCAATTCAGCTTGTAGGTGCTCAAAGGCCCTGATTTATAGAGGTTATTCACATTTCCTAACATTGAATGTGGAAAGGTATTTCTTTGACCTGGCAGACCCCGGCAGTATATTTCGGTCGAAACCAGAAACACGGAGAATGACCCACATTTATGGCTAAAGTACTAGCACTTGCGAATCAAAAAGGGGGCGTTGGTAAGACAACCTCAAGCATCAATCTAGCGGCTTCACTAGCAGCCATTGAGTACTCCACTTTATTAATCGATTTTGACCCTCAAAGTAATTCCACCAGTGGTCTTGGGATCGAACCAAGGACCGTGGATCACTCTATATATGAAGTATTAGTTGGGGGAATAGAAGCATCTTCCGCTATTCGAGAAACAGAGATTCCATTTCTGGATGTGATTCCAGCAAACATCAATTTGGTTGGAGCTGAAATCGAAATGGTGGATCGATCCGATAGGGAACATATCCTATCAAAGGCAGTCGCATCGATTCAACATCAATATGATTTTATCATTATTGATTGCCCTCCATCGTTGGGACTTCTTACGATTAATGCGCTGACATGTGCGGATTCAGTGATGATCCCGGTTCAGTGTGAGTATTTTGCACTCGAGGGATTAGGGCAGCTACTCAATACCATAAAAATTGTTCGCCAACACCTAAATGAGCGACTCGAAATTGAAGGGGTTGTCCTGACCATGTTTGACAACCGTACCCGACTCTCATCGCAAGTTGCTGAGGAGGTCAAAAAATATTTCGATGATCGAGTATTTGATGCGATTATTGTCCGAAATGTGAGGCTGGCTGAAGCACCTAGTTTTGGGAAACCTGCCTTATTGTATGATGCCACGTCGACAGGTGCACAAGCCTATCTTGCTCTGGCTAATGAGCTCATTGATCGCAACAAGAAGTGGTTCAAAAAGCATAAAAAGACGCAACGAGTTACGACGGAAGTATAATGGCAAAAAAAGCACTTGGTAGAGGATTAGGAGCGTTTTTCCCTGAGTATGAGGATGAACGAACAGGGAGTAAAACGTCTCGAAATGAGGGCCAAGGATCAAGTGAATCTGGATCAAATAAGGCAACATCTAGTCAGTCCGAGACGCCTAGTGGTTCCTCTGCGGGGGCGATTAGCACAGTCAAAACAAAGACAGCCATTCCGATTGAACCTTCAGACCGTGTACATACCGTCTTGCACGTACCCGTTGGCTCGATTCGCGCCAATCCAGACCAACCGCGCAGAGAGTTTCCTGAACAAAGCCTGGCAGATTTGGCTGCGAGTATCTCTTTACATGGATTGATCCAACCCATAACGGTACGCGCACTGGGTGATCAAAAGTATGAGCTCATAAGCGGTGAAAGAAGACTTCGAGCGAGTAAATTAGCGGGACTCACGGAGATCCCAGCGTATATCCGTGAGATTACCGATCAGCAACGCATGGCTATGGCGTTGGTTGAAAACATTCAACGTGAACAGTTGAATCCAATTGATGAAGCACTTGGTTATGAGCGCCTCATGAAGGAGTGTGATTTCACGCAAGAGCAAGTATCCACACAAGTTGGAAAGTCACGATCTGCCGTCGCAAATATGCTTCGCTTGCTTTCTTTGCCCCCTGTTGTTCAGACCGCTTTAAAAGAGGGCAAGATTTCTACGGGACATGCAAGGGCGCTTATCTTGCTAAAGAATGAGCAAGTGATGGCCTCTATTATTGAGAAAATCTCCGAAGAAGGATGGTCTGTTCGTGAGATTGAAGCATGGGCAAAGACACAAGAAAAAAAGAGACAATTTCAGCCAACCGTCAAGAAATCGACGTTGTCTCCGTTTGCTCAAGAATTTGAAAAGCAGTTCTCTAGTGCGTTTGGCACACGAGTAACCTTGAGGCCCAAAAAAGAGGGTGGGGTTGTTCGAATCGAGTACTACAGCGACGAAGATTTAGAACGTATGTTAGAGGCGCTTCGAATAGAATCATCGTAATGGGCATGGCTCGGCGATTCGTTTCAAAGATTCACCCAAAACTATGGTTTCTATCGTTTGGGTTTGGTTGTGCCGCCTTGCTAATGAGTTTTTCAGGGACTGTTAATGCACAGTCTGTTAGCGCGCAGTCTTCTAATGCACAGGCTACAAATGCACAGTCTACCACAGACGCACAACTACTCGATACAACTAGACTTTTCCAAACCTTTGAGGCTGAACCCTCAGGATTAACTCCCAAACAGGTCATGCGTCGGTCGATGATTCTTCCAGGATGGGGGCAAGTGACCAATTCGCAGGCCTGGAAAGTGCCACTTTTTGCTGGATTATTTACCGGTTCAGCGCTTCTTACATCACAACTAACGAAGGATTATCACGATTACCGTGCGGCTGCGTATAACATCGCGTATGGAGCAGAGTCTGATTTCAAATTTGGACCCACACCAAGCTCCATTCCAGAGTCCGCAAACCTAGGGCAAGTTCAGCAGCTTCGAGACCAGACTCGAAACAGACGTGACTTAGCCATCTTGTCAATCGTGCTGGTGTGGGGGCTCAATGTTGTTGATTCTTATGTCTATGCGCATATGGCAACCTTTGACGTAAGTGACAATCTTCAAGCGTCCATTACTCCTACGTTTCAGCCCATGAGTCCTACTCAGGTTATGCCCCCCTATGATTCACCAACGACATTTAGTGCAATACCCCAACAAATTCCATCTATTACCCTTACACTCCAACGAAAATAGAGATGACCACACCCTCCTCAGCCCAGGACCATAAACACCACGAACGGTTTCGTTTCGATGATAATCCTACGGATGATCTCTGGAGTGTGTTCAAAATAATGGGTGAATTAGTAGAGGGATATAATAAAATGTCAAAAATTGGCCCGTGTGTGTCACTGTTTGGGTCCTCAAGACTAACCAAAGATCACCCCAATATAGACTTAGCAAGAGAGATGGCTCAGCGTATTGCCGAAAGTGGATTTGGCGTGATTACAGGCGGAGGTCCGGGAGTGATGGAAGCAGGAAACATGGGAGCGGTCGCTGGAGGCGGTGCGTCCGTTGGTTTATCGATTGAGCTTCCACATGAACAAGGCACAAATCCCTACGTTCAAAAAGAGCATGAAATTGTGTTTGATTACTTCTTTGTTCGAAAACTTATGTTTATCAAGTACGCCAAAGCCTTTGTTGTATTCCCAGGTGGGTTTGGAACACTCGATGAGCTATTTGAATGCCTGACACTGATTTCGACCAAAAAAATCCCACATCTACCAATTGTACTCATGGGAACGGAGTATTGGCAAGGACTAGTTACATGGTTGGAGGAAAGAGTACTTTCTCTTGGTATGATTACTGAGCAAGATGCATCGCTATTCTTTCTAACAGATTCAGTTGATGATGCTATGAATCACATACTGTCGTACTACACGCATGAATCTGTGCATACAAATCTCTAGCGTGTATTATTTTTTACCACGGCATTTAGGATAAAACATCATGATTGAATAGTTTATATGCTTTGTAAAACATGAATTAAACCCTTTTTTCTCATGAAACGTACCCTAAAAGGTCTTTCATCATTATTACTCTTCTTGCTTGTCGCAAGCTCTACAGCACTAGCACAAGATGCTCGTACGGAAATCACAAATGCCTACAATGCAGCCCAAGAAAAAGCAACTTCTGGCAATTATGAAGATGCCATTGAAGAATTTGAAGATGTCTATGAAGATGCAGAAGAGGCAGGTTTATCAGATATCCAAGAGTTGGTGGTAGGTCAACTACCTCGGATTTACTCTGCCAAGGCAAGTGAAGCGTACAAAGCGTTCCAAGCAAATCAGTCTCTAGAAACGATTGATGCTGCTATTGAGGCGTTTAAAGAAGCACAATCGGCTGCTACGGAGTACGGTGAATCGTCTATTGCGGCTCAAATGGCGAACAATATTCCACAGCTTTACTATGTGAAGTCACTAGTTCAATTCCGACAGGAAGATTTTGAAGGTTCTTCAGCAACCTTAGATCAGGCAATTGCTGCAAACTCTAACTATGCGCAAGCATATTTCCAGAAAGCGATGGTTATGAGAAAACAAGGATTGGCTACATCAGATATTGTTGCGATGTTTGATCAAGCGATCACACTTGCCGATATGTATGGCCAGGGCCAGGTGAGCAGTCGTGCGACTGATCAAGCAGTACAAACGCTACTTTTTGCAGGAGCGCAGGCGGTACAGGACAATCAGCTTACACAAGGGATTGACTACTTAACCCGCGCAGCTGGGTATGAAACAGATGAGGCTGATGTATTTTATCGTCTAGCCGAAGCATACAACAAACGAAGCCTTTACAATGATGCTATCACCAATGCACAAAGAGCACTTGATTTAGAATCAGGAGGTGTAGCTGACAAGGCTAAAATCTACTTTGAGCTTGGGTTTGCCTATCAAATGCAAAACAACAAAGAGGCTGCATGTTCAGCCATGAAAAACGCTAGCTATGGTGATTTCCGTGATCCCGCGAATCATAAAATGCAGTTTGAGCTGAAATGCCCAGGGACTTCGGGCTCCTAACTCACCCACGGTTTTTGTACTTTAACGACGGGCTTGATTTTCAGGTCCGTCGTTTTTTTTTGCACACTGCTCTTACTCATCTTTTTCTATGACCTCATCTGTTGACGACCTCTGCGTAAACACCATCCGTGCACTCAGTATGGATGCCGTACAACAGGCGAATTCAGGACACCCCGGCATGCCAATGGGGATGGCTGATGCAGCTTATGTTTTATGGACCCAACATCTTTCACACCATCCACATCAGCCAAATTGGTTTAATCGCGACCGATTTGTACTCTCAGCTGGACATGGATCGATGCTGCTATACAGTTTATTGCATCTTACAGGGTATGATGTATCACTCGATGATCTCAAGGCTTTTCGTCAATGGGATAGCATCACGCCTGGTCATCCAGAAGTGGGGCTCACGGCAGGGGTTGAAACGACAACAGGTCCTTTGGGACAGGGCTTTGCCACGGGAGTTGGAATGGCCATGGCAGAAGCTCATCTCGCTGCTCGATTCAATCGGGAAGGACACCAAATTATTGACCATCATACCTATGCGATCGTTAGTGATGGTGATTTGATGGAAGGTGTTTCTCATGAGGCAGCCTCCATGGCGGGGCACATGAAATTGGGTAAACTCATTTACTTGTATGACGCCAATCGAATCTCTATCGATGGATCTACGGATCTTTCATTTACAGAAGATGTGGCTACGCGATTTACATCCTATGGGTGGCATGTGATTGAGGTGGATGGTCATGATCGTGAAGCGGTTGATCAAGCCATTGCCAAAGCGAAATCTGTAGAGGATCAACCCTCACTTGTGGTTTGCCGTACCCATATTGGATTTGGCAGCCCCAATAAACAGGATTCTGAATCCTCTCATGGTGCTCCTCTAGGTGAAGAAGAAGTGGCAGCCACAAAGAAAGCACTAGGTTTGGATCCATCCAAAACGTTCGACGTGCCTGTAGAGGTTACTGATGCAATGGGTCAAGCCACCGAGCGAGGTAATGAAGCCCATGAAGGGTGGTTGGATCGTTTGGATGCCTATCGTGAAGCCTTTCCTGAGCTATCTCAAGAGCTTGAACGACGAATGGCTGGTGAGCTTCCAACCGACGATGTTCTTGATGCTGCAATTAAGCCTTTTCCGACGGATGCCAAGGGTATGGCCTCGCGCAAGTCATCAGGGGCTGTGTTGCAACAACTCAAGGAAGTTGTCCCTGAATTAGTGGGAGGGTCAGCCGATTTAACGGGTAGTAATAATACCTTTATGGACGACGAAGGGATATTCTCTTCCACCAATTACGCAGGTCGCAATATTCATTACGGAGTAAGGGAGCATGCAATGGGTGCTGCCATGAATGGGATGGCTTTACATGGAGGAGTAAGGCCATTTGGGGGTACGTTTATGGTATTCTCTGATTATTGTCGTCCTGCCATTCGATTGGCTGCACTGTCACATATTCCTGCGATTTATGTGTTCACCCATGATAGTATTGGGCTTGGTGAGGATGGCCCAACACATCAACCGATTGAGCACCTCGCAAGCCTTCGTGCAATGCCAAATGTATGTGTGCTTAGACCTGGAGATGCAAATGAGGTTGCAGAAGCATGGAAAGTCGCATTAAAGCGTCAGGATGGACCCACTTTGTTGATGTTAACTCGTCAAAATATACCCACACTCGATCGTAGTGTCTTTGCGTCAGCAAGTCATACAACAAAAGGTGCATATATACTCAAGCATGGATCAGTGGAACATGAGGTTCAAGGAGTGGCCGTTCCTGATGTGACCATTTGCGCAACGGGCTCTGAGCTTGCAGTTGCCACAGAGGTTGCTCAGCTGCTTGAAGAGTCGTCAGTTTCTACACGAGTGGTGAGTATGCCAAGTTGGGAGTTATTTGATCATCAATCTGAGACGTATCAACACTCGGTAATCCCACAAGCCGATGGACACCTTGTTGTATCCATTGAAGCGGGATCTACGTTTGGATGGAAAAACTGGGTGGGTGAGCAGGGTCTTTCCTTTGGATTGGATCATTTTGGAGCATCGGCACCGGCTGAGGTCCTTTTTGAGAAATTTGGGCTCTCTGCCAATGCGATATATGAGGCAATTCTTGCCCATCGATCTTCACAAAAGGACGCTGGTGTATGAGTCGAGCTGTTGTCTATCTACTCGATGGAATGGCACTAGCCTACCGTGCTCATTTCGCGTTTATTAATGCGAACCTAAGAAATAGTGAAGGAATCCCTACAGGACCGATCATGGGATTTGCCAACACGGTTGAACGACTTATGAATGAGCACAAACCGAGTCACCTTGCTGTGGCTTGGGATACTCATGCGCCAACCTTTCGTCATGAAATGGATGCTGAGTATAAGGCCAATCGCCCTCCACAGCCCGATGAGCTTCGCGTTGGAATCCCTCTCATTAAAGAGATGATGGCTGCGTGGGGTGTTCACAATCTTGAACTGGATGGGTATGAGGCAGACGACATTCTCGGCACGTTAGCATCCAAAGCAGAAGCTGCCGATGCAGATGTGTATCTAGTGACCCCAGACAAAGATTACATGCAATTGGTCAGGGATCATATTTGGATGATTAAACCGGACAATGCAAAGGGGGGATTTATCACGATCGATCGGCAGGGTGTCCATGATTATTTTGGTGTGGAACCTGAAAAAGTGATTGATGTTTTAGCACTTATTGGTGACACCAGCGATAATATCCCTGGAGTTCCTGGAATTGGAAAGAAAGGAGCTCCAGCCCTTATCAATGAGTATGGCTCACTTGACGCTTTATTGGAGAATGCAGCCAATGTAAAAGCAAAACGCGCTCGTGAAGGATTGCTAGAGTACGCTGATCAAGCCAAGCGTGCACAAGAGATGGTGACTATTCATCTTGAGGTCCCAGGTATTCCCTCATGGAAGGAGTTAAGCTATCAAGGGGTTGCAGATCAACAAGCGTTGGCAGCATTTTTTGAGCGGATGAACTTCCGGACTCTTTCAGCAAAGTACAGTGTTGATGGAGTCGATTCGACGACAAAGTCTAGCGCGGATGGTTCTGGTTCAGTAGCTACCGTTACTGACTCAACATCAAACGAGTCTACCGCCACTCAATCTACGGACACAGCATCAGCCTCTGAAGCCAAGCAATCGAGCCTCTTTGACACACCTCCACGATCTTACACACTAGTCAATTCGCTTGAGGGGGTGGATCGCCTTGTTAAAACACTTTCAACGTCGATGAAGGTCTGCTACGATACGGAAACGAGTAGTGCAGACCCCATGCAGGCGATGCTTGTGGGGATAGCTTTAGCGGCAACACCTGGGCAAGCATATTATATCCCTGTGAATGTGGATGAAGGATTAGACTGGGCTGAAGTGAGAACTCGTCTAGAACCTCTATTTGAAGATCCAGATCGTCTTTGGATTGCTCAAAATGCAAAGTTTGATGACACCGTCTTACGAAGAGCCGGTCTTGAACGAAAGGGTGCCATTTTTGATACCATGGTGGCTGCCTACGTGCTCAATTCAAGTCAGAAGCTTTCAATGGATGCGCTTGCTCAAAGCTACCTTGGCGTGCAAACGATCTCCATTGAATCATTAATTGGTTCAGGAAAGTCACAGAAGTCGATGGCTGATCTACCTCCGGCAGATATATGTGACTATGCGTGTGAAGATGCCGATATCACGTTTCAACTCTATCAACTCCTTGTCAAGGAACTTGAGACAGAGGGATTAACCAACGTGGTTGAAGAGCTTGATTTCCCATTAATCCATGTGCTTGGAGCTATGGAAAATCATGGGGTGCAAGTTGATATGAGTATGCTGTCAACCTTTTCTAAGGAGCTTGAATCAGACTTAAACCGTTTGGAAAAGGAGATTTATAGCCTTGCAGGCCGTGAGTTTTCGATACAGTCACCAAAGCAATTGGGTGAAGTGCTCTTTACAGATCTAGGTCTTCCGGTGGGTAAAAAGACTAAAACGGGGAAAGTTTCAACCTCTGAAGAGGTGTTGGTAGGACTGGCAGAGGTGCATGATCTTCCTGCGAAAGTGTTGGAGTATCGAGCGACTGCAAAACTTAAATCGACATACGTAGACGCGCTTCCTGAGCTACAACATCCTGATACTGGCCGAGTTCATACTAGTTATAATCAGGTAGTCGCAGCCACGGGACGACTCTCCTCGTCAAATCCCAATCTTCAGAATATCCCCATTCGAACAGAAAGGGGTCGTGAGATTCGCAAAGCATTTATTCCAGCGCCTGGGTATCAACTCTTGGCGGCCGACTATTCTCAAGTGGAACTTCGTGTAATTGCATCCATTGCCAAAGATGAGGCTATGATTGAGGCGTTCCAAAAAGGGGAGGATATTCACGCTCGAACGGCTCGTGAAATCTTTGGATTAGGGCCGCAGGAAGAAGTTACGTCTGATCAACGCCGTAAAGCCAAAGAAGTGAATTTCGGGATTCCATATGGGGTAAGTGCATATGGACTTGCTTCACGTCTAGGGATTTCGAATGGTGAAGGCAAGGAGATGATCGACACCTATTTTGAACGATTTCCAGGAATCAAGGCCTATATGGAGCAGACAATTGCTCAGGCTAAAGAGCATCGTTTTGTGACAACCCTGTCAGGACGGAAGCGATGGATTCCTGACATCGATTCAAGCAATTTTGCTCGACGAGGATTTGCAGAAAGAACGGCCATTAATATGCCAATTCAGGGAACAGCAGCCGATATTATTAAGCTGGCAATGATTCAAATCCAAGACTTAGCGGAGAACGAAGGATGGAAGTCTAGGATGCTCTTGCAAGTTCATGATGAGCTTGTGTTTGAAATTCACGAATCCGAAGCGACGACCATACCACCGAAGATTCAACAAGCGATGGAGTCTGCAATGGAGCTTTCGGTGCCATTAGCGGTAGAAATGGGACTTGCCGAAAATTGGCTTAACGCACACTAGCTCCGTTTCGCACACTAGTTACGCCATATCATCACTCAGTACTCTTCTGGTACTTTGAGTGAGTCATATATCGCCTGATAGCTATCATAACGTTCTTGGGTGATGGATCCACGTTTTACCGCTTCTTGGATACCACAACCTGGCTCATGGAGGTGACTGCAGTCGCTGTATTTACACTTAGAGCGTGCGTCGGTCATTTCTGGGAAATAATGGGAAAGTTCCTCCAGGGAAATACCTACAAGACCTAATTCACGTATTCCTGGAGTATCGGCGATCATTGTCCCGTCTGGATACCCTTCCGGTTCTACCATGAGTGCATAGGTTGTTGTGTGTGTCCCTTTACCCGTTGAGGCAGATATTGGGGCCGTATTGAGCTCAAGTGATGGATCCAATGCATTAAGAAGGCTTGTTTTTCCAACACCAGAGGGACCAAAAAAGGCAGATACTTTGCCTCCCATTTGTTCTTTTATGGGCTCTAAGCCTTCCTCATTCAAGACAGAGCACGTATGTGTTGGTACACCTATCTCCGCATAAATATCGATCACGCGCTGCAGATGAACTTTATCTGTCCTTCGTGCTAAATCTATTTTATTAATGAGTATTCCTGCTGGAATATCATACGCATCACATGCCACGAGGCATCGATCAATGAATCGAGTATTTACCCTTGGCTGTCGCGCAGATTGCACAAGCCATAAGAAGTCAAGATTTGCTAGAAGTAATTGAGATTGGCGACGTGTATGCGTCGACTGTCTTGGTAGGCCATTTTTGCGTGGGTAGGTATACTGAATCATTCCACTGCCATCGCTTTCTAGGTGGATCTTGACCCAATCACCTACAGCGATGGGATGAGCATAATCTGAATCCTCCAATCGTTGACGTCCTGGTAATCGGCTAGAGACTACAGAGCCGTCGTCCAGTTTCACTTGAGTCCAACTCCCTGTCGACTCAACTACTATTCCCTTATGTAGTCCCTCTTCAATCTCCTCTGCATCTGCGATTGCTTTGCTGGAGGGGGAAACCTGTTTATGAAGCTCTTCCATGCGACATGACTATGTTACGATTCATACAACTCATGGACGCGCTTTGTCTGCCTTACGCTAGCCTACCTTACGCTTAAATATCCTACGTAGCGTTGACTTTTTTGGCTCTACCTTTCCCAGCACCATCTTTCTTCTGATTGGTCTCTTCTTCCACATGGAAAAAAGCCTGAGGGTCTTGCACAGCTTTGGGCTCTAGCACAAGATCAAGCAAAGGGTCCATACGCTCAAGATAGTCAATGTTCAGGTCGCCAATCACCTCAGATTCGATTTCTGAGACATCTTTCTCATTTTTCTTGGGGAGGTAGACATGTTTGATCCCTGCACGCTTCGCCGCCAACACTTTTTCTTTGATTCCACCCACAGGAAGTACGAGACCTCGAAGGGTAATCTCACCTGTCATTGCAATGGTTCCTTTGACCTTGCGCTGTGTAAAAATGGAGGCAATAGCACTCATTAATGCAACTCCTGCAGAAGGCCCATCTTTAGGTATTGCACCTGCGGGCACATGGATATGTAGATCCCATTTGGTAAAGGCGTGCTCAGGGATTCCAAACTTTTTGGCATGAGCCTTCAGATAGGAGAGGGCAAGCATCGCTGATTCTTTCATGACATCACCAAGCTGACCTGTGATATTGAGTTTTCCATTGCCTCGACTCACACTCGCTTCTATGAAAAGAATATCACCCCCAAACGGTGTCCATGCAAGGCCTGTAGAAACCCCAGGTACACGAGTACGCTCCGCGATATCTGAGAAATATTTTTGCTTCCCTAGAATCTCCTCTACCTCTTTGAGTCCAATCGTCATTTTTTGGATCTCATCGCTGGCAATTTTGGCAGCCACATGACGACACAGTGACCCCATCTCACGTTCTAGGTTTCGTACCCCAGATTCACGGGTATACTGATCTATGACTCGTCCAACAGCTGCTGGAGTAATCTTGATCTGTGACTTTGTAAGTCCATTCTCCTTTATTTGCTTCGGAATCAGATACTTGCGAGCGATTTCTAGTTTTTCTTCGAGTGTATATCCGCTTAACTGGATAATCTCCATTCGATCTCGAAGTGGGGCAGGGATGGTGTCTAATGAGTTTGCTGTGGCAATGAACATTACCTTGCTCAAATCATAATCTAACTCCAGGTAATTATCACTAAACGTGTTGTTTTGCTCTGGATCCAACACCTCCAAGAGTGCAGAAGTTGGGTCTCCACGGAAATCAGCACCCACTTTATCAATCTCATCCAACATTAAAACAGGATTCCCTTTCCCAGCTTTTTTCATGGCTCGAAGAATACGTCCAGGCATAGCTCCTATGTAGGTTTTACGGTGGCCACGGATTTCTGCTTCATCATGTATTCCACCCAATGAGAACCGCTCAAACTCACGATTCAAGGATCGGGCAATCGACTTTCCTAATGACGTTTTCCCAACGCCAGGAGGGCCATAAAAACACAAAATAGGTGCTTTCATGTCTTGTTTGAGCTTCAATACCGCCAGATACTCAATAATCCGTTTTTTGACCTTTTCAAGTCCATAATGATCCTCATCAAGCACTTTTTGAGACTGCTTCAAGTCAATGGAATCCTTAGAATAATCTTCCCAAGGCAGGTCTAGAATCCACTCTATATAATTGTGTGTCACACCATAATTTGGCGAAGCACTAGGGGTCATTTCTAAGCGTTGAAGCTCCTTCTCAGCAATTTCACGAGCAGAATCCGGCAACCCTTGTTTCTCCTTGAGGCGCTCACGAAGCTTTACGACTTCCTGTTGTTCTGAATCTTCGCCCAACGCTTCTTGGATGGCCTTGAGTTGCTGGCGTAAGTAAAAATCACGCTGCTGATCATCAATCTCAGTTTTGACTTTACTACGAATCTCTTCACTGAGGCTCAACACTTGGAGTTCTTTGTTGAGATGCTCCATGACCTTTTCCATTCGTTTGGAGAAGGATGGTAGCTCTAGCAATCCCTGTTTTTCATCTAGGCCAACCTGAAGATTAGACGAGATGAAATTGAGCAAAAAGGAAGGGCTTGAGATATTATTAATCGCAATCGCTGCTTCAGAAGGGATGTTGGGGGAAAGATTCACAATTTTGGTCGCTGCTTCTTTTACTGAGCGAATGGCAGCATCCAATTCAACACCAGTGAGGTCCATGTCTTGGCTCACACTTGAGACATCAGCTCTGTAATAAGGCTCTTTTTGGGTCACCCTATCTAGATGGATGACACTTGTTCCTTGGATCACAATACTCTTGCTTCCATCAGGCATCTTGATGAGCTTCATAATCTGAGCTGCTGTACCAGTACGGTACAAATCGTCCTCAGAGGGGTCTTCCTTGTTCTCATCCTTTTGAGAAACAACGCCGATAATCTTGTCACTTTCGTAGGCTTCCTTCACAAGCGCCAACGATTTATCTCTTCCCACCGTAATTGGAACCACTACGCCAGGGAATAAGACTGTATTTTTAAGTGGTAGAATGGGCAGGTTCTCGGGAACCTTGGATTCGGAGAGAACACGCTCCTCCTCCTCACTCAATAATGGGATAGCCTGCTCAAAGTCGTTAAAGTCGTCTTCAGATCCATCCAATTGGACGGTCCAGGGTGTTTTTATATCGATCATAATCTGTGGTTTGTCCCTAGAGTTATGCAAACGGTACGCCAAAGCACCGTATCGCATGACACTATGACATATCGTCATCTACCAAAGTCAATTTGGCTGCTCGTAGAAGTAGCGTTTTCTGACCTCTGTGCTGAAAAAATACAACCACACGAACTTCAGAGCCCGTTCCTGAACGGGAAAGGATTTTGCCAACACCAAAGGCAGGATGTTTTACAACCGCTCCAGCATAGAATGGATCACCTCCACCAGCTGACATACCCGCTGTTGTCGATCCAGCGTCTGACGGGTTATCATACTCCACATGAAGGCCTTGATTCCGTGAAGATTTAGGCTTGGCTCCAGATACACGCAAATCTGGTGGGAGGTCAGCTAAAGAGGGAGAGTTGTGGCTGGATCCAGGTTTGTGCCCGACTCGAGATCTGACTCTAGAGTCTCCCCCAAACCCTGTTGCATCATCACTTGATGCATCATGTTCCACCGTTAACTCAAACCGATCTTTTTTTTGCTTAATCGTAGCTCCTGATTCAGTCTGTACAACGCCAGGATTTACCTCATCCAAGAATCGGGAACGCAATTGAACCGTCTCATCCCCAAATCGATACCGCATCTTGCAGGTGCTAAAAAACAACCTTGATTCAGCTCGTGTGATCGCTACATAAAATAATCTGCGTTCCTCTTCGAGGTTTTGTTCTTCACCTTCGCGAGCACCCATCGGAAATAACTCTTCTTCAAGCCCTACTATGAACACCACAGGGAATTCCAAGCCCTTCGACGCATGCACAGTCATCAGGGTAATGGCTGGCTTATTTTCGTCATACTTATCCGTATCGGTGATTAACGAGATCTCCTGTAGAAACGATGCCAAAGACCCATTAGGATTTTGCTCTTGATAAAACGCCATCGCGTTTTGAAGTTCTATGATGTTGTCACGTCTAGTAAGTGACTCATGTGAACCTTCTTCAATCAGTGCTTTGATGTATCCACTAGCCTCCAAAACCTTACGAGAAACATCGACTAGATGAGCTCCTTGTTCTAGCTCACGTTGAAGTTCCTGAATCATGGCTCGAAACGCCTGGATTCTTGGAATGGCAGGTTTGGGAAGGGTGGGGCTTTGGGGAGTCCCTACATGTCCAAGTACATCCCACAGAGCATGTCCACTTTGTCTACTTTGATCGAGTAATTGTTGTAGCGTTTTCGCCCCAATTCCACGACTTGGCTCATTAATAATACGCAGTAGTGACTGTTCATCACGCGGGTTCACAAGTAGGGTTAGATAGGCAACGACATCTTTAATCTCCTTGCGTTGATAAAATGAAAGTCCTCCAACCAATTGATAGGGCAGACCCTGTCGCCGAAGAGACTCCTCAAAGACACGTGATTGGGCATTTGTCCGGTACAAAATGGCAAATTCATTGTACGAAAAGCCAAATCGTACATGCAGATCTTCAATTTTTTGAGCGACTCGCATTGCTTCCTCTCGCTCGTTTACGTGCTCCATCAGCACCACAGCTTCTCCCTCTTGATTGGCCGTCCAGAGGGTTTTGGGTAGCTGTTTTTTGTTATGCTTGATGATAGAATCTGCACATGAGAGAATATGCTTCGTCGAGCGATAATTTTGCTCCAAGGGGATTTCTTGAGCATCGGCATAATCATTTTTGAAGTCTAGGATATTGCGAATATCTGCTCCCCGAAACGCGTAGATGCTCTGCGCATCATCCCCCACAACACAAATATTGGCTTTGCGCCCTGCCAACATCTTCGTCACGGTATACTGTGCGTGATTTGTATCCTGATACTCATCAATCAGGATGTACTTAAACAACATTTTGTACTTCTCCAGGATATCCCCTCGCTCTTGGAATAACTTGATGGGCTTTACAAGTAAATCATCAAAATCCATTGCATTACCCGCCAACAAGCGTTGCTCATAACGCGCATATACCTGCTGGGTAATCTCATCTAAGGTACTCCGAGCATGCTTTTGTTGATACACCTCAGGCGTAATGAGTTGATTTTTTGCGTCCGAAATCCTGCGTTGAATCGCACGAGGCCGAACCAGCTTTGGATCATGGTTGAGCTCCGTGAGGATTCGTTTGATAACCGCTTCAGAATCGGAGGTATCATAAATACTAAACTGCTTGGTGTATCCAATGGCTTCACCCTCCAACCGCATGATTTTGGCAAAAATGCTATGAAATGTACCCATCCAGAGACGATTTGCTCGCTGAGGAACCAAGGACGAGATTCTACTCAACATCTCACGAGCTGCCTTGTTCGTAAATGTGAGTGCAAGTATTTGTTCAGGTGCCGCAAGTTCTTGTTCCAGTATGTAAGCAATCCGATAGGTTAGAACACGGGTCTTCCCACTTCCAGCGCCTGCAATAATTAGCAGAGGACCTTCAGTATGGGTGACAGCTTTTCGCTGGGGCTCATTTAGCTCTGTTAAAAAGTTTGGGCCAGCGGAGGAATCTGTCATCATAGAATTGATTGGCAATGATCAAGCGCGTAGTTCTTCCAACATCGTACGGTATGATTCTAAGGACTGAGAAGAATCATCCAACTTTTTGCGCTCTTTAGCCACGACATCCTCTGGAGCGGACTCGACAAATTTTGGGTTCTCTAGTTTTTTCTGAATACCCTTTTGAAATCCTTCCAACCGTTGTATTTCTTTTTGGAGACGATCTACTTCAGCATCAATATCAATGATTCCTTCTAGCG
This sequence comes from uncultured Bacteroidota bacterium, assembly GCA_913057895.1. GTDB lineage: Bacteria > Bacteroidota > Rhodothermia > Balneolales > Balneolaceae > UBA8296. Next base: position 25,501 of record CAJXOH010000017.1, read on the forward strand.
GAATAAAGCAGCGCTCTTCGCCAATTAATGTACTTCGGCTTGATGCAGGTTTAGCGATATCGGTTTTTGCAGAGAGTGTACACTCAAAGCCAAGCTTTTCAATAAGAGGCTGCTGAGCCATCCAAAATTCTTCGGAAGGTTTGTCAGACGTTTGCAAAACGATGTGAAGTGGGTGCTTTGGTGAAAGTCCTAGGCTTGCTCGGGTATTACGGATAAACGTGATGAGTTCTTGTACTCTGCCAAAATCGGTAACAATAGTGGATGAGGTGGGTTCACCCACTTCCTCCTGGGTAGGATAGGGCTGAATTGTACAAGCGTCGCCTTCATCTCTTGGCTGCATGGTTTGCCATAACTCTTCAGTGATGAAGGGCATGTAAGGGTGGAGCATTCGAATCATGGCCTCAAAGGTTCCCATCGCACGAACCCATTGCTCAGGGTCGATGGGTGCTTCAAAGTCAGTAGGTTTAAGCACTTCGATATACCAATCGCAATAATCATCCCATAGGAGAGTGTAGATTTCATGGAGTGCGTCATTAAGTCTGGCATCCCCAAACGCTTGGTGTACATTCCGCACAGTTTGGCGTAACCGCTCAAGCATGTATTGATCTACAAGGCTCTCAGGTTGCAAATCGAGTTTGATGGTCGATGTATCAGCCTCCGTAGGGCGCTTGAGCATTAGGAATCGAAACGCATTCCAAAGTTTGTTGGCAAAGTTTCGACCCTGCTCGCATAATGCTTCATCAAAGAGAATGTCGTTACCCGATGGTGTGGAAAAAATCATCCCAAAACGGGTTCCGTCTGCACCAAATTGAGTAATTAAATCCAATGGATCGGGGGAATTGCCCAGGGATTTGCTCATTTTCTGTCGCTTTTTATCGCGAACAATTCCATGAAGAACAACGTCTGTAAACGGAGCCTCACCTTTGAGATAGTACCCTGCCATTATCATTCGTGCAACCCAAAAGAAGAGAATCTCAGGGGCTGTCACTAGATGTTGTGTTGGGTAATAGTAGGCGATATCCTGATTATCGGGTTGCGTAACTCCATCAAAGACAGATATAGGCCATAACCAAGAACTAAACCATGTATCCAGAACATCTTCATCCTGCTTTAGATCCATGATTGTGAGTGTCTCGCCTTTAGGGTGCGAAGCCTGGGCCTTACTCAATGCTTCTTCGGCTGTACGAGCGACAAACACCGCATCATCTCCCTCAACCGTCCAGGCTGGAATTCGATGTCCCCACCAAAGCTGTCTTGAAATACACCAGTCACGAATATTTTCCATCCAGTGGAAATAGGTATTCTCAAACTTGCCTGGATGGAAGCGTATCTCTCCATCTTTTACTGCCTTAATGGCTGGCTTTGCCAGTTCTTCCATCCGACAAAACCACTGCAGCGAAAGCCGTGGTTCAATCACCGCACCTGTTCGCTCTGATGTGCCCACCTGATTGACTAACTCTTCTGTTTTAGCCAATAAACCATCAGCGTCCAGCGCTTTGACAACTGCTTTTCTTGCCTCAAATCGATCTAACCCATCAAAAGGGGATCCCTCGAGTTGGATGTGACCCGTTTCTGAGAGAATATCGAGGATGGGTAGGTTATGTCGCTGCCCAATTTCATAATCATTGGGGTCATGAGCGGGAGTGATTTTTAGGCATCCTGTTCCAAACTCTGGGTCTACATACTCATCAGCAATGATAGGTACCAAACGCTCTGTTAATGGGACTCTTACATGCTTTCCTACCCATGTTGCTGCTCGTGGATCTTCAGGGTGAATCGCAATTGCAACATCGGCCATGATAGTTTCTGGGCGAGTTGTTGCGATGGTCAAAAACGTGGTAGGATCCTCTTCAAACGGATAATTTACATGATAAAGTTGACCTTGCTGTTCTTTGTAAAGTACTTCCTCATCCGAAAGCGCAGTTTGAGCAACGGGGTCCCAATGAACCATTCGCTTGCCACGATAGATATACCCCTCATCATACAATTTAACAAAGGTTGCAAGCACCGCTTCACTCATCTCATCATCAAGGGTAAAGCGTGTGCGAGTCCAATCACAAGAGGCTCCCAACGTTTTGAGCTGCCTAAGGATCACCCCTCCATGTTCGTGGGTCCAATCCCATGCTTTCTCCAAAAACTCTTCCCGTGAGAGATCACTTTTTTTGATTCCCTCTGCACGAAGTTTTTGGACAACCTTTGCTTCTGTAGCAATACTGGCATGATCGGTTCCTGGCACCCAGCAAGTGTTGTAGCCTTGCATGCGTGCTTTACGAACCAATACATCCTGAAGGGAATTGTTCAACATATGCCCCATATGGAGCACACCTGTGACATTCGGTGGGGGAATTACGACCGTGTATGGCTCACGATCATCAGGTGTAGAGTTGAAAAATCCTTGTGATTCCCAGTACGTGGTCCACTTGGATTCCGACGCGCCTGGTTCAAAATGTTTGGCGATGGATTCTGGGTTAAACCCTTTGGGTGACGCCTGACTCATACCACCCCGTTAGCTTTTGCGAATGAGTCTCACTCCGAAATGACCATCACACCCATGTTTGTGTGGGAAGGTTTGATAGGCTTTTCCACCTTCAATTAGAACCTCTTCTGGCAAATAATCAGCCAAACTTTCTAATTCAAATCCTTTATGCTTTGCTAAAAATGCTTGTACCTGCTCCCAGTTTTCTTCAGGCTCTAGGGAACATGTGCTGTAAACGAGACGTCCACCTTTGGCAACCATTGTTGCAGCTTGAGCAAGGAGTTTGGATTGTAATTGAACAATCGCGGCTAATTCCTCTGGGGTTCGTCTCCAACGAAGATCCGCACGTTTGCCAATCACACCTGTTCCTGTACAAGGAGCGTCTAGAAGGACCCCGTTAACGGGTGGAAGCTCCAATTCGGTTACATCCCCGCGACGAATGCGGATATTTTCGGCATGGTAATTCAAGGCACTTTCAGCCAATTTTTCAAGACGACGCGCGTCTTGGTCCACTGCCAGAATGGATCCTTCCCCATTCATCATATCAGAGAGCATGATCGACTTTGTTCCAGGTGCAGCACAAAGATCATACACTTGCTCTCCTGGTTGGGCATCCAAGATCGTAGGTGCCATTCCAGCAGCGACATCCTGTACCTGGCAAAGTCCTTTTTCAAGTAACCCTTTTTGGAGGATGGGCTGTAACGAAGACACTTTGTAATAGTTCGGTAGCCAGTCTGACTCTTCAAATTCAACTTCAGCTTTCTGAAGACGCAGCTTGAAATTCTCAGGTGATGTTCGTTGTGCATTCACGCGAACCGTGTACTCCGGTCGTTGATTATTGGCTTGCATCAAGGCAAATGCATCACGCTCCCCATATCTACCCACCCATCGTTCTACCAACCATTCTGGATGAGAATAGGTCACTGCAATGAGTTTTTTACGATCAGCAAACGCAGGTTTTGGAAGGGTTGCCATATCTCGCTGCAAATGGCGTAACATTGCATTCACCAGATCACCCGTCTTGGATCCTAGGTTTGCCTTCGCAATTTCAACGGCCTCGTTAATGGTTGCGTAGTCTGGAATGTGCTCCATATAGAGCATCTCATAGAAAGAGAGTCGTAAAATATTTTTGAGAGGGGCACTCATGTCCACCATCGAGATACTGCTAAACTCACCAACCAAAAAATCGAGGTAACTACGTCGCCTTAGGACACTTTGGACATATTCGCGTACTTGAGAGCGTTCCCGAGATGGGAGTTCATCCGCAGCCGTGAAATCAAGTTGTTGTTCCGTATCGAATGCAATGAGCATGTCAATACTTACAGAGCGTGCTGTTGGGTCTAGTGTCACGAGAATCGTATCTAAAATCGTTTAAAATGTCAGGTTTCTATGGAAATTGTGCCAAGAACGCATGATTTATCCGCAGAATGCCTGAATAAGCTAAACTTTTAATATACGCAACCCAACATCCGCATGCTACTTTCACCCATCTATTTCGAAACTTTGATTGATTTTTGAGAGGGCTCATGCTACCTTTGGATGCTATACATTTTGTACAAACTTTGGCAATAAGCGAACTTTGTTTTGATCTTTTTCAGGCACATTTCGCGCCTATTAAACTCTCCAACCTAGGTTACTTCAAATGAATAAAGGGACCGTTGCACAGGTGATTGGACCTGTCGTTGATGTCGATTTTTCTCAGGGTGAACTACCCGCAGTCTTAAATGCACTTACGATTACCAAAGAGGATGGCTCTACATTAGTGTTAGAAGTCGCTCAGCATCTTGGTGAAAACCGTGTCCGTACGATCGCCATGGATGCTACTGAAGGACTTGTGCGAAAAGCAGAGGTGATTGATACTGGGCAACCAATCTCAATGCCTATTGGTGAAGAGATTCGTGGTCGACTGTTTAATGTGGTTGGGGCACCTATTGACGGTATTGATGCACCAAAAGGAAAAGAGAGCTACCCAATCCACCGTCCTGCACCTTCATATGAAGAGCTCGCAACCTCTACTGAGATGCTAGAGACAGGTATTAAGGTAATTGATCTTCTTTGTCCATACGCCAAAGGGGGGAAAATTGGTCTTTTTGGCGGTGCTGGTGTAGGAAAAACGGTTTTGATTCAGGAGTTAATTAACAACATCGCCAAGCAACACGGTGGGCTCTCAGTATTTGCAGGAGTCGGGGAGCGTACGCGTGAAGGAAATGACCTTCTTCGAGAGTTTATTGAATCGGGTGTTATTAATTACGGTGATGACTTCAAAGAGTCGATGGAAAAAGGAGAGTGGGATCTCTCTAAACTTGACCCAGAGGCTCTCAAAACATCTCAGGCGACACTTGTATTTGGTCAGATGAACGAACCTCCGGGAGCACGTGCACGTGTAGCGCTATCAGGTCTTACAATTGCAGAGTACTTCCGTGACGAAGTCTCTCGAGACATTCTATTGTTTGTGGATAACATCTTCCGTTTTACTCAGGCGGGCTCAGAGGTATCAGCCCTACTTGGACGTATGCCATCCGCGGTAGGGTATCAGCCAACACTAGCCACGGAAATGGGGGATCTTCAAGAGCGAATTACCTCAACCAAGAAGGGGTCCATTACCTCTGTTCAAGCGATTTATGTGCCAGCGGATGATTTGACCGATCCAGCTCCTGCAACCACATTCTCTCACTTGGACGCGACAACTGTATTAAGTCGTGCTCTGACCCAGATTGGGATTTATCCAGCGGTAGACCCACTCGACTCAACGTCACGGATTATTGATCCGAAAGTGGTAGGAGACGATCATTACGATACGGCTCAAGCGGTGAAAGAAATTCTGCAGAAGTACAAAGACCTACAGGATATTATTGCTATTCTTGGGATGGATGAACTTTCTGACGAAGATAAGCTTGTTGTATCTCGTGCCCGTCGTGTACAGCGATTCTTGAGCCAGCCATTCTTCGTAGCAGAGCAGTTTACTGGCCAAGAAGGGAAGTATGTCCAAATCAAAGATACCATCCGTGGATTCAAGATGATTCTCAATGGCGAACTTGATCACCTCCCAGAAAATGCGTTCCACCTTGTAGGAACCATTGAAGAGGCAGTTGCCAAAGGTGAGAAACTCCTTGCTGAAGCAGAGGCTGCATAACCAATAGGTCCTAGACTATGGCAAGTGACACCTTTTCTGCAAAAATTATGACGCCTGTCGGTAAGGCGTTCGAAGGAGATGTTCAAAGCGTTTCACTTCCTGGTGAGAAAGGGCGATTCCAAGTATTACATGGACACGCGCCGATTCTCTCTACACTTGTCCATGGAGATGTACACGTTGTGGACGCTTCTGGGACACGCTCAACGTATAACGTTCAAGCAGGATTTGTAGAGATGGTGAACAACTCTCTCACCTTACTTGCTGAACGTGTCACCGACGGCACGGTTGACGGCTCTGGCAGCAATGTCAGTGACTAATTGACGTCGCAGAGTTTCCTCGAACTCTTTTGTAGACAAGGTTTCAGGCGCTTCTAGCGCAGGTCCAACATGAATGACGCAATGTTGTCGCTGAGACTTCATGGTATGCATATGAATCGTAAGGGGAACAACGTCAAGCGCAATACCTTCATCATAAGCTTGACGAACGATCCATTCCATTCCAGGTTTGAATGGATGAATCAATGGATCAGATAGTGGATGATGCAGCGTGCCTTCTGGGTACAAGTATAATGATGCTCGGGGTCTTTGAAACGACTCAAGTGCATAACGAAGACTTCGTATTGCGCCACGTGGCTCGGTTAGATCCACAGAAAAAACACCAATGAGAGGGAAAAAGGGGTGTTTTTGGACTTGTTCCAAATCCATCATCGCACGTGCTTGTTGTTTGAGGCGAGTCTGATTGAGTAATAATGGAATCAATGCATCCCACCATGACGTATGATTACCATAATAGAGGGTGACACGGTCATCAACAGGACGATACTCTTGTTGAATGTCCACCCGATGAAATCGCAACTTGAACATCCACTGCACCCATGTCCCAAAAACCTTTAGAAAAAGGCTATTTTCCTTTGCAGGAAGAAACGTTTTTGTCGCTTTGGGCATAATAATGGGGCTGAACCCGATAGATAAAGTCTCCCAAAAGGTAATGGAAAGAACCAAAAACAACACCTTACCATTGGATCGAATGGAGCAACTCGAATCGTACTCGATACAATGGTCAACCCCTATATCCGATGCAGTACGATCTCAAGTTGAGAAAGCCACAGCATCCCTAGCCTATGTGGATATGGCTTCAGGCCCAATGATGCGTGGTTTATTGGGATTTTTGGTCCGTGCGACGCAAGCAAAACGAGTCTTAGAAATTGGGACGTTCATTGGCACATCCGCCATGGTCATGGCAGAGGCTATGGCAGCGAATGCATCTATGGAGCAGAACGCAGCTGAGAATTCTGCTACGTCAACCCAGCAACATGCTCCTCATCTACTTACCATTGAGATGAACAAACGATATCGTGCCTTGGTCCAAGATGCGTTCGCCAACGAACCTTACCAATCCATAATTGAGCTTGTTGATGGAGATGCTTTGTCTTTACTCCAAGCACGAGATCCAAGACTTTTCTCGTCTCAGTTATGGGATATGATTTATTTGGATGGTGACAAAGCTCATTATCCTGAGTATGTAGAGCAATTGGTGGAGTTGTTGCGACCAGGTGGGGTCTTGGTTATTGATAATGTCTTATGGTATGGCCATGTCCTTGATGTGGAATCTATAGGCAATGGAGATGCGTTTACGCATAATACAGCAACCGATGCATCACGAGAAGCAAAACAGCAGCGTAAAGCCATAGCCATTGATCATATGAACCAACTCTTGGCTCGTCATCCTCGCGTTTCGACTCAAATCCTTCCATTTGGCGATGGACTGACCCTAGCAACTCGAACCTCATGAATATGCAACCCACCAAATTAGATGTCTTTCAGTCCAAGCAACGTCTTCAAATCGAATGGCCCGACGGTGTTGTTCATGAACTCCCGTTTTTTGGCCTTCGCAAGAATTGCCCATGCGTTGCTTGTCGCGGTGGACATGAGAAAATGGGGCAATTCGAACTCGAACTCTTTTTTGTCGAGCCAACAGGGCTCATGGCCGAATTACGGATGAAAGCACTCAAATCTGTTGGCCGTCATGCGATACGAATCACGTGGAGCGATGGTCATAACGATGGAATGTATCGTCATGAGGATTTATATGAATGGGGTGACTTTGTGGCCAGAAGAGTGAAAGAAGCGAAGGGCTAGGAGTGCAGCTCTATGGAGTAGAAATCGCCTTGCTGACTCGGTTGTAAATAGACTCCTCAATGGGGCTTTTTGGGGAGAAACTCTCTATATAAATGCACTCATTTTGGTGATGATCCGCCCATCGGAACCAGTCATAAAGGTTCATTGCTAGTTCTTGAACGGAGTTAGCGTGCAAGTGATGAAGTGTACTCGTTCGTTTCTTCAGGGCTTTTGCCCATAGGTTTGTTTCTTTAGTAAGGGTGATAAGTTGAAGCGTGGTTTCCTGCCCAAGCTCTTCAAGCGCTTTTGCGGTCTCTACATCCAACCATCGAACCTGTGCTTTAGGGGTGTAATGGCGGTATTTTGTGCCTGGACTTACAGGTGCTTCATAGTCTTCCTGGTGGGATACCCCCGCAACCACCACTCCAGCCACATCACCAATCTCGTCTGCACCAATCACGCCGGGGCGTAAAATGCGCCACTCACTACTTGCCCCATTATCCATCTCATTACTCTCCTCATTACCCGCAGCCCACACCAC